>NZ_CP060720.1:1812499-2416666 GCF_014397115.1 Vagococcus carniphilus
AATATTGTTGATTTCAGCATTTTTCTTCGCATCATTGATAGCATCTTCGACAACTTCAACGCCGTAAACCTTTTTCACTTGTTTCGCTAAAGATAAACCAATTGTTCCGATACCACAGTAAGCATCAATTACGATATCTGTTGCTTTCAAATCAGCACGATCAATTGCTTCTTGATATAACTTTTCAGCTTGTACAGTATTAACTTGATAGAAAGATTTAGCCGAAATTTGATAAGTATTACCTAATAAGTCATCTTCAATAAATTCATTTCCATAAAGTCTTACAAATTCTTTTCCTAAAATAACATTATTATTTTCTGTATGAATACTTTGAATAATTGATGTGACGTTAGGCAGAACTTCAACAATCGCTTTACAGATTTCACCAAT
This sequence comes from Vagococcus carniphilus, assembly GCF_014397115.1. Lineage (NCBI taxonomy): Bacteria > Bacillati > Bacillota > Bacilli > Lactobacillales > Enterococcaceae > Vagococcus > Vagococcus carniphilus. The sequence goes on from NZ_CP060720.1 coordinate 1,812,890, forward strand.
CTTAAAGACTTTTTTCTTTTTAGTCACAAGTACAATCATTAACTGATTTGAATAATGTCCTTTTCTGATCACGACATTTTTTAAGTTACCAGATTGATTAGCTTCATCATAAGGTTTAACATTGAAACGTTCTAAAATTGGTTTAATCGCAATTAATGCTTCGTCAATTTCAGGTTCTTGAATGTAAAAATCTTCTATTGGAACTAAGTCATGACTATTTCTTCTAAAGAAACCAAATTCAAGGCGATCATTGATTTTTCTAACTGGGATTTGGGCTTTATTACGATACTTAGATGGATTCTCCATTCCTTTAGTTTCTTTAACTTCTAAGGCTTCAAATCCACCAATACGATTAACAACTTTTGCCACTTGATCATGTTTAAAAGCTAATTGAGCTTCATAAGTCATGTGATGTAAAGGTGCAATACCTGTTCTTATCCAATCTGATTCAACATCATCCACTCGATTTTCACTTTTAGTTTTCCATTGTAGTACTTTACCGTAAGCAAATTTTTTCGTTGTTTTTAAAACTCTCACTTCAACCTCTTCACCTGGAATAGCATTTTCAATAAAAATTGGATAATAATCTACTTTCCCAACACCACGTCCATCATGAGTTAAGTCTTCAATAACTACCCATACTTTATCATTCTTTACTACTGGTAAATCTCTTTTATTCTTTGTCATATAGTCCGTCCTTTATTATTAATCGTTCCCAGATACTTGACCGTCACCATCAATGTCTTCGTTTGTTAATTGCTCTACTTCTTTCACAAATTGATCTGTTGCTTCTTCCATGTCCCCTGAAACAGCTGAATCAGGAATATCATCTAGATTAGCAAAAATTTCAATATGTTGTTTTAGATTTTCGAATGTCATTGGAGCATCTCCGCCGTATTCACCATCTAAATTGATCATCATTCTAAAATCTTTATCTTTTGGTTCCGCATAAAGTTTTGATGTTTTTGTATAGATTAAACGGTTATCATTGATATGTTTTCCACCATTAATCATCATAGCAACTAAATGCATAATTTCAATTACATTCGCTGTTTTAACAATTATTAATGAAAACTTACCATCATCTAATTGAGCATCAGGTGCAATTTGTTCGAATCCACCAATCGAATTAGTTAAACCTAAGAAAAACATAGATGCTTTTCCTTCATAAACCCCGTCATCATACTCTAATTTCATATCAATTGGTTTTACTCGTGGCAACATTTCAGCGCCCTTAACTAAATAAGCTAAGTAACCAAACACACTTTTTAACTGAGAAGGGACTTCGTAAGTTAATTCTGTTAAGTATCCTCCTGCTCCAATATTCATAAAATAAGTATCGTTTGCTTTTCCAATATCTGATTTAATCGTTTGATTTTTAAGGATTACTTCTGCTGCACTCACTACATTATCTCTTGGGATATGGAGTGCTCTTGCAAAATCATTGGTTGTTCCTCCAGGAATGATAGCTAATTTTGGACGGTTTTCAAGTGGAGCGATACCATTAATAACCTCATTAATGGTACCGTCTCCTCCTGCTGCCACAATTAAATCAAAATCAGCTAAACCACAGCGTTCTGCTTCTTTTTTTGCTGAAAAAGGTTCTGGTGTTGTTGCATAAGCACTGGACTCATAGCCAGCTTGCTCCATCACATTCAAAATGTCTGCCAAATTTTTTTTAAGTAATTCTTTACCCGATGTTGGATTATAAATTAGTCGTGCCTTCATGGCCTTCTCCTTATCTAGAAGGATTATCGTTTTGATAATTCTTCGTTCAATAGTTTATTAACAACCCCTGGGTTTGCCTTACCTTTTGTCGCTTTCATAATTTGACCAACTAAGAAACCAACGGCTCTTCCTTTACCATTTTTAAAGTCTTCAATAGATTGCTCATTGTTATCAAGAATTTCGTTAATAACTGGTAATAGTTGTGCTGGATCTGATAATTGAACCAAACCTTTTGCTTCAACCACTTCTTTTGCATCTCCACCGTTTTCAATTAACTCTTTAAACACTTTTTTAGCAATCTTAGAACTGATTGTTCCATCTGCAATTAAATTAATCATACCTGCTAAGTTGTTTGGTGTTAATTTAGTTTCTAATAACTCCATTTTTTCACTGTTTAAATAAGCTGAAACTTCACCCATTAACCAGTTTGAAGCTTGTTTAGCATCAGCGCCTTCTTCTAGGGTTGCATTGAAGAAGTCTGACATATCTCTTGATAAAGTAAGTACCATCGCATCATATTCAGGTAAACCTAACTCTTCAACGTAACGCACACGACGAGCTGCTGGTAATTCAGGAATACTTTGACGTACCTCTTCTACCCACTCATCTGAAATTTCTAAATGAGGCACATCTGGTTCTGGGAAGTAACGGTAATCACTCATGCCTTCTTTAACACGCATTAGAATAGTTGATTTTGTTGTTTCATCATATCTTCTTGTTTCTTGTAAGATTTCGCCACCTGAAAGTAAAACTTTAGCTTGACGTTTTTCTTCATGGATTAGACCCATTTTTACGTTACTTAATGAGTTTAAGTTTTTAAGTTCTGCTTTTGTCCCAAATTCTTCTTGGCCATATGGGCGAAGTGAAATGTTAGCGTCACAACGCATTGAACCTTCTTCCATTTTCACATCACTAACACCTGAGAATTGAATAATTGAACGAATCGCCTCTAAATAAGCATAAGCTTCTTCAGGTGAGCGCATATCAGCTTCTGATACAATTTCGATTAAAGGTGTTCCTTGACGGTTTAAATCCACATAAGAATAGCCATCTGTTCCATGGATATTTTTACCTGCATCCTCTTCTAAATGGACACGTTCAATACCGATTTTTTTCTTTTTACCTTCAACTTCTATTTCAATCCAACCATCATGTCCAATTGGCTCATCTCCTTGAGAGATTTGATAAGCTTTTGGATTATCAGGATAGAAATAGTTCTTACGATCAAAATGAGTTGATTGAGAAATAGTACAATTTAAAGCTAACGCTGCTCTCATCCCATATTCTAAAGCTCTTTTATTCATAACAGGTAAAACACCTGGCATACTAAAATCGACAACGTTTGTATTCGTATTAGGATCTGCACCAAAGTGAGCTGCAGAAGATGAGAAGATCTTAGAGTCAGTTTTTAACTCTACGTGAACCTCTAATCCGATAACTGTTTCAAAATTCATTAAGCATTACCTCCTAAAATAACTGGTTTCATTTTATGAAACTCTGTTGCACTCTCAAAAGCATGTGCTGCTTGATACATTTTTTCTTCTTCAAAATAGTTACCAATTAATTGTAGCCCAATTGGCATTCCTTCTGAAAAACCACATGGTAAACTCATTCCTGGAAGACCAGCTAAGTTAACAGGAATTGTTAAAACATCTCTCATGTATGCTGTAACTGGGTTGTCTTGGTCTGTTCCAAAATCATGAGCGATTGTTGGAGAAACAGGTCCTAAGATTAAATCATATTCAGAGAATACTTTTTTGAAATCTTCAATAATCAACGTCCTAACTTGTCCAGCTTTTTTAAAGTGGGCATCATAGAAACCTGAACTTAATGAGAATGTTCCTAACATGATACGACGTTTAACTTCGTCACCAAATCCTTCTGAACGAGATTTAACATAAACATCTTCTAAGTTTGTAATATCTTCTGAACGATAGCCATAACGAATACCATCAAAACGTTGTAAGTTTGATGATGCTTCTGATGAGGCAATAATATAGTAAACTTGTACGCCATATTTTGAATGAGGCAAACTAACTTCTTCTACAGTAGCGCCTAACTTACGGAATGTCTCAATAGATTCTTCAATAGAAGCGCGAACTGCTGGGTCTACTCCTTCACCCATAAATTCTTTTGGTACACCAATTTTCATGCCTTTAATATCTTTTCCAATTAAAGAAGTAAAGTCAGGTACGTCTCTTTTAGCACTTGTACTATCATGAACATCATGACCACTAAGAGCACCTAAAACCATTGCATTATCTTCTACTGTTCGAGTCATTGGACCAATTTGATCAAGACTTGAAGCAAAAGCAATTAAACCATAACGAGAAATACGGCCATAAGTTGGTTTTAGTCCAACAATCCCGTTGTATGATGCTGGTTGGCGAATACTTCCACCTGTATCACTACCTAAAGAGACTGGAATTTGACCAGCTGCAACACTGGCTGCTGAACCACCTGAAGAACCTCCAGGAACTTTTTTGTCACTCCATGCATTTTTAGTTTTCTTGAAATAAGATGTTTCAGTTGATGAACCCATTGCAAATTCATCCATGTTTAATTTACCAACTGGAATCATGCCAGCATCATAAACCTTTGTCATAACTGTTGCATCATATGGTGGGTTAAAGTTGTATAACATTTTACTAGCAGCTGTTGTTAGTAAATCTTTCGTTACGATATTATCTTTAATACCAATTGGCACACCAGCTAATGGTTTATCACTATTTGGACCTTTTTCATCTAATTCTTTAGCAATTTCTAAAGATTTTTCTTCATTTAATGTAATGAAAGCATCAATTTGGCTTTCAGTATCTTTAATTCTATTGAATGAGTCTTTAACAACTTCTTCTACAGAAACTTCTTTCCCTTGAATTTTTGTTGATAATTCTTTCAGGCTTAATTCATATAATTCAGTCATTATGCTCCTGCCTCCCCATTATCCATAATCGCAGGAACTTTAATAAAGCCATCTTTAGATTCTGGAACATTTTTCATTAATTCATCTCTTGTTTCACCTTGAATTACAACGTCTTCACGTAAAACAGTGATTTCAGCTGCTACGCTAGATGTAAAAGCAACACCTGTTGTATCAACATTTTCCAATTCTTCTACCATCTCAATAATATTTCCCATTTGTTTAGTGAACATTTCTAATTCACTATCATCAAATGACAATTTTGAAAGGTTTGCAACGCGGTTTACTTCTTCTTTAGATATCGCCATATTATATTTCGCTCCTTAATTTCCAATAATCATATCTCTTACATTATACTATTCTATTCAACTTTTGTACTATTTTCAATGGCTGATACCATTTGTTCTTCATTCCATACAGCAACTTCTAATTTTAACGCTTTTTCTAACTTACTTCCAGCCTCTTCACCTGCTACAACAATGTCTGTTTTTTTAGAAACACTTCCTGTCACTTTTCCACCTAAAGCTTCAATTCTTTCTTTTGCTTCATTTCGGTTAAAGTGAGTTAGTTTTCCAGTTAAAACCACTGTCTTATCTTTAAATGGCGAATCAATTGCTGATAAGTCTTCTGACGTTTTACCTAGATAAGTTAAGTTTAAATTGGCACGTTTTAATTCTGCGATTAATTCATGAACTTCATCATTAGCAAAATACTTCTCAATACTATCAGCAATAACAGGGCCAATCGTATCAATACTACTAATTTCTTCTTTTTCAGCTGTTATGATGTGATCTAACTCTTTGAATTTTTCCGCAATCAATTTAGCTGCCTTAGCACCAACGTGATGAATGCCTAAACCAAATAATAATTTTTCCAATGAATTATCTTTGCTATTTTGAATAGCCGTTAAGATATTATTAGCTGATTTTTCTTTAATTTTATCAAGAGTCAGTAATTCTTCCTCTGTAACAAAATACAAGTCAGCAACGTTTTTAATAATTCCTTTGTCATACATCTGCTCTAGCACGCGAGGGCCTAATCCATCAATATTCATCGCATTTCTGGAAACAAAGTGATTAAGACCTTCTTTAATTAAGGCAGGGCACATCGGATTCATACATCTTAAAGCAACTTCAGATTCAATTCTCTCAAGCTCAGAGCCACATGTTGGACAATGAGTTGGAAAGACGTAAGGAACACTATCTGCGCCTCTTTTATCCACTAAAACTCTGGTTACCTCTGGAATGATATCTCCTGCTTTATGAATCATCACAGAATCTAGTAAACGAATATCTTTTTCTTCAATTAAATCTACATTATGAAGACTTGCTCTTGAAACAGTTGTCCCAGCCAATCTAACTGGATCCATCACTGCAGTTGGTGTAACAACACCTGTTCTACCAACTGTCCATTCAATATCTCGAATAATCGTTTCAGCTTCTTCTGCCGGAAACTTATAAGCAATTGCCCATCTAGGAGCTTTTACAGTGAAACCAATCTCTTGTTGTGCTGAAAAGTCGTTTACTTTAATCACAATACCATCAATTTCATAATCTAACTCAGTTCTTTTATCTAGGAATGTTTCAATGTATTCCCAAACTTCTTCAATAGAATCGCATAATTTGCGTTCAGTGTTAGTTTTAAGTCCTAATTCATCTAATACATTAAGAGAATCGCTTTGCGTGTTAGCAGCAAAATTATCCGTGTCAGCAATTGTATAAATAAACGTACTTAAGTTTCTCTTTGCCGTAATTTTTGAGTCTAACTGGCGTAAGCTTCCTGCGGCTGCATTTCTTGGGTTAGCAAAAATATTTTCACCACTTGCTTCACGAGATTCATTTAGTTGAATGAATGATTTTTTAGGCATGTAACATTCACCACGAACATCTATTGTTAAAGGTTCTGATAATTTCAATGGAATTGATTGAACAGTTTTTAAATTTTTAGTAATATCCTCGCCAATTGTCCCATCTCCTCTAGTTGCTCCCTGAACAAATAACCCATCTTCATATCGCAAATTAATGGCTAATCCGTCAATTTTTAATTCAACCATGTATTCAATTGGAATACTTGTTAATTTTTTAATTCGTTTATCAAACTCTAACAAATCGCCTTTATTAAAAGCGTTATTTAAACTCATCATTGGAATAGCATGTTCAACTTTATTAAATCCTTTTAAGATTTCTCCACCAATTCGTTGTGTAATAGAATCAGACGTTACTAACTCTGGAAAAGCTGATTCTAACTCAACTAATTGATGGTACACTTTATCATATTCTGAATCTTCTACACTTGGCATATCTTTTACATAATAACTATGTGCCCACTGAGTCAACGTTTCATTCAAAGCTGCTATTTCTATCTTTGCTTGATTTTTATCCAATTCCTATCACTTCCTTAATCAACTTTTGTAATTGGAGCAAATGCTGCTAAAAGCCTTTTAATGCCTTGGCCTTCAAAAGCAATATCTAATTCTAAATCTTTGTTGTTTCCTGAAACTTTAACAACTGTTCCAACACCCCATTTTTTATGAGAGGCTTTATCTCCAGCTTTCCAAGCACTTGTTTCGCCACCTGTTTGAACTTTACTTGAAACGACTTTTGTTTCAGGTTGAATATAACTTGATCTTCGATTAGGTCTTTCTCCAATTGGTGTTTGTCGAACTACTTTATTCTCCTGACCAAAACTTTCAATGACATTATCATCAATCTCCCCTAAGAAACGAGAAGGTCGATTGTATTGAGTACGACCATATAGTGTTCGACTAAAAGCATTGGTTAAAAATAGTTTTTGTTCTGCACGTGTAATTCCCACGTAAGCTAATCGACGTTCTTCTTCTAACTCATCATTTTCAAGAAGTGCTCTTGATAATGGAAATACACCTTCTTCCATTCCCATTAAGAACACATAAGGAAATTCCAATCCTTTAGCCGCATGAAGTGTCATAAAAGTTACTTGTGTTTGTTCTTCTTCTAAGCCGTCAATATCAGATACTAAAGCTAAATCATTTAAGAATAAGGTTAATTTATTTGGACCTTCTTCTTCTGATTCTGATTCATCATTGTCATATTCTCCAGCTTCAAAACGTTTGTCGAACTCTTGAGTTACAGATAAAAACTCTTCTAAGTTTTCTAGTCTTGAATGAGCTTCTAGCGTGTTCTGGCGTTTAAGGTCATCGCGATAATCACTTTTTTCTAATACTTGCTCAACCAATTCAGTGACACTTAAGAACGGAATCATTTGCTTGAAGTCTTGCATCATGGCACCAAAACCAGCTAACTCATTACGTGCTTTTCCAGTAATATTAGTTAAATCAACATCAACTGCTGCTTGAAGCAATGACCACACATGAATATCAGCGAAATCACGTAATTTCTGAACAGTACCAGGTCCGATACCGCGTTTTGGAACGTTCACAATTCGTTCAAAACTTAAAGAATCCATTTCATTTGAAATCACATTTAAATAAGCTAAAATATCACGAATTTCTTTACGGTCGTAGAATTTATGTCCACCGACCATTTTATAAGGAATATTAGACTTCAAGAAGGTCTCTTCAATCACACGACTCATCGCGTTAGTACGATATAAGACACAAAAATCACCGTATTTTTTTCCTTCTTCAGCGACTATTTTTTGGATATTAGAAACAATAAATTGGGTTTCATCTCGCTCGTTTTCACCACGGAAATAAACAATTTTGTCCCCTTCATGATTATCCGTCCAAAGATTTTTTTTCTTACGATTATCGTTTTGTTCAATCACACTGTTAGCTGCTTGTAAAATATTTTTAGTAGAACGATAGTTTTGCTCTAACAAAATCGTTTTAGCACTTGGATAATCCTTTTCAAAATCTAAAATATTTTGCATGTCAGCTCCACGCCAACCATAAATACTTTGATCAGCATCCCCAACGACACATAGATTTTCAAAGCGTTTAGCTAACATATTAACTAAAGTGTATTGAGCATGGTTTGTATCTTGATACTCATCAACATGAATATATTGAAATTTATTTTGATAATAGCTTAAAATATCTGGACTTGTTTTTAGTAAACGAATCGTTAGCATAATTAAGTCGTCAAAATCCATTGATTGATTTTGTCTTAACTCTTTTTGATAGCGTTTATAACAAGTTGCTACTACCTTTTCAAAGAAGCCTGTATATCTTTCTTCGTAAAGTTCTGGTGTTAACAACTCATTTTTTGCATTACTAATAGCACTAATCATACTTCTTGGATCATATTTTTTTGAATCAATATTTTCTTCTTTTAAAATACGTTTCATTAAAGTTAGTTGGTCGCTACTATCTAAAATCGTAAAGTTTCTATTATAACCAATAACATCAACATCACGGCGTAGCATTCTAACACACATCGAGTGAAAGGTTGATACCCAAACATCTTCTCCACTAGGACCTAAGATATTTACCACACGGTCCTTCATCTCACGAGCTGCTTTATTTGTAAAAGTAATGGCAAGAATGTTCCACGGATTTACATCTTTTTCATTGATGATATAAGCAATACGATGGGTCAAAACACGTGTTTTTCCACTACCTGCTCCAGCCATAAGTAAAAGCGGTCCCTGGGTATGCATTACCGCTTCTTTTTGTTTTTCATTTAAGCCTTGGATTAGACTATCTCTATTACTCATTATGTACGAACACCCTTTCTTATCAAATCTTTTCCATTATAGCAAAATTTCTGATAAATTTCTTTTAAAATGAGAAGAAATTCGAGATTTGATGGAATCCTTTTGTATTATTTAAAGTAGATTCAAAACATCAAAAAAGAGATTGGAATTTTCACTCCAACCTCTAACATTGATTTTTAGTTATCTGCTGTTTTTTTACGTTTAGCTGCTTTTTCACGTTCAGCTTTATTTAAAATTTGTTTTCTTAAACGGATACTTTCTGGTGTTACTTCACAATACTCGTCATCATTTAAGAATTGTAATGATTCTTCTAATGAAAGAATTTTTGGTTTTTTGATAACTGAAGTTTGGTCTTTATTAGCAGAACGAACGTTAGTCATTTGTTTTGCTTTAGTGATGTTAACACCTAAGTCATTTTCACGACTATTTTGTCCAACAATCATTCCTTCATAAACTTCAGTACCTGGTTCAACATAAACAGTTCCACGTTCTTCAATACTCATGATACTGTATGTTGTTGCTTTACCTTGGTCAATTGACACAAGAGCTCCATTACGACGACCACTAACTAAACCAGAAATAACTGGTAAGTAAGAATCGAATGTATGGTTCATAATACCATAGCCACGTGTTAATGACATGAATTCAGTTGAGTAACCAATTAATCCTCTAGCAGGTGCTAAGAAAATCAAACGAACTTGGCCGTTACCTGAGTTGATCATATCTTGCATTTCAGCTTTACGTTGACCTAATGATTCAATAACGCCACCCATATATTCTTCAGGAGTGTCGATTTGAACTTTTTCAAATGGCTCACATAAAACGCCATCTACTTCACGGTAGATAACTGTTGGACGTGATACTTGAAGTTCAAAACCTTCACGACGCATGTTTTCAATTAAAATAGATAAATGTAATTCCCCACGTCCTGAAACTGTCCATCTATCAGGAGAGCCAGCTTCTTCAACTTTAAGAGATACATCTGTTTGTAATTGGTTTAATAAACGTTCTTCAATTTTTCTAGCTGTTACAAACTTACCTTCGCGACCTGCAAATGGTGAGTTGTTAACTAAGAAAGTCATTTGAAGAGTTGGCTCATCAATATGTAAGATTGGTAAAGCATCTTGATGATCAACAGGTGTAACTGTTTCCCCAACGAAGATATCTTCCATACCAGAAACAGCAATTAAATCTCCGGCTTTAGCTTCTTGGATTTCAACTCGGTCTAAACCGAAGAAACCTAATAATTTAGTGACTCTAAATTTCTTCACTTCTCCATCAAGTTTCATTAAAGCAACTTGATCCCCTACTTTAATTGTTCCACGGAAGACACGACCAATTCCGATACGTCCAACGTAATCACTATAATCTAATAGGGATACTTGGAATTGTAATGGTTCTTCACTATTATCTACAGGAGCTGGGATGTGTTCTAAGATAGCATCATACACATAATCCATTGTGTTTTCTTGATCACTTGGATCATCTGATAAACTAGTTGTTCCATTAACTGCTGAAGCATAGACAACTGGGAATTCCAATTGGTCATCATCTGCACCTAATTCAATCAATAATTCTAATACTTCATCCACTACTTCAGCTGGACGAGCAGTTGCTTTATCGATTTTGTTAACAACTACGATTGGTGTTAATTTTTGTTCTAAGGCTTTCTTCAACACGAAACGTGTTTGAGGCATTGTACCTTCATAGGCATCAACTACCAAGATAACCCCATCAACCATTTTCATGATACGCTCAACTTCTCCACCAAAGTCCGCATGTCCTGGTGTATCCAAGATGTTGATGTGCTTATCTTTATAGTTGATAGCTGTATTTTTAGCTAAAATTGTAATACCACGTTCTTTTTCAATATCACCTGAATCCATGGCTCTTTCTTGAACCTGTGTATGGCTATCAAATGTATTTGATTGTTTTAACAACTCGTCAACTAGGGTTGTTTTACCGTGGTCAACGTGGGCAATAATTGCCACATTACGAATATCTTCTCTTAATTTCACTATTATAGACTCTCCTCACTCTATTAAAACAAAAGACGAACCCTGTTCGCCTAATTTTTCCGACTGTTTATTATAACAAAAAAAACGACTGAAAAAAAGTGAAAAGTTTTCAAATTAACACTTTTTTATAAAAAAACTTACTTTTTAAAAATGTCAGCGTATGTTTTCTCTGTTGCGATAACAAAATACTGCCTACCATCCAAAATACTATACGGACTTCCATCAAACTTAGAACTTATTAAACCTAATGGCTCACTTAATGCGATTCCTGCAGCAAAATCCCAAGGAGCTAAATTAGAAATATAAGCATTTTGTTTGCCTCGAATCACGTTTAAGAAATCTAGTCCGGCACATCCTAACATTCTAATACCAACTGCTTTTAATGCAATGTCTTGAGCGTTTAACGTATTTCTAGCAAACATACCACCGTTAACGCCAATTAAACCATCACGCAAGCCAATATTTTCAACAGGTGCAAGTAATTCACCATTTAGGAAGACACCAGTTTCTTTTCCACCATAAGCAAACTCATCTTTAATGACATCATAGATAAAACCTAAGACAGGTTCATTATCCTCAAAAATGCCAATCATGATACAAAAATTCTCTTGTTGCTTAACAAAATTCAACGTGCCATCAATTGGATCAATAATCCAAATACGACCTGATGTACTAGTTAAAGAATCTCCTAAACCTTCTTCTCCTAGAATTAAATCATCAGGATAAGCTTTACGAATTTTTTCAACTAAAAAGAGCTCTGTTTCTTTATCCACATTAGTCACTAAGTCATGTCGATTGCTTTTTTCTTCTACTAAAACAGGTGATTTCAGTTTCTCTTTAACGTCCTCAGCAGCCTCATTTACCCAAGAAACAACTTGATCCATTAATTCCAATCTTGTCATTTAACAAAATCCTTTCTGTTTAACCAGCCAGTTTTTTGAAGCTTGGCTTGTTTCACCACACGGTACAATGAAAAACCAGACAACTCTTCAAACTCATTACCTAATTGTCTTTCTTCGCCAATGCTTTTTACTACTTGTTTAAATTCTTGATAAACAGCTAAAAAGCTTTCTGCATCAACTTTTTTCTCATAAACTTCTTCCAGTTTACTCCACATATTAACCACAATAATTAACTCTTCTGTTGTCCATTCTGGATTCAGTGGGTAACTATAATTTTCTGTCATGTTATCATCCTCAATTTTTCTATCTTCTAAAGTGTATCAAAAAAAAACAGTTTGGTATAGTCTAACAACTATTAAGACGTGAAAAAAGACAAAGATAAAGGAAATCACTCTATCTTTGCCTTCTAAATTGTTGTTATTCTTCTGGCAATTGATCTGGGAAACTGATTGTAAAAGTTGTCCCTACGTTTACTTCACTTTCAACTTTAATCGAGCCGCCGTGTAGTCTAACCAATTGATCCACAATGGATAAACCTAAACCAGATTCACCATATTTTGTATTTTTTCTTGATGGATCTGCCTTGTAGTATCGGTCCCAAACATTTTTCACTTGGTCTTCAGTCATTCCAATTCCAGTGTCTGAAACACTCACAATTGTTTCCATATAACCTCTTGTCACATTCAATCTAATTTGTCCATCTTCAGTAAATTGAATAGCATTGGTGATGATATTAACCATTACCTGAACAAAACGGTCATAATCAGCATAAATTTCAACTTCTTCTGTTGTTTCCAAAATCAGTTCATTATTTTTATCAGCTGCTTTACCACCAAGTTGATCAACTAATGTTTCTAAAATTTCTGTCGCATTTAACTTTTGGACAGCAATGCTAATTTGATTGGTCAAGATTTTCTCATAATCTAGATTTTCATTGACTAAACGAATTAAGCGTCTCGTTTCATTTTGCATTAAGTTAATACATTTATCTTTTTGATTTTCAGGTATCGCATTATAAGCAAGACCTTCAAGTAAGCCATTGATCGTAGTCAACGGTGTTCTCATCTCATGAGCCACATCTGCCATAAAGTTACGACGTCTTTCTTCTTGTCGTTCAATTTCTATGTGAGATTCTTTAAGTGCTCCAGCCATCTGATTAAAATCTTGAGCCAAATCATCAAGCTCGTCATTATTTTTGACTTCCAAATGGACATCAAAATTACCTTCAGCAATTTGAGTGGTTGCTTTACGCATGCGACTAATTCGGTTTACTTGGAATTTCGCTAAAATATAGCTAATAATTAACGCTATAATGGTCGAAATAACAAATCCTTTGAATAAATTCTGCGTTAAAGAACTAACGCTTTTCTCTATATTACTACTTGGTTGCCACACAATTAATGCCCCTTCATACTCTAGCATAGGAGCAGAAAATAAAGGTTGAACAAACATAGCAATAGTCGTTTTTTTATGGTCAAGTGTATTCACAACCGTTTTTTGAATGGAGTTTCCTTTTTTTAATTCTTTTAACTCTTCGTTAGAAATGATGTTCTCTGCACTTTGAACTTCTTTTGACGGTGGATACGTAACAATCCGTCTTTCATCCAATAAATAGAAACCAACATTTTGATTTTTAACAATCGCATGAGCTGTATCAAGGGATTCTTTAATCGACCAATTCTGCTCAGTCATATTATCAATGACGGTTGTCGAGTATCCCTTTAACTGCTTATAAGTTGTTTCCTTAACAGTTGTTTTAGTAATTTGCGTGAAGGCTACACCGAAAATGAAAAGTACAGTCAAAATAATAGCGAAGAACGCAATCATTTGTTGAAGTAAATAACGCATTACTCACCGACTCCAGAGTCATCAAATTTATAACCAACGCCCCAAACTGTCTGAATCACTTGAGGACCAACTTTTTCAATTTTTTGTCTTAATTTTTTAATATGAGCATCAACTGTTCGTTCGTCTCCAAAATATTGATAGTCCCATACTAATTCTAATAATTTCTCTCTTGAGAATACTTGTCTAGGTTTTTTAGCCAACGTTAAAAGTAAATCAAATTCTTTTGGCGTTAGACCTTCAACTAATTGGTCATCTAAATAAGCTTCTCTTGTTTTAGTATTCATCTTGAAATGATCTGTAATCACATCAAATGCTTCATCAATTTCATTTGACACTTTGTCCGTATCATCTGTTAAAACAGCACGACGATGTAAAGCTTTAATTCTTGCAATCAATGTTATTGGGCTAAATGGTTTAGTGACATAGTCATCTGCCCCCATTTCAAGGCCAATTACTTGATCACTTTCTGAATCTCTTGCTGTTAGCATAATAATAGGAACGGTTGTTGAAACTTTTCTGATTTCACGACAAACAGTTACTCCGTCCATCGTTGGTAAGTTAAGATCTAGCGTCACCATATCCCAACTATCTGGGCTAGCTAAAAACTGATCTAATCCATCTTTACCATCGTATTCAAATGTCACATCCCATTCTTCATTTAAGAAAAACATTTTCATCATCTCTGATACTGATTCATTATCCTCGATCATTAGTAATTTCATCTACTGCAACTCCTTCTTCATTATCGTTAAACGTTTCTAATTTTCTTTCAATCAAATAAAAAATTCTAATAATTGGAATGCCAATTAATAAGACTTCCAAAATAAAAAAGTGAATTAAACCAAATTGTTTTAATAAAAACCCTATAATAAAGGTTGGTATACCAATCATTAAAAAAGTACGACTGGCAACTTTCTGCGCATAATCGTAACTTGCTTCACTCATTTTAGCACGCTGGGTTCTATATCCGTACTTGTTGACTCTATTCTTTGATGGAAACACCAAATATAAAAAACCTACAACAGTTAAAACGATACCTACAAAATAAAAAATCATATTATCTACACCAATCTCATTTAATATATCTAGTATACTATTTTTTGATTCAATTCGGAACAATCTTTCGCTTAAAAAGTTTATCCTCTCTTTGATATTTTACATCTTAATAAAAATTTATGAAATTTCCATGAAATTTGATGTGTTATTACTTGATTAATGAAAAACCATATGTTAAATTAAGCGTAGGAATTTTGTTACCATGAAAGTTTATGCCTTTCTTATTACAAGAAACAATCGAGAGGAGAATTTATTATGGTATTTAACAATCAAGCTATTCAATATCGTATTACTTTAGACACTGAGGCAAATATCTTTATTGTCTTTGATGCAAACAATGAAAATATTTCAGCACAAGGTTCTACTATTGAAGAAGCAAAAAACAATTTAAATCAACTAGTTAAGGAGTAATCAACTGTGGAAGATTCCAGCTATTGACGAAGGTATTCAAACATTTAATGTATGGATACCTTTTTGTTATGCAAAAAAACAATATTGAGTGTCACTCAATACTGTCTTTTTTGATTGGCATTAACTTTTTGATACGACAAGGAATAGCTGTATTCATTCCAAATGCAACAAACATCCCTATAAAGCTGTCTAACACTCTTGCTAGAGCATAACTATATGATTGATTATCTGGAATCATGAAAAGAATCGTTAAAAATGTTGCACAAGCTCCTACTGTTCCTTCATAGCAATTCGCAACAGAGAGTAACCAAATCATTAGGGTGATTAATAAGGGGATTGAAAATAACTGAACAAGTCTCCCGTCACCTAACTGATTAAAAATAAAAATAGCTACCACAGAAAACAAAGCACCTGTGATATTTCCCACGACACGATGCCTACCAAACTTCAACGTGTTATACATATCTTCCCTTAACGTAAAAACTGCTGTAATCGAAGAAACAACATAGGTTTCACGATTAAAGATAAAACTGATTAATATACAAATAAAAACACTTAAACCCGTTTTTATTGTACGCATACCAATTTTCAACTTATTTCATTCCTCTTTCCTTTTATCAAATGACATGAAAAAAAGCTTCCTTTTTCAAGAAAACTTTTCACAACTTCTTTCATTTTAAGCTCTTTAGCGCAAAAATGCAAATCGACTCTTATTTTCTCAAGATTTTTTCCATCGATTTTCCTTTAGCTAACTCATCAACTAATTTATCTAGGTATCTTATTTTTTGCATCAAAGGATCTTCAATTTCTTCTACTCGATATCCGCAAATAACACCCTTAATTAAGTTTACATTGGGATTTAACTGAGGTACGTCCTCAAAAAAATCTTTAAAAGAAACTTCATCTAATAATTGTTTCTCTAATCCTTCTTGAGAATACCCTGTTAACCATCTAATGACTTCATCTAACTCTGATTTAGTTCGCTCTTTTTTCTCAATTTTTTTCAAATACAATGGATAGACACTTGCTACAGACATATCAAATATTTTATGATTGGCCATCTTAATCATCCTTCCTTTCTTGAACCTTAACGTTGATTGTATCTCCTATTTCTTTATTCAGTTGATTTCGAATATCTTTTTTAATACCAATAATATAGCAAATATTGCCATCTCTGTCTTTTACTCCCATATTCACAATACTTCCTTCATAGGGAATTCCTTCAAAATCGACTTGAACTTTTACACGACCTTTACCAAACTCTTCGCGGATATCATAGGGAAAAATAATGTACGTCCCTCCCTTGCCAACTTCTGAAGAATAGATTAGCGAATTAAACTGATATATTTTTTCTGACATATATTCACCTTCTCTTTTATATTTAATATATCATATGACGTTAGTTTTCTAAGCCAAAATTGCCTATGAGTGTTTCAATTCTATTTAATAACACCTATAATTGATTCATAAGAGAAAAAGGAGGAGAAGTTGTGTTTAGTCTTATTGGTTTAATGGTTGGTATAGTATTTCTTGGTATATTTTTAAGCACTAAAAAGAAAAAAGGGCTTCGAACTGCCTGTCTATTGCTTGTTTTACTCGTTTTTTGTGGAGCTGCTAAACCTCAGAAAAATTACCTAAAAATTAGTGATGATCAGATGACAACAGATAAAAAAGGATACGTCACGATTAAAGGTAAAACAAATCCTAAAGCAAAACTTAAAATTGATGGTGAAAAAGTAACAACTAAAAAAAATGGTAAATTTACTTTCACGTATCAACTAAAAAAAGAAAAGAAAAAATCTGTTCCTGTCACTTCAAAACATGGGAATAAGAAACTTAAAAAGCAAGTAAAGGTTGAAGCTTCCAAAAAGTATAAAAAAGTATTAGCTAAACAAGAAAAAAAAGCAAAACAAAAGAGGCAAAAGAAATTAGCTACTGAAAAGAAGGCTCGCGAACTAAAAGAAATTCAAACTGCTTTAGCATTAGCTCAAAAAGAGCCAACGAGAGAAAACTTTCAAAAAGCTCAAAAAATAGTAAGTGAGTCGAAACAATCTCAACAAGAAGATGAGGATCAGCTTAAAGAAATAGAAGGAAAAGTTAAAGAAAAAGAGCTTATTAAATCAATTGAAAATTCAATTGTAACAGCGGAAAACTCATTAACTCGAAACGACTACGATACTGCTGTACGAGAAAAACAAAAGTTATCTCATGATAATAACAGCTTTAATCAAAGACTAGAAACTGTTAATCAAAAAATACAGCAAGCTGAAGCTGAAGAAAGAGCGGCAAAAGAACAAGAAGCTGTGCAACAAGTAGAGAACACAGAGATGGTTTTAGTCACACCAACTGGTTCGAAATACC
The DNA here is from genome assembly GCF_014397115.1 of Vagococcus carniphilus. Lineage (NCBI taxonomy): Bacteria > Bacillati > Bacillota > Bacilli > Lactobacillales > Enterococcaceae > Vagococcus > Vagococcus carniphilus. The sequence continues at coordinate 1,830,790 of NZ_CP060720.1, forward strand.
ATAATCGTGTGTGTGGACGAGGAAATTACACTGAAGCGACACTTGATACGGCCCTTGCTAGAGGTTTAGAGCCTTGTAGTAAATGTTATTAATAAAAGAGGCTGACCCAAAAGTCTCTTAAAACAAAGCAAGAATTCTAAAATGAGGTTTATCATTTTGGAATTCTTGTTTTTTCTTATTTTTCTGTCTATATCCTTCCTAAATTTACTTAGTTTTCTCAAATTTAGAGCCATAAACGCAAAACCTAACTCCTGTGTTACTTTCTCTTGACCTCTAACCGAGAATCGATTGAACGACAAATTAGCCTTTAGATTTCCAAAGGCTGGTTCTACGTCAATTTTTCTTCGACGGTAAATCGCTCCTGTTACATCATCGCTCAAAAGCTCTCTTGCGTGAGCTTTAAAATATTCCCAGTTACCATTTTTTTGAATGACTCTACTTTTATTACTTTTTGCTCGGGTACACAAAGATCTGACAGGGCAATCTATACATGTTTCACATTCATACATTTTTAACTGTTTTGTAAATCCCTGTTTATCATTGCGAGTAGAGTAATTTCTAAAACTCAGTTCTCTATTGTTAGGACAAGTATAGCTATCTGTTAATTCATTGTATTTCCAATTATTAGTAATGAATGGGTTTTGTTTATATTTTTTGGTCTGTTCTTTTTGATACATAGTGTAGGTGATTAATGGTGTTCTCTCAAAATCATCCAAGATGGCTTGGTAGTTTTCTTCACTTCCATAACCGGCGTCAGCTACAATATAATTAGGTAACTCAAAATAAGATTCTTTGATAGTGGTCAAAAAAGGAATCATCGTTTTAAAATCTGTTGGATTTGAAAAAGTATCATAAGCTAGAACGTATTGATTGTTGGTTGCGATTTGGACATTGTATGCCGGTTTCAGTTGACCATTCATCATATGATCTTCTTTCATTTTCATAAAAGTAGCGTCTATATCTATTTTTGAAAAACTATTTCTCTCTTTAAAAATCTGATATTGTTGCTTATATTTTTTCTTCCTATCACTGAATTCTCGAAAAGCCTTTAAGGCTTTTTTAGGTTCCTTTCTTTGACGACGGAGTTCTTTTCTAAGTGTAACGTCTTCTGTATCATCTATTTGTTCAGTCAACTCAGATACTTTAGTTTCAATAGAATCGGCAATGAGATTCAACTGTTTATCATCCCATTCCTCATCTTCATTATGAATCGACGGAATGATTTTTTCTTTGACTAATTGTTTATAATATATTTTTGATTTTTCTGTTAGAGAATCGTCAAATCTGGTCGTACTCTTTCTCCAAACAAAACTATATTTATTGGCATTAGCTTCCAATTTGGTCCCATCAATAAAAATAGAATCTTCTTCAATCAATTTCTGCGAAACTAATTGATTTCTAAATTGAATAAAACACTCTTGAAGAATTGGCTGAACCAAAGGATTCACTCGAAAACGATTAATGGTTCTGAAGTTAGGAAATTGTGATTGAGTCAACCACCTAGTACGAATACTATCTTTAGTCATCGCTTCAATTTTTCTACCAGAAAAATTAGACTGTGTATATCCACATAAAATAAGTTTCAACATCATTCTTGGATCATAAGACGAGGTTCCCATTTGATGATCAAAAACAGAAAAAACGTAACTTGGAATACTCTCTACTAATTCATTAATCGCGAAAGCGATGTCGTTTTTTTCTAAATAAATTTCTAAATCTAGTGATAATGTAACTTGTTTCATGTTATAATTTTTATACATAAATAGCACTCCCTTTTGATTTGGTTTCGACGCTTTAATTATAAAGGATAGTGCTATTTTTTTCGTCAAAAAAAGGAACAAAATCTAAAAAAAAGATTTTGTTCCTTTTATTTTATTTAAGAGACTTTTGGGTCAGCCTCTTTTTGATTGGTATACTTTTCATAATTTTCTAGCGATTCTTCTAATGACATCTTTGTAACTAATTCACCAATTAACTCATAGGGAATATGCTTGACGTTCGTCATACGAATACAGCTTTTTCCCATATTGAGTTTGGTTGGAACTTGTTTGGCATATTCTTCTTGAAACCACTTAAGTAAAGAGTCTTGTCCCATAATTCCCATATGATATAAAGCAATATGATTTTTTTGAGCAGCAAGAGAAATAAACGGAATTGGTTCATCTTTTCGATTCAAATAACCATTTGGATAAGTTTTCAAAGGTACAACGAAGGAAATCATACCGTATAGAAATTCCTCTTCAAATCCATCTGGCATATTTTCTTTAACAATTTCATACAATTTTCTAAATGGCTCTTTGCGTTTTTCATCAATGGCCTCTAAATAATTCTCTATTTTATCCATTATCAGTTTCCTTTAATTTTGATAGATTAAATATAGCACTTAGCCCTAATATTAGACAAAAGAAAAGAGCTGAAATATAAGTTTTATCCTATATTTCGCTCTTTTCCTAATAATTAGTTAAATAAATTTGAAAAGAAATCTTTAACACTTTGCCATACGCCAGAAATACCTGTTTTAGCTTTTTCTACATTTTCATCTGATAATAAATTATCTTTAAACTCTTTACCATTCTTCATAATATCATCTTTAAAACCAGATAATTGTTTAGTCATCTCAGAGTCAGTCATGGCATCTGTTCCAGTAAAGGAAACCATATTATTAACAATTTCTGTTTTTTGTTCTGGTGTAATAACATCGGTTAAACCATTTTTTTCAATTTGTTTATCTACTACTTTTCCAACTTCTTGTTGTTTATTTTCTTGAGACATCTCATCTAATTTTTTATTCATCTTTTGTAACTCTAGCTGAATATCAGCAAGCATAACTAGTACGTTTTCAGAAGAATAATCTTTTTTATCCTGATTTGCTTCATCGATAGAAGAAACAACTTTCATTTGCTCTTGGGCAACTTCACGTTTTTCATCACGACTTTTTTGATCGTTACCATCTGCTGCTGGGTCTACTTCGTCATAAATTTTGTAAATTCCCGCTAAAGCACCACTTCCATCCATTGTTCTAACACTCGCTATACGAATGTAAGCATCATAGACACCACTGGTAATAGCTGCTGAACGATACATTGCTTCTGTTCTTGCAGTAATATTTTCAGGTGTAACAATTTCAACGTTAACGCCTGTTCCACTTTTGGTTCTAGCAATTAAAGCACTTGAATAAGCTTTTGAATTAGCAGTGAATTCTGGAACATCAGTTACATATTTCACCAAATCATTTCCATCTACAATAAATTGATTGTTTTTAGTAACATCTGTTCCTTTTAATTCAGGCACTTTATCTAAATCTTTCGTTAAGATTTCATTTGTTTTTGCTTTCTCCGATTCATTCAAGCCGTTTCCTAAAGCAATATTTGGAACATCCCAGCCTTCATCCTTGGTCTTCTCATCTGCATAAGAAATAGTTCCCGCTCCTAGCGCTGCAAAAAGTAATGCGCTTAATGATAATAATTTTATTTTTTTCATATTGATAACCTCCGTTAAAATCTAAATCGTCACAGTGACATTGTAACAGTGTTTTTTAATTTGAGCATCCAACTTAAGTAGGGTTTTATAAAATATCAATAAATCTTAGTAAAATATTAATATTTTATCCTCTTCTTTTGTTTTTTTATATTGTGAAGGGGTTACACCAAATACTTTCTTGAAATTTCTCGAAAACGTCAATCGATCTTGAAATCCCATTTTTAATGCGACCTCTTCTACTTTAAGTGGCATACTTATTAATAAATTTCTGGCTGCGACTATCCTCAGTTTAGTATAAAAATCATGAAAGTTCAGATTAAATGCTTCTTTTAGTCGATTATTAATTTTCTTCTCAGAAAAGTTGAGTTTTTTAGCTAATTCATTAATGGTTATCGGCTCACATAAGTATTCCATCAAAAACAGAAAAATTTCGAATGCATCCGATTGAATATCTTCTTGTCCCTTTATTTCTTGACGATAACACTCAGGAGTCTTATTCTCGAGCAACTTAAACTGTTTGTAAAAGGCACTATCTGTTTGGTAGCCACAAATTTTTCCTATTTGGTTAATTGAAAGCTCGTTGAATTGTGTCAAAGCAACTGCATTTCTAATTCGAACTTGATTTAGGAGTTGAGTAAAACTAAATCCCGTTAAATCATACAAGATTTCTTTGACTTCCTCTGGCCCTAAAGAAAAAACATCAGCTACTTGATTAATTGTTAGCTGTTCTTGATGATGAAATTGAATATACTGTAACATCCTTCCACCTAAGTGCTGCTTTTCTTTTTCTTCAATTAATTGATTATAATGGTAATAATAAGCATAAGAAATAAAAGAAATGAGTGAAATATAAAGAGTTTCTAATCCTTTTTTACCTTCATTTATATCAAAGATTGTCTCTTCAAAAATAAAAGCTAACCTTCTTTGAAACCTCTCGTTTAAATGAACCACGGGAATACTATTTTCAAGGGATTGAATAAATTTTAAGTAGTTTTTCTTATTAGTGCTCGTATATAATAACAAGCCAATTGAAAAGCGGATTTTAACAATTTGAATGGATTCTTCCTTTTCAAATATAAATCGGTGAACATGATACGGCATTAACTGAATAAAATCACCTTTTTTAATAGAGACAACTGCCCCATTAATTTCAATCGAACCTAATCCATCACTTACAAAAATATATTCAATTTCATTTCTAAAATGCTCCTTTTCCGTTTTGAAAAGAGTTTCATTCGTCAATGTTAACTCAAATGGTTGATATTTTTCTGAAAAATAATCACCACTTATATAAGGAAAATTATCTGTCATAAGTCTAAGTCCTCTCGATAAAAAATTAGTGATTTGTCTTTTTTTGATACTTATTTTCTTAATTCCTATTCTATACTACATGTGAACTAAAATACAAATCGGAGGTTTTCATATGTCTAAAATTTTTATTCTTGGTGGAACTGGTTTTCTTGGCTACTATACAACAAAAGAATTACTAAAGAATGGGTACGAAGTTAAAACCATGTCACTTCCACCAATGCCAACAAAAGATTTACTACCAGATGGTGTTGAGTGTTCCCTAGGAAATATTAACGAACTCTCAGATGAAGAAATTATTGCTCTATTAAGTGATTGCGACGGCTTTATTTACGCAGCTGGCGCAGATGAAAGAACAGTACCTAAAAAGCCTGCAATGAAATTTTTCTATGAAATGAATGTGGTACCTACACAACGTTTAGCGAGACTTTCCCGCTTAGCTGGTTTGAAAAAATTCGTCATTTTCAATTCTTATTTTGCTGAATTTACAGAGAGATTACCTGAATTTGAGCTTCGAAAACAAGGTTATCCGAATAACCGATTACTTCAAGAACAAGTAGCCTTTGCTGAAGGAGAAGGTGAAATGACTGTTTGTTCGATTCGTTTACCTTACATATTCGGTACAATGCCAGGAAGAGAACCTCTTTGGACCATGTTTGTTGATCAAGCAAGAGGTAAAGACCTTTTCCCTGCACCAGCTGGAGGCACTGCTATGGTAACTGTTGAACAAGTTGCAGAAGCAGCACTTGGCGCTTTAGAAAATGGTAAACATAGAGGAACTTATCCTATTTGTGCTCTAAATATGAGCTACAAAGATTTTTACACAATGATTGTCGAAGCCCTTGGACAATCAGAAACAACTCAAGTACCAGTTCTAACTTATGACCAAATGAAACCCGCTTACGAAGCAATTGATCAAGAAGCAGATGCTAACGGGGTTGAACACGGTATTCATATGGTAGTGAGTGGAAAATTACAATCCATTGATTTATTCATTGACCCAGAAGAAACACGCCATGTTTTAAATATCCAAGAACATGATGTTGTTGAAAGTATTAAAGAAACACTAGAGAGATGTGTTAAGTAAAAATAAATAAAGGAGCAAACAAAAAATATGTTTGCTCCTTTTTAATCTAGCTACTTTCTAAATAATGTACTAACATTTTTTTGCTTTTCATATACTGAATCACCTAATTTAAAATGGTCTTCATCAATTATAGTCAAAGTTTCCTCTTTTCCTTCTATTTCAAGTAAGAAACTATTTGAAGATTCATCATAATTTTTAAGATTTACCATACTTATTCTAGGCTCTGATTTGCCAAATTCTAAATTGGCAAAATTTCCATTGGACATAATTTCAAACCCAAGATCACTATGTGGAATACCCCAAACACCTTTTAAGTCTGCTAATTTTTCTAAAGCAATTCTATCAGGGCTTTTTACAATTTTTCCAGCTTCAAGATCTTTTCTCAACATCTCATTCCATTTCGTAGATATTGAAAGATTTCTTGGTTGACCATCTCTTGGTGTATCCTCATACATATCATTATTTTCATCGATTCCAATCGTCGTTCCAGGTGCCTGTTCAAATCCTTCATAGTGTAGATTTAATGTATAGCGCATTTTAGCTCCATTATCTAAAGTCCCTCCACTATCTAAATTTCTTACTTTTAAATCTAGTGATGCCATGTGTGCCAAAACCCAATTGGAGAATGAAGATTCATCTGTAAATAATACATCAGTTGGGTTACCTTGTACCATCGCTTCTTTAATATCATTATAAGTTTCAGCTTTTTCGGATGTTTCAACAAGCTTATTAACAGCATCATCTGGAGCATCTTGAATTTTATCTTTTCCTAAAATATACGTAATTGTAATACTTCCATCTTTCTCATAAAACAATTTTTCAAAAGAATTTTTTTCTTTCTCATCAGATTGGATAAACTTAAAAGGGTCATCTAAAAAAACTTCATAATAAACATTTTTTAGTGGTTTTAACTCAATCTCATCTTGATTCATTTCATAAGTTCCCTCAGTATAATTAACAAAGTTACTTTTTATTCCTGCTGTAACTAGTTTTTCAACATACTTTTCATTATCAAGAAATGAAAATTCAAAATGGTGTTTTCCCATAGTTCCTTCAAAATTTTTCTCTTTAACGGGTGTACTCTTTTCTTTAATTTCACTTGAGCTTACCTCTGTTTGCTTACTCGCTATTTGACTTTCAGTTGTTTCAACTTGTTTTGATGCTGAGCAAGCTGAAAAAATAATTAAACTACACCCTAAATAAATATATTTCTTTTTCATTAATTAATCGTCCTCTTTTAATCATTAATTTTCAGGTACATCTACTTGTAACCTTTTAACAGAATTATTTTGATCATCATAAAATTCAACATAAATAGATTTCACATCTTCTCGGAACGCGTATGCTGTAGCAATTGTTGTTTTATCATTTTGTTCTAAGCGTTTCTGCGTATTTTTATATTCCTCATGATAAGGATCTGTCTCTTGTGATAAAACTCTTGTTGGTAATCCACTAAATTTCTTTCCTGGTTCTTCAGTAACCACATCTAGATATCTTAATGATCCGTGATTAGCTGAATTAAAGATTTCATCACTCGTATTTTCAACAGAATATCTTAAAATAAAGATTTTTTCTGTTTTTGTTCCTCTTTTCCAAGTATTAAACTCTTGCCCCACTATTTGAACTTTAGAAATCGGTGTCGTTAAAGTTTTTGTATCTTCATCATAGCTAACTTCTGACATATTATCTGTTGCTTCTAACTTATCAACATTTTCTGAACTAGCATTATTTCTTGAAGAACTATCCGAAGTACTACTTACAGATGAGTTTTTAGATGATGACTCGCTACTTTTAGGTGCAGATTTACTTGTTGTTTCTTTAGTTGAACTACTTATTTGCTCTTCAGTGCTCACACTAGATTGACTGCTATTTTCTTCCTTTTTAGTTGCACATCCTCCTAGAGTAGTGACTGCTATTAATGCTAAACTAAATAACTTAATCCTTTTCATAACACAATTTCTCCTTTTTAATGTTTAACTTCTAATTCCATATTACTATAAACAAATATAATTAAAAGGTGTGCTATAAAAAGTTAACAAATAGAAACAAAAAAATCCATTGAATATTCAACGGATTCTCTTAATATCTAATTCTCAACTCTTATATCTACGTAATCATCAACTGTTAGCCCAGCCTTATCAAAATCCACCATGTTTTCAATTGTAAATTTAGCTGTCTCCATAAATTGGAATAGAAAAGGACACCCTGAACCTTCACCTAAACGCATATCCAAATAAAAAAGTGGTTGCAATTTAGTATGTGTCAATGCTTTTTGATAACCAGGTTCCATTGAAATATGAGAAGCAAATGCAATGTCAATAATTTTAGGTTCAATGGTTTGAGCAACTAACATTCCTGCCATTGAAATAACACCGTCAATGACACAAGGTATTTTATGTTTAGCACAAGCTAAGAAAGTACCTGCTATCCCTAAAATATCGTAGCCACCAATTTTACTAGCAATATCCAAACCATCTCTAAAAGGTTGGTGTTTCAGTGCTCCTTCTGTAATCACTTGCTCTTTTCTCATTCTTCCTGCTTTGTCTAGTCCTGCTCCTAAACCAATTGTCTCTTTTATATCGGTTCCTAAAATAGTTGAGATAACAGCTGCAGAAGTTGTTGTATTTCCTACGCCCATTTCTCCAGTTCCAACAATGTTCCAACCTTTTTCTATTTGTTTTTCAGTAATCTTAATACCTGCTATTATGGCTTGACCTGCTTGTTCTCTCGTCATGGCTGGTTCTTCATTGAAATTTTTAGTGCCATGACTAATCTTATATGTTGTTCCAGATGATAAGTCAGTCAAACAACCTAAATCCACTATCTCTAGGTCACTATTTGAATGTTTTGTTAGCAAACTAATTGTTGCTTTACCTTCTAACATATTCTCTGCCACTTGATAAGTTGTTATGACTGGATTGTTACTCACACCAGCCTGAACGACTCCATTATCTGAAACATAAACCAATACTCCAGGTTTATCTACCTGAACGCTTCCTTTACCAATTTCATACAGTCTCTGATAAACTTCCGCTACTTGACCTAGCGCTCCAGGTGGGACAGCGAGTTTATCACAATAATCTCTTGCTTCTTCTTTGTAACTTTTATCAACGGACTCAATAGATTCGATGTATTCTTTAATAAATAAATCTGTTTCTAAAGCTAAATCTGGCTTAAAAGTATACGTTGTCATTTTTGGGAACTCCCCTTCACTTACAAATTGTTATTCTATTACTCAGTATATACTACTTGAAGGAAATAAATAAACCCTTGATATGTTAAAATAAACTAATCTAAAAAGGAGGCTAAATCATGACTAAATATAAAGCAATTATCTTTGATTATGATGGTACGCTTAAATTAGCCAATCAAAAAAGAATTACCAACTCAATCCGTTCTATTCTTACTCAATTAAAAAAACAAGATTTTATTATTTTTTTAGCTACTGGACGTCCTCATAATCACTGTGATTACTTACTTGATGAAGGTCTAGTTGATTGCATTATTAGTGCTAATGGCGCATTAGTTGCTAATGATTCAACAATAATCGACTCGTATAATTACTCTACTAACAATATTAAAATGATTGAGGATTTCTGTAAAGATAAACAAATTCCATGTACTTTTTATACAAATGAATTGCTTTATAATGGTGTCCAAAATTCGAATTTAGAACTTGGTTTAAAAGAATCTATGGATTTTAAAATAAATCAGTTAGAGAGATACAATCACTCTGTTGTAACTCAAGTGCATCTTATCTGCCTATTTTGTTTAACTGAAACAGATATAGAACTAAACAACCATTTCTCAACCTTAAAAGTTTCAAGATGGCATCCAACTATTGTTAGTCTCCTCGAAAAAGATATCACAAAAATGACCGGTATTCTAAAAGCATTGTCCTATTACAATTTAACTATAAGTGATTGTATCGCCATTGGTGACGGCAGTAATGATATCGAGATGATTAATGAATCAGGTCTTGGAATTGCTGTTGGTTTTAACAATCAAAAATTGATTTCAGTTGCTGATTTAGTTATTCCTAAAGTGGATGAAAGTTTATTAGAAATTTGCGCACAAAAAAGGATCAGCTCATCAAGCTGACCCATCTAACGTTATTCAATCATTAATATTTCATCTGCAATTTTCAAAGTTGACGCTCTATGAGAAACAATAATAGTTGTTTTTCCTTCACTCGCTTTTTCAATTGTTTTTAAAATATTTTGCTCATTGATGTAGTCTAAACTACTAGTTGGTTCGTCAAAAAGTAATAAATCACCATCATGTAAAAAGACGCGAGCTAAACCAATTCGTTGTCTTTCGCCATCTGAAATACTTCTGAAAGTACCACCAATTTTAGTTTCATATTGCTCCGGTAAACTTTCTATCCAATCAGACAACTGAGCCTGTTTAGCAGCTTCTTTTATCTCAGTCATTGGAACACCAGGTTTACCCAGAGTCATATTTTGTGCAATTGTATCAGCAAAAATAAATGTTCTTTGTTCCATAACACTTTCTATTTCATGAAGCTCCGTTTCACTAAATTCTTTTAAATCAACATCATTCAGTTTGATTTGTCCTTTTTCAGGATCCCAATATCTCATCATTAACTTCAATAAAGTACTTTTTCCTTTACCACTTTCTCCCCCAATGCCTAAGGTTTTTCCTTTTGGAAGAGATAAATTAAATGAATCAAAAATCGGCGTTTCTTCATAAGCAAAAGACAAATCTTGAACACTCAGGTTTTCTAATTCTATCTTTGGAGTTGTCGTCTCAACAAAGGTTACCACTTGTTCTTCATTAACTAGACTAAAGAGACGCTTACCACTAGCAAAAGTTGACAGCAACGCATTTCCTAAGCCACTTAAGGCTAATACACCACCAAAAGAACTTAATGTTAAGACACTTGCTAATACAATTTCACTAGCAGGTAAACTTAAGAAATTTCCTACTAAAATCATTACTAGAGTCGTTCCTAAAACCCCTAATTCACTTAGTATTTGAATGGAGCTACTTTGACCTAATTTACGTTGATACTCTTGATTTAAGTTTTTACCAACATTGGCTAAATCGGCTAACCGCTCATTTTCCAATGAAAATTGATTAACATCTCGAATACTCTCAACATTTTCCATCACAGCTTGATTTAAGTTAACAAAAGTTTCTTGATAATCTGAGGCTGTTTTTTCATGTTGTTTATAGCTAATCACTGGTACAAAAATTCCGATAAAGAGATGACCTAACAGTAAGATAAGACCTATAAATATTGAAATATGAGCAAAATAACTTATCAAAATAAGCGAAGTGCCTAACGCAATAAAAACAGGTGAAACCGTGTGAGCAAAAAAGACTTCTAACGCTTCAACATCTGTTGTAATAGCCGTAATCATATCTCCACTATTCTTACCAGATAATCTAGCTGGCCCTAATTTTCGCAATACTTTAAAGATCGTCGAACGGACATCTGCAAGTAATGAAAAAGCAATATCATGATTTAAATATTGTTCCATATATCTTGCTACACCGCGAATAACACCACAGAGGATTAACAACCAGAAAGTCCGATATACAGTTGAAGTGTTTCCATCAATTAATCGTAACATTTCTCTTGTACCAAGGAATGTAATCATCACAACAGATAAATTACTAATCATTCCTAACAAAATAGCTCCAGTAACTTTTAATTTTAGAGGTTTAACAAAAGAAAGTAACCAGCCAATGACTTGTGTATTTTTAACGTTATTCATTGTCCAACACCTCCTGAAGCATTTTCTCTTCTTCAAAATAAGTTTTAAAGTAAGTAGACGAAGTAACTAAGTCGTTTGGAGAACCTTGCTCAACCACGTGACCTGCTTCCATGACTAGTAGATGATCTGCATCAACCACATTGTAAAGACGATGTGAGATAAACAAAACAATCGAATGTTTAGCTAAGTCTTTGATAACTTCTAAAATATAGTTTTCACTTTCAATATCAATACCTGATGTAATTTCATCAAATATATAAAAATCACATTTTTTCAGCAAAGCTCTTGCTAAAATTAATCGTTGTCTTTGTCCGCCCGAAAGATTCTGTCCATTTTCAGTTAACGGCGTATCTAGTTCTTTTGCTTGGCTCTTAACAAATTCTTCTAATCTTACTTGTTTTAATACACCCCACAGCATTTCTCCCGTTGCAGACGGATTACCTAACAGAAGATTCTCCCTAATTGTCGTTCCATATAAATAACTATGATTATTAATAACCATCATATGCTCTTCAATTAACGAACGACTAAAAATAGACATCTTCTCTTCATTCCAATAGATGTGACCAGCTGTATTTTTTAATTCTCCCGACAACAGCTTCACAAGTGTACTTTTCCCAGAGCCAGATTTCCCGATTACTGCTGTAAAAGTCCCTTGCTTTAAAGTTACATTAATATCGTTAGCTGAAAATGAACTTGATGTGTCATAAATGAACCCTACCTCTTCGCAAATAATTTCTTTTATCTCTTGAAGTTTCAATTGATTTTGCTCTCCGTACTCAGGCTCCTCTAACTCAAGGTAGCTAAACAATTCATCACTAGCACTAATACCATTCATTGCGACATGGAACAGCGAACCTAGCTGACGCATCGGAATAAAAAATTCAGCACTCAGCAAAATAAACATCAATAATCCCATGATTGAGATAGTTCCATTCGAGAAATTTAAAAGTGCTAAACCAATACTTAGCCCAGCACCGCCATATGAAATAATATCCATCACTGTAATAGAATTTAATTGCATCGAAAGTAACGCCATCGTTGATTTTCTAAAAACTTCAGCATCTTTTTCAACTATTTTTTGTTTTTCCTTATCTTGATCAAAGGCTTTCAACACACTTAATCCCATCAAATTTTCATGAAATCTAACACCTAAATCAGTGTAATCATCCCAATAACGCTTTAAAATTCTTTTGGCAATTTTCATAATAACCATAATCACAATCGGAATCATTGGCATACAAATAAGTAACGCAATCGCCGGTTTTATTGAATAATTAGCTAAAACAATAAAAATAATAACAGAAGATATACCACAATAAAAAAGTTGAGGTAAAAAACGAGCATAGTAAATTTCTAATTGCTCTACCCCATCAACCATTAATTGAGATAACTTAGTTAGTGGCAATTGATTTCGATTGTCACTTCCTAATTTAAATGCTTTTTTCATCACTGACTCTCTAAAAGATAGACGTAATTCAGCAGATGATTTATAAGTAAACGTTTCAATACGCTTAATAAAAAAACTTTTACAGATAAAGGCAACAACGACCACACTCATTAAATAAACTGGGCTTTTCAATGTTTGATTTTCAAGTAAAAAAGTCAGTTCTGCGGCAATTGTAAGCCATAACCAAATCGAAAATAGAAGCATCATGACTTTAGACAGTACAAGCCAGACTAAAGAACGACTATCGACAAGTTTAAATAAACGCTTATCTATCATAGCTCTCCTCGACTTTCACTTTATTACTTTTTCTTTTCTTACTCTTAAAATAATAAGTCAAAAAGATAACGTGTAGGACATACACAATCACTAAAGAGACACGCATGACCAAATTATCAACTAGAATACCTGGTATCAAAAAGACAACCAAAATCATACCAAATAAGCGAACTAGCCCCTTAGTTGTCATTTCCTTATTGATAATCATTTCTTGCACATATTTTTGATAATATTTAGACTGCACAAACTTTCCATATAACTTCTCAGAACTTCTTAGCCACAAGAAACTTGTTAGCATATAAAAAGGCACTGTCGGAATAAACGGTAAGCTTAAACCTAGGGTCCCAAGACCAAACGATATACCACCTAAAATAATAAATAGGCTTTTTTTCAATTTATTCATTCTTGTCCTCCCATCGATTCGAATAAAATGATTAAACTTTTATCAGTATATCATAAGAAATATACGAATGATAACGGTTATCATTTCTATTTAATAAAAACTTCCTTAACGTTGAAAAGTTAAAGAAGTTTTTAAGTTAGTAGTTTTTTAAATAAGAAAGCATCAATTCTTTTAAATCTTTTTCCAAAATGTCAGTTTCTAATGAGTGAAAATAAAGAGAGGCTAACATATTTTCAAACATCGCTAGACGGTAAAAATCTTTGTTTTCGATTAACGGAAAATCTAGCCCGCTTATCCATTCATAGATGACCTCTTGAGAATTTTCTACCTTACTAAGACTTGAATAAAGAATATGAGCAATCCTTCTATCCTCACCCTCAATAAATGGTGATTCGAGATTGAACATAACAAACTGAACGGCTTCAAGGACTTCCACTAATCTTTCTTTAGGGAATAAATCATGAGCAACTACTTGACTTAAAAAATCCGCTCCGTGAGCAAATCCGTGAACCCAACCATACTCTTCTGAAAATCCGCATGTATCAGTCTCTTTATAGAAATAAGCAATGGCTGATTCAAAAAAATATTCACGATTCTTTTCATTTAGCAAATGGTAGTAAGGAGAATCTGTCTTGCCATCAGCCTCAATAATCAACCCATTTAAAAGAGCTGAAAAGCTTCTCGTAAGAGTTTCTGGCAAATGATTGTTTAATTGATAAAAAATTAGGTTTTTAGAAATGGTTGTTTCACTTATCAAACGAAACTGTTCTTCAGTAAATCCACCTGTTCTTATCCCTTGAGCAAACAAACTAAATACCAAATAATCACGTATCTCAGGGTTTTCATTTCCAATATTAGTCAGCAACCAATGTGTTTCCTCATTAGAGAACGAAAATTCTTTATTATTCAGCTTAAGTGATAATTGATCTTTCATGATTTTGCTCCTTTCTTAATAAAGTCTATCTTATAAATCTTTTGCCATACTAAAATCAGTAAATTCAAATCCACTTTTCTCATAAACATGAACAGCTCGTTTGTTGTGAGCAAATACATGTAGTCCTAATTTTTTAGCACCAGCTTCATGAGCAGCCTCTTCAATACAACTCATCGCTTTAGAGCCATATCCTTGATTTTGATATTCTTCTAAAATTAAGAAATCATAAATAAAAGCCGTTGTACTTTCTTTATCATTAAAATGAAACCAAACATAGCCAATTGTTTCATTCTCTAAGGAAATACAGAATAAAAACTCATTTTCAGTCTCTTGTCTTTCTGGCAATCCTTCTAAAAAAGTTTGCTCTGACAACTTCAGAGCTTCCTCTTTCTTCCATGCACCTGACTTAATCTTATCCTCAGCATAATCTGGAATAGCAATCTTAATATATTTATCGTAATCTGATGCAATCATTTTATTCAATTTTATCATTTGTAAACTCCTCTTCTTTTTACCTGAAATAAATAAACTAAAAATATATCATCTATCTATTTTACGATACGATAAATTTTTAAATTTGTGCCATAGCATTCAATATTAATTTGTCTAAAAAATTATTTCTAATATCTAACGCTTACTTTTTTACATAAAAACAACTTACTAAAAAACAAATTCAGTTAACTTGATGGCGCAAATTTATAAATTTGTCGTATGTCGTTTTTGATAGTTTAAGAGATTGAGGAAGTTTAACCCCACAATCATTCTATATCGAAATTGTAACATTTATGATTAATAAAAGCCTTCTATCATGTTACCATTAAAATAAAAAGGAGATTTTTTATGACCATTACTTTTAAAACATTAGATAAAACAAGTGAAGATTGGAATAAATACGCAAAACAAATATCTCAAGTTTCTTGGAGAGCAGGAGCCTCATTAGCTGAAAAAATGAATAATCGCTTTTTCTCTGATTTGGAAAAAGTAATTGTCGGAATATCTGATGATGAACTGTCTTGTTTTTGTACGGTTAGCAAAGAAGATGGTTTAACCGACAACACTCTCACTCCATTTATTGGTTATGTTTTCGTCGGAGAGACATATCGAGGAAAACGAGTATCTGAACAATTATTATCATACGCTGAAGCATATCTTAAAGAGCTAGGATTTCAATCACTCTATATTGTTAGCGGAGAAATTGGTTTGTATGAAAAGTACGGTTACAAAAAAATAAAGGATTGCGTGACTATTCATGGATTTACAGAAAATTTATTTGAGAAGAAATTAGATGCTAGAGTAGATAATTAAAAAAAAGGAGTAGATTTCTCTACTCCGAAGAATTATTTTAGAAACACGCTTGTTGTATACGCGATTATTCCATCTTTGAATTTAACTTCCCACGTTGTATAAGTTCCTCCACGCCCACTATCTGCGATTGTGTCTAATGCGAACAATGAAGCATTTCTTTGCGTTGTAAATGTTGCTCCTATGTTACCCACTCCACTATAGTGAACACCTTCACTTGTACCTAAGATTAATTCTGAATTTGAAGTGTATTTTCCGCCATAATCACCAGGATTTAGCATTGTCGGGTCTACTTCCCAAATTACTATTTTAGTATATGTTGTATGCATGTCACCATTTGGACGTTTTGTAGTTTGCCCACCATCTGTTGACTCTGAAACGTATTTGTATCCTTTAGTTGATGACAAAACTCTACCATCAGTATCTTTGTTAACTGTTTTAGTTGATTTGGTTTGTTTAGGTCTATATTGAGTTGTTGCATTGGCGTTAATATAACCTAACCATGCTCCTTTATCATTAAATAATGAGTAATAGGTATTTCCATTAAAATGTTGATATCTTCCCCTTGCTTGTAAGCCTTGATTATAGTAACTAGCGCCATTTCCTTTTTTCTTCCAATTAAAGTTTTGCCATAGCTCATAATTTTTAGTAATTTGAACATAACGTCCATCAGAGATATATGCTCCTTGAGGATTTGTTTTTTTAGTAGCACTAGCATTTAAATAACCGTACCAAGTTCCTTTATTATCATATAATGAGTAGTAAGTAGAACCATTGAAATGTTGATACCTACCTTGTGCACTAAATACCTGATTTAAAATGTTATTTGTATTTTTCTTATATTTCCAACCAAAATTTTGCCATAGCTCGTAGTTTGCTTTAGAAATCACTACATAACTACCGTCAGAAATATAGTTCCCTTGTCTACTTGTTTTTTTAGTTGCATTACTATTTAAATAGCCATACCACATACCCTTTGAATCAAATAAAGAATAATAAGTTTGACCATTTTCATGTTGATAACGTCCACGTGCTTGAAATGTTTTTTGGTAAACATTATTTGTATTGTTCTTTTTCTTCCAACCAAAATTTTGCCACATATCATAGTTTTTCTTCGTAACTTGAACCATACTTCCATCTTTAATATAAGGTCCCTGATTTGAAGCTTCTACTTTTGTTCCAAATACAATTCCAGCTAACAAGATACTTGTCACGATCATTTTTTTAACAAAACTCTTTTTCATTTTTCAAACTCCTTTTTAAACTTAATCAATTATAAGTTTAACACATAAGAACGAATTCGTTCTAAAAATAAATAAATAAGGAGCAAATATATTCAACATTTGTTTTTTTATCCATTAAACACACATCATAAATATCATCAATAATTTCATTTTCCATCTTTAATCAATTCCATAGGTGCCAACGATCCACCAGTAAAGCCTTTTCTAGTTGAATAGGATGGATAGACTGTTAATTTTTTATCTATCACCTTGAAATCATAATAGAATGTTTTTTCTTCCTCCGTTTGCGTAAAAACAATGTCATCTATTGTTTTTGTAATTTGGAGTTTTTTGTCATCGAAAAAAAGGGATCGATTTTTTTCAGTTATTGTAAACTTACCGTAAGTTGGATAATTACCTGCTGTATCTCCAACCCATTCACCAACTACATTTTCTACTAATTTTGCATCAATTTCAGAGGATACATTTCTTTTATTAGTAGCCTCTTCTAGTTCATTTTTATTTGAACAAGAGATTAAAAATAGAGATATAAATAGTAATACTGCTAACATTTTGACTTTCATAAGTTTCTTCTCCTAAGTTGGATAAATAAAAATAATATTGAGGTATAAACTGATTACGTCTTTCTCACAAGAATTCGCTGTCTTTAAAGCAGCTAATATCACAGTTCTAATTATTCTACTTTAGTATAATGTCATTTAAGAAAATAATTTCCTACTCAGATATTAATTCATTATCTTTTCAATCAACTTACTTATCTTTTTATCTATTTTGGGTAACTCGTCAATAGGTATTAACTTCAATTTTCCCCAAGCTTTCTTCATAAGGTATTTTTCTTCTTCTCCAATTAATACAAAATATTGATGATTATCAGGATGTTTTTCGGCTCCCATTGTTTTTGTTGCTATATCTAACATTAATATTTTTTTATTATTTAACGGAATTTTCGAATCCTTTTCAGTTTCATATCCTACTTTAATAACATAATCTTTCTTACCAATGATTCTACATTGATTTAGTTTTTCAATAAACATTTCTGTTTGATACATCCATCTTTTTTTTAAGCGATTCTTTTCAAAACATTTCCACCTATAATTCAAATCCGGTAATTTAAATATTGAACTAGCACTTATCTTTACCACCTCTTCTTTATTTTCATTTTTTTATTCGCTTCAAAAAACAAAAAACTCTCTCTGCTAGGAAAGAGTTCTTTGATATTATTTTAGTTAATGTGTGATGTCCACATGATTTCATTTGTTCCTTTAATTCGTACTTGCCATGTTAGGTATGTTCCACCTTGATTTAAATTTGCCATTTCATGAATTGCCCAAAGACTTGCAGTCATTTGATCGTCCCAAACCATTCCGCTATTACCAATTTCTTCATAGAAAGTACCTTTATATTCGCCTCGAATTACTTCTTTTTGTTGCCCGACATAAGGATTACTAGGATTCACTGGTGCGTCTTTTTTCCAAGTCACAGTTTTAGTAAATACTGTATGCATATCACCGTTTGGACGTTTTGTAGTTTGCCCGCCATCTGTTGACTCTGAAACATATTTATATCCTTTAGTTGATGATAAAATTCTACCTTCAGTATTTTTGTTAACTGTTTTAGTCGATTTGGTTTGTTTAGGTTTATATTGAGTTGTTGCATTGGCGTTAATATAACCTAACCATGCTCCTTTATCATTAAATAATGAATAATAGGTATTTCCATTAAAATGTTGATATCTTCCTCGAGCCTGCAAGCCTTGATTATAGTAAGTCGAGCCATTTCCTTTTTTCTTCCAATTAAAGTTTTGCCACAACTCATAATTTTTAGTGATTTGAACATAACGTCCATCGGAGATATATGCTCCTTGAGGATTTGTTTTTTTAGTGGCACTGGCATTTAAATAACCATACCATGTACCTTTATTGTCATATAGAGAATAGTACGTTGAACCGTTAAAATGTTGATAACGTCCTTTTGCTTGAAACATTTGATCATAAACATTATTGGTATTATTTTTTAGCTTCCAACCAAAACTTTGCCACATTTCATAGTTTTGCTTAGTAATCTTGATGTAACTACCGTCAGAAATATAGTTCCCTTGTCTACTTGTTTTTTTAGTTGCATTACTATTTAAATACCCATACCATGTACCCTTTGAATCAAATAAAGAATAATAGGTTTGCCCATTCTTATGTTGATATCGTCCTCTGGCTTGAAAAGTCTTTTGGTAGACATTATTTGTATTATTCTTTTTCTTCCAACCAAAATTTTGCCACATATCATAGTTTTTCTTCGTAACTTGAACCATACTTCCATCTTTAATATAAGGTCCCTGATTCGAAGCTTCTACTTTTGTTCCAAATACAATTCCAGCTAACAAGATACTCGTCACGATTATTTTTTTAACAAAACTCTTTTTCATTTTTCAAACTCCTTCTAAACTTAATCAATTACAAGTTTAACACATAAGATATAATTTGTTTTAAAAATAATCAATTTTAAAATCAGCAATACAATTTATTAATTTAATATATATTATTTAAACAAGTTTTAATTACTTTAACGCGTCAACTGACCAATAATGTCGTTTCCTAGAGCTCTAGTCGTTTTTAAATTACCAGTTCCATTATGAATATCCACACCTATTTCTTTTGCTATTTCTTTAAGAACTGGTTTAACAATTGACACTTCACTTCCTTCATGAATAGTCCTAATTGTTATACTCCCTAACTTTTGAATCGTATAATCATGGTATATTACTAAAATAAAAATTCAAAATAAAAAAAACCTCACAAATTTATTGTAAGGGTGATAAATTATTATGTAAATTTTAGTTAAATTGTAATTACACAACCACATTTGATTTACTTTGAATATTACTTAATACTTTTCTTGATAATGGTCCGACGATTAATAATTGATAGGGTAAAGCAACAATAAGATTCATTATCCACGTTCTCGAATAGCTCGATACTGATAATCCAGATACGCCTTGTTCAACCACAATGCCAAAGACTGACATCAAAGAAACCATACCAATTATCATACAACAAGAAATTGACAAAATTAATTGAATTGGTTCTGATTTATCAATAAATGGTAACTTGAAGGCTACTTTTTTGGCAATAATCCCTACCACAAAAGTATCTAATAAATATGCAACAATAAAACCAGGAATGAATCCTTTCAATAGATTCATAAATGAAAAATCTTGGTGTAATAAGAGGTTGTAACAACTCATTCCTACCACCATCAAAGAACACATTATTGCTGTAAAAATAATACTCTCCACTTTATTTTTAGGCATTTTTTTCCTCCTTATAATTTGATAACAGAACTCAGTGTATCAAAAATAAAATTTTCTCATAAGTTAGAATTTGATAAAAAAATAATGTGAATAACCCCATCAAAAAAAGCCAATACTTGTTTTAACAAGCATTGGCTTTTTTCCTCTATTGGGTAACGTCTTCTGCTATTTTACTATTCAATATTGATTTAGCTATAAAATAGCTTATCACTGTTGGTACTAACGCAACAGTAATATCTTTAAAAAGTATTGTCAGTATTAACTGGACCATACCTGCGATAAACAATGACCAAACAAATACTTTATCCGATTTAAACAGTTTCATCTTTGTACCTCCCGTTTATTTTCTCTTAACAAGTATAGCATAATTTAATTATCTCGTTATTTTAACAATAGTTTTTTATAGAATCAAAACTAATACCCCAATCTTTTTTTATTTCTTCCTTACCCTTATCAGTTAATATTACTGCTCTACTTTTCTCAGATTTAATAATCCACTGATTTCTTAAAAATAATTCATAAATAGCATTTCCTACGCTTCCTGAAATATGATGTTTTCTTTCGCTCCAATCTAAACATAGACCACAAAAATTCCGCTTCTTATTTTTAAGTTCAGATACATTTATATTATTTTTCTCTAAAAAATCTTCTCCCGCTTCAGTCACTAAAAGGCCCTTTTCTATACGTACAACATATTCTTTCTCTAATAAAAATTCTGTTATTACTACACCAAGATTACCTGCTAAATGGTCGTAACAGGTTCTTGCTTGAGTCAATTTTTGCGACTCGATTTGTTGACTCAAATAACGAACTTTGGGAGTTGGAGCGACAGCTCCTATTCCTTCAAAAAATTCAGCAAATTCTTGATTAGATAATTGATAATAATGAAATCTCCCATGCTTTTCCATTATAACTAAATCTAATTCCATCATCTTCTTTAAATGGTAACTTGCTGTATGTGTTTTTATTTTAGCTACTTTAGCTAATTCAGTAACGGTATAAAACTGATTACTCATTAATAAATTAATCATCGCAACTCTAGACTCGTCATTAATGATATTAGCAAATTTTTGGGTTTTTGATTGATCCATAACTGTCTCCTTTTTAGAAATTCCATATATCGATACACATAGAGTTATTCTCATTATACACTTGTTTTAATTCATTAGGAGGAGATTATTTGAATAAAACAATTTTAGATACAGAAAAACTATACTATGGATTTCCAATATTTATCTTGGGATATAAAGATGATCGATGGGGATACAATTTTACAACTTCAAGTTCTTCATATACTTTAGATAATTTTTTAAATGTTGGTCTTTCTAATCAAGGTAATGCTTCTAAACAGATAAAGAAGCATGGATACTTTACTTTAAATATTCCAACAAAGGATTACTTGGAACAGATAAAAATAGGAGGATTTAACAGTGGGGCTGATAAATTTAATTTTTCAAATTCATTTCAATATGACTTATCTGATAAAATGGATGTTCCTATTATCAAAGAATGTGTCATTACTTTAGAGTGTAAAGTTAGTCAAATCATTGAAGAAGATTCAATCGTTCATATTTTTTCAACGATTGAAAGAAGACTAGTAAATTCTAAATTAATAAAAGATAATCACTTAGATAACAACTTACTAAATCCAGTATTATATTTAGGAGATGGCAATAAAAGAAGTTTTAAATTCTTATCATCTGAGTAAATTTTTGAGAAACTACCATAAAGAAAGTAAAACTGTCTTAAAAAGAAGAGGTTATCAAATTGTTGAAAAAAAGAGTTCTTTTAATGGAGAATGTTGTATTTCCTAAAAATTAAACTTACTGGGAGGTGCGACATTCTCTCTAACTCTTTTTTTATTTAGTTTTAATTACTTGAAATGACAGGTTAAATCTGTTTAACTTGCATCTATTCCAACTTTTACAATTCAAAAACCTAATACTTATTTCAGTGGGTACTTGAATTACTAATTTTCTTCACTATCTTCCTTGCATACGAATTATTAGTTGTTGGGTCACTTCCTGAGCCAGGATAAGTGTAGTTTCATACCAATAGGATATTTAAGATCATACAAAAAAACTCCTTCATCAATTTCGAAAATTGACAAAAGAGTTCTCTTCATTTTATTTTTTTAGTCTAGTATCCAAACTTCAAAAAACTAGGTGTAGACTATTGTCATTAAACATTGATTTAACAACGCTTATTTATACTTAATTTCTAAAGAAATCCTTACATATCTGCTAATAGGCAGCCCATTGTTGTTAAAGTCACTTTAACTTCACAATAACCGTCATCATCTAAATTTACTCCATATATAAGCCCTAGGTTGACAATATCAATTCCTAGCTCGGGTTCATTTACTAATTCTAAGAGGCTGCAATATCTTCCCTGACTGTTTCTAATTATTCGTCAGTTTATTTATAAACAAAGTAAGTACGATAAAAGAGCAAGAAAGTAGAGGCTAACCAAAATATCAAGCTCTATTTTATTTAAATAAATTTTTTTAATAGAGTGGATTCAAAAGTCTTCAAATCACTTGGAGTTAAACGTCTCTTTCACCACTTTTAGTTTCCTGAATTATTTTAGTCTAGAAATAACAAGTTGATTATCTACATGACTTACTTTTATATTTGTGTTTTTTTCTAGTAAATAGCCAGAAATATTATTATCTTTTAACTCAATAGTTATGATATTTCCAAATAAAGTTAGTTTAAACTTTAATTCCTTTATTTCTTTTGGAAGATGATTTCTCAAAATAAATTGATCTTTTTCACAAGTTAGCCCTGCAAATCCGTAAATCATACTTAGCCACGAGCCACCCATATTGGCTGCATGAATTCCGTCTTTAGCATTACCTTGTAAATCAGTTAAATCCATTAAAGCGGTATCCATAAAATATTGGTAAGCTTTAGCTTTTTGTTCTGTTCGGCTCGCTAAAACACTAAAAATTGAACGTGATAATGATGAATCATGGGTCGTCACTTTCTCATAATATTCGTAGTCACGAAGGATTTGTTCTCTGGTATAATCACTAGGAAATAGCATTTCTGCAAGAAGTCCATCCGCTTGTTTACTCACTTGATACTTATAAATAATCATTGGATGATAATTTAGCAATAGTGGATAATTCTCTTTCGGTGTTTTTTCAAAAGGCCACAGTGCTTTTTCTAAGAAACTATCATCTTGCTTAATTAATCCTTGCTGCTTATCATAGGGTAAATACATATCACTAACTGCTTTTTCTAAAGCTTCAATTTCTTGCGTTGTTAAAGCAGCGTATCGCCTAGCTAATTCAGCAGCATACTTCATATTGTTTTGGGCCATCTTATTCGTATAATAATTATTATTTACTAACGCAGTATATTCATCTGGCCCAGTAACACCATTAATGCAAAAAACTTCTTTTCCCTCTTTTATGCACCAGTTTCCGTAAGATAACCAAAACTTAGCTGTTTCTAAAACTACGGACAAACCTTTTTCTTGAATAAAATTCTCATCTCCAGTGACTCTTTCATACAGCTGAAAAGCATAACTTATATCAGCATTAATATGCAATTGAGCAGTTCCTGCTGGGTAATACGCACTCGCTTCTTCACCATTTATTGTTCGCCAAGCAAATAACGCACCCTTTTGCCCCATTATACTCGCTCTTTCTTTAGCTTGAGGTAAAATATAATGACGATAACTAAGCAAACTTTTAGCAATTTCTGGTTGTGTATATATAAAGAATGGTAGCATATATAACTCAGTATCCCAGAAATAATGGCCTTCGTATCCTTCACCTGTTAGACCTTTTGCAGCAAAATTAGTTTTTTCATTACGACCTGCATTCTGAAACAAATGAAACAGATTAAATCTAATCCCTTTTTGAAGAATACTATCTCCTGTCAATTCAATATCACTAGTCTGCCAAAAGTTAGCTAGGTCCTGTTTTTGTTGGTTAAGTAGTTCTATAAAATCAAGTCCCGCAGTATTCACTACAAGTTGGTTTATTTCAGAAATCAGACTAAAACTATCAAATACAATTTTTTTATCAGGAGTTACATCAAATGAAATAAATTCATTATTAATTAATCTATCTTCTTCATCTAAAAATAAATGGGTGATTCTAATTTTCTGCTGACTATTTTCAGTTGTTACTACATAATCATTTTCTTTTTCACGTGTTACATTCAACTCACTACTTGATGAAGCGACTCTTGGATCAATCTCTTCCAGTAAATCTTTTTTTCCCTGATCAAATTCAATTTTCTTTTCAATACTAATTTCACCAGTAAAATTCATGTTAGTTATTTCAAAGTGTGTAGCATAAATTTCTTGTTGAGCAAAAGAAACAAAAGATGTTTGATGTAGCTCAAACTCTTTTTCTCTATTAATAACAACATAATAACTTTCATTTAAAACTCCTGATTTCATGTCTAAATCAAAACGAATAGTTTTAACTGACCAATCAGCATTATCTGAACTTTCACCATCAACAATAAGCCTAATTTGTCTAATATTTGGCAGTTTAACAATAGTTTGATGTTTTCTTGCATAGCCATAAGCCCACTCGCCATACGTAATTGGATGAGTATCATAGAAACCATTAACAAACGCACCTGGATTTCCTGAAGTTTTTTTCTGTTTAATCAATTCGGATGTTCTCACTCCAATATGACCATTACTTAAGGCAAAGATGGTTTCTAAATAAGCCGCATTTTGATTACCAACATCAGCTAAACCTAACATAAATTCTTGAGACATCTCTTTCCCACTTTCTAAAAATTATTGTTCTAAATCAGCATCACTTGTTAATAGATAGGATAAAATAAAAGATGCGACAACTGAAATTAACATCATAATTACTCCAAAAATAATATTGGTTGTTCCTTTATCTCCTGAAAAACCTAATAGAGCCATTATACTATTTTGAGGAACATAAAGAGTTACGTGGACAAGACCAGCAAAACAACCTGCTACTCCAGCACTAATTGCCGCAGCTATTAAAGGTTTTTTATATTTCATTGTTACACCATATAAAGCCGGTTCAGTAATTCCCATAATTGCAGAAATACCAGCTGCCGAAGCTAATGACTTAACTGATTTGTTTTTAGATTTTAAAGCAACTGCAAAAGTTGCCCCACCTTGAGCTAAATTCGCACAAACTTGAGCGACTAAAATGAGGGATTCTGTTCCTGTTGCTGCAAATGATGCGACAAAAATCGGTGTTAATGCATGATGCATTCCTGTCATGACAATAAATGGCATAGCTGCTGCTAAAACAGCAACCATAACAAATCCGAGTTGACCTTCTAATAAATTAATAAACCAAGCTAATCCCATTCCAGCATAATTTCCTAAAGGACCAATGACAATTAACGCTAATGGAGCACTAATTAATAAGACTAATGTTGGATTCAAAATAATTTTTAAAGCTTTAGGAGTTATTTTATCAACAAAGGTTTCAATATAAGACATCATCCAAACGGTTAATAACGCTGGAATTACAGACGCCGCATAACCCACACCTTGAATAGGTAAGCCAATAAAAGAAATGGATTCTCCTGTAGCCACCCAACTTGTAAAGTTTGGATGAAGTAAAACCCCTATAACAATTACCGCAATTGAGGTGTTTACTTTAAATTTTCTAGAGGCAAAAATAGCCAAAAGAATTGGCATAAAGTAAAATGCACCATCTCCAATAATATCCAAAATACGATATGTTTCTGACTCATTTGACAACCAGTTAAAGGTTGTTGAAAGAGACAGAATTACTTTAATCATCCCAGCAGCTGTTAAAGCTGGAATCATTGGTGTCATACACCCTGTAATTGTATCAACAATTCGACTTAAAATACTCGCTTCTTTTTGAGGCTGATTAACGGTATTCTCACTTGCAGTATCCCCATTTTTAACGCCTAAATTTATTATCTCAGCAAACACTTGATTAACATGACTGCCGATTATTACTTGATATTGTGTAGCAGTTGAATTAACGCCAACGACACCACTGACATTTTTAAGTTCTTCTTCTTTAATATTCGACTCATTTTTCAATACAAATCTTAAACGAGTTGCACAATGAACTACTTGCTCAATATTTTCTTTACCACCTAATAGACTAACAATTTTTTCTGCTAAAACTTGATATTCTTTCATTATTTTTTTCCTCCTTAAAAACATATCTTCCCTTAGTTTCAATCACCTGTTTATAAAAATTAAAACTATCTTTTTTTATTCGTTCCTTAGAACCCTTACCTTCATCATCTTGATCAACATAAATAACACCATAGCGTTTACTAATTTTACCTTCACTAACGCTTGTTAAATCAATAATTCCCCACATAAGATAACCCATTAGTGGTATCCCATCCTCAGAAACAGCTAAATACATTTGTTTAAGGTGTTCATTCAAATAATCGATTCGATAATAATCAACTACTTGTTTATTAGTTAGTTCATCTTGTGTTCCTAAACCATTTTCCACAATGAAAAGTGGTAAACGATAACGATCATATAACTGATTTAACGTTATTCTCAACCCCAATGGATCATTCTGCCAAACACTATGAGATTTTGGTAAATAAGGATTTCTAATCGTTGTAAATCCATTCGTAGCAACCGTCTCAAGCCCTTCCACATCAGAAGATGTACAGGCACTTGAATAGTAACTAAACGACACAAAATCCACAGTATTTTCCTTTAAATTCTTTAAATCATCCTTTTCCATCACTAAATGGATATTATTTTTCTCAAAGAAATGCTTGCTACCAATTGGATACTCACCAAACACTTGAACATCTGAAAAAAATAAATTATCTTTATCACTCTGAAGAGCAGCAAAAACATCTTCTGGTTTAGAAGTATAGGCATAGGTTTTACCAGCAGCTAACATCGTACCAAATTGAAAATTAGGATTGATTTCTCTTCCTTTTTTTATCGTTAAAGCATTCGCTAATAATTGATGGTGTCCTGCTTGATATTGGATTTCTAAATTATTTTTGGTCTCGGAAAATTGAATGCCTCCTCCGATAAATGGAATATGTAGAACCATATTCATCTCATTAAAAGGAATCCAATACTTAACTCTTTGGCTAAATCGTTTCATCATCGTCTCGGAAAATTTTAAATAAAGATCTAGCACCTTACGACTTTCCCAACCATTATAATTTTCAACTAAATAAATTGGAATCTCAAAATGGCTTATTGTTACAATGGGTTCAATGTTGTACTTATCTAATTCATCAAGAATCTTATCATAAAAAGCTAAGCCTTTTTCATTTGGTTCATTTTCTTCTCCTGTTGGAAAAATCCTTGACCAAGAAATCGAAAAACGAAAACTATTTATGCCTAATTCACTTAACAATTTAATATCTTCTTTGTAGGTATGATAAAAATCAATTCCTGTACGACTTGGATAAACTAAATCAGACATATCCGTTAATAAATTGATTTCTTTATCTTTATAAACCGGTTTCAATCTGTCCTTCGTTAAGGGTAAAAAATCAAAATTACTGGGTTTTCTTCCATCTGACAAGTAATTTCCTTCTGTTTGAGAAGCAGAAATTGCTCCGCCCCATAAAAAATCTTCTCTCAATGACATAAGAATACTCCTTCACTATCTCAAAAATGGCTATTTATTAATTGTAAATACTGATAAAAATAATCGATTAAATTTAAATATTACTTACAAATAGATTATATAAAATAATGAAGCACTTTCATTCCCATTTTTTTGTTCTATAATTCTCATATATTGTCATTTTTATGAAAATAAAAAAGTATGTTGCCCTTTATTTAGACACAACATACTTTATTTTTGCATTTTTTCACGATAAGCTAAGGGTGAGATTGCTAAGGATTGTTTAAATAAACGATAAAAAGTTTTATCGCTCTCAAAACCAACCTGACTAATAATTTCTGAAACTGTGTCAGAAGTATTAATCAATAACCATTTTGCTTTATCTATTCGATAATCATTTAAAAAAGAGATAAATGTTTTCCCAGTATTTTTCTTAAAGAACTTCGTAAAATAAAATTGACTATATCCCACACTATTAGAAGCTTCTTGCAGTGTAATATTTTCAGTATAATGTTCTTCCACAAACTTAAAAACAACATCAAGTTTCTCTAGTATTTCCTCACTTTTCAAATGATAGCTAGTTGATTCTATTTTTTTCTCTCTAGTAACTTCTCTAATAAAGTAAACCATTATTTGATAAATCGCTGACTTAATCTGTAACTCAGAGCCTATCTCTTTCTTTTGTTCTTCTTCATAAATTTTATCAAGTAATTCTACAATAGCAGATGATTTACTTCCCCAATTCTTACTAAGGGGAGGAACTGTTTTTAAGATAGATTTCAAATCTAAATCTTTATTTTCCAGATTAGAAAATAAAGTTATATCAAATTGATACACTACTCGCTCACTTCCTGGTGAAGCCAGCACATAATGTAAATCTCCCCCATTAATAAAAACACATTCTCCTTCTGAAACTATCATCGGTTGATCATTGATCCCTAAATGAATGGATTCCTTTGTCACATAAATAATTTCTAATTCTCTATGCCAATGGGGTGTCGTTAAAATACTTCCGTCATTTACTATGACACGAAAAGGAAAATACTTATTTAATTTAGGCATCTCCAAATAAATAGCCATGTTCATCTTCCTTTACAAATTTTTAACAGATTGCTCATATGTTCTTTATAACAGTAAGAATCAATTCATGCAAATGATAAGGAACTAATATCTAATGAGAATTATGATTTTGTAAAAAAAACTCTCTAAATAATCTGAACTAAACAGAATATTTAGAGAGCTCTTATTTAATTATTTTATGGAACTACTTAATTCCCAACGAAATCCTAGCATATCGACTCATTCTATCAGTCGTCCATGCAGGATACCACACAAGTTTCACTTCAACTTCTTTTACTTCATCCACTTCTTTAATTGCTTCGTGGATTTGTTCTGTGATCACGTCTGCTAATGGGCATCCCATTGTTGTTAAGGTCATTTTAACCTCACAATAGCCAGTATCATCTAAGTTTACTTCATATATAAGTCCAAGATTTACGATATCAATCCCTAACTCAGGGTCAATCACCGTTTCCAAAGTTGATAAAATATCGTCTTTAATTTCTTCTAATTGTGCATCGGTCCATTTTTCGCTCATTTATCAGCACTCCTCTCAAATCATCTTCATAATAACTGAGTTAAGTTCATTTGTAAACAAACTTTATTTCAGTTTATTTTTTATCATTGATTGTATTATACCTCAAATTTACCAAAAAAAGTCAAAAAAGAGCTATCTCACTCTTTTTTGACTTTTAAAACTTTCTAAATCTTTCGTATCGTTGATTTAATAAGGTTTCTACATCTAATTTTTCTAATTCTTTCAGCTTATCTATTAATTCAATTTTAACTTTTCGGCTAATGTCTTCTAGTGACAGATCTTCATCATCTGATGTTTCTTCAATCACTTTTTCAATCACGCCTAATTCCTTTAAGTCATAGGATGTTAATTTCATGATTTCAGCTGCTTCTTCGGCTCTTGAGCTGTCTTTCCATAGGATTGAAGCGAATCCTTCTGGAGAAAGAATTGAGTAGATACTGTTTTCTAACATCCAGACTTCATCTGCTAAACCTAGAGCAAGGGCACCACCGCTTCCGCCTTCACCGGTAAAAATTGAAATAATTGGTACTTTTAACTGACTCATCTCATAAAGATTATTAGCAATTGCTTCTCCTTCGCCTCTTTCTTCTGCTTCAATACCACAAAAAGCACCTGGTGTATTAACAAAATTAATGACGGGGCGATTGAATTTTTCAGCTTGTTTCATCAGACGTAGAGCTTTCCGGTACCCTTCAGGACTGGGAGAACCAAAATTAGTCGCAATATTTTCTTCTAACGTGGTTCCTTTTTGAATACCAATGACAGTTACTGGTTGGTTATTTAGTAAAGCAATCCCACCAATAACGGCCTCATCATCTCCATAATAACGATCACCATGAAACGACATAAAAGAATCAAAAATCTGATGAATATAAGCTAAAGAAGTCGGCCTTTTGGCATCTCTTGCTAATTTAACAATGTCATTGGCTGTTTTCTTACGACTCATCGATTGTCACTCCTTTTGTGTGAAACATTAATAAAAAGCCTAATGTTTCTTTTAATTCGTTTCTTGGGACAATCTTATCAACAAAACCATGCTCTAGTAAGAACTCAGCTTTTTGGAAATCATCTGGTAATTTTTGTCTGATAGTCTGCTCAATCACTCGTCTTCCAGCAAAACCAATCATGGTTTGAGGTTCTGCTAGAATAATATCACCTTGCATACCAAAACTAGCGGTCACTCCACCTGTTGTTGGATCAGTTAAGACTGTTATATATAGTAGTCCTACTTCACTATGACGTTTCACACTTGCTGAGATTTTAGCCATCTGCATTAAGGACATAATTCCTTCTTGCATTCTAGCGCCACCTGAAGCGGTAAACATAATCACTGGTAAGCCTAAATCCGTTGCTTTTTCAAAAGCTCGTGTGATTTTTTCCCCGACAACACTGCTCATGCTTCCCATAATAAAACGACTATCCATAATGCCAATCACAACTTCTAGTCCGTTGATTGATGCTTTTCCCGTTAGAACAGCTTCATCAAGTCCAGTTAGTTCTTTTGCTTTATTAAGCTTTTCTTCATAATTTGGAAAGTTAATTGGATTTTTAAATGCAATATCTGTATCCCATGCTTCAAAACTGTTTTCGTCAACAATTAAATCTAATCTTTGTTTGGCACCAATCCGAAAACCATATCCGCAATGATGACACGTTCTTTCTTCACCCAATTCTTTTTTATGAAGTGGTTTGTGGCAACTTGGGCATTTTTCCCAAGTACCATCTGGAACGAAAGGTTTTTGTTGAGTACTGTCTTGTTTTTCTTGTTGGGACGGAGTGATACGAATATATTCCCTTTTTTTAAATAAGCCCATATCTCTCCTCCTCACCTATTTTATTTCTTCCATGTTGGTAAAAATGTTTCTTGTAAAAAACTAGTGTCATACTTTCCTTCTATAATATCTGGATGAGTAATCAAATCTAGTTGAAATTCTTGATTAGTCACTAAACCATCTGTAACCAGTTCTGATAAAGCTCTTTGCATTTTAGCTAAAGCTTCCATTCGATCTTCTCCGTGAACAATCACTTTAGCAATCATTGAATCATAGAAAGGTGGAATCGTATAACCGTTATACATCGCACTATCCACTCTTAATCCTATCCCGCCACTTGGTAAAAGTAAATTTTGAACAGTTCCAGGTGATGGGGCAAAATTAAAAGCAGGATTTTCTGCGTTGATTCGACATTCTATGGCGTGACCTGTTAAGGTAATATTTTCTTGTTTCAATGTTAATTCTTCACCAGAAGCTATTTTTAACTGCCACTTAACAATATCAACACCGGTTATCATTTCAGTAACTGGATGCTCAACTTGGATTCTTGTGTTCATCTCCATGAAATAGAAATTATTATCTAAATCAACTAGAAATTCAATGGTTCCAGCATTTTCATACTGAACTGCTTGAGCAGCTTTTAAAGCGGCTTCTCCCATTTTCTCTCTTAAATCAGCTGGAAGACCAAAAGCTGGTGCTTCC
This sequence comes from Vagococcus carniphilus, assembly GCF_014397115.1. Taxonomy (NCBI): domain Bacteria; kingdom Bacillati; phylum Bacillota; class Bacilli; order Lactobacillales; family Enterococcaceae; genus Vagococcus; species Vagococcus carniphilus. Next base: position 1,862,960 of record NZ_CP060720.1, read on the forward strand.
TCTAATACTTTTTGATTACTTCGTTGAAGAGAACAATCTCTTTCACCTAAATGAATGATGTTTCCATGATGATCACCTAAAATTTGCATTTCAATGTGTCTAGCTGGATAGATTACTTTTTCAATATACATTTGGCCATTACCAAACGCTGCTAAAGCTTCTTGTTGAGCTGATTGGAATTGTTTTTCAAGTTCAGATTCTTCTAGGACTTTTCGAATTCCTTTTCCGCCTCCACCAGCTGCGGCTTTTAACATAATCGGAAAACCAACTTCTTTAGCAATTTCTTTTGCTTCTTGAAGAGTTGATATTTCGCCTTCACTTCCAGGAATGACTGGAACGTTGGCTGCTATCATTAGTTTTCTAGCGTTAATTTTATTTCCCATTGAATCAATGGTTTCAGGCATCGGTCCAATAAATTTGATTTGGCATTCTTCACACATTTCAGCAAATAAACTGTTTTCTGCTAAAAATCCAAATCCTGGATGGATTGCTTCAGCTCCACTCACTATTGCAGCACTTAAAACAGAGTGCATGTTGAGATAAGAATCAGTTGCTTTGGCAGGTCCAATACAGATAGCTTCATCTGCCATTTCCACATGAAGGGCTTCTCTATCTGCTTCTGAAAAGATCGCCACTGTTTTAATTCCTAACTCACGACAGCCTCTGATAATTCTTACGGCAATTTCTCCTCGGTTGGCAATTAAAACTTTATTAAACATGGTCTACTTCGCTCCGATAATAAATGTCATCAACGCTGTACAAACTTTTTTACCTTCAACTGAAGCAGTTGCTTTACCCACACCGATATTACCTTTTTGTTTGATGATTTCCATTTCCATTACTAACACATCACCAGGCACTACTTTTTGACGGAATTTTACTTTATCAATACCACCTAAATAACCTGTTTGACCTTGGAATTCTTCACTTTTTAGTAAAGGAATTGAGCCAGTTTGAGCTAGTGCTTCTAAAATTAAAACGCCTGGCATAACAGGTTCTCCTGGGAAATGACCCGGGAAGAAACTTTCGTTATAAGTTACGTTTTTAATGGCTTTAACGTATTTACCTGGTTCTAATTCAGTTACTTTATCAACCATCATAATTGGGTAACGGTTTGGAATAATTTCCATAATTTCTTGTACATTTAATTGCATAGTTATCCTCCTAAGAAATGCGGAATAAGGCTTGGCCAAATTCAACGACATCTTCATTCTCGATTAATATTTCTGTAACAGTTCCTGCTACATCACTTTTTACTTCATTCATAATTTTCATTGCTTCAATAATACAAAGTGTATCTCCAACACTCACCTTATCTCCCACTTGAACAAAAGCAGGCGCAGAAGGATCACTTGCTGTATAGATAACTCCTACAATCGGAGCATTAACTGTCTCACCTTGAGCCTCAGTTGGTTGTTCTGTTACAGCCACTGTTTCTTTAACAGGTGCTTCAGCCTCACTCGGTTGAGTTTTTTCTATTTTAGGTGTAGCTTGAGTCTCAGTTACTACTTGACGACTCATCTCGTTTTTATTGAGGTAAAGAGAAAGATCTTCTTTTTTCAAATCCATTTCTCTGATAGAACTTGATTCAAACAATTCAAGTAACTCTTTAATTTCTGAAAAGTTCACTGTTACTCACCTCGCCATTTCTTCAGACAAATGACTGCATTATGTCCCCCAAAGCCTAATGAATTACTTAAGGTATACTCAACTTCATGCTTTCTTCCTGTTTTAGGAACATAATCTAAATCACAGGCTTCATCTTGTTTTTCTAAGCCAATTGTTGGTGGAACAAAATCTTCTTCTAAAGCAGCTAAACAAGCAATCGCTTCAACTGCACCAGCTGCTCCAAGTAAGTGCCCTACCATACTTTTCGTACTAGAAATAGGAATATTAGAAGCTTCTTCACCTAAAGCATATTTAATTGCCGTTGTTTCAGCACCGTCATTTGTTGGCGTGCTTGTTCCATGGGCATTAACGTAGCTAACATCTTTAGCTGAAATACCCGCTTCATCCATTGCTTGAAGCATACACTTACCTGCTCCTGAGCCGTCTGGATTTGGACTTGTAATATGGAAAGCATCACAGTTTGAACCATAGCCAACCACTTCTCCGTAGATTTTAGCACCACGGTTTAAAGCATGTTCTAATTCTTCTAAAACTAAAACAGCACTTCCTTCTCCCATAACAAATCCGCTACGTTCATTATCAAAAGGAATTGATGCGCGATTTGGATCGGTTGCTGGTGTTAATGCCGTTAACGCAGCGAAACCAGAAATACCAATCTCACAAATAGTCGCTTCTGCTCCACCTGCTAAAATCGCATCAGAATAGCCATGTTTGATATTACGGAAAGCTTCTCCAATTGCGTTTGTCGCTGAAGCACAAGCTGTTACAATTGACGTACAGATTCCTTTTGCTCCAACTTTTATCGCAATGTTACCAGCTGCCATATTACCAATTGCCATTGGAACAAAGAAAGGTGCCACACGTTTTGGACCTTTTTTATCCATTCTAATCACTTGGTCTTGGATTGTTTTCATGCCGCCGATGCCTGAGCTGACGATAACACCTAAACGATCGACATCGATTGTTTCTGCTGAAAGTTTACTATCTGCCATAGCTTGAGTAGCTGCTGCAATGCCGTAAACAGAAAACATATCCATTCGTTTTGCTTCTTTTTTCTCCATATAAAGAGTTGGGTCAAAATCTTTTACTTCTGCGGCAACGGTAATGCCTGTTTCAGTTGCATCAAAATGTGAAATTTTGGCAATACCATTTTTCCCAGCCATGATATTTTGCTTAAATTCTTCTGCTGTATTTCCTAATGGAGTGACTGCTCCCATTCCTGTTACAACGACTCTTCTCATGTTTTGCCTCCTAGCCATTCATCACCATGCCACCATCAACATTGATGACTTGACCTGTAATATATTTATTTGTTGCTAAAAAGACAGCAGTTCTTGCTATATCTTCAACGCTTCCTAATTTTTTCAAAGGAATCTGAGCAATCGTTGCTTCTTTAACTTTCTCACTTAAAACATCTGTCATTTCCGTTTCAATAAATCCAGGAGCAATCGCATTACATGTAATACCTCTTGACGCTAACTCGCGAGCCACTGATTTAGTCAAACCAATAACTCCAGCCTTACTAGCTGCGTAATTTGCTTGTCCTGCATTTCCTGTTAAACCAACCACACTAGATAGATTAATAATCGTACCTGATTTTTGTTTTAACATTAGACTTGAAGCTTGTTGAATTGTATTAAACGTTCCCTTTAAGTTCACGTTAATAACTGAATCAAACTCTTCTTCTTTCATTCGCATAAGTAACATATCACGGGTAATTCCCGCATTATTGATTAAAACATCAACTGAACCAAATGCTTCTTTTGCTCCGCTGATTAATTTTTTTGCTTCTTCTAAATACTGAATATCTCCTAAAATCACATGTGTTTTCACTCCATATGATTCGATTGTTTCAATTAGTTCCGGATCAATTTCTTTTCTTGCATTTAAAACAATATTAGCTCCTTCTTTAGCAAATTGAAGAGCTAACTCGCGACCAATTCCACGAGAACTTCCAGTAATGACTACTGTTTTTTCTTTTAACAAAATTAAAGTCCTCCCTCATCTTTTTGGAAAAAAGCGATTAATTTTTCCATTGTTTTCGTATCTTCCACATGTTTAGTTGTCATAGTTTTATCAATTTTTTTAATAAAACTAGATAATGTTTTTCCAGGTCCGATTTCAATAATAAGCTCGACTCCTGAGTCAATCATCGTTTTGATACAATCTTCAAAATAAACAGGTGACATGACTTGTTTCGTTAATGTATCAATAATATCTGCTTGAGAAGAAATCTCTTTACCAGTTACATTTGTTATAACAGGAATCGACATCTCTTCAAACGACACTTCTTTTAAGAGCAAATTAAGTTTAATAGAAGCTTCCTCTAATAAAGGTGTATGAAATGGTCCACTAACTTTAAGTGGAATTAAACGTTTCACGCCAGCCTCTTTTAAAAGTTTTGTCGCTTCTTCAACGCCTTCTTTAAAACCACCAATAACTATTTGACCAGGCATATTGTAATTAGCTGGGTAAACACCTGAAACTTTAGAAGCTTCAAGACAAGCCTTTTCAACTACGTCTCGTTCTGCCCCCATCACTGCAGTCATAGCCCCAACTCCAGCAGGTACTGCTTCTTGCATCAACTTGCCTCTCTTATTTACGAGTGCCACTGCTTTCTCGAAACTTAAAGAGCCACTTTCCACAAGAGCTGTATACTCGCCTAAACTAAGTCCCGCACAAACGGATGGCTTAAAAGCTAGTTTACTTTTTACCATTTCTGAAATAGCGACACTAATCGCTAAGATAATCGGTTGCGTATATTCTGTTAGATTTAATTTTTCTTCTTCCTCAAACATAATATGAGCTAAATCTACACCTAAAATATCACTTGCTTGATCTATTCTATTTTTAAAAGTGTCTGAATTTTCGTAAAATTCTTTGCCCATGCCAAGATATTGTGCTCCTTGACCGCTAAATACAAATCCTATTTTCATAAGTTACTCCTTAAGCACCCCAAATTTGAGAACGTTCGTTTAGAACTGTTTTTGTTTCTGTCATTAACTCTTGGATAATGTCTGAACAACTTTGGGTATCTGTTTTAATTAAACCGGCAATTTGACCGGCCATCATTGAACTGTTTTTTGTATCTCCATCAATTACAGCTCGTTTTAACGCGCCTTTACCTAAATCTTCTAAACGTTCAAAGTCAGGTTTTTCTTGGCCACCTTCAAAACGTTCTGCTTTTTCAAATTCTTTTGTTAATTTATTTCTTAAACCACGAACAGGATGCCCTGTTAAAAGGCCAGTAATAACTGTATCGATATCTTTTGCTTTAACAACTTTTTCTTTAAAGTTATCATGAGCAATTGATTCAGTAGACACTAAGAATCTAGTTCCTAATTGAACGGCTTCAGCACCTAACATTAAAGCTGCTGCAACACCACGACCATCTCCAATACCACCAGCTGCAATAACTGGGATTGAAACGGCATCAACTACTTGTGGAACCAAGGTCATCGTTGTCGACTTACCAATATGTCCGCCACCTTCCATACCTTCCACAACTACCGCGTCTGCCCCTTCTTTTTCCATTCGTTTTGCTTGAGCAACTGAAGCAACAACTGGAATAACAATAATTCCTGCGTCTTTAAAGCGTTTCATGTATTTTCCAGGAGAACCTGCTCCTGTTGTAATCACTTTAACTTTTTCTTCAATTACCAAATCAACAATATCTTCCACAAATGGAGACATTAACATAATATTAACGCCAAATGTTTTATCCGTTGATTGTTTCGCAATATCTATCTTTTCTTTAATAATTTCTTTTGGCGCGTGTCCTGAGGCAATTAATCCTAATCCTCCTGCATTGGCCACCGCACTTGCTAATTTTTCTTCTGCTACCCAAGCCATTGCTCCTTGAAAAATGGGATAATCGATATCTAACATGTCACAGATTCTTGATTTCTTCATTTATTCACCCTCTTTAGTGTCTTAAAAAAATAGCTTATAAAGTCAGTGACTTTATAGCTATTTTCTTTTGATTCTTTCTTTTCTTATTTGTTTGCTTCTATTTGTTTGTCAACGAACTTAACTAGATCTTCAACTGTGTTTAGACCTTCGTCAGTTTCAATTTTTACATCTGAATCTTCGAATGCATCTTCAATATCATTCATGATTTGGAATAAATCTAAGCTATCTGCTTCTAATTCTTCACGGAAGTTTGTTGTTAATTGTACTTCCTCTTCTTCTTTACCTAATTGATCCACAATAATTTCTTGAATTTTTTCAAATGTTGTCATAATAAATTTTCCTCCGATAATGTTTTAATTATAATTTTAGTAAAATACTGCCCCAAGTTAAGCCGGCTCCATAACCGGTCATTATCACCTTTTGATGACTTCCTAGAACTAAGGTTCCCTTTTCAATCTCATCGACTAATAAAAGTGGAACAGATGCTGCTGAAGTGTTGCCATAAAAATGAACGTTACTCAAAAATTTCTCATTAGCAATTTTTGTTTTTTTAGAGATAGCCTCTAAAATACGACTATTAGCTTGATGAGCTAAACAATAATCAAGTTCTTTTGAAAAATCTGGATTTTTCTCGAGTAGTTCTATGATGTTTTTTGAGACGTCTCTTAAAGCAAAATCAAAAATCTTTTTCCCATCCATTTTCATTCCTTCTGATGTTTCTTTATCAGGTAATTTAAATGGATTGTTATTTAGATTTTTCTTGGCAAAAAGAGCCATTCCTCTAGTCCCATCAGAACGTAGTAACTCATCAATAAACCTAGGTTCCTTTGATGTGTTCTCAAGTAAAACACCTGCAGCTCCGTCTCCAAATAAGACAGCTGTGCTCCGATCTTCCCAATTAAGCATCGTCGACATTGTTTCTGCACCAATCACTAAACCTCTTTGATATTTTCCACTTGATAAAAATTTTTCAGCGGTGGAAAGGGCGAATACAAAACCTGAACAGGCTGCATTAACATCTAAACTAAAGGCTTGATCAGCTCCTAAGTTACTTTGAACAAGACAAGCCGTTGATGGTGTGCCGTAATCACCTGTCATTGTGGCAACAATGATAAAATCAATCGTTTCAATCTCTATTCCTTCAATTAACTTTAAACCAACTTGAGTCGCTAAATCAGCAGTTGATTCTTGCTGAGATATTCGACGTTCTTTAATACCTGTTCTTGATGTAATCCACTCATCACTTGTATCCATAATTTTTGATAAATCATCATTTGTTACTATATTAGATGGTAAGTATTTTGCCACCCTCGTAATTTGAGGATACAAATGCATGTTTTACAACTCCTCACTCGACTAATAATACTTCTTTAGAAAATTGTGAAGACTTTGAAGACCTCGAACAAGAGCTTCTTTTTCTTCAACTGCCATATCTTCTAAAGCAGCCTCAACCATTTGTTTGTGGAAGTGTTGATGTGAGCGGTAAAATAATCTACCTCGATTCGTTAGTTTCAAACGAACAATTCGTCTATCACTATCGCTTCTAACACGATCCACATATCCTTTTTTTACCAAATTGTTAACAGCAACTGTTAGTGTCCCAACTGTTACTGATAATGTTTTTGCTACTTCTCCTGTTGTTTTGTTATCACCCATACCGATGGCCTCAATCGTATGCATCTCTTTGATTGATAAATCAGAAAACTGACTCTTTTTAAGTTCTGATTCTTCAATTGTCAAAATGTCATTAAAGACTCTTACTAGCTGGGCATTGACGATATTTATTTTCTCATCCATACAAATGCCTCTTTCACTATTTAGTTTGATAATCAAAGTATATGGGTAAAAAAAATAAAAAGCAACGAAAAATAGTTTGATAATCAAATGATTTGATAATCAAAGTATATGGGTAACTTAAAAAAATTGCAACCTTTTTTTATAAAAAAACTTTATTTTTTATTAAAACAGCTTCAAATAAGTATTTTGAGCAATAAAAAAAACAAGTAAAAAAGGAGATTAACTCCCTTTTATTACTTGTTTTGCTTCTTTTTGTTGATCTTCATTCCAGAAACTACCCAAAACGGTTTGAGTTGGAACGATATTGATAAAGGCATTTTCATCGACTATATAAGTAGCTTGTTCTAATTCGTACAATTCGTATTTAGTTACTACAATCATAATAACTGATACATTATTTTTTGAATAAGCACCTTTACCTGGTAGTAAAGTCATTCCTCTAATCAATTCTTGTTGAATAGAGTGAACCACTTCATCTGGTTTAGCAGTTGTAATAAATGCTGTAACTTTTTGATGGCTTGTATGGATAGTATCCACTACCTGTGTTGTACAGAAAATAGAAATAATCGTATATAAAGCAGACTCCCAATCAAAAAGAAATCCTGCTGATGCAACGATAAAGGCATTAATAATTAACATTAGTGAGCCTACTGTTCTGCCTGTCGTTTTAGCTAAGACAAGAGAAACAATATCCATTCCTCCCGTACTAAAACCATACTTCATCGTCATTCCGACCGCTACACCTGTTAAAACACCACCGACGATACCGCTAAGCAATTGATTATCAGTTACTTCGATCACAGGAACAATCAATGTCATGATTGTTACAGAGACAACAGTTAGTAAACTATAAATTGTTGCAGACTTTCCTAGCTTCACCCAGCCTAAAATAGCAATGGGAATATTCATAATAAAAATTAAAATCCCTGTATCTAAATTCATATTAAATGACATTTCTAAAATGCCTGAAACTAATTGGGCAATCCCGTTAACACCAGCTGAAAAAACATTTGCTGGGATTAAAAACATATTTAGGGCAATCCCCATAATAACACCTGAAAAAATGACAATAATTATTTTCTTTATCATCTCATTTTGTTCATATACACTTCTCACTTTTCCCATTCTATTTCCTCCTTCTTTTTGCTTCCTTGAATAATGTAACAACTAAAGTCAAAAAAATAAAGAAAAACCTCTCGTTTTTCTTCATTTCTTAACACTGTTTAATGTATCAAATAAATCTTTAATACTAAAATCAACATTTATGTCTTTATATCCTTAGTATGACTGCATTTAGGACAAGTCACTCTAATTTCTCCCTGATTTCTAGGAACACGAATCTTTTGTTTACAATTAGGGCATTTCAAGTAACGGTAGTTCTCTCTATTCTTGTATTTAACAAATTGAAATCTAATAGGACTTAACCATTTTTGATAAGCCTCATTTTCTTTTTTTCTAGCTGATTTGTTTTTAGATAACATTCTAAAATAAGAATAGGATAATAATATCAAAGATAGAACTAACCAAAATAGATGATTAGTAAAGGGATAAATGACTAATGAAAGAAACCCGAAAAAAAGAATATGTTTATTCAAAACGTCATTTTGTCCGTAACGATCTCGCATAAAAAAAAGTATTTTTTCCTTCCATTTGCCTTTTCGCTTCATCCAATCACTTCCTTCTATCTTATTATACGTCAATTCATTTAACTTTCAAACACTCTACTGAAAATATCCGTTATTATATTATTTTTAAACCTTTTAATAATCAATTATACCTCCCACGATTTTTTTTAAGCATAAAAAAAGACTAAGACAAAATATATAATATTTTTGTCCTAATCTTTTAAGATTACTGCTTTAATTTAACTTTATCTCACTTCAATATTTAATTCTTCAGCAAGAGCTGCACTGATTTTTTCAACAACTGAAGTCACATCTTCATCCACTAAAGTTGCTTCATCATTTCTAAATGTTAATGAATAAGCTAAAGATTTCTTGTTGTGCCCTAGTTTTTCACCTTGGAACACATCAAATAAATGAATATCAACTAAATGTTTGCCACCTTTATCTTGAATCACATCTACTATTTCTTGGCTAGAAATAGCTGCATCAGATAATAAAGCAATATCTCTCTTAATAGAAGGATATTTTCCAACTTCTTTATAAGTTGGTTCTTCTTTAGTCAAATCACAAATAGCTTCTAAATCAAACTCACAAACGTAAGTTTCTTGAATTTCCATTTCTTTAGCAAATTGAGGATGAACTTGTCCGATAAATCCAATAACTGTTTCTCCAACTTTAACTTGCGCTGTTCTTCCTGGGTGCATTTCTGCATAAGCCTTTGATGGAACAAAAAGAACATCTTCAAGACCTAAAATATTAAATAGATTTTCAACAATTCCTTTTAATGTATAGAAATCAACATTTTTAGCTGGGCTATCCCATGTTTTAGCATTCCATACGCCTGAGACTGCCATTGCTAAATGATTTGTTTCTGTTGGTAAACTTTGCCCTTCAAAAGATTCAAAGATATTTCCAACTTCATAAAAGGCTACTCTAGATTGTTTTCTTGCTTGATTATAAGCAACATTTTTTAACAATCCTGGTACTAAACTTTGTCTTGCTGTTGAACGTTCTTCACTCATTGGTAAATCAAGAGCTACGACGTCTTGTTTGTCTAAAACAAATTTTGTTGCAAGTTCTGGTGTCATTAGCATGTAGCTAATTGCTTCATTTAATCCTTTACCTTCTAAACTACGACGAATTTGACGGATGATACGTTGATTTTTTGATAATTTTCCAGCTACTGATGAGCCTTTTGGTAAAGTTGAAGGTAAGTTATCATAGCCATAAATACGAGCCACTTCTTCAACTAAATCAGCTTCAATTGAGATATCCCATCTTCTTGGAGGAATTGAAACAACAAAAGTCTCATTCTCTTTCGTATGCTCAAATCCTAAACTATTAAAAATAGTTGAAACCTCTTCTAAAGATAAATCTGTTCCTAATGAACGATTGATTTTATTTAAAGTAATAGAAACAATAACGTCTTCTTTTTGGTAATCACTACTAATAGCTTCACCTTTTACAACAATCCCGCCACTTAATTCAGCAATCATTTGAGCAGCAAAGTTACTTGCTTCTTCTACTGTTGCTGTATTAATACCACGTTCAAATCGCTTACTTGATTCACTAGCTAACCCAAAGTTTCTTGCTGTTCTACGTGTTAAGGTTGGATCAAATAAAGCTGTTTCCAGTGCTACTGTTGTAGTTGTTTCAGTAATTTCTGAATCAAATCCACCCATAACACCTGCTAAAGCAATTGGTGTTGAACCATTTGTAATCACTAGGTTTTCAGTTGATAATTCTCTTTCAACTTCATCTAATGTTACTAATTTTTCTTCGTTAGTTGCACGACGAACCTTAATTTCTTTGCTACCTAATTTATCATAATCAAAGGCATGTTGTGGTTGACCAAATAATAAAAGAACATAGTTTGTAACGTCCACTACGTTATTGATTGGTCGAATTCCTTCATTCATTAAAAGTGTTTGTAACCACATTGGACTTTCTTGAATTGTAACATCTTTAATCACACGCATGCGGTAAGTTGGAACTTCTTTTTCATCTGCAACTGAGACACTCACATAATCATTAATTGAGTCGTCTGTTGCTTCAACTAATTCTTTCGTTGGGAAATTAGTTTTACGATCATAAATTGCTGCTACTTCATGAGCTACACCACGTAAGCTTAGTGCATCTGCTCTGTTTGGAGTAATTGACAATTCAATAATTGCATCATCCATTTCAAGATAAGAGAAAACTAGCTCACCAGGAATCGCCTCTTCAGGTAAGAAGTAAATACCATCTGCATATTCTTTAGGAACAACGCTATTTGAATAGCCTAATTCCTCTAAAGAACAAATCATTCCTAATGATACTTCACCACGCATTTTACCTTTTTTGATTTTCACATTACCTGTAATACGAGAATTTGGTAATGCCACAATTACTTTTTTACCTGCTTGGATGTTTGGTGCGCCACATACGATTTGGTATAACTCTTCTTCACCTACATCCACTTGAGTGATTGATAAGTGGTCACTGTCAGGATGAGGGACACATTCTTTCACGTCACCTACGACAATTTTTTTCAATCCTTCTTCAGGAATAACAACATCTTCTACTTCAATTCCAGAACGAGACATTTTATCTGCTAATTCGTCTGGTGTAATATTTTCAAGATCAACTAATTTTTTTAACCATTTATATGAAACTAACATTTTCTTACCCCTTTACTTTGAATTGTTCTAAGAATCGTAAATCATTTTGGTAGAAATAACGAATATCATTCACACCGTATTTCAACATAGCAACTCTATCTGGTCCTAAACCAAAGGCAAATCCACTATATTTATTTGAATCAATACCAGACATTTCAAGAACGCGTGGATGAATCACACCTGCACCTAAAATTTCAATCCAGCCTGTTTGCTTACAAACGTTACAGCCTTTGCCACCACATTTGAAACAGCTAATATCAACTTCTACTGAAGGTTCTGTAAATGGGAAGTAACTTGGACGTAAACGAATTTCACGGTCTTCACCAAATAATTTTTTAAGTAATACTTCAAGAGTCCCTTTTAAGTCTCCCATAGTAATATTTTCATCTACAACTAATCCTTCAATTTGGTGGAACTGATGACTATGAGTAGCATCATCACTATCACGACGGAAAACTTTCCCTGGACTAATCATACGCAATGAACCTTTTGAAAAATCATGTTTTTCCATTGTTCTTGCTTGAATTGGTGATGTATGTGTTCTTAACAAGACATCATCATTAATATAAAATGAATCATGCATGTCACGAGCTGGATGGTCTTGAGGAATGTTCATTCGCTCAAAGTTGTAATGATCTTGCTCTACTTCATAACCTTCAATCACTTCATAACCTAAACCTAAGAATACATCTTCAATTTCTTCCATAACTTGCGTTAAAATATGAGGTGTTCCTGTGTTTAATTCATCTCCTGGAAGTGTTACGTCTAACGTTTCTTTTTCAAGCGCTTCGTTAATAGCTAATTGTTCTAATTCAGCTTTTTTCTCTTCCAATTCTTCTGTTAAATGGTCTCTAATCTCATTTGCAAAACTTCCCACAACAGGACGCATTTCTGGTTCTAAATCCTTCATTCCACGTAAAACTTCAGTAATTGATCCTTTTTTACCTAAAATTTGGACACGAATTTCATTCAAATGATCTAGGTTTTGTGTCGAACCAATTTTTGCCAATGTTTCTTCTTTTAATTGTTCCAATGTTTCTTTTAAAGACATTTTTTGTTCCATCCTTTCTTTTTTAGCAACAAAAAAAGACATCATTCCTTATAAAAAGGAACGATGTCTCGCGGTACCATCCTCATTTACACTTAAAAAGTGTACACTCTTTTTGTTAACGATGAATTCACCGGTTTATTACTGTTCTATAAACAACTTGAGAAGTGAACTTCGCCTAGGTCTTTAACAACTTGCTTTCAGTCTGTGACAAGTCTCCCTTTTGAAAAATAACTAAGTTACTCTTTTCTCTTTACGTTTTTTATTATTTACTTGCATTCAATACTACAAGATATTAAGTCGCAGGTCAAGATTATTCTTGTACATCGACCCACTTCTCACCCCATGACTTAATTTCGTCCATGACAGGTTTTAAATCTGTTCCTTTAGTAGTTAAGCTATATTCAACACGATTTTTTTCTTCGTTTGATACCGTTCGATCTACGAGTCCTTTTTCTTCTAGTTCTTTTAATCTTTCAACTAAGACACGATCACTAACTTCTGGCACTTTACCTGCTAATTCTACAAATCGTTGCGGGCCATCTTCTATCAAAACATCTAATATTAATCCATTCCATTTTTTTCCTAAAATTTCAAAAGTTTTTTCAAACTTTGGACATAGGGTAAATTTTCGACTTTCACATGTTTCCATTATCTCACCTCATTTATTGTTAATATTTGAAGTATCATCGTAATTATAAATCAAAAAGCCGACTATTCATAGTAAGTCGGCTCAAACATTATACATTTGCTAATCCAAAGTAAGTTGATGCTTTAAATTTGGCTCTTTGATAAAAAGGAACAATAACCTCTTCACAAGCACAATATTTATCAACTAAAGTTACAATATAACTTTCCTTGTATTTAGGTGGTGCAACTGTTGCACCAAACATATGCTTCACAATAATATCTTCTTCTAGTTTTGAAATTTCAGTTAATTTTTTGGCATTGCTTAAAGCAACACGTGGATGTGCGTAAGCATGAGAACCTTCTGCTTGTTTTTCAGTTCGCCAATCATAATGAAATAAGTCATGTAAAAGGCCTGCTCTAGCAGTAGCTCTCAAGTTACCATTCCATTTTTTTGCTAATAAAAAACTTCTATAAGAAACATTAATTGAATGTTCCAATCTGTTTGAATAACGATGTTGTTTAAAGGCTGATAAGCTTTGAACGTCTTCTGTATACATTAAATCTTCTACTAACTCTAAATATTCAATATCATTTTTCCAGTCTAATGTCATAGGTCTCTTTCACTTTCCTTCGATAAAATGTCTATTTCATAAATCATTTTAATGTATTTTAGCATGAAATTCTCTTGATTTCTACCTTAATAGACGGACTTAATAATTTCGTAATATTTTAAAGAGAAAACATGACAATTCCAGCGGCTACTGCAACATTTAGTGATTCTGCATGTCCCTTCATTGGAATAAAAATATTTTGATCCGTTTCTTTTAGTAAATCAGCTGACACACCTTGGCCTTCATTTCCCATGAGAATCGCTATTTTTTCTGACTTTTCAATATCTTTAAATGAAATAGCCTCTTCATTTAATTCAGTTCCATAAATTTGGTAAGCTTCTTCTCTCAGTCCAGCAATTGTTTCAATTAATTCAGTTTCTTCTAATTTAATATGAAACTGACTACCTTGCATTGATCTGACGACTTTTGGACTGTAAACATCTGCAGTCCCTTTTCCTAAGACAACTTTAGAAAAACCAGCAGCATCTGCTGTTCGAATCATTGTTCCTACATTTCCAGGATCTTGAACGTTATCTAAGAGAAGAACGTGACTTGTTACCCTAGTAGTAGCTATTTTATTTTCCTTCCCAACAATTGCCATAATAGGTTGCGGGCTAGGTAATGTCGATAAGTGTTTGATAACCTCATAAGTCACTTGAACTTTTTTATCCTCTTCGATCTTTTCTAAAATATACGCATAAGAAGGCAAACTTTCTTCAGTTACTAAAACAAACTGAATATCTCCACCATAATTTAGGGCTTCTTCTACTAAATGTTCTCCCTCAATTAAATATCTATTTTCTAAATCTCTAAATTTCTTTTTTTCTAATTTTTTTATTTGTTTAATCCAATCATTTTTAGCTGATTCTATTATTTTCACGGTTATCCCTCGCAATCTCGTTTATTATAACAAATTTTTTCCAAATTGACAGATTGTTCATTCCTAATTTTTCAAGGTATAATAACTTATGAAATAAATTGGGAGGTTAAGCTAATGAAAGTAACAATGACGGTTTCAGGAAGAGTGCAAGGTGTTGGTTTCAGATATATGACTAAAATAGTAGCTGATCAATTAGGTGTTTTAGGAATCGTTAAAAATGAAGCAAATGGTGATGTTTACATTGAAGCTATGGGTAGTGAAGCAGTCGTTAAACAATTCATCGAAGAAATCAAAAAATCTCCGGCGCCATTTGGATATGTTGACCATTTAGACTTAAAAGAAACAGCTAATTTTGAAGATTATCATGATTTTGCTGTCACTTATTAAAAAATATATTTCATATTTAGATTGAAATATAAGATGATTTTAGATATAGTAATCTTTGTGTAGATTAAAGTAAAGGAACGAATTAAATGAAACGATTAAAACGATGGATATTAACATCTGGCTTATTCGGATTATTAATCTTCTTATCAGGTTGTGTTAAAGCTGATAAGTCTGGTAATCCCACTGGAGAAGGATTTGTTTATAACTTCTTAGTTAAACCAATGAGTAGTATGATTAAATTTTTAGCTGATGATTGGGGACTTGGTTTTGGTTTAGCCATCATTCTCTTAACAATCATCGTTCGTTTGATTATTATGCCACTTGGCCTGAGTCAAATGAAAAAATCAATGATTCAACAAGAAAAAATGGCAGCTGTCAAACCTTACACTGATGACATCAATGCAAGAATGAAATCTGCTGCTACAAACGAAGAGCGCATGGAAGCTCAAAAAGATTTACAACAAGTTTATAAAGATAATGATATTAATATCATGGGTGGCATGGGATGTCTTCCTTTATTAATTCAAATGCCTATCTTTACAGCCCTTTTCTACGCTGCTAAATTTACACCTGGAATCAATGAATCTGTCTTTTTAGGAATTGATTTAGGAAGTCGTAGTCTTGTCTTTGTTGCTTTGGCAGGTATTAGTTACTTCCTACAAAGTTATATCAGCATGATTGGTATGTCGCCTGAGCAGAAAAAACAAATGAAGATGATGAGTTATATGTCACCTATCATGATTGTTATGTTCTCAATCAACGCGCCAGCTGGTGTAACACTTTACTGGGTAGTCGGTGGTATTTTCAGTTGTATTCAATCATTGATTACAAACCTTTACCACAAACCTAAAGTTAAAGCACAAATCGCTGAACAATTAGCGAAAAAACCAATTAAAGCAGTTAAACCAACTGTGAAAGATGTTACCCCTAAGGCAAAAGCAACTCCTGCTAAACCAAAAAATAATGGTACAGGTCGAAATGCTGGGAAACAACAACGTAAATAAAACAAACGAGGCTGACTTAATTGTCAGTCTCGTTTTTGTTTGTTAGAAAATTTTCGCCAACATTAGGCAACTATCTCAACCCCTGTTGATTGAACTCTGACGTGTTGGATATCGAAAGTTTTAAATTTTTCTTTTATAAAGTTTTTTGTTTTAACTAAAGATTCTTTCGGACATAAAATTAAAATCGTTGGACCAGCACCACTTAAGAGAGCCGTATAAAAACCTAACTGATTCTTTTCTTCTCTTATTCTCTTTAACTCCGGCACTAGTGCTGCTCGAAAAGGTTCATGCCATTTATCTTGTTCCATTAGGAAGCATGCTTGCTCTAAGTTACCAGATAGCAAAGAGCTTAATGCAACATTAGCTATGCTACTTGCTTCTACAGCATATTCATAGGTTAGTCTTTCAGGTAAAACTTGACGACTTGCTGATGTTAGTAATTCGTAGTTAGGAATGGCTATAATGAGTTCGCACTCTGGAAAATTGTGTTGCGTATAATAAATATGCTCTTCAATTTTATTGGCTACCACAAATCCTCCTAAAATAGCCGGTGCTACATTATCAGGATGGCCTTCTACTTCTGTTGCTATTTCAACTATCTTTTCCTTTGATAAATTAAGATGACCTAATTGATTAGCTAACTCGATTCCTGCCACAATCGCAGATGAACTACTTCCTAAACCTCTTGCTGTTGGTATATCTGTTGTCATCTTTAAGTGATGGGGTGATAAATTAGGACAAACATGTGTAGCGGTTTTAATAATTAAATTGGTTTCATCTCGTGGGATATTATCAAGCTCATGCTCAATCTCCCATTCTTTCGTTTCTTCTAATACCTCTAATTCCAAATACATTGTCAGCGCTAATCCAAATGAATCAAACCCCGGTCCCAAATTAGCCGTAGTAGCTGGTACGCGTATTTTCATTTTGTTTACTCCTTTTTACAATACTTTATAATGCGATAAAACATTAATTGATAATTCTTCTGATATCTTATCTTGACAATTTTTGATAGAAAAATCTGTCATTTCATCCGTTATAATCGAATAAATCGTCGTAGAATTTTCCACTTGCCCCGTCACTTTTCGAATCTCAATCCCTTCTTTTTCAAAAAATAATTGAATGCTTTTCAATTGAGATTCTTCGGATTTACTTTGTAAGAAAAGCATTCTTTTTGAAACAACTTGTGATTTATCTACCAACTTTTTTTCTACACTCAATTCATTAAATTGACTTACTTTTGCTTGATTTTTTAAATTTTTTCCAATAGTCACTAAGTCACTTACAACACTTGTTGCGGTTGGTTTAGCTCCAGCTCCTGGCCCATAAAACATTGATTCTCCAATTCCTGTGCTTTCGACGAATATAGCATTCATTTCATTTTCTACTGTACTTAAAGGATGATTATTGGAAACACCAATCGGGCAAACTTCAACATCTACTCCCACTTCATCTCTTTTTAAAGCGCCTAATAATTTTATTTTATAGCCTAGTTTATCAGCTAATTTAATCTCTTCTAAAGTCACATCAGAAATACCCTGAATTGATATATCCTCTAAAGAAAGAGACATGCCTAATGCAAATTTGGTCAAGATAATCATTTTATAAGCTGCATCAATTCCTTCAACATCATTCGTTGGATCACTTTCAGCAAACCCAAGTTTTTGAGCTTTGCCCAAAGCTTTTTCATAGCTCAATTCTTGTTCAGCCATTTGACTTAGCATAAAATTAGTTGTGCCATTAATGATGCCGTATAGGCCTGTAATATCATCACTTGCTAAACTTGTTGCTAATGTTCTTAAGATTGGTATTCCTCCAGCAACAGCTGCTTCATAATACAAATAAACCTGATTTTCTTTAGCCAGTAACACAAGTTCTTCCCCATATTGAGCTATTAAATCTTTATTTGCTGTCACAACATGTTTTTTATTTCTTAAAGCCTGTTCTATGGCTTCTTTTGCAAAAGTAGTTCCTCCCATGACTTCTACAACCACATCAATTGACTCGTCATTAACAATCTCTTCAAGAGAAGTCGTTAATTCAATTCCATATATTTGAGCTAGATTTTGCTTTGCTTCAATATTTCTAACAAAAACTTTCTTTATTTTTATTGGCATACCTAAGATGGTTTCCATTTTCTTTTTATTTTCTTCTAATATTAAGGGGATTCCTGCTCCAACTGTTCCTAAGCCTAAAATCCCAATAGTTAAGTATTCTCTCATTTAGAACATCCTCTCTGATTAAAAAAAACTCATTTTAATCTCATACTATTTTTAATTATACAGAAATTTGTTCATAAAAAAAAGCTATTTCAGAGAAAACTGAAATAGCTAGCATTCTACGTGTCTCATATGAAGGAACGTCTCTATTAAAATATCAGTAACGTGTTGGTCATCTAAAGAATAAACAACCGTTTTACCTTCTTTTCTTGATTTGACTAAATAATTTTCTCTCAATAGCTTTAACTGATGTGATATAGCAGATTGCTCCATACCTAATTTTTGAGTAATCATTGTCACATTCATTTCTTCTTCAGAAAGAGCAAGTAGTATTCGAAGTCTTGTTGGATCACTTATGCTTTTAAAAAACTTACTAACTTTTTGGATATTCTCTTCTGTCACGCCTTCGATAGTCATTGCCATCCCCACTTCATTATATTAAATAAATAGTTGTTATTTAGTAAATTGACTGACAGCTTGCTCGAAATCTGAAACTTTTTTAGCTGTTTCAGCATGGCTACTACCTTTAACACCTAGATAGAATTTAATCTTAGGCTCAGTTCCTGAAGGTCTGATCGCAATCCAACTGCCATCTTCTAAGAAGAATTTTAAAACATTAGCTGTTGGTAATTCGATTGTTTCTTCTTTCCCAGAAAGGTAAGTTCTTGTTTGTGTTTGATAATCTTCATAAAAATCAACCTTAACATCTGCAAACGAAGTTGGAATATTACTTCTAACATCTTTCATCAGTTGTTGAATTTTTTCTACACCTTCTACACCACTCATCGTAACAGAAATTGTTTTTTCAGCAAAATAACCAAATTCTTCATAGATTGCTTCAATGGCATCATAAAGTGTTTGATCTTTTTCTTTATAGAAAGCTGCAATTTCAGCTAATAATAATAGAGCTTGAATAGCATCTTTATCTCTAACAAATGGTTGAACTAAATAACCATAACTTTCCTCGAAGCCAAAAACAAAACTTTGAGAATGATCTTGTTCATATTCTTTAATTTTTTCTGCGATAAATTTAAATCCTGTTAGAACATTAACCATTTTAGTATCAAATTTTTCACAAATTGCTGTTGGTAATTCACTAGATACTATTGATTTTAGCACAACTGCATCATCTGACAAAGTCCCATGATCTTTTTGAGCTTTCAATAAATAGTACACCATGATACTACCTAATTGATTTCCAGTCAATACTTGGTAACTTCCATCAGGCATTCTAACAGCAGCCCCTAAACGGTCAGCATCTGGGTCTGTTGCCACTAATAAATCAGCATTTTCTTTTTCGCCCAATTTAATCGCATATTCAAACGCTGAATGTTCTTCTGGGTTAGGAGATTTAACGGTTGAAAAATTAGGATCAGCAATAGCTTGTTCTGGAACTAATTTAAAACTTTCAAAACCAGCTTGTTTCAAAGCTCTTTCGCCTAACATTTTTCCAGTTCCATGAAGAGGAGTAAAAATCATTTTTAAATCTTTTCCACTACGTTTAATTAACTCATGGTCAACTGAAACTGATTTAATTTCTTCAAGATAAGCACTATCAACTTCTTCGCCAATAATATTGATTAAATCTCCAGCTTCTTCTTGAACTTTAAAATCAATTGCTAGAGGATTCTTGATTGAGCGTACAAATTTTGTCACTGCATCAGCATCTTGTGGCGGCATTTGTCCTCCATCTTCTCCGTAAACTTTAAAGCCGTTATACTCAGCTGGGTTATGACTAGCTGTAATCATAATTCCCGCAATACAGTTAAAGTGTCTAACAGCAAATGATAGTTCTGGCGTTGGTCTTAGACTTTCAAAAACATATGATGTAATACCATGTGAAGCAAGTGTTTCTGCTGCTCCCATAGCAAATTCTGGTGATTGATGTCTAGAGTCATATGCAATTGCTACACCACGTCTTTTCTCTTCCATCCCTAGATTTTCAATAAACATAGCAAGACCTTCTGTTGCTTGCCTTACTGTGTATATATTCATTCGGTTAATTCCTGCACCAATAACACCTCTCATACCCGCCGTTCCAAATTCTAACGGAGCATAAAAAGCGTCCTTTAATTCGTTTTCATTTTTTTCCATTTTCAATAAACTTTCAGCAACTAATTCATCCATTGCTTCATATTTTTTCCATTCTTGATAAATTTCTTTCCAACTCATCTTCTTCACCTCTGTTTTTTAATTCTCTTTAATTATACCACTTCTACTAAGCGTTGACTAAACAAAATTTAAGGATCAACAAATAAACATATTTTGAATTAATGAATATAAAAATAGCTTAAGCTTTCTTCTGAAAATTACAGCAAAAAAAGCTATTTACTGTGAAAACAATTTTCACGTAAATAGCTTTTTAATTAATCTTGTAAAGCAGTTATGTATTTATAGACTTCTTGCCCTGCAATACTTCCATCACCTACAGCTGTAGCGATTTGGCGTAACACAGTGTCTCTAACATCCCCAATAGCATAGATTCCAGGAATAGCTGTTTCCATACGATTATTTGTTGTAATCCACCCTTCCTCAGTTGTAATGCCTAAGTCTTTAAATGGTTCAGTTAAAGGATCTAACCCAACATAAACGAAGACGCCATCAGCTTCTACTTGAGAAACTTCATCTGTTTTCGTATCTTTTAATGTGATTCCAGTAATTTTTTTGTCGTCCCCTGTAAATTCAACAGGAACTTTATTCCATAAAAAGTCAACTTTTTCATTTTTAAACGCACGATCTTGTAAAATCTTTTGTGCTCTTAATTCATCTCTTCTATGGACAATGGTTACTTTGCTAGCAAATTGTGTTAAGTACATCCCTTCTTCAACTGCTGAGTCACCACCACCGATTACATAAAGATGACGGTCTTTAAAGAACGCTCCATCACAGACTGCACAATAAGACACACCACGTCCGGCATATTCTTCTTCACCTTTGATACCAATTTTTCGATGATCGCTTCCTGAAGCAATAACCACGGCTTTTGCTTCATAAACTTCCTCATCACAGTAAACTTTTTTGATTGTTCCTTCATTTTCAATACGCGTCACATTTCCATAAGTGTGCGTTGCACCAAAGTTAGATGAATTTTCATACATTTTCATAGCTAAATCTGGCCCTAAAATCGTGTTAAATCCTGGATAATTCTCCACTTCAGCAGTATTCATTAACTGTCCGCCAGGAGCTCCTCTTTCAATAACTAAAACCGATAAATCTGAGCGTGAGGCATAAAGGGCTGCTGTCATCCCACCAGGTCCTGCTCCAATTACTATTACATCATACATATATCCATACCTCCATTACGATTCGTTCATACATAACTTTAACTGTTTCCCTATTTATTGTCTATCCTTTTGCTTGAAAAAAGATATTAGGTAAAAAACAATTGACTTATTTGAGAATACCGCTAAACTGTTAAAGAATAAATGAAAAAAGGGGGAGAAAACTATTTCACTTGTTACAAATATCAGTCATTTTTTTACTAAAAATAAAATATCCAACAAAGAATTATTCTTTCTAAGTTGGCCAATTTTTATTGAAATGTTTTTAAGGGTTTTTATTGGTAATATCAACGTTTGGATGATTTCGCAACATTCAGAACCAGCTGTAGCTGCTGTTGGGGCTGCCAATCAATTATTGAACTTATCTGTTTTTATTTATGGTTTTATCACCGTTGGGGTACAAATCATCATTGCTCAATTAATTGGAGCCAAAAAGGAAGATCAAATTAAAGAAGTTATAACAACTGGATTAATTGGTTCTTTTTTAATTGGTCTTATATTGAGTAGTATATTTGTTTTATTTCCAGAGCAACTACTCTATTTCATGAATTTACCTGATAACATTGTTGAAATTGGTATTCCGTATATTCGTATCTTTGGAGCAAGTTTGTTTGTAACATCTATTTCCGCAGCGATTATTGCATCTTTAAGAAGCCACGGAAAAACAAAAGCAGCACTTATCATACCAACTATCTCTTTAATTTTTGCTCTTATTGGAAATTATATTGCTTTATACGGTCCTTTTGGTCTACCTCATTTAGGAGTAGCTGGACTTGGTATTTCAGCTGTTGTTAGTAACACCGTTGCTTTATTTATTGCTTTTATCATTTTAAAACGAGAAGTTGGTTTTAATATTTTAAAACTTTCATTTAAAGACTTTTCAAAAGAGAAATTAAAACTTATTTTAACACTTGGTCTACCTTCTTCTGGCGAGAACTTATCTTATACGGCTTCTCAAGTTGTCGTAACAATGATTGTAGCGTCACTTGGTCAAAATATGTTGATTGCTAAATCATATGTAACAGCTATTACACAATTTATTTACCTGATAGCAGCTTCTCTTAGCCAAGGAAATCAAATTATGATTGGAAGAAACATTGGAGCTAAAGAATACGACAGAGCCTATCTACGTGGTAAAAATACCGTTATTTTAGGGTTACTCTGCACTAGTTCAATTTCCATAGTAACGTGGCTTTGTATTGAACCGATTATGCACATTTTCACTTATAATCCAGAAGTTATTGCGATAGCCAAAATTGTCTTTCTAGTAGATATATTCTTAGAAGCTGGCCGGACCATTAATATGACAATGGTTGGCTCATTAAATGCAACTGGTGATGTGAAATTCCCATTAATTTGTAGTTTAATAGTTTTATGGATTATTAGCCTTCCGTTTTCATACGTTTTAGCCATTCCTCTTAATCTAGGGTTAGTCGGCGTCTGGTTGGCTTATACAATTGATGAAGGTCTACGTGCCATTTTGATGATTAAACGTTGGAAATCAGGTGTATGGAAGTCTAAAGGCCATATTACTTAACATCTTGATTTATGATAGAAAAAAAGAGTTTTTTACTAATTTTTAGATTAGTAAAAACTCTTTTTATTTTTTTAAGTTTTTTTTAAAATAACATTTTTTGTAAGATATTCAATTCATTTAATGGTAGATTAATAAACGAACTTCTTATATTTACCTACAAAGGATGATGCATGTGTCACGAAGACAATATAGAAATATGAAAAATACTGTTAATTACGGACTACTACTCCCCATTTTCTTAATGCTTCTACTAAGTATTTGGTTACAATACTGGGTAGCGACTTACGAAGATGTTTCAGCTATCAATCAAGGAATTAAACAAATTATCTTTGTTGTCATTGGCGTAGGTTGTATGGTGGCGATTAAATTTATTGATAAAAAATTAATTTGGAAACTAGTTCCTTGGATTTATGTTTTCTCTCTTCTTTTAATGCTTTCTCTCTATTTTTTCTACGACGCTAATATGTACAACATCACAGGCACTAAAAGATGGCTTGATATTGCCGGCGTCAAATTTCAACCTTCAGAGTTGGCTAAAATAGCCTATATTTTATTTATCTCAAAAGAACTAATCAAATATGACATGACAAATAAAGAAAAAGATTTTCATACTGATTTGAAGTTACTCGGACAACTCATTTTATACAGTGTTCCTCTATTTGCTTTAATGTTTATGCAAAAAGATTTCGGAACTTCTCTTGTATTTGTTTGTGTTTTAGGTGCCTTATTGATCGCTGTTGGACTTGATTGGCGAATTCTAGCAACCATTTTCGGAATTTTAATGATTTTAGGGATTGTTTTAATCCTACTTGTTTTTACCGAATTTGGTAACGATATTTTAGCATCCCTTCATTTTAAACAATATCAGCTAAACCGAATCAAATCATGGCGAAATCCTTATGAGTACTCCGATACGATTGCCTATCAACAGGTGCAAGGACTAGTTTCAATGGGTTCAGGTGGTGTTTTTGGAAAAGGCTCTAGTGGAATTGAAGTTTACGTTCCTGTTAGAGAATCAGATATGATTTTTACATTTATCGGTGAAGCATATGGTTTTGTCGGTGCATCTCTTGTTATTATTTTATACTTTTACTTATTCTTCCAAATCTTTTATGCTGGATTAAAAAGTAACTCTAAATTTAACATCTATATTTGTGTCGGTATTGTCTTTATGTTAGTCTTCCAAACATTTGAAAACATAGGAGCTTCTATTGGGTTACTTCCATTAACAGGGATACCTCTTCCATTTTTAAGTCAAGGTGGAACTTCCTTAGTGGCAACATTAATTGCTCTTGGTTTAATATTTGAAATGAAAGTTTATGATTAAACGACAAAAAAGGATTGTGATTACCTCACAATCCTTTTTGTTTATTTTAATTTGCCACCAACAGCCAACGTATCATTAAATTTTGTTTTAGTGAAAATAATTAAGATTTGAATAGCTAATCCAAACGCTTGAATCATTAGCATTAGACTAATGTCATAGTGTATAAGCCCGATGATTGTTGCAACTAATGTACTTAATAACATCGCATTTAGTGTCACGTTCATCGCTTCTTTATATGACTTAATGTTAGATAAATGATTTTTTTTAGTTAACCAAATGAATAAAGAAGTTCCAAAAATCAAGAACAATGTACTGCTTAAAACTAATACACCAACAAGAAACGTCATACTCAAAATGCGATAAGGAGCATTTTGTTTATTCCACTCCTTCGTCAACCATGCTGTAAAAGCTTTTGTCGTATCAATTGTTGAAAAATCCCATGCATCCGTATAGTTAAGCTCAAAAACTAAACCATTTTTATCTTTCATCTCTAATGTTTTTTCTTTAAAATTTAACCCTGTTTTTACTTTTTCAAAATCCTTTTTTGATTCATTTAAATAAATTGAATCAGTCACTTGTTTTGCTTCTGTTTCAACTAATTTGTCGTTTTTAATTTGAATAGCTGAAAAATCAACATTTTCAGATTCTTTTAATGCTTTCATCAAGTTAGGCATAATCGAATCTAACTGTAATTCTGGTGATTTGTTCGCATTAATGGCAACCGGATTTAACATGACAAAAATAAGAAAAATAGTCACTAGAATCATTTGCCATATTTTTAATTCATTTCGATTTAAAAACATTTTTTTAGCTGAAAAACAATTAGCAAAATAGTTTGTTGGAAATTGACTTGACTTCATTAAAATAAACTCCTATCCTTTTGTTCCTCCTGAAAGTAACCCTGAAACAAAGTTCTTTTGTAGGAAGAAGAATAACACTGAAATTGGTAAAGCAATTAAGATAGCCCCTGCTGCAAAAAGAGCTACTTGTTGATCTTTTGAATTACTTACAAATGTTTGTAAGCCGACAGCTACAGTAATTTTTTCTGGTGAACGTAATAAGAATTTAGCTAACATATAATCACCAAACGGTCCCATGAACGCCCACAGTGCTTGTACAGCAATCATTGGTTTGACTAATGGTAACACAATTTGCGCGAAAATTCTAAAGTGACCTGCACCATCTAATTTAGCTGATTCGTCTAAATCAATCGGCACTGTGTCGAAGTAACCTTTCATTAGCCAAGTATTCATCGGAATACCTCCACCAATATAAATCAGTGTTAAGAACCAAGGTTGATCTAAAGCATTTAATAAAAGTGCCATAACATAAAAGGCAGTTAAAGCAGCCATTGTTGGTACCATTTGAACAATAAGGAACAGTTTCAAACTACTATTACGACCAACAAAACGGTAACGGCTATAGGTATAACCGGCTAACGTGATAATAGTTACTTGGCAAATCATTGTAAAAATCGCAATAATTAATGTATTAACATACCAGCTACCATACAACGTTTCATTGAATAAGCGACTAAAATTATTTAATGTCCATGCACTCTTGAAATCTAAACTAAACGCTGATACATTTCCAGCTTTAAAAGCTGTACTAACTGTAATCAGAATTGGGTAAATAACAATTATTGAAAGTACAATTAAAAAGAGATACGTAAAGAAATGAGATAAAAATCTTGTACGTTTTACGGAGTGTGTTGTTTTCATTTTATTTGCCCTCCATATCAAAAGCATTTGTTTTCTTAAAGACAATCATTGAAATACTAATAACGATAAATGAAATAATCAAGGTAACTGCCGCTGCAACAGAGTATTGAGGTGCGTTACCAGTTGTTAATTTGTAAATCCAAGAAATCAAGATATCAGTTGAGCCTGCGCCCCCACCAACACTACCTGGACCACCGTTATTAAACAGATAAATCATTGAGAAGTTATTAAAGTTACCAGTATATTGTGTCACAAAGATTGGTGCTGCAACAAATAAAATCATTGGTAAAGTAATAGTATTAAATCGTTGGATAGCATTTGCTCCATCAATTTTTGCTGCTTCGTATAACTCTTCAGGAATTGATTGTAAAATTCCGGTTGTCATAACATAAATATATGGGAAACCTAACCAACCTTGAATCATAATAATAGCCACTTTAGTCCAGAATGGATCTGTTTTCCAAGCAACAGAACTAATATCTACAAACGGTAAGTGATTTAACATAGGAATAACTTGTGTATTAATGGCACCGATACTATCATTAAAAATATTTGAAAAACTCATGATTGTAATGAAAGCTGGTACTGCCCAAGGTAATAGGAAAATAACACCAAATAATCGTTTTCCTTTAATAAATTGTTGATTAGCAACAACGGCTGTTAATACACCTAAAACAATTTGCAAGGTAGAAGCACAAACTGTCCAGATAACTGTCCAACTAAATACTGCACCAAATGTAGCTCGGTAAGAACTTAAGAAGAAAATACTAAAGAAGTTCTTAACCCCTACCCAATCAATTAAGCCAGCTGGTGGTATATGTTTGAAATCATAGTTTGTAAATGCCATAAATAATGTAACTAAAACAGGAAAAATAATAGCAATTGTCATAACAACATAAGCAGGTAATGTTAATAGATAAGGAAACCCATCATCTAAAACATTATTAATAATGCCTTTTGCTGTTGTATTAATTTTTTGACCTTCGTTCCATCTTCTAGCAACGATACGAGCATCTCTTATATTTAGACCATAAAAAATAAGAAAAATAACTGTAATAATAATTTGTAGTGTTCCTTCGATTAAAAGGAATAAAGAATGATCTTCTACTGGAATAGATCCAAGTGTAATAAATCCGTTCATGGCAGAAATACCAAAAGTAAATAACTCAACTAAAAATAAGGCAAAAATGCCTAAAAAGATAAAACCTTTAAACTTTTGTTCATTATAAATTTGACCTAACCCAGGAATCAATGAAAGCAACGTCGCTTTTTTGACATCCTTTTTGTTTTGAGTGGTATTCATATCCGTTTCTCCTTATCTAAAAACAAGAAATCGGCAGAGTATTTCTTTGCCTCTGCCGATAAATCCCCTTATTCGCCGTATTTTTGTTCGATGTTTTCGTTAATTACTTTAACTGCAGCGTCTGCAGCTTCTTTAGGAGTTTTCTTACCAGATGCAGCATCAAACATTAAGTTTTCGCCACCAGCCCATACTTCAGCCATTTCTGGAATGTTAGGCATTGGTTTAGCATTTTTATATTGTTCGATTACAGCGTTTGTTAATTCATTGTTTTCTTTTGTAGCTGCTTCACGAGCTGTGTTGTTAGCAGGTACTTCTTGAGTCATTTTATAGAATGTTTCTTGGTTTTTATCATTAGTTACATAGTCAACGAATTTTTGAGCAACGTCTTTGTCTTTAGAGTAGTTACTGATAACCCAAGCCTTACCGCCACCAAATGCTTCGTATTCTTTACCGTTGTTTAATGTAGGGATTTTAGCTGCACCAAAGTTCATTCCTGAATCTTTGTAGTTAGCTGCTGCCCAAGGTCCGTCAATAATTGCTGCTGCATGACCTTCAACAAATTGATTTGTTACGAAGTCTCCAGCACCTTTAATATCCATCATACCTTTTGGCCAAGTTTTTTGGAACCAGTCAGTTGCATATTGAATTCCTTCAACTGCACCTTTGCTGTTTAAACCAACATCTTTAGGATCAGTACCATCTTTACCAAATGTATAACCACCGTATCCAGAAATTAAGCCATATGCAAAGTAAAAGTCAGTCCATTTAGCTAAGAAAGCTGTATTTTTACCATCTTCACCTTTAAAGGCATATTTATCATCTTTAGCTAATTCTTCTACATCTTTAAATGTTTTTGGAGCTTCATTAATTAAGTCTTTGTTATAGTACATGATTAATGTTTCAATTACAGATGGAGCTCCGTAATATTTTCCATCAACAGTTACTTGTTTTTTATCTGTATCATTATAATGAGAATCATCACTTAATTTAACTTCAGCTAAGTGTCCTTGTTGTCCTAAAGGTCCTAAGCGGTCGTAAGCTGACATCATTACGTCAGGTGCTTTGCCTGCAGGTCCATCTAATGATAATGCATCTAATTGATCAAACATATCTTTTTCGATTACTTTAATTTTAACACCATTTTCTTTTTCGAAGTCACCTTTAACATCGTTTACGTATTTTACATATCCTTTTGCTACAGATACTTCTAAAGTGTTATCCTTTTTGCCTTCATCTTTTTTCTTGTCGCCTCCACATGCTGTTAATGCTAAGACAGCAGTTGCTGCAACTAAACCTAGACCAAAGCGCTTCCATCCTTTTTTCATTGAAAAAGCCTCCTATGTATTTTCTTTACCCTCTTAGATTATTCTGTTACGGCTTACAATGCAACCGTTTTTACAATGTTACCGATAACACCTTTTTTCTACTTAGAAATAATGAAACCATTCTCTTTAATTAAATAGCCAGCTTCTGTCTTTTCAATATTTTGACTCAATAAAATGTTTGTATCACCTGAGACAACTTGGTTTTTAGTCCCTTTGTTAAAGTACCCTTTGAGGCTACCATCGGTTGTTTCTCTTGTAAATTCTACATAACTATCTTCATTGTTTAAGGTCTCAAAAGTTAGAGTTCCATAAGATAAAATAGGTTGTTCCGCACGTCTTAACGCAACCAGTTGCTTAGTGAATTCTAAGAAGTCTAAATCTTGGTTTTCTTTCTCCCAAACCATGCAGCGACGGCAATCAGGGTCATTGGCTCCGGTCATGCCAATTTCAGTTCCGTAGTAGATACATGGTGAGCCGTGTTGCATGAATGTGAAGGCTAATGTCATCTTGGCAACATCTTTGTTTTCTCCTGCCATATGGAGTAATCTAGCTGTGTCATGAGAGTCTAAACAGTTAAACATTACTTGATTGGTTTGATCACGGTATAACATTAATTGTTCGTACAAACCACTTGCCATTTTAGTTGATGAAATAGCTTCTTTAACAAAGAAGTTAGTAACTGTTTCTGTAAAGGCGTAGTTCATAACTGCATGGAACTCATCTCCATTTAACCAACTTTGAGAAGAATGCCAAATTTCACCTAAAATATAGAAATCTTCATCAAGTGCAGTTGTTTCTTCATAGAATCGTTTCCAGAAATGATGATCTACTTCATTTGCCACATCTAAACGCCATGCATCAATGTTAAATTCTTTAATCCAATAAGTAGCAATATCTAATAAATAATCTTGAACTTCTTTATTGGCTGTATTTAATTTAGGCATCATTGGTGTAAAAGCAAATGTATCGTATGACAGAGTTTTAGCTCCTTCTTCATTTCCATTTTTCCCTAACTCTACTGGGAAGCTATGGATGTGGAACCAATCTTTATATTTTGATTTTTCTTCATTTTTGACAACATCTTGGAATTGTGGTGAGTAGTAACCCATGTGATTGAACACCGCATCAAGCATCACTTTAATACCACGTTTATGAGCTTCTTCTACTAATTTTTTAAATAAAGCTTTATCACCAAAATCAGGATCAACATCAAAATAATCAATTGTATCGTATTTATGATTTGAAGAAGCCTTAAAAATCGGACAGAAGTACAAACCGTTGATTCCTAAATCAACTAAATAATCTAAGTGATCAATCACACCTTGTAAGTCACCACCAAAGAAATCTTCACGACCTGGTAATTGACTACCCCATGGTAGAGTTCCTTCTGGGTCATTTGATTTATCTCCATTAGCAAATCTTTCTGGGAAAATTTGATACCAAACGGTTTCTTTTACCCATTCTGGTGATTTGAAACGATCAATTTCTTGGAAGAAAGGCATTCTGAAATAATTTTCAGCTTTTTCGATTGTCTCATTAGACATCTCAAAAATACCACGATCCCCGTAAAACACTTCTTCTCCATCAACACCAATTACATGAAACGCATATTGAATACGTCTAAATTCAGCAGTTACTGCTAATTGCCAATAATCATAATCTTCAGTTGAAGCAACAATTACCATAGCTTCTGATTCTTCGTACCATTTATCTTCATGGATTAAGTATGGATCTCCCTTAATCACTTTCACTTCTTTTACATCATCTTTTTTTGTTCTTAAACGAACGTGCATTACCTCTTTTTCAAAAAGGTATGCGTACTCGCTATCTGGTCTATGTAATAATGCTGCTCTTTCCATTCAATAATCATCCTTATCTTATATATACTTTATAAACATATGGCTCAAGTTCTTCATTATCAAGACTATCCCCTGAATCGATAACTAGTTGCCATGATTCCAACTCTTTTAACCAAGTTGGTGTTACTGCTTTTTCTTCTGTTAAGTTACAAATAACAACTGCTTCTTTGTCCTCATATTGACGTTTATACGCAATAATATTATCAGCAGATTCTAAAAACTCTACCTCACCATATGAAAATAAATCTTCTTTTTTTAGTTTTAATAGTTCTTGATAAAAATGTAGAATACTTTGTTTATCCTCTTTTTCAGACGAAACGTTGTATTTTTTCTCTACATTTTCACCAATCCAACTTTTTGTAGAAGAAAAGCCGGCATAGTCAGTTTGATCCCACTGCATGACACCACGACTTGCTTCTTTATTTGCTGCTGCAATAATTGAGAGGGATTCCTCTTTTTTAAAGCCATTCTCCAAAAGATGAATATGTTGATTAATGGCTTTTGGACTTTGGAAAGTATGAACATCATTAATTTCCAAATTTTTCATACCAATCTCTTCACCATATAAGATTACTGGAATTCCCCGTAATAAGTACATAGCTGTTGCAAGTGATTTGATACTTTTATCTCGGTATTCTTTATCATTTCCAAATCTTGAAGCCATACGAGGCATATCGTGATTATTCCAATAAAGAGTTGGATATTTCTCATTTCCTAATGCTTCTTGCCAATTCTTAAGGTTTTCTTTCATCTTCTTAGCATCAATGGTTTTAGTTGCTAATTCTTTTGGTATCTTAGGATTAGTACTAATTGTCTTTTCATCAAAATGATCAAAAGAAATAACTGCACTACATAAATCTTCTCTGATGTAACTATCAGCTAACTGAGGAGTAGCCGATGCTGCTTCACCTAAAATAAAGGCATCTGGTTTTATTTTTTTGATTTCTGAAATAAATTCAGATAGATAATGTTTAACTTCTGGTAAATTAGCATAATATTCTTCGGCTATTGCTATTTCTCCAGCAGGCACGTCAGAAACATTCAAGGTAAAATCATCTTTGACCATATGAATGAATGCATCGAGTCTAAACCCATTAATTCCTTTAGCTAACCAAAATTTAGCAATATCAATCATTGATTTTTTTACTTCAGGATTTGCCCAGTTTAAGTCTGGCATTTGTTTATCAAACAAGTGGAAATAATACTGTTCACTTTTATAATCTTTTTCCCAAACAGAACCACCAAAAAATGATTCCCAATTATTTGGAAGTGAGCCATCTAATGGTTCATCTGCCCAAAGATAATAATCTCGGTAAATATTTTGAGGTCCTTTTATGGCTTCTTGGAACCAAGGATGTTCACTGGACGTGTGATTAAGAACTAAATCAAAAATAATTTTTAAATCACGTTTATGTGCCTCTTCAATTAAAACTTCTACATCGTCTAAATCACCAAATATCTCATCAATGGCATAATAGTTCGAAATATCGTAACCGTTATCAACTTGTGGTGAAATGAATATTGGATTTAACCAAAGTGTATCGACTCCAAGTTCTTTGATATAATCCAATGATTCGATAATTCCCTTTAAATCACCAATTCCATCATTATTTGAGTCTTTGAAACTTTTCGGATAAATTTGATAGACAATTGCTTTTTCCCACCAATTTTGATTCATTGTTTTCCCTCCTTTGTAAGCTCATTCATAGTCTATGAAATGTTACAAAATAACTCAACTATTAATATCGTGTTAACGTTAACAAAATGTAACATTGATTCAAAAGCTTATCATATAGCTATTCTTTTAATATTTTTCACAAATCACATGTAAATTGACACTCCCCTAGGAAACTTATCTTTAGGTAACAAAAAAAGAGGTCTTCCTTTCATTGGAAGAACCTCTTATCTATTAATCTTTTTGAGTACTGCCTCGGACAACAAGAGAAGCTTCAAATAATTGATTTCCCTGAGGAGCACCTTTTTGTTTAATTTTATTAAGGAGCATTGTAGCACATGCAGCTCCCATTTCAAATACAGGTTGTTTAACTGTCGTTAGTCTCGGTGAAGCAATTTGGTCTAAGAAAACACCATCAAAACCAACCACTCCATAATCATCTGGAATAGAGGCTTTACATTTTTGAAGACCTCGCTCAATGCCAATTGCTAAACGATCACTACTACAAACAAAAGCTGTTTTTTTAGGATATCTAGCAAATTGTTCCTCAATGAATCTTTCTGAATAGCGGGACCTATTTGAAAATCTAACAATTTCTGGCACTTTTTGATAACGTTGCATGGTATTGATATAGCCAGACTCTCTTGAAAACTCAAAAGGTTCTTTCACATCAATTCCCACATAAACAATTTTTTCAAAACCAGATTTTATGGCGTGTTCAGTCGATATTTCAGTCCCTTTAGCGTTATCCGTATCTACAAAGTCATAGCCATAACGATTCTCGCCAAACAAAACAAAAGGCTTTTCGAGGCGTTCAATCCAAGGATAGTCCTCTTCTCGCATACCTGTTATGACATACCCATCACTTTGGCCAACATCAAAACTATTTTCTGTTACTAGTTGTAATGAATATTGATGTTTATCTAGTTCTTTTGACATTCCCATTAAAAGAGTCATGTAGTAAGGTTCAGTTGTATCGATTTCTTCTAAAATAAAAAATTTGATCACTTGTGTGCGATTGTTTGCTAAAGCCTTAGCCGCAACATTTGGTTTATAATCTAAATCTTTCATTGCTTGAAACACAAGTTCTTTTAATTCATCTGTTACTTTCTCCGGGTGATTAATCACTCTTGAAACAGTCATTTTCGACACATTGGCTTTTTTGGCAACATCAGATAAAGTTGTCATGTTATCCCCCACTTACTTCGATTAATTACTGTTATTATACTGTAATTTAAATAATAAGCTACTAATAAATTTTTTCACATAACTCTAACTGATTATTTTAAAATCAAAGTAATCGGTTTCTTTCTTGATTAATTTGATTTTTTCTTTTTTTGTTCTTGTCGTGCTTGTTTTAATTTTATTTTTTCTTCTAAAGATAAAAGAAGTTTTTCTTCAACGTAAAACTCACCTAAATTACCAGATTTTTCTTTCATTTTTAATCCTTCTTTGATGGTATTTAGTGATTTTTCGTCATTTTTTTCATAGCCAAATTGAATTCCCGCTAGTACTCGTAAATTACTCACTGTTTTAGTCTGTAAATACTTAACAAGTCCTCGATCTTCCATTAAAGGTTGAATTCTACTGTCGACTTTTTGTGGGTCTTTTTTCTTATTCACTAATAGATGATATAACATTTCCTTTTTTAATTCAATTTGATAAGGAACAATAAAACTTTCTCTTCTTTCCCACAAAGCTTCAATAAATTCGTCTGCTTCTTCCATTTCTTGTTTTTCTAAAAGCAAACCTAGTCTTAAGAAATCTTGATAATCTTCAAAATAAGTTCGTTTTTCATTTGCTTCAAAACTTTCAAAATACTCTTTTGGTAATTCAGAAAAAGTGCTTCCTAGACTCATAGCAGCATTACTTGCTAATTGGATATACAATAGACGTTCTTTTTGTAGAGAAGATTTTGCAATTTTTAATGTACTTCCGTCATTAAATCCATTAGGAAAGCCATTAAGTAAAGCAAATAAAAATCCGACTAATACAAACTCCAAGACTAAAATTTTATTCATTGGATAAAAAGCAAAGCTAAGTAAACTTGTTAATATGTTTGCTATAACACCACCTAGAATATAGAGTTTATACGGAAAATGATTCTCTTTCATAGCTGGTGGAATAAGTAAGCACTGCCCCATTGTTCCAGGAACTTTTAAACGAACCAGTTTGAATTGATTGTCTCTTTTTATCAAGTTAAATGAAAAA
Organism: Vagococcus carniphilus; assembly: GCF_014397115.1. NCBI lineage: Bacteria > Bacillati > Bacillota > Bacilli > Lactobacillales > Enterococcaceae > Vagococcus > Vagococcus carniphilus. The sequence continues at coordinate 1,897,601 of NZ_CP060720.1, forward strand.
ATTCGATAACTTAAAAATTGATGTCCCGTCATTTTTCCAAAAATTAAATGTCCGGCTTCATGAATCATTAAATGGAGTACAAAAGCAACTGCTAAAAATGCATAAGAAAAAAGCATTGCTGGTGTACTAATTTCTTCTTTGACTGAAAAATAACCAATTCCAGTTCCTAAAATGCCTCCGATAAACATGACCAAGAGCAACGGAATAAGCGTTTCCAATCTATTCGTTTTATTCGTTTTATTTGTTTTATTTTTTTTCATATATACCCTCCTCCTAAAAATTTTAACATAACAAAAAGAAGATAACACCTTAAAAATAAAGAGTGTTATCTTCTATTAGATTAAATTTGACTATTTTGTAGACGATACATATCATAATACAAGCCTTCTTGTTCGATTAAAGTATCATGATTGCCTCGTTCAACGATATTTCCTTTTTCTAAAACTAAAATCAATTCTGCATCTTTAATAGTCGAAAGTCTATGAGCAATCGCAATGGTTGTTCGTCCTGTCCTCATTTTTTTCAGACCTTCTTGAATGAGATTTTCTGTTTCTGTATCAATATTAGCTGTTGCTTCATCAAGTACTAATATTTTAGGATCTGTCACGATCGTTCTAGCAAAAGAGATCAATTGACGTTGTCCACTTGAAAAGCTGGCACCACCTTCTATCACTTTAGCATGATATTTATCAGGTAAGGTATTAATATATTGGTCAGCTTGAACAAATTTAGCAGCTTGAACAATTTCTTCATCTGTTATATTTTGATTTAACAAGCGAATGTTACTAGAAATATCTCCGTAAAACATAAACGCATCTTGTAGAACTAGACCCATCTTGTCTCTTAACTCTTCGATAGAATAATCTCTAATATCCACATCATCAATCAATATTTGACCATCATAAAACTCATAAAAACGCATTAACACATTAATAATAGAACTCTTACCACTTCCAGTATGTCCAACTAAGGCAACCGTTTCACCGGGATTTGCGATAAAGCTAATGTTGTTTAAAACATTATGTTTACCATCATAAGAAAAGCTAACATTTCTAAATTCAATTTTTGCATCTCTTACTTTAGCATTTGCTCCTGGATTTTGTTGCGGTGCTAATTCTTCATGGTCTAAAATCGTAATAATTCTACTACCGGCAACTACACCATCTTGGAAAACACTTAGAAAATCCATCATATTAATCATTGGATTAAAAAATTGCTGTACATATGAAATGAACGCATAAATTAAACCAACTTCAACAGGTGAATTTAATGCATCAAATCCAAAGAAACCTAAAACTAATGCTGTAGCTAAAGCATACAGCAAGTTGATAACGGGTGCTAGAAGGATTGAATTTGTTTTAATCATCGCATATTTTGACTGTAAATAATCATCATTGTTTTTTTCAAACTCTTCTTCCAAACGTTCTTCTTGACGAAAATACTGAATAACTGCCATTCCAGAGATAGACTCATTCAATTTTGTATTCAAATGACTGAGTTTCTCTCTCATGCCTCGGTAAATTCTTGAACTAAATTTTTGATAATACCAAATAATCACACCTAAAATTGGAAAGAAAATCATACAAATAATCGTTAGTTGTAAGTTAATAAATGACATTGCGATAAATGATGCAATGACTCCAAATAAAGTAGATAAAACCATTAAAAAGACTAACCAAAACTCAAAAAGAGTTTCCGTATCATTTGTTACACGGGAAACGATTGACCCTGCTGGTGTCTGGTCAAAATAACGCATCCCAAGTGTTTGTAATTTTACAAATAATTCAACCCGAATGGATTGATAGGTTTTTAAAGAGCCCCTAAAGTATAACACCCATTGTCCAAACCAAACTGCTGCTTTAAATAAAATACCTAAAGCATAGAGGCCTGCAAAATAAAGAATAATATTCATGGTGGCATCTTGCGCTGTTAAATAATCATCCATAAAAATTTGTAAAATTTTAGGTAAAGTGATATTAACAACCGCTAATGCTACAGCAAAAGTTAAAGCGAATATAAAATCTTTTCTAAATGGCTTAGCAAAGCTGAGTAATCTTTTAATAATTGTTTTTTGTTCTTTCATCGTAAAGGATTTTAACCAAACCGATTTTGATTCTTCCATTATCTAGCACCTCCTTCTATCTTTTGTTCTAGCTGTTGGTAATCAAACATTTTCTTATACCAACCATTAAGAGCAATCAACTCATCGTGATTACCTCTTTCAATAATATTTCCTTCATCAACAACAATAATCTCATTAGCATGTTTCACACTGCTCAATCGATGAGTACTTATGATGGTTGTTTTGTTATCTCTTTCTTCACGTAAATTATTTAAAATAGCTTCTTCTGTTTTAGCATCAACAGCAGATAAAGCATCATCTAAAATCAACAATTCTGGTTGAACTAAGAGTGCTCGTGCAATAGATATTCGCTGCTTTTGACCACCTGATAGAGAAACACCACGCTCTCCTACCATCGTGTCATACCCTTCTGAAAAACCTAGAATATCTTGGTGAACCACAGCCTCTTCTGCAATTTGTTCAACTTTTTCTTCACTAGCTTCTGGCATCCCAAACCGAATATTATCTCTTACTGTCATTGAGAAAAGGAAATGATCTTGTGGAACGTAACCAATTGAATGAAGCAAACCATCTAACGTATATTCTTGTATACGTTGACTATTAATCGAGATGTTCCCTTCATAATCATCATATTCACGCATTAATAATTTCAAAATAGTTGTTTTTCCAGCACCCGTTTTTCCAACAATACCTAGCGTATTTCCCTCTTTTAATGAGAAATGAACATCTTTCAATACCTGTTCTTCACTACCTGGATATTTAAAGGTTGAGATTTGGTAATCAATATCACCTTTAGCAGGTGTTTTGATTCCTGTCTTCATCTCTTTAATATGAGATTTTTCTTGCATTAACCCATAAACTCGGTCATAACTAGCATTTCCTCGCTGAATAACATTAAAGAAACGACCAATAGCAAACATCGGCCAAACAAGCATTCCAATATAATTAAAGAATGTAACTAATTGACCAATAGAGATTTCTCCCTGAACAATTAAATAGCCACCTAGAATAATAGAAATAACATAAGACATTCCGATAACTAAAGTAATTAATGGATCAAACATTGCATCTAAATTATTAACTTTATTATTCATTCGAATGGAATAATCTATATTTTTTTGGAAATCTTCAATATCTTCTTTTTCTTGACCAAATGTTTTAATCACTTTAATACCAGTAATACTCTCTTGCGTCTTATCATTTATTTTTGAAAAAGCCGCTTGAGAATCTTTAAAGGCTTCATGCATTTTATCTCCTAACTTGCTTGAAAAATAAGCTAGTAATGGAAAAGGTAATAAAGCAATAAGTGTTAATCTCGGATCAACAAAAATAATCATAGCAATAACTGTTGTAACACCTGAAATAAACGCATCAGCAAATGTTAAAACGCCTGCTCCTGCAACATTTTGAATTGCATTGATATCATTTGTTGCATGGGCCATTAAATCCCCTGTACGATATTTTTGATAGAAATTTTGATCCATTTGCGTAAAATGATGGAATAATTTTTTCCTCATTAACTTTTCAAGTCTTGCAGCTCCTCCCCAGATATGTTTACGCCAAACATAACGTAAGCAATAAACAAGAACTGCAGAAAGAATTAAAATACTCAACCAACTAGCTAAACTTTTAGCTGTTAACGTTTTATCAGCAACACTATCAACTATTATCCCAATAATTTTTGGAGGAAATAATTGAATAAGTGCTAAAATAACCAACGTAAAAACTCCAATGAAATAACTCTTTTTTTCTTCCTTAAAAAACCAAGCGAGTTTTCTAAAAATCGACATGTCTTTCAACTCCTTTTTATTAAAAATAAAACAAAAAAACGCGTGCAAAAAATGCACCCGTTTTATTACAGTATTTTTGAAAACATGAAAGTACCTAATACGAAGCTATTTTTTCTTCTTAGTATTTTGTGATTTCATATTTTGCATCATTTGGCGAACTTTTTTCTCAGAAGGTTTTTGACCCATCTGCGCCATCATCATACGTAACATATCCTCGTTAACGGGAGGATTTTTCTCTAATTGATCTTCAAATGTTTTTTTAGCGAAAAAGAATCCACCTACTGCACCTAATAACAATGCAATAATAATGAATAATACAACTAATCCTGTATTCATATCTTTGACACTCCTTCCTCCGGTTAATTAATCTCACATTTTAATATTTTACTAGAAAATCACCTAAAAAGAAAGCACTTTTCTAATAAAAAATTAACTATTTGTAATTAAATCCAATAAATTGGGGTTAAATTTTTGTTCTTTCAACATAGCAATTTCAAATTCATAAGGCGGTTTAGCCGTTTTTTTATCTTCACCTACAAAAGGTGTTTCCAAAATTTTTGGTAAATCTTTTAGTTTCGGATGATGTACCACATAATTTAATGCATCAAAACCAATCGTTCCAAAGCCAATATTTGCATGACGATCCTTATGAGAACCTTGTGGATTTTTAGAATCATTAACATGAATTACTTTTAAACGGTCCAGACCAATAATTTTATCAAATTCTTCTAGCACACCATCAAAATCTTCTCGAACATTGTAACCAGCATCATTAATATGACAAGTATCAAGTGTGACAGATAATTTCTCGTTGTGAGTCACTCCCTCAATAATTTGCGCTAACTCTTCAAAACTACGTCCAATTTCTGTTCCTTTACCTGCCATTGTTTCTAAGGCAATTTGTGGTGTTTGATCTGCTCTTAAAACTTCGTTAAGACCTTTAATGATTTGATTAATCCCTTTGTCTGCGCCTTCACCTACATGAGCTCCGGGATGAAGAGTAATCTGAGTTGCACCAATTGCTTCAACTCTCTCAATTTCTTGTCTTAAAAAATCAACGGCAAAACCAAAATTTTGTGGTTTTATGGTATTTCCTAAATTAATGATATAAGGCGCATGAACAACAATATCATTAATATTCATATCATTTTCTTCCATAAAAGCTAGACCAGCTTCTATATTTAATTCTTCAATCGGTTTTCTTCTTGTATTTTGCGGTGCTCCTGTATAAATCATAAACGTATTCGCATTATAACTTTTTGCTGTTTCAGCAGAACCTAACAGCATTTTTTTTCCATTCATACTTACATGAGATCCTAATAACATTCTCTTACCTCTTTCTTTGCAATATCATAATCATTGTACAGTTTAAAAGAACGACAAACAAGTTTCACGCTTATTTAGAAAGTTATTTCTAGGTATTTAACAGGTTTTCAGTATATAATTAATTTTGATATAAGGAGGGATTTTAATGCAACTTGAAATTGTTACCAATCAATCAAAAAAACAAAAAGAGACAAAAAATTTAGTTATCGAAGGTTTTCTTGGAAAACTCGGAAAAAGTGGCTTTTCAACAGAAGAATTACTCCAAATAACAAATCATTTTTGGTCTTTTCCTAAAAAATCGAGTCGAAATAAACAATGGATTATGACTGATGAATCAGGAAAACTACTTGGTACCATGCTTTTAAAAAGAGAAAATGATGAGACAAGTTCACTTAAAGACTATTTAACTCTTTTTAAACAATTTCCAAAAAAGAAAATCTTAAAATTACTAACTATTTTCGCTATTCTAGAGCACGATTTAAAGGAAAACGAAGTCTATATCGATCATATTGTAGCTAATAAAAATAATCGTCACGGTGGTGTAGGAACTGCTCTTTTAGACACAGCTCAACAAGACATCCTACCTAATGAGTTTCTCTCATTATACGTAGCAGCGAGTAATACGCGTGCTCTTAGACTTTATCAAAGAAAAGGTTTCACTATTGTCGAGACTGGGAATAGTTTCATTCGAAAAAAACTTATTTCAGAAGAAAAATGGCATTACATGATTTGGAAGAAACCATCTTCACTGAAAACTAGGAATCAGAAAGATTAAATGATATAATTTAACATTATAAGCTTAGAGGTGATAAATTGACACAACCTAATAATTATGAACCATTAGAAAATAACAACAATGAAAATAAACCAATCGAACCTGAGAAAGAAAAAAAGAAATTAAACATTTCATTTTCTTTTAATGTTGTTTATCGCGTTTTTAGATCTCTCCTTTTCTTAGGGGTTTTAATAGCTGCAGCTATTGGTTTTCTTGGTCTAGGAGTCGGTATTGGCTATTTTGCTTCATTGGTTTCTGATGTAGAAGTACCTGGAAAAGAAGAACTTTCTCAAAAAATAAACGATGTAGAGCAACAATCAAAAATTCTTTATTCCAACGATGATTTAGTTTCAGTTATTAAATCAGACTTAATCAGGACATCTGTTAAATCAGATAATATTTCACCTCTTGTAAAAAAAGCCTTGGTTTCTACAGAAGATGAAAATTTTTACGATCATAAAGGAATCGTTCCAAAAGCAATTGCTAGAGCTACTTTATCGGATGTAACAGGTCTTGGAGGTAGCTCAGGTGGGTCAACCATCACGCAACAGCTAATTAAACAGCAAGTACTGACAAGCGAAACCTCTTATAAAAGAAAAGCTTCTGAAATAGTACTAGCTGCTAGAACTGAGAAATTCTTTTCAAAAGAAGAAATTTTAAATGCCTACTTGAACGTCTCTCCTTTTGGGCGTAATAATCAAGGAGAAAATATTGCTGGTATTGAGGAAGCAGCATTAGGCATTTTTAATGTTCATGCAAAAGATGTTTCTTTACCACAAGCAGCCTTTTTAGCTGGCTTGCCTCAGTCCCCTATTGAATACAGTCCTTATACTAACACTGGCGAATTTAAGAAGGACTTTAAACTGGGATTAAATCGTAAGAATGACGTTCTATTTAATATGTATCGTGAAAAGATGATTAACGAAAAAGAATATGAAGAAGCCAAAAAATATGATTTAACTAAAGACTTTAAACAACCTGAACCACCTAAAAGTGACGACAGTGGTTTCTTATATAATTATTTATACGATGAAGCAGCTCGAGTAACCATGCCCATCTATTACGAAAGAGACGGTCTAACAGATAAAGATATTGCTGAATCTAATGAACTTGAAAAAAAATATCAAGAAATTGCTAAAAGAGAGTTGCGTCAAAATGGCTATACAATCAAATCTTCCATTGATAAAGACATCCATAATGCGATGCAAGAAGCAACACAACAGTATGGCTATATTCTAGACGACGGTCGAGACAAACTTTTAGAAACTGGTGGCGTATTAATGGATAATAAAACTGGGAGAATTTACGGTTTTATTGGTGGTCGTAATTATGCTCAAAGTCAGTATAATCACGCTTTTACTATGAGACGCTCACCTGGTTCTACCATCAAACCATTGATTGCTTATGCTCCTGCAATTGATACTGGACTTATTGGTTCCGAATCAAAACTATCAGATTTTCCTAAAAAATATTCTGATGGTACTGTCATTAATAACTATTCTGATAAAGGAAGTAGCACTTTCAAGTCCGCAAGAGAGGCTTTAAAATGGTCACTTAATATTCCTGTTGTTAACCTTTACGGAGAATTAGGAAAACAAACTAATGTAAAAGAGTATTTTGATAAAATGAATATTGGTTTAGATAATGATGAATATTCTTTTGAATCAATTCCTTTAGGGGGAACTCATAATGGGATGACTGTTAATGAAGGCACTGCCGCTTATGCAACCCTTGCTAACAAAGGGGTTTATAACGAAGGTTTTGCTATTGAAAAAATAACTGACAATAACGGAAAAGTTATTTATGAACATGAAGCTCATCCCGTTGAAGTCTTCAAACCTTCTACTGCTTCTATTATGAATGATATGATGCGAGATGTCCTTAAATCTGGTACCGGACAACCTGCCAAAGATGCTTTATACAGCCAAAGCGCTACTTTGGCTAATGCTGATTGGGTTGGTAAAACGGGGACTTCAGAACTTCAAAAAGATTACTGGTTTATTGCTTCAACCCCTTCAGTTACCATGAGTAACTGGATTGGCTATGATGATAATACCTTAATGTATGACACATGGAATAAACAAAATATGATTTTTTGGGCAAACGTTACAAATTACGTTTACCAAAGAAATCCTGATATTTTTGGTGTTAATGAGAAATTCTCACTCGATTCAGGCGTCAACAAACAAAAAGTTGTAGAATTTACTGGAGAAAAAGAAAGTAGTTTCAATACAGAAGGCTATAGCATGAATTTACGTGGCTCTAAAACAGAAACAAGTCTTTATTCTGCTGGTAACAATGCACCTGACAGTAGCTTCCGTTTTGGTATTGGAGGGACAGATGATAATTATAAGAGTGCGTGGAACTCTTACATCCGTCCAGCTAACAAAACACCGCAAAAATACAATAAGCGAAGATAAAAAAATGAGTGATAACTGTTTAAAAGTTATCACTCATTTTTTATTATTATTTTGTTGAACCTTTTTGAATTAAACCATAAGGAAGAACGATTGTTTTTTCTTCAACATCTTCTTTATTCATCAATTTAGTTAAAAGTCTCATTGAAACAGCACCGATATCATATAAAGGTTGAGAAATACTAGTAATACTTGGTCTAGCAATATCACTAAAGAGTGAATTATTGCTTGTGATAATTTCGAATTCACTTGGTACACTTATACCATTATCAGTTAAACTATTTGATAAACCAACAGCTAACTCATCATCAGCAACAACAGCTGCCGTTGCACCACTATTAATCATTCTTTCATGTAAATTCAAACCAGCTTTATAACTGTACTCTGATTCAAAAACTAGACCTTCATTAAATGAGATACCATTTTCTTTTAAGGCTTCTTTATAGCCGTTTAAACGATGAACGCCATTAATTGGATCTAATAAAGAACCTGAAACAAAAGCAACTTTTTTATTACCAGACTTGATTAATTGGTTTGTTGCATCTTTTGTTGCCTCTTTGTAATCAATATTAACAGAACCAACTTGATTATCTGGATCAATTGAACCTGCTAAAACAACTGGTGTTTTAGAACGAGAAAATTCACCACGGATTTCTTCCGTTAAATGATGTCCCATAAAAATAACTCCATCTACTTGTTTAGCTAATAATGTATTAAGCACATTAATTTCCTTTTTGTCGTCTCCATCAGAGTTAGCTAAAATAATGTTATATTTGTACATTGTAGCTACGTCATCAATACCTCTTGCAAGAGAAGCAAAATAAGCATTACTCACATCTGGTATGATAACTCCGACTGTTGTTGTTCGTTTACTTGCTAGACCACGAGCAACAGCGTTTGGACGATAATCTAAGCGCTCAATAACTTCTAAAACTTTTTTTCGTGTTGCTGGTTTAACATTGGGATTACCATTAACAACGCGTGAAACAGTTGCCATTGAAACAGCAGCTTCACGAGCAACATCATAAATTGTAATTGTTTGTTTTTCCATTTTTATATTCTCCTTTAATATCATCTATAAAAACTATTTCTTAACGATAATAAGCTTGTTTTATTGATTTTAGATTATCAGATAACTAATGATTTTGCAAGCGTTTTAGTATGTTTTTCATGAAAATAAAAAGAAAATTTCAACAGAAAAAGCTAAATCAAAAGATTTAGCTTTTTTAGAACATTTTGTTATTTATCAGTATTTTCAATTGCTGTATATAAATCATCAGTAATATCATCTTCATTTAACACAATATCTTCTTGCGTTAAATCATTAACTTTTCCTCTTACTTCATGGGAAGTTCTTTTAAAATCTTCTTGAACATTTGCAGTTCTTCCTTTTAATCCTTCTAAAAATTCATTAGAAGTCATTTTAGCATGATCCACATGTCCTGCTACTCTATCTTCCAACCAACCATATTCTTCTCTCTTTTGTTTGGCAAGGTCATTTAAATCGCTGCTTTTGCTTTGAGCAATTCCCGCCAACTCACTTGCTTTACCTTCTGAGACTTCATCTAATTGATCCATAAGATCTTCTCTCATTTTTCTTCCACTTTTAGGAGTTAATAAAAGTGCTGCAGCTGCTGCAGCTGCTCCACCGATAACTGCTCCTACTAAAAAACCACTTGATTTTTTTGACATAAAAATTGCCTCCTGTTAATTATTTCTTTTTAAATAAGTTTGCAGCGCCTTGAGCTGCTTTTCCGACGATTGTTGCTGTTGCAATATTTTTACTTGCATCTCCAGCTTTTACTAATAATGTTTTACTTGAAGCGTTTAATTCAGAAACACTTTCGCTTAAATCAGCGACTGCTTGGAATAACGGGTCAATAGTTTCAACTTTTTCAGCCACATCTACTAACAATTCATTACTTGTTGTCAATAATTCTTCACTTTGATGAAGAAGAACATCCACATCTTTTGTTAGAACCGAAACCGATTTATTCGTTTTATCTAAAATTCGATTAACTTTTTCAACAGATTCGTTAATATTTTTGTTTAATTGTAATAAGAAAAATACAATAACAACCACTAATACTACAAAAGCAAGGGCTGCAATAATTGCTGCGATTTCAACACCTGACATCTCTACTACCTCCTACCCTTCATCTAAAATACTAATTTTAGGATACCATTATCTTATCCTTTTCTCAACAACTAAATAAATGGTAAGATAGGGATTGATGATATATTTATGTTACTTTTTTAGGAGGCTTTTTTTAATGCAAGAAACAACAACTAGTACACAACTAGAAATAGCTAAACAGACAAAAAAAGGAATTCATGTCTTTCAAAAATTTTGGGACGGACTTGACTGGGAAAAAATTATTTCGACAGTCATTTATAAAACGATGTTAATTCTATTATTTTTAGTCATTCTTTTGATTATAAGAAAAATTGTGATTCGTTTAATTGAAAAATCTTTTAACAATTATCGGAAAAAAGAAGTTTATAGTGAGAGCAGAATTAAAACCCTAGAGACCCTCTCCAAAAACTTTTTCCAATACTTTTTATTCTTCGTTATTGTTTATTCAGTATTAACAATTATTGGTATTCCTGTTGGCTCACTTATCGCAGGAGCTGGTATTTTTGGTGTAGCTCTTGGTTTGGGAGCGCAAGGCTTCATTAATGACGTCATAACAGGATTCTTTATAATTTATGAACGTCAGTTAGATGTAGGCGACCATGTTATTTTAGATACCGTTGAAGGAATCGTTGATCAAGTGGGATTACGAACAACCCAAGTGAAAAGTTTCGATGGTACTCTCAACTACATTCCTAATCGTCAAATTTTAATCGTCAGTAACTTATCTAGAGAAAATCAACAAGTCTTAATTGACATTCGGGTAAATCCCGATGAAGATATCGAAAAAGTAAAACAAATTATGCATGAAATCAACGAGAAACTAGTTGAAGATATCCCGGAAATAAAAACTGAACCTACTATTATCGGGCTGATTCCACTACCTAATGGTACATACGCGGTTAGAAGTATTGTTTATGCTCTAGCAGGTTCTCAAGTTATTGTTAAGAGTAAAATGACTACTGCCTATGTTGAAGCATTGACTAATGCTGGTATTTCAATTCCTACGACTCCGATTAATCTAACTGTTTAAAAAAACTGTGAGAAAAGCATGTAAAATGACTTTTCTCACAGTTTTTCTTTTTCTTTATCTTTTGGGATAAATATTAAATGCTTTATTTAAAGTTTCTCCCTCTTGAATTTCTTTTTCATATACATCATATTTTAATTCTAATTCATGCGCCAAATGATTTACTGACTTTAGAATTTCTTTTCTTGTAATAATCCCTAAGAATTTCTCTTTGTCATCCACTACTGGAATAAAATTGCCATCTACAAGTAGGTTTAGTATCTTTTCGATATTAAATGGTAACATCGTCGCTTTAACATTTTTATCCATCACATCTGATACTTTAATTTCTGCTAAACGTTCTGGATTAATTGATTCTGTATCAAACATTTCACTCACAACATTTGATAAAGAAATTAAACCAACTAATTGTTGTTCTTTATTTAAAACAGGTATCTTACTATAACCAATATTAGTTAGAACAAGTAACGCATGTTCTAAGTTATTTGTATCTGTTAAAGTTGCAACATTATCTCCATTGATTAAAAGATTTTCTTCATTTTCTAAAAAAATACTTTTTACAGCATTCCCGATCATTGGGGGTGCCTCCATTCCTCTTAATAAAATTAATTTTACAATAAATAAAAATAAGGTAAAGCCTTTTCACAGTTTATTCATAAACTATTTAAACAAAATTAACTTATCTTGGAAAAACAACGGATAATTCTTCAATCAAATGATGACTTCGATCATAATAATCAACTTTTATCTCTCCATCATTTGTTTCAATAATCGCATAAGTTTTTAAGTGACTGTAAGTCCCACGAGGTTGAGAAATACTACCGGGATTAACATATAAAATATTATCTGCCATAGCTGCCAACAATTTATGGGTATGACCGTATAAAACAATTGTTGCATTTTTTTCATGTGCAGAATAAGAAAGTGATGTTAGTCCCATATTAACGTTAAACAAATGTCCATGAGTCATATAGATACGATTATCTCCGCTATTAATAACACATTCTGTTTCATATTTAGGATTGTAATCACAATTACCTTTTACAACAACAAACTGGTGCCACAACTCATCTGTCACTTCAAGTTCAGAATCACCACAATGAAACATGCCATCCACTTTATGACGCCAAAAGTCAGCAATATCTACTAAAATATTTCGATCACCATGATTATCACTAACAACTAAATATTTCACTCAACTACCCCTTTCATCCACGTATCAAAATCAACTGTTAATTTCTCAATTGCTTGTCCTCGGTGGCTTATTTTATTTTTTTCTTCAGAGGATAACTCAGCAACGGTTTTATCAAATTCGGGAACATAAAATAGCGGATCATAACCAAAGCCGTTTTCACCTCTTGGAATCGTTCCGATTTTACCTTCTAGTTCTCCTACTACAACTAAACTTTCTTTATTGGGTGCAGCTAAAACAAGTGTACAATGAAATTGAGCTGTTCTTTTATCATCTGGCACATCGTACATTTCGTGAAGTAATTTTGCATTATTAGACGCATCACTTTTTGCTTCTCCAGCATATCTTGCTGAATAAACGCCTGGTTGACCATTAAGAGCATCAACTTTTAAACCAGAATCGTCAGCTAAAACAATTGAATTAAACATTTTAGAAATTGTTTCAGCTTTTAATCTTGCATTTTCTTCAAAAGTAGAACCTGTTTCTTCCACATCAGGAATCTCAGGATAATCTAAGAGAGTTTTAATTGTATACCCCTTTTGATTAAACATTTCTTCAAACTCTTTGGCTTTTCCACTATTTCTAGTTGCAATTAAAATTTCTTTTGCATTCGTCTCTTTTTTTTCAAGTTTAACAGAAGCATTGGATAAACTCTCTTTTTGTAACTCGATCAACTCATTGATAGCTGCTTCACCCAAATCAAGTAAAGTATTCAACTCTTCTCTTGAAAATGTTGATTCTTCTCCCGTTCCTTGAACTTCAACCATTTTTCCTGATTCTGTCATCACTAAATTCATATCTACTAAAGCAGATGAATCTTCTACATAATCCAAATCTGCTACACATTCTCCAGTTGGTAAAATTCCTACACTAATAGCTGCAAGATTTTCTTTAATAGGATTTTCTTTTAATTCCCCATTTTCAAGCAATGTGTTTACTGCTAGTTGAAGAGCAACAAAAGCTCCAGTAATACTAGCTGTTCTTGTCCCTCCATCAGCTTGAATAACATCGCAATCAACAACAATTGAGCGCTCTCCTAATTTTTTCAAGTCAACAACAGAACGCAAAGAACGTCCTATCAAACGTTGAATCTCCATCGTCCGACCACTTAATTTTCCTTTACTGCTTTCACGGCGGTTTCTTGTGTTAGTTGCACGTGGTAACATACTGTACTCTGCTGTCACCCAACCCGTTTCAGATCCTCTTAAAAAAGGAGGTACACTTTCTTCAATTGTTGCATTAACAATTACTTTTGTTTGGCCAAAACTAATTAATACAGAGCCTTCTGGATGAATTAAATAATTGGTTTCAATTTTTACAGGTCTAATTTCTTGATTTGCTCTTTGATCATGTCTCATCTATTCTATCCATCCTTTAAGGTAAAGTTATTCTATTAACTGAAACATCTGTCATTTTTAACCAATCATGACTTATGTCTTCAAATATTTTTTTAGAACCTGTCATAAAAAATTCGTGGCTCTTTTCTTTTTCTGTTGCATCTGCTGCGATATCATAATAGTCAAGAAGCATACTAACTTCGCTGACAGCTTCTGCTCCTGAGTCGATTAATTCAACCTTGTCACCCATTTCTTTTCGAATTAAAGGTCGAAGTAAAGGGTAATGGGTGCAACCCATGACTAACGTATCTATATCTTTTCCTTCAAAAGCAGATAAAGTTTCATGAACAACTTGTTCTGCCACTTTTGACTCATATTCTTTACTTTCAACAATCGGAACAAACTTGGGACATGCTAAACCATAAACATCTGTTTTAGGAGATTTTTTATGAATAGATGACACGTATTCTCCACTATTAATCGTAGCTGCTGTTCCGATAACGCCTATTTTTTTATTATTCGTTAGTTTCAAAGCTGCTCTTGCCCCTGGATTAATTACTCCCACAACTGGAATGCGAATGGTTTTTTTTATATCTTCCAAGGCAACTGCCGTTGCGGTATTACAAGCGATGACTATCATCTTCACATTTTTCTTTAGTAAAAATTGGGTCATTTCCCATGTAAATTCTTTAATTTGTTCAACAGGTCGTGGACCATATGGGCATCTCAATGTATCACCAACGTAATAAACTGTTTCATTGGGTAATTGTTTCATAGCTTCTTTGACAACGGTTAAACCACCCACTCCAGAGTCTAGAAAACCAATTGGATTATTATTACTCATTTGATCGACCTCTTTATCTATTTTCTCTCTCTATTTTCCCTTGATTAAAAAAGAATTTCAAGTTTTTTTCCAATATTTAAATAAAAGATTACTATTCTTACACTTCTGTTAGATGCTTGTAAGTTCATTCTATGTCGAATTTTAGCTATTTTCTTCATAATAAAACATGAGGAGTGAAAAAAATGCTAAATTTTTTTAAGAATAACTATGGAAAAACAATGCTTATCTATTTATCTTGGTGGTTCATCTTATTTGGAACTTCAGCTATAGTAAAGCTATTAATTAGTCCTAAATATTACATGCTATTTTTCTATGGTGGTGTCATTTTAGTCACGTATATTATTTACTTAGTCATTCCATTTATTAAATTGAATCGCTTAAGATTTAATCACTATATCAAATCAATTAAATTGCAAATGACTTTTCAGAGTTGGGTAGTATCTATTTTGCTTCTACTAATACTCTTTTTAGGAATTGGCGTTCATTCTAAACTAGGTCAAACAGAACTTATTCTAGCAAGTTTTGGTGGTTTTAATTGGTTCATTTATATGCAACCACCTCTAGTTGAAGAACTATTATTTCGTGGTTTAATTCCTAGTTTTTTTTATAAAACCAGTACTAAATTCCTTGTATCAAACACTTTATTTGCAACGCTACATATAAAACAAGGGTTTCAAGGAATTATTATTTCGTTTATTCTAGGTGCACTATTATATTTTTTAGTTAAATATACCCAATCTCTTATTCCTAGCATGCTAGCCCATTACATTATTAATGCTAATTTATCTCTAGCCCTACTCAGCGTTCTTTTTCTGACAATGATTCTTATTATGTTTTCAATTGTCAAAACTAAAAAAGAAACTAACCACTATGAGAGGTTGTAGTCAAAGTGAAAATCACTTATCCTACAACCTCTTTTTTCTATAAAGTTATACTTGGCTTAGCATTTAATGACCAATCAGCAAAATGACCTTTTTTAGCTTCAATAAAACCTGCCGCTCCAATCATTGCTGCGTTATCTCCACACAACTTAAACGGAGGAACAACAAAGTCAACATCAACTAGTTCTGACTCAACAGCTTGTGTTAAACGTTCCCTTAATCCTTTATTAGCTGCAACTCCACCAGCCATAACTAATTGTTTAACATCATATTCCTGACAAGCACGAATTGTTTTTGAGACAAGAACATCTATAACACTGCTTTGAAAACTTGCAGCTAAATTATTATTATCCAAGGTCTCATTACGTTGTTCTGCATTATGAACTAAATTGATAAACGCACTTTTTAGTCCACTAAAACTAAAATCAAAATTATCTTCTTTCATCATAGCTCTTGGAAAATGATAAGTATCTTCTCCTAGATGAGCCATCTCATCAATTTCTTTTCCACTTGGGTAGCTTAATCCTAGGACCCGTCCAACTTTGTCATAGGCTTCACCACAAGCATCATCTCGTGTTTCACCAATAATTTCATAACTACCATGTTCTTTCATATAAACAAGTTCTGTATGTCCACCACTGACTAACAGAGCCATCATAGGAAAACTCATTTCTGATACAAATCTTGATGCATAAATGTGGCCACTCATGTGGTTAACCGGAATAAGCGGTAACCCGTTTGCCCATGCAAAACTTTTTGCTGCTGTTAAACCAATTAAAAGAGCTCCAACTAAACCTGGTCCATACGTTACTGCAACTCCGCCTAGCTCATCAACTTTAATATCAGCTTCCTCAAGAGCTTCTTCCATACAGCCAATAATCTGCTCTACATGGTGTCTACTAGCCACCTCAGGAACAACTCCACCAAAACGTTTATGACTATTTATTTGTGAGGCAATGATATTAGATAATATTTTATTACCGTCTTCAATAACAGCCACACTTGTTTCATCACAACTACTTTCAATAGCTAATATTAATCTTCGTTCTTTATCTTTAAATATATCCAAATTCTTCACTTCCTATAATGTTAGCTTTAAAATCAAGCCATCTTCTTTAGGAGCTTTATAGTAATTCTTTCTAAGTCCAATTTCTTCAAACTTAAAAGAACGATAAAACCCTAAAGCACTTGTATTACTTTGTCTCACTTCTAAAAAAAGCGAGCTAACTTTCATTTGCTTTAAGTTCTCAATAGCTTCTTTCAATAACTGAGTTCCTATTTTTTTTCGCTTAAAGTCTTTTGATACACTAACCAACTCAATTTCAGCTTCATCTAGAACAACTGAAATAATAATAAAACCTACTAAACACTTTTTCTCAAAGGATAAGAAAATAGCTTTATTTTCTGACTCAAGCGACTCTAAAAACTGTTTTTCACTCCATGGTGATTTTTCATTAAAACTTTGTTCACTCAGTAAAAAACAAGCTTTAGCTAATTCTTCATGACTTAGTGCTACTGACTCTTTTTTCATTCATTCTCCTCTATCACATAAAGCATGTCTAAAGCATCTTCTTGATTGTCTTTATAATAGTTAGGTTTAATACCATTCGTAAAAAAACCATACTTTTCATAAAATGATATAGCAACACGATTAGATGCTTTTACCTCTAAACTTAAAGTTAAACAGTCTTTTCTGATGGCAAAAAGTTCAGCTTGTTTTAACAATTCTTTCCCTAATCCTTTTTGTTGAAAATTTGGTAGAACTGCAATATTAGTGATATGAGCATCAGATCCTTCTATTCGGATACCAATAAACCCTACTAATTCTCCGTGATTAAGTGCTTTTAAATATAAGCCATTCTGTTTCTTATTTAGCTCTATCCAAAAAACGGTATAACTCCAAGGTGATTTACCGTAGACTTGTTTTAATAAGTATTGCAGCACATAAATATCCGTGATTTTAGCAACTTCGAATGTAATGATTTCTTCTCCAATTTCCACTTGCTTATAACTCACTTCTCTTTTATTTTTAAACGTCCTAAACTCTTTCCACATAGTTAGAATCCTCATTTGACACATGCTTTTCTAACCATTTTTCTTCTGCTTCAACTTTTTTCAAATAACGAGGGGTAAATTTTTCAACACTCTCTATTTCACTGTATAAATTTTCTAATACTAAGAATGACGCTGGATTAATTTCATTATTTAAAGGTGACTCATCGTATTGCATTTCTTTATTTTCTCTTTGATTAATTAAAGAGATGAATTCAGGTAAATCTGCTCCAACAAAAAAGATTGGTTGATTTACTTCAGCTAGTTGATCTAGCCATGATTCAAAAAAGATATGTTGATCCCCAATAACTGAAATAAGTTGATTATCCTGCCATTGATAAGCACCAGTATAAACATTTTGTCTTCTAGCGTTAATGATTGGAACAATTAAACCATCAAATTTTTTCTTAGACGCTGCAATTAAAGCTAAACTCGATACACTATAAAGTTTTAAATTTAATGTCCAAGCCAATGTTTTAGCTGTTGTAACACCAATCCTTAATCCTGTATATGACCCTGGGCCTTCTGCAACAATAATTTTTTCTAAATCTTTTGGTTGTTTGTTGTTAGACTCAAACAAGAAATCAATTGCAGGCATTAACGTAGTGCTATGATTTTTTTGAGTGGCAGTAAAATAACTACCTATTAATTTGTTATTTTCTCCTAAACAAAGTGACATACTTTGATTGGAAGTATCTATTCCTAATACTGTCATTTACATCGACCCTTTTTTCTTTGTATTCTGGTATATTGTAGCATATTTTAGGTCATTCGCCCATATTTGTGTTATCTCTAAAACTAGACAATAAAAGGCAAAAGCAACTTTTACTTAATTGCTTTTGCCCATCACTATTCATATTTATATGAACCATAAGTTGTTTTCATTTCAAATAAAAGTGAAATTAAATGCTCATGATAAGGGATAAAGTCTCCAATTTCCATCATTTTTCTAATCTCTTCAAGTGTTGCCCATCTGACATCTTGAACTTCTTCTACTTGAAGAACAACTTCATTGATATCAACATCTTCTTCAATCAAGTAATAGTCCTCGAATCCCTTGGTAAAACTAACCGATAGCTGTGGCAATTGTCCTTTAAGGGAAAAATCTAAACCTAGCTCTTCTTTAATTTCTCTTTGAGCTGCCTCCGCGCTTGTTTCACCACTAATCGCACTACCACTTACAGAAATATCCCACATATTAGCCCAAGTTTTTTTAGTGGATTGTCTTTTTTGAATTAACATTTGATTCTTTTTATTAAAAATACATCCTCCAATAACAATTCGATATTCATCTGTTTTTAGCTCTTCATCACTAATAACTGTTTTGGATAATTTTACTCTATCTACAGTATACGCATCCCATTTCTCAACCAAATGCCTCATCCTTTTTTGTTATTTTCTTGTATCTTTAATTTTAATCTTCTCGACGACTGTTTGTCTAACTAATAATATCGTAAAAATGACCCCTTCTACTTCAAAAGAAAATCCTTTTTCGACTTCACTTGGATAAACACTTGTACAATAACCACCTAAAGTAACATTCCCATTGGGGTCTTCCATATCATCTAAATTGAAAAAATGTCTAATTTCATCTAATTCAATTTTGCCTTCAACTAAATATTCATTTATTCCAATAGACTGAATCTTTTCTTTTTCAGTATCTAGCTCATCTTGAATATCTCCAACAATTTCTTCAACAATATCTTCAATAGTGACAATTCCAACAGTTCCTCCATATTCATCGACTACCATTGCGATGTGTTTATGATCTTCCTGCATTTTTTTTAAGACATCTTTAACGACCATTGTTTCCATAACCACAATAGGTTTTGCAACTTCTTCAGCAATTAGACGATGATCGTCTATATATGAAGTTCTAACTAATTGCTGCAACGTCACATAACCCATAATTTCATCTTTTGATTCCTTGATAACAGGGAAGCGACTATAACCAACATCTAAAATTTTAGGAATCGCCTCTTTAACAGTCATGTCATAATCTAATACTTTCATATCAAGTCGATTCGTCATAATCTCCTTAACTTGTCTTTCATCAAATTCAAAAATATTAGATAGATACTCAAATTCTTCTTTATTAATTTCACCTTTATCTAAACTATCAGCTGCGACTAATAATATTTCCTCTTCAGAAAGGGTTTCTTCTGCCTCACCTATCATATGAATACCAAAAGCTTTTCCGATTAAATTAGCCGAATGATTTAATAGTTTGATAAATAAATAAGTCATTTTATAAAAAATATGTAATGGCTTAGCTATTGCTAAAACTACTTTCTCAGAATTAGCAATACTATAAGACTTAGGTAGTAATTCCCCTACCACTACTTCTACAAATGTGACCAAAAAGTAAGAAAGAATCAAAGAAACAGTTAGTGAGACACTTTTACTTAATGGTAATTGTCCAATTAATGGGGCTAGTAGTGACCGAACTGTTTCCTCACCAACACCACCAATAATTAAAGTAGTCAATGTAATACCAAGTTGGCATGCACTCAAATAATCATCCAAATGATGAACTAAATGAAGAGCCAATTTGGCATTTTTTTCCCCATTTGCTTCTAGTTGCTCCAATTTAGAAGACCTCACCTTTACTAATGAGAATTCTGCTGCAACAAAAAGAGCTGTAATATAAATCATAACAGCAATGAGTATTAATTTAACACCTATCATTTAAACACCTCAACGTTTTTTACGTTTATTCTAATCAAAAAGAAGCCAAATTTTAGGAAGTCTATTTAGAGAAAAAATTCCTCAAAATTATTCCTATTTACTGGCCTCTTATTTTGATTTATTTTCCTATATTAGGAATAAAAAAGCAATTGTTGCTAATAAATTATTGAAAAAATGGACCATCATACTATCAATTATACGTCCTCTTCTCAAGTAAGCATGACACATCACACCACCTAAAGCCGCATAAATCAAAAACGAAATAATATTGGTTGACTGATGGAGACTTGAGAAAAATAGTGATGTCATAATTAACATAAACCAGTTTGGACTATCCTTAAATAGAGTTACTTTGGGGATACCACGAATCACTAACTCCTCTAAAATTGGAGCTAAAAGAGTCAACTGGATAACCATCAATAAGATAAACCAATTGGATGGACTTTTATTAATAAGCATCCGAATCATCTCATCATTTTGTGATTCAGAATTACCATAAATAAACTCCATACTCAAACCACCAATAAAGGTAATTAAACTACCCGTTAAAAAATACCCAAAGGAAATTCCAACATCTTTTAATGTTAGCTGAATCTTATCTTCTTGATTTTTCTCTTTGTAATATTTCCAAATATAACGAGTAATAAAAAAACTAATAACTAGCCAAACGACTGTAATAAACACATCTAAAAATACAATTTTTTTCCCATACAATACTAAAAATACAGCTGATAGAAAACTGGGCACTTGACTTAATAAAAAGAAACCTAGACAAATCAACCCATTAACAAGTACAAATTTAATCCATTTAGAAACTTTGTTTGTTTCTTTCATATTTCACCCGACACGTCCTTCTTTAAAGTGTATCAATAAATCTTAAAAAGGCTTTTTGTCCATCTTGAGGACGTCTAAAAATTGACTGTTTCGCCATATTTTCTGTTATAACAGCAAGGTTAGTTTCGTTTATTTCGACATCTTGTTTTAAATTAATAACACCAAGCTGGTCAACTGGATAGGCGTCTTCATGAATAATTGCCTCATATGCTTTACTCCTACTAAACTCTGATGAAGCATCTTGTAAAATCATCTCAACAATATAAGCATCTTCTTCTTTTCTAAAGACTGGTAAGACCGAATGTAAATCTTTCCCATCCTCGTCTTTTGCAATAATATCTAAAGACGGATAAGAATATTGTTGCCATTTTAAAGTCACATATTCTAACGCATTCATCAAGTTTTTCTTGGAAGTTGTTTTTAATCGAATAACAGAAGTTGGCCAATTTACTAAAGATGCCTCAACTGTCACAAACCCTGGAATATCAAACATAAAATTATTATCTGCTAAAGCTAATGGCATTTGATTATCACCGCCATATAAGAAGCCATGTGGAGATAGCTTAATCACTTCTGGATCTAAACTCACAAAATAATGAGGATAAACATCTACCAATTGAAGCATCGTTTCTTGTAATTGACGATTCATAACTAAAGGCTGATGATTCTCAGGGGTGAAAATGCTATGTTCACGTAATAAAGGTTTGGGATGATAATAAAATCCCCAACTTTCACCTTTTAAATTCATACGTATTAGTCGCTTATTCGTATTTTCTACCTTACCATGCCCCTCACTTTCAAAACAATAAGGACACATTGTAAACTCACTAGTTGACTGCCATTTTTTTGATTGGATAATAAATGAATAATCATCTAACGTTTCACTTTTATATTGGTTATTTTCCTCATTGACGTAACCATTTGTTAGATTCATCAAATAAAAATAATCAGTCGCCTCTTTCTCGGAAGTGTCGTAATGCTGTGAAAATAACGCATTCACAACTGAGGGTGGTGGCGTTAAGAAACTCATTAATTTAGCATTTAATTCTGCTTTTTCTTCGAAGTTTTTTAAATCAATCAATTCATTTTTTTCAGCTACCAATAACAATTCCTGAACAAGTTCTTTTGAAGATTTAATTTGCGTCTCTTCTTCAATTTCTTCCTCTTCGTTTACTGGCCCTACTAATGCTATTACTTGATTTTCTAGATACAAACGATCTAGTTCCATCCAACCACCTGATTGAAGGGCGATACTAATAAAATCATGAACTACTTTATTCTTAATCATTAACCATGCTCCTCAAAATTAATAGCCATTTGGTCGGCTAACATGCCAAGCCCAAGCTGTTTCAAAGATTGTTTTTATATCTGTATATTGCGGTTGCCATCCTAAAATTTCTTTTGCTTTTTCAGGAGAAGCTACTAACACAGCTGGATCACCAGCTCTTTTTTCAGAAACGGCTGAAGGAATTTCTTTTCCAGTCACAAGACGAGCTTCATCAATCATTTGTTTTACAGAGAATCCTTCACTACTTCCTAAATTAAAAATATTGCTTTCATTTCCTTTTGATAAGTAGTCTAAAGCTAAAACATGTGCTGCCCCTAAATCGACGACATGAACATAATCTCTTACACAAGTTCCATCTTCAGTTGGGTAATCATCTCCAAAAATAGAAATTTTTTCTCGTTGACCCAAAGCTGTCTGCAAAATAATTGGAACTAGATGAGTTTCAGGATTATGATCTTCTCCAATTGACGTATCTAAACTAGCTCCTGCCACATTGAAGTAACGTAAGGCAACAAACTTAATACCGTACGCTTCATCACACCAACGCATCATCTTTTCCATCATTAATTTACTTTCACCATAGGGGTTTTTAGGATTAGTCGGTGTTGTTTCTAAAATAGGAACTTCTTTTGGTTCTCCATAAGTCGCAGCAGTTGAAGAGAAAACTATTTTTTTAACACCAGTTTCTTTCATTACTTCAAGGGTAATTTGTGTTCCATAAACATTATTATTAAAATATTTCAAAGGATTTTCGACAGACTCTCCTACTAATGAACTGGCAGCAAAATGAACCACTCCAGAAATAGACTCTTTTTTAAACACAGATAACATAAACTCTTTATCTCTGATATCACCTTCGTAAAAAGTTGCTTTTTCATGAATTGCTTCTTTATGCCCTGTTAAAAGGTTATCAATAACGATAACTTCTTCTCCTTTATTAATTAGTGCTTGGACTGTATGAGAGCCGATATAACCTGCTCCCCCTAGTACTGCAATTGCCATAACATGAATCCTCCTCTGATCTTTCGCACAATAAGTGCCACTCCTTACTATTTTACACTAAAAATAGACTTATGAATACAGTAAAAAAAAGACTTCTATTGTAAAAATAGACAAAAAAACTGAAGTTAACTCGATTGTTAACCTCAGTTTTCTATTTTTTATTTATTTTAAATCTTTTGCCGCAGCTTCATCTACAATTACGATGACATCTGAATGACTTTGAAGTGCACTTGCTGGTACGGCTTCTGTCATAGGTCCTTCAATTGTGTTTAAAATAGCTTCAGCTTTTTTAGGTCCATAGGCTAATAAAATAATTTTTTTAGCTTGAAGAATTGATTTAATTCCCATTGAATAAGCGTGAGTAGGCACATCTTCTTTTTTAGCAAAGTTACGACTATTCGCTTCAATTGTTGATTCTGTTAATTCAACTTCACTTGTTGTTCCTTCAAAAGAAGCTCCTGGTTCATTGAATCCAATATGCCCATTTTCACCAATACCCAAAATTTGAATGTCGATAGGGTTCTCAGCAATAATTTGATCGTATCGTTCACATTCCTTTTTACCATCAGTTACTGTTCCATCAGGTAAATAGTTATGATTAAATGGCTTTTCATTAAATAAATGTTTCTTCATAAAATAATGATAGCTTTGGTCATTCGTTGATTCTAATCCCACATACTCATCTAAGTTAACAGAATTCATATTAGTGAAATCTAAATCACTTGCAACTAACTCTTTATATAAAGTTTCAGGCGTACTACCTGTTGCTAATCCCAATGTTTTGACATTTCCAGTAGCCATTTCTTCTTTAATAATTTCAAATGCCTTTTTTCCACCTTCAACACTATCTTTTACTTTTATAATTTTCATAAGTACGCCTCCGTAATTTGGTATAGTCCAATTATAACGCCTGATTTATTTAAAGACAAGACTTACGAATTAATTTATTCGATTATTTTTCATTTTAAACTGTTTCGTACTTAGTTTCTCAACGAAATAACGATCATGGCTAACCATAACAATTGTTCCTTTAAAGGTTTCTAACTGACTTTCTAGCCATTCTCTTGTTAAGATATCTAAATGGTTGGTTGGTTCATCTAAAACCAAGCAATTAACCGATTTATTCATTAAACAAGCTAGCTCTAATCTTACTTTTTCTCCACCACTAAGATTACCTACCTGTTTAAACACGTCTTCTTGAGTAAAGTAAAAATACGATAGAATTCTTCGAGCATCTTCTTCAATCAGAGGTACTTGCCCTTTAAAGTAATCAAGTACAGTTTGATTGGCATTTTCATAAGTGATGACTTGAGATAAATAACCAATCTGAACACTTGGTCCAATTTTAATGTCACCTGAATTGATTGCTTCATTTCCTAACAAACATTTTATTAAAGTTGATTTGCCTGCTCCATTGTCTCCAATAATCGCTAAATGATCGCCTCTAAAAACATTAAAAGAAATATCAGAAAAAATGATTTGTTCTCCGTAAGACTTAGAAACACTACTTAATTGAATAACCTCTTTTCCAGATTTTTCTTGAGTGATAAAGCCTTGCTCCTTAGAAACTTTCCTTTCTTTACTAGGATGTGAAATTTTATCCATTGTATCTAATTGTTTCTCTAAACGTTTTGCTTTTTTAAAATGCTTTTCATTGTCACTAATAGCTCCCCAATGTCTGAAACGTCTAATCGCATCTTCAACTTGTTTAATTTCTTTTTGTTGGAGTAAATAATTCTTTTTCAACTCGTCTAACTCTTTTTTTCGTTGCTCTTTAAAAACTGTATAATTTCCTTTATAGCTCTTCAGACTACCTTCATCAATAAGTAAAACAGAAGTTGCAACTTGGTCTAAGAAATATCTATCATGAGAAACAATAACGACTAACTGCTTACTATGCTTCAAATGGTTCTCCAACCAAGTAAGGCCTGATACATCTAAATGGTTAGTCGGCTCATCTAAAAGTAAAATATCATTATTTTCAAGTAAACATCTTGCTAGCTTAGCTAGTGTTTGTTCCCCTCCACTTAAGGAGCAAATGGACTCATCTAGTAAGTGGTCAATCTTTAAACCTGTTGCAATACTTTTAATTGATTCCTCAATTGTATAACCATCTTTTTCTATAAAAGTTTCTTGCAAGTTACCGTATCTAATCATTAAGCGTTCAAGTTCCTGTTCACTTGCTTCAGTCATTTGGGACTCCATTTGAACTAATTGACTTTGAATAGATTTGATTTCTTTTTGTCCATTAAAAATGTAATCATAAACTTTTTCTTGGCTATCAACTAGACTATTTTGCTCTAAGTAGCTGATTTGTTGATTTTTTGAAATAGAAACATGTCCAGCGTCCACTCCTTCAACCCCAGCAATTATTTTAAGTAGAGTTGATTTTCCAGTTCCATTATTTCCCACTAAGGCGACTTTATCTCCGTCATTTAATTGCGCATTAACCTCATTAAATAATTGATTGCCAAACATTGTTTTATTAATTTGATTTAGTTGTAACATAATATCCTCTTTTCTCCATTCGAGGATAAACAAAAAAGGTCGCAGAAATTCTACGACCTTGTTATTTAAAATTCTCTCGAGTTTATCACTGAATGGTCGTTTTCATATTTTTTTCATTAAATTTAGACACACTAATCCAATTTTTAAAAAATACGGAAATAATTGCACGACAAAGGTACAAGAATTTTAATTCTGTTTTGTTATTTAAATTGTCTGTGCTGACCATTGAGTGTTCACCCCTTTACTTATTTTTTTATATTATAGCATAGATTTGAAAAATAAGCCCTAGAAAGAGTTTTTTTATTCAACTGTTACGCTTTTAGCCAAGTTTCTTGGTTTATCTACATCCAAATCGCGTTGTAAACTAGCATAATACGCTAGTAATTGAAGTGGAATAACTGTCACAAGTGGAGTTACCAACTCGTGAACATGAGGAAGTACTATGGCATCAGTTTCTTTTTCTAATCCTTCTAAAGCAATAACCAATGACTTAGCTCCACGAGACTCTACTTCTTTAATATTACCTCTGGTGTGACTTCCCATCTCTTTATTTGAAATTAATGCAACAACTGGTGTGCCTTTTTCAATTAAAGCGATAGTTCCATGTTTCAATTCTCCAGCAGCAAAACCTTCAGCTTGAATATAAGAAATTTCTTTTAATTTTAAAGCTCCCTCTAGAGAAACTGCATAGTCTAAACCACGACCAATATAAAAAGCATTTCTTGTTTCATTTAAGAAACTTTGACTTAATTCAGAGTAATGATCTTTATCATCTACTAAAGATTCCATAGCAGCAGCTACAATCCCTAATTCATGAACAATATCTAATCCCTTAGCTTTTTCTTGTCCTAATTTTTCTCCCAACGCTTTTGCTAAAAAGAGCATTACTGAAATTTGAGATGTGTAGGCTTTAGTTGAAGCTACTGCAATTTCAGGACCTGCATGCAACAATAACGTATGAGTTGCTTCACGTGAAAGAGTTGAGCCTTTCACATTTGTAATTGTTAAAGACGGTAATTTCATTTCGTTAATTTTTACAAGAACTTGGCGACTGTCTGCTGTCTCACCACTTTGTGTTAGGAAAATAAAGAACGGTTTCTTAGATAGAATTGGCATATCATAACCCATCTCACTTGCTAAATGAACTTCAACAGGAATTTGAGTTAGTTCTTCTAACATTTTCTTACCCACTAAACCTGCATGCCAGCTAGTACCACAGCCAACTACATAAATACGGTCGCTCTCCGCCATTTCAGAGACAATCTCAACTGGAATAGTACTTTCTCCTGTTGGTGTCACATACTCTTGAATTAAAGTTCTCATTACGGCAGGTTGTTCATCGATTTCTTTTAACATGTAATGAGGATATAAACCTTTTTCAGTGTCATTCGCATCAATTTCAGCCACATAAAAATCGCGAGTTACTTCTTCATTATCTTTATTTAAAATAAGCATATTTGTTGCTGAAAGGATGATTTTTTCTCCATCCATAATTTCAACAAAACGATCTGTTTCATTAATCATAGCCATTGCATCACTACCAACTAAATTGTAACCATCAGCTAATCCAACTAAAAGTGGACTTTTGTTTTTAGCTAGAAAAATTTGACTATCATCTTCAGTATCAATTAAAGCTAAAGCATATGAACCCTTAACTTCTTCTAACATTTTACTAAAAGCATCAATTGTTGATAAGCCTTGTTTAGAAAAATAATCAACAACCTCAACGACAATTTCACTATCTGTATCTCCTGATAAAGTAATATCAGATAAATAAGTTTCTTTTAACCATTCAAAGTTTTCAATAACACCGTTATGGACTAAACCGAAACGACCACTTTTTGAAAGGTGAGGGTGAGCGTTGTTCTCAGTTGGTTCTCCATGAGTTGCCCATCTTGTATGACCGATTCCAGTACCAGCAGATTCTTTATTTGCAACTAGAGCTTCTAACTCAGCCACACGACCCGGCGTTTTAGTAACAAACATTTCTTCATTATGACTAATCATAATACCTGCTGAGTCATATCCACGGTATTCTAATTTATGTAAACCATTTAATAATATATTTTTTGTATTTTGACTTCCCACTACTCCTACAATTCCACACATACACATTTCCAACTTTCGTTCTAATTTTTTCATTTCTGTTCTGCTTAATTTATCCTCTGTCAAAAACATCACTGTTTTATTTTTAAATAAATTTTTAGAATGCAGTTCCTAGAACCATCCGCCGAAATTTTCGATAAGTTCTATCCTCGTCACCTGTCTAATTCAGGTCTGGCGCTATCCTATATAATTGGTACACTATCCTCCTAAGTATTTTTTTAACAGAAACAAGATTATTCTACTTTTATTTTAGTCTATAGTCAATGTTTTCTATTGAATTACCAAGTTTTTAAAATAATTGGTATAGATAAGGTATTTTTTACTTTATCTAATTGGTCTAAAAAAAAGAAATCACCAGTATCAACTGATGATTTCTTTTTAAGACTCGTCTTCTTCAAAATCTGCTAAACGAATTTCTGTTTTTTGCTCTTCAAATTCTAGTGGTTCTTCTTCCATTTTCTCATTACCTAATCGATTATTAAAATTCATATTAATATCAGGGCGCATTGACATATCAACACTTCTGACAAAAAATTGCTTTTCTAACTTTTCAATTACGGTATCAATCTCTACATCATCTACGTATAGAACAACATATTTCATTTTTTTAGAAACATAATGAACATAACCAAAACGACGTAAATTTTTT
Organism: Vagococcus carniphilus; assembly: GCF_014397115.1. Classification (NCBI taxonomy): domain Bacteria; kingdom Bacillati; phylum Bacillota; class Bacilli; order Lactobacillales; family Enterococcaceae; genus Vagococcus; species Vagococcus carniphilus. Next base: position 1,926,537 of record NZ_CP060720.1, read on the forward strand.
AACTGTTTTAAACTATAAACCCAGACAATTAGACCTCTTCTAGGAACTAATTCAAGGGAATTATCTATTTCATTAACTAACATGACAACTACCTCCACATCCTCTTTTAGCAAACTCAAAAAACGGATTGCCTGCATCGACTTTAATATCTTTTGAAATAGTATTCGCTAGATCAAAAGTTACATAGTCTAGCATATTTTGAAGGGATGTTTCACTATACTTAAAGCCAGCGACTAATTCATTTGTATCAACTAATCTTTTAGCTTTTCTGACATCTCTTCTTTTTTCTTTAAAATCAGGAGCGTATTTTCCATATGATTCTATTTTTTCAAAAGCTTCTTTCTTTTCTAAAAATTCATTTACAATTGATGAGACTTCTTGATTTCGGTCCATTTCAACATAAGAAGTAACATAACCTGAAACTAATTCACTACTAATAAGCTCTTTTGCAAGCTCTTCAACAAGATCCTCTATTTCAATAACTTCTTCATTATAAATCACCATTATCACTACTTTCAACTGTCTTAATTTTTTCTTTTTCTTTCCCAAAGAAAGTCATTACACCTTGTTTGTCAAAAGTTAATCCTATCCTTGAATCATTTTTATGAGCTAACTCTTCATGATAAAAACGACTGCCATACCAATTAGTTACCATAAAAGGGACATCGACAACTGGTGCATAAAAAATACCATGTGTTTCCTTTGGTGATAAATCTAGTTTTTTGATTAATCGAGTCGTCTCTTTTTTATTTAATACAAAAGGAGGCGTACTGATGTTAGTTTCGGAAACTTTCTTCCAATTCTTCAAATGACTTTCTTCATCAATTATCACATCAGGTTTTTCGGAAAGAAGTTCTATACCTTTTTTTGACCCCACTTGTAAAGTCGAATCCATTTGGTATTTTTTCTTATCTTCTTTTTCTCGTAATAAATTCAAAATAGTTACTAGTTGTTCTTGGTTATCTTGATTAACCTGATGCCAGTCTTTAGCTTCTAAAGGTAGTTTTTCCTGAACCTTGTTATCTTGATCCATTTGATAAGGCATGATACTTAATAGCGTATGCTTATCCAAATAACGAATTGCCATTAACTTTCCAGTTCCTTGATTTATATGTAGCATTGCAAATGTGCCATTATTAAACGCTACTAATGGTCGATAATTCATATCATCTTCAGTCAATTCAACTTCGTATTTTTCATCACCATAACTAAAGTTAAAGTTAGAAAAAATAGTTGTAATTTCAGCTAAATCTACTAAATTCATATCCATTGCAAAAGGAGTTGTTTCCAAATTCTTCCCTAGAACAAAGACGCTTGAAACGACTGAATTTTTGATTTCTACTTGGTAATAATCATTTAATGAGTCTCCATAAACAAGCCATTCCGTCTGATAATAAGAAGAAAATGTTTTTTTAGGTTTAGGAAATTCTTTTAAGAATTCATCTTTTGTTTTGCCAACATAATTTGCCATACCAGTTGTATTTAACTCATAATAAGGAACCGATTTATGAGAAATTTTTACTTTTTCAACGGATAAATCATTTTTAGGTTTGGGTTGGTTACGAGAAGATATGACTGGTTTCATATAAACAACACTCAGCACTAAAAATAAACAAACAATAAATTCAATGCTTCTTTTCAAATCTTCTCTCCCCTTTTAAATCATTTATTGTTAAATCGTTAATTCAATTAATAAATCTCCAGATTGAATAGCTTCACCACTTTTAGCAAGAACACGTTTAACAACACCATCTCGTTTAGAATAAATAGTTGTTTCCATCTTCATTGCTTCTGTAATTAAAAGCGCATCTCCTTTATGAACTTGCTCACCAACTTCAACTAAGACATCAAGAACAGATCCTGGCATTGTAGCACCTATATGACCTTGGTTTGTTGGTTCACATTTTTCTTTCATAATAACTTGAGATTTTATATTTTGATCTTTAATAATAATTTCACGACGTTGACCGTTTAAATTGAAGAATAACACTCGGTTACCTTCCAAATCAGGTTCACCAATCTCGTCTAGTGTAATAATCAATGTTTTTCCTTTTTCAATTCTAACTTCGATTGTTTCACCAACACGCATTCCTTGGAAGAACGTCATTGTATCTAACAATTCTACATCTCCAAAGCTATCATGCGTCTTACAATAATCTAAGAAGACTTGAGGATACATAATATAGCTTATCACATCTTTTGAACTTGGTTCAAAACCAATGAGCTCTTTTAATTCTTTCTTAATTTCTTCAAAATCAACAGATTCAGCCAAGCTACCTGGACGAACTTCAATTGACGGTCGACCATTTAAAATAATATCTTTCAATTCTTTAGGAAATCCTCCTGTCGGTTGACCTAAGTCGCCCTTAAAGAAACTAATAACAGATTCAGGATAGTTTAATTCTCTTCCCTTTTGATAGATATCATCTGAGGTTAAATTATTTTGAACCATAAAGAGAGCCATATCACCTACTACTTTAGAAGAAGGTGTCACTTTAATAATATCCCCAAATAATAAATTAACTGTTGCATACATATCTTTAATTTCTTCCCAGCGTTCTTCTAAACCAACTGCTTTTGCTTGTTGTTGTAAATTGGAATATTGACCACCAGGCATCTCATGAGAATAAACTTCTGTTTGAGGGGCACTAATACCATTTTCAAAAGGACGGTAGTAAGAACGGACATCTTCCCAATAATGATTTATTTGCTGTACATTTTCAATATCAACATTAGGTGTTCTACTACTATCATTAAGTGCATAATATAAACTACTCATGCTAGGTTGACTTGTTGCACTACTCATAGCACTCATAGCAACATCTACAATATCCACACCAGCTTTTGTTGCTGCTGCATAGGTCATGATGCCATTTCCAGCTGTGTCATGAGTGTGTAAATGAATCGGAACATCAACTGTTGATTTTAATTCAGTTACTAACTGATAAGCAGCTTCTGGTTTCAATAAACCTGCCATATCCTTAATCGCAATAATATGAGCTCCCATTTTTTCTAAATCTTTAGCCATGTTCTTATAGTAAGCTAGATTGTATTTAGAACGGTTTGGATCTAACACATCTCCTGTGTAACAAATAGCAGCCTCTGCTAATTTACCAGTATCACGAACATATTGAATGCTTTTTTCCATTTGAGGTAACCAGTTCAAACTATCAAAAATTCTAAAAACATCAATTCCCTCACTTGCAGCCAGTTCGATAAATTCTTTTAAAACATTATCTGGATAATTTTGATAGCCTACTGCATTAGATCCTCTAAATAACATTTGGAACAATGTATTTGGCATTAATTTTCTTAATTTTCTTAAACGAATCCATGGGTCTTCATTTAAAAATCGATACGCTACATCAAATGTAGCTCCTCCCCACATCTCACTTGAGAATAATTCTGGAATTCCTTCATCTGTTTGCTTAGCAATTCGTTTCAAATCTGTGGTTCTTACACGAGTAGCCAATAAACTTTGATGAGCATCTCTAAAAGTTGTATCCGTTAAAAGAACTTCTTCTTTATTTTTAATCCAGTCAACAACAGCTTCTTGACCTGATTGGTCTAAAATATTCTTAGCCGTTAAAATTTGAGGTCTTTCCACTATTTTTTGAGGAATTCTTGCTTCTTTTTGATATTTTTTCTTTGAAGTTTCTACACCAGGAAAACCGTTGACTGTCACTTCACCAATATACTTCATTGTTTTATTGCCACGATCTCTAACTCTTGGAAACTCAAACAACTCAGGTGATTCATCAATAAAAGTTGTAATAGCTTGACCTGATTTGAATGTCTGATGATTAATAACATTAGCTAAGAATGGAATATTAGTTTTAACTCCTCTAATTCTAAACTCTTTTAAAGCTCTTCTCATTTTCTCAATGGTTTGATCAAACGTAATCGCATGCGTACAAACCTTTACAAGTAAAGAATCAAAGAACGGCGTTACAACGGCTCCAGCAAAAGCATTTCCAATATCTAAACGAATACCATAACCACCTGGTGAACGATATGTATCAATTTTTCCAATATCTGGCATAAAATTATTTAAAGGATCTTCAGTTGTAATACGACATTGAATGGCGTATCCATGGATACTTAATTTATCTTGAGTTGGCAATCCAATTTCCCCATGTAAATTTTTTCCCATAGCAATTTGAAGTTGAGACATAACAATATCAACATCTGTTATTAATTCAGTAATGGTATGTTCTACTTGAACTCGAGGGTTTACCTCAATGAAGTAAAAATTATCGCCTTCTACCAAAAATTCAACTGTTCCAGCATTAACATAACCAACATGTTTCATTAATTTGACAGCTGCCTGACAAATCTCTTCTCGTTGTTCCTCTGACATTGAAACACAAGGTGCTACTTCTACTACTTTTTGATGACGTCTTTGAACAGAGCAATCTCTTTCAAATAAATGAATGACATTCCCATGAGTATCTCCTAAAATTTGAACTTCAATATGTTTAGGATTTGAAATATATTTTTCGACATATACTTCATCATTGCCAAAAGCAGCTTTTGCTTCACTTTTAGCGCGATCATAACCTTCAATCGCTTCTTTTTCATCTCTTGCTACACGCATTCCTCGACCGCCGCCTCCAAGAGAAGCTTTAATCATAATAGGAAAACCAAATTCATTAGCAAAAGCTAAAACTTCTTCCACACTATCTACTGGTCCATCTGTTCCAGGAATAGAAGCTACACCAGCTGAAATAGCCGCTTCTTTAGCTTTGATTTTATCCCCAAAAATATCTAAATGATGGAGAGTTGGGCCCACAAAAGTAATTCCCTCCTCAGCACATCTTTTAGCAAACTCTAAGTTTTCAGATAAAAATCCGTATCCGGGATGAATTGAATCAGCTCCCGACTCTTTAGCAATTCGAATAATATCTTCAATATCTAAATAGGCATCAGTTGCTTTTTTTCCCTTACCTACTAAATAAGCTTCATCTGCTTTAAAACGATGCATAGAACGCTCATCTTCTGTTGCATAGATTGCTACTGTATCAATATCTAGTTCCGTACATGCACGGAAGACACGAATAGCAATTTCCCCTCTGTTAGCTACTAATACCTTTTTCATCATTAATTCCCTCCAACCTTATTTATGATGTTCTAATAATCTAGTTTGTTCTCTGTATTCAATTGCAATTTGTTCATTTCGTTGATCAAATCGTTGTTTTTTCTCATCCGCACTAATATTTAATGCAAACCCAACACCAATCGATAAGGTAATCAAGCTAGATCCTCCTTGGCTTAAAAATGGAAATGTTACACCTGTTAATGGAATAATTCCCGTAATTCCACCAATATTAATAAATGTCTGAATTAAAATCATTCCACCAATACCAATACACATCATTGAATTAAATGTGTTTTTTGATTTTATTCCAATAACTAAAATTCTAAGAATTAAAAATAGTAACATTCCTAAAATAACAATTGCTACAATTAATCCTAATTCTTCGATAACAATTGAAAACATAAAGTCGGTTTGTGCTTCAGGTAGAAATCCTTTTTTCTGAATACTATTTCCAATCCCTAAACCAAACCAGCCCCCATTACTCATCGCGTAGTATGAATTGACCATTTGATGTCCGTCACCAAGTGGGTCAATAAACGGATTAGAGAATGTTCTAAAACGGTTATATACGTATTTGAAACGACCAGGGAATAAAAGTCCACCAGTCATTAAAATCCCTTGGATAGCCACAAATGAACCTACGACACCAACACCCATAGCTAATAAAGTATAAAAGTAATTAACGCCACTGGCTAGAACCATAATAGACGCAATCATTGCTAAAATAACCGCTCCACCATTATCTGGTTGAATGACTACTAAAAAGATGAGTCCACCAATTAAGACAAGTGGCTTTAAGGCTGCTTCCTTAAAATTTTGATTAATCATATTTTGTCTTCTTGAAAGTATATATGCTAAATACCAAATAATCACAATTTTTAAAAACTCTGCAGGCTGAATTGTGATGCCACCAATACTTAGCCATCCATCAGCCCCACCACCTGATTGACCTAAATGAGTGAATTTAGTCAAAATTAACATCAAGCTAATAACAGCAATGGCAATCATAATAAAGTTTTTATTTTGAAACACTTTTGTTTTCATCTTATAAATAAAAACAATTCCTATAATACCAATCACAAAAAAAGCAGCTTGCTTAATTGCATCAGTTCCAGGATTTTTTCCTAGTTGAGCTAATTTAGCAGAGCTAGCACTATAAACCATAATGATACCCATAATTGACAAAATTAGGTATGGAACCAAAATACTATAGTCTAAATACAGGCGTTTATCTACATGTTTGGGCAAAAAAATCACTTCCTCTCGTTGCTAAAATCTTTCTTTTTTTGCTCATCATAGACATTAACGTACACCTGATTTAATTCTTTTTCTAATTCAACAATCAGCTTACTACCTTCTTCTTTAGTTAAAATTCCAAGTTTTTGAGCATAATCTACTTGCTTTGAAAAACCATACATTTGTGTATCTACAACCTCTTCAAAAGCTTTACATTGTGTAATACATTGATAGTTTCTTTGATTTGAAATTAATTGTCTTATTTTTGAGGCTTCTTGGTCTAGTGCCTCTAAGGCCTTTTCTTTTGCTATTTCTAAAAACATGATAGCCCTCCTTATTATTGATATATTATAGCACATGGTATACATGTGATTTAGCGTTTTTTTCTTTAAAAAAAGATATTTAGTTGCTTTCATCTATAATAGTCTATTTGCGCTATCATTGTAAAGAAAACTAGCAATAAAAAAAAGCAAAAGAAATAAATTCTTTTGCTTTGTTAATTCACTATTTAATTGCTGCGTAACGTTTATTAACTTCATCCCAGTTAATAACATTAAAGAAAGCTTTAATATAGTCTGGACGAACATTACTATATTTTTTATAGTAAGCATGTTCCCAAACATCAAGTCCTAATAAAGGTGTTTTTCCTTCTGTTAATGGAGAATCTTGATTTGGAGTAGACATAATTTCTAATTTTCCATTATTATCAACTAACCAAGCCCAGCCAGAACCGAAACGACCTACTCCTGCTGCAGCAAATGCTTCTTTAAAAGCATCATAACTTCCAAATGCGCTCTCAATAGCACCTTTAATTGCTCCAGTTGGTTCGCCACCTGCATTTGGTCCCATAATTTCCCAGAAGAAAGCATGGTTAGCATGTCCACCACCATTGTTTCTTACTGCCATACGGATGTCTTCAGGAACATCGTTTAAGTTTGCGATTAATTCTTCAATTGATTTATTACCTAGTTCAGGATGTTTTTCAATTGCAGCGTTTAAGTTAGTTACATAAGTATTATGATGTTTATCATGATGTAACTTCATCGTTAACTCGTCAATATGTGGTTCTAATGCATCGTATGCATATGGTAAATCTGGTAATGTGTATGCCATTATAATAGCCTCCTAATATTTATAACCATTATTCAATGGTTGGTTCTTCTAACATTTTCAATATACCATTAAGCTAAGAGAAAAACAAAAAATTGAACTGGAAAAACAATTATTTTTAAAACTTGTCTCTAATCCTTAAAAACGTTACAATAAGGGGTATTGAATATTGCAAAAGGAGACCTTTATGAGTACATTTAATTTAATCAAAGCAGCTTTTACACAACCGACCTTGTTAATAGAAGGACGGAAGAAAAAGGGTTTCCATGTTTTTTTATACATGATACTCTTGTCAATCATCTTAAGTTTACCTGTCGTCTTTCAGAGTATGGACATTTTAAGCTCTATTAAAGAAGACGGGGATAAGATTGTTCAAAAGCTTCCAGAATTTTCAATTGAAGACGGAAAAATTTTAACAGATAAAAAAGATTCCGGCTTTATCTATCAAACCAATTCAATGATTTTTACATTTGACCCTGAAGGAAAAAGAAGTAAAAATGAAGTTGAAGCTGATTCTGTAGGTGGAGTCATGACAATTGCTCTCTTAAAAAATGAGGCAGTTATAGTGATGCCAACAACCGGATCAACTGCGGATATGTTAGACAGTAATTCGTTTTCATTACCTTACACCGCAACACAGATGCGTATTATCAATAAAGAGTTCCTTAATAAAATGCTAACTGGTAATTCCCAAGGGATGCTCCTTTTTGTTTTTGTTTTATTAATATCAGCTTTTATGATTTTTGTTAGTTTCTTAGTTGATTTAATCATGATGACATTCTTTGCAAACATTTTTGTCAGAACTCGAATGATTCGTCTGAAATTTAGTGAAGTTTTTAAAATCTTAGTTTATTGTGCAACTATTCCAACTCTATTAACGATGGCTCTTCAATTTATTTGGCCTAGTTTTCCAATTGGATCAATTGCTTTAGCACTAACTTTATTAATTTACTTTAATATCTTTCCAAAACCAACAAGACCTAATCGTAAAAATAAAAAATAGAGGGCCATTACGGCACCTCTATTTTTTTATTTATAAGTATAACTTGGCTCTTTTGTTTTCTCATCCAAGTCAATTTCTAAGCTATAGTCTGCAAAAAACCATTCATCCGCTTCTTCTGTAAAAAAGTGAATACCATCAATTTTTGTTTCTAGCATTGGGTTATTGGCAGATGTCGCTTCTATTCCTGTCGAAAATCCAACATGAACATTAGTTGCTCCACCATATTTCCCATAAATACGTAGACTATCACCCTCAGTTAATAATAATTCATCTTTAAACCATTGTGTTGCTTGAGGTGTTATTTTTAATTCCATTTGCTTTCCTCCACTTCTTTTCACAGATATTGTAACATATACAAAAAAAAGCAATGAGTTTTATGCTCATTGCTAGCGATTCATTTTATCATCTAAATAATCAACATTATCATTGTGACCGACAACCAATAAAATATCATTTTCAAGAATCATCTGATTAGCTGGTGGAGAAACAATTAACTCATTCTTTCCACGTCTAATAGCCACAATTGTTAAATTAAAGTGTTGTCTGAAATTAATTTCTTCAATCGTTCGATTGTAGAATTTTTTGTTAGTTACAATAACTTCTGCTAAAGAATAATCCTCAGATAGTTCAATAAAATCTAGCATATTATTAGAAGTCAATTTATGTCCTAAACGTATCCCCATATCTCTTTCTGGATGGACAACAGTATCTGCTCCAACTTTGTCTAAAACTCTTGCATGATACTCATTTTGAGCTTTAGCCGTAATTCTTGGAACACCCATCTCTTTAGCCATCAATGTAACTAAGATACTAGCTTGTATATCCTCACCAATAGCAACAATCACATGATCAAAATTTCTTAAACCTAGAGAACGTAATGTTGCTTCATCTTGAGCATTAGCAACAACTGCATGAGTTGCAACGTTCATATATTCATTCACACGATCCTCACAACTATCAATCGCTAATACCTCTTGATCTGACTTAATCAATTCGCGACAAACACTGCCCCCAAATCGACCTAAACCTATGATTGCAAATGATTTTCTCATTTTTATTTCTCTCCTAACTAATGCAATATACTAAAACTATTTAACTATTCCGTGTTTAAACGCATAAATAGCCGCTTGTGTGCGGTCCTCTACGTCTAATTTAGATAATATATTAGAGACATGTGTTTTAACCGTCTTAAGTGTGATAAACAATTCATCTGCAATTTCTTGATTGCTTTTTCCTTCAGAGATTAGAAGTAGAATTTCTTTTTCTCTATTTGTTAAATCTTCATGCAATATATGTTCTTTTGGTTTTGATAAACGTTCCATCATCTTACTTGTTACTTCTGATTCTAAAACCTTTTCTCCTTGATGAGCAGAACGAATCGCATTAGCAATATCTTTTGCTGAAGAAGTTTTTAATAGGTAGCCTGCTGCGCCTGCTTCAATAGCAGGATAAACCTTTTCATCATCAATAAAACTAGTTACAATAATAATTCGTGCTTCTGGCCAATCTGACAAGATTTTTTTTGTCGATTCAATTCCATCCATTACATCCATTACTAAGTCCATTAAAATAACATCTGGCCTTAACTCTAATGCTTTTTCATGCCCTACAAGACCATTTTCAGCTTCTCCAATAACTTCAATATCCGGTTGAATCATCAAGTATGAAGAAACTCCCATTCGAACCATCTCATGATCATCCACTAAAAGTACTTTAATCAATTGTTTCACTCTCCTCTAGCACAGGAACTTTAATTTCAATACTTGTACCTTGTCCAATAAAACTCACTATTCGGCAAGTACCACCCATTCCAGTCACTCGTTCTTTTATGTTATTTAACCCATAACTACCAACTTTTGAACTAGACATATCAAATCCTTGTCCATCATCTACTACTCTAAGTAAAACAGTTTTATCCATTTTTTTCAAATAAACTTCTAAAGATTTTGCTTTTGCATGTCGTAGTGTATTGGATAGTAGCTCTTGAACAATTCTAAATAAATTATCTTCTATTGAACTAGCTAGTTTGACATCTTCTACATTCCATAAAAGTTCAATATTAATTTTAGTTTGTAACTCATTTAAGAGCATCTCAATTCCTTGTTTCAAGGTCTTTGCCTCTAAATTAATTGGTCTTAAATGAAGTAACAATGCTCTCATCTCAGACTGTGACGTATTAATAATGCCCGCAATCATTTGAACTTGTTTTTCAACAACTTCTGGTACATCGAGTTCAGAAATACCCTCATTCAATGCTGATAACATCATCGTTGCTGCAAACAATTGTTGACTCACTGAATCATGAAGTTCACGAGCAATTCGGTGTCTTTCTTCTTTAATTAATTCTTCTTTAGACTCACCTTCAACTAACTGAGGGTGACTGTTCAAATCTTGTAATTCTTTCGACATAGAAACTAATTTATTTCTAATAGCTAAAATATCTTTATCTAATTCTGTCACAAATACATCATCTACATCTACCATTAGCGATTCAGATAACATTTGATGTTCATAATTACCACTTGCTAATAATTGCAAACGTTCTTCAATTTTTCCATAAGCTTTTCGGTTAGATATGTATAGAATAACAATCACTATACCACTAACTGCTAATGCAATAATGATAATATAAATAATAATTGGCAATTTGAACATTCTCGTATGGATTAATTCTAGCATCCATTTTTTTTGATTCTTTGCATAAAAATAACTATACAACGTTAAGATTAAAACCATAAAAGTTAATAAAAAGGTGTAAAAGAATACCAACGGACGCCCCATTTTAGATATCATATTCTAATCACCTCTATATCACCTAAAAGTGTATTGGTGACAATTTTTAACTTTCTTGTAGCTTCATCATATTCATTACTAAACACTTTAATTGATTCATTTTTTAAACGGTAATGCTCATTTTCAAATTGAGCTTCACCTATCATTGCAGAATGTTCTAACATGACACCAATTCCTGTTGGAACAAGTATTCTTGTCTTTCCAAATCCTTTTCTTACAATAACTACATTATCTTCTTTTGGTAACAAGGTATTTCCCAAATCGATAATTGTATCTCCATAAACGATAGACATATTGATATCATCCCACTCATATGTATCATTTCCAAAGCGTTGGTTTCCAATCCATGGTCGTTTGAATCGTCTACCTGATTTTGAATCACTTGTGACCGTTTTAATCATCTTAATTTGTTTCTTTCGCCATGGTGCATTTGAAAATAAATCAATACCAGAAACCTCTACACCCTTAAGACCAACAAATAAAATAGCTAAAACAATCATCAGCCAGACTGCTGGACTACTTAAAAAACAAAGTAGCATCACTACTAAACTCGATACTTTTTGAAAATGATTAAACGAAGTTTTGTGGACTTTTTTAACCGAATAAACAAAGTTAATAATGGCAAATACTATAAAAATTAATATTGGAATATTTCCCAATAATTGATAAATAGCCCATACAAATAACAATAACTCGGTTACAATAAAAAAACGCCATGAGCTTTGCATAGTCCTTACTCCTTTTCTATAGAATATTTAAGTTTATTATAACTATCTTTTGTGCATTGTAAAAACCACAAAAGAAGGAAAACGTACTACGACTTTAGACCTAGATTTCATCTTAATTAAAAATGAAAAACGAACAATCTTTCACTAAAATTGTTCGTCACTCTATTCAATTGAGAACAAAAAAAGAGGTTGAGACATAAGTCTCAGCCTAAAAAAATGTTTTCTTACGAAATTTTTTCTATTCTTACGTCCATGTCCCACCTGGGGTACTAATTGTTACAACATCATTTAATTTTTTTCCAATTAAAGCTTTAGCAATCGGAGAGTCATTTGAGATTTTTCCTGAAAACGGATCTGCTTCTGCACTCCCAACAATTGTGTACTCTTCTTCATCACCATCTGGTAATTCAACAAATTTCACAGTACGTCCAATTGATACTTCATCTTTAGATACATTATTATTATCAATAATTTGAGCAAAACGAATCATGTTTTCTAATGTTGTAATTCTACCTTCAACAAAAGCTTGCTCATCTTTAGCTGACTCGTACTCAGAGTTCTCTGATAAATCTCCAAAACTACGAGCTATTTTTATACGCTCAACTATTTCTTTACGTTTAATTGTTTTTAACTCTTCTAATTCTACTTCTAATTTTTCTTTACCTTCTAAAGTCATCGGATAAACTTTTTCCATAATCGACTCACGTCTCCTTAAAACGATTTTAAGCTATTTGACAAATGAATAGCTTCCCCGAAATGTATCGGAAAAGCTTTTCACTCTCAATATAACAAACAGATTACCACGTTAGGAACAAAAAGTAAACATCAAAAATAATTTTTTAATTTTCACTTTTTTCATAACAGGAATTCTATTTTTTATCATCAATATACTCTTTTTTTAATTTCAAATGTTCTTCATATGTTTTAGCGTAATAAACCTTACCTGTTGAAACATCTGCTAAGAAATAAATATAGTCATTTGCTTCTGGATTCATTACAGCTAAAATTGATTGCTCACTTGGACTGTTAAACGGTCCTGGGCCTGTTCCCTTATTAATATATAGATTATAAGGAGAATCAATTTGAGTATCTTTATTAGATAGATGAACTTTATGTTCTTCCATTGCATAAAGAATAGAGATATCTGATTGAAGTGGCATATCAGTTTCTATTCTATTAAAGAATACTTGAGCAATTTTTTTACGATCCTCTTCAGAAACACCTTCTTTTTCAACTAAAGAAGCTAATGTTAAAACTTCTTGGACAGAAAGTTTTTTCTGCTCAATACTTTGATAAAGTGGTGTCATCACTTGATTCGTTTTGATAATCATTTGTTCAACTAATTCTTCTAAAGAATTATCTTTATAATAATTATAAGTAGCTGGATACAAGTAACCTTCTAAACGGAAGCGAACATCTTTTGCTTGTTTAGCACTTGTTAATAATTCTGGATACTTACCTGCCATTTTGTTAAAGAATTTTTCATCTTTCATAAGGGCTAGGAATTCATCTTTTTTCACATCTGTTTTCTTATCAAATAAATCAGCTATTTGATCAATTGAAGAACCTTCAGGAATTGTAATTTTAGCATCAGCTAAAGCTTCTGGTTCATCCGTTCCACCAGATTGAAGATTCTTAGTGATTTCATCTAGAGTCATATTTGGTGCCATTTGGTAATAACCAGCCTGAAAATCAGAAAGATTGTTCGTTTTAACAAAGTATGAAAATACTAATCCACTTTTAATAACTTTGCTTTTTTCTAATATTTGACCAATGTCTTTACTAGAGCTACCAATTGGTACTTCTACTTGCACCATTTTTTTATCTGATGGATCTAGTGGTTTCAAGCTTGATTTGAAGAAACTATAAAACGAAAATCCCGCTACTGTAACTGTGACAATTAAGGCTAAAGATATAATGATAACAATCTTTTTCACCATATTGTTTTCTTTTTTACGGTTATTAAATTTATCTTCTGTTTGGCGTCTATTACGACGTCTAACGGGCTCTTCTGTTCTAGGTGTTTCTCTATATTCATTCTCATTAGTCATTTTTTCATCACTCTCATGATCCCCGTGTAGGGAATTCAATACATATTCTTTAAACTCTTTACCTGATTCAGGACTTTCATCTTTTTGTTTTAACTCATCATCTCTATCAGTCAAAAAGGCGTCCTCCTTAGTTTTTTAATTTTAAATTTGCTTACACCATTATACATGATTCTTAAAAAAATCCAAACATGTTTTACGAACTTTTATCACAATATTAAAAAACATGTTTTCCTATTGAAATAAACGTTACACTCCATTTTCAAAAAACACTACTTTTAAAGATAACCTTCCTTTTTTCATTTCAATACGGTACAATGATTTTTGAATAAGAATAAAGGAGACAAGAAATGAACTCATTACCAAGTTGTCCAAACTGTCAGTCAGTTTATACCTATGAAGACCGAGGCTTATACGTTTGTCCCGAATGTGGCAATGAATGGTCTCAAAATGAAGCAAATGAAGAAACAAACGAATTTATCGTTAAAGATTCGAATGGGAATATTCTTCAAGACGGCGATAGTGTTTCAGTGATTAAAGACTTGAAAGTCAAAGGCGCTAGCGGTCCAATTAAACAGGGTACAAAAGTTAAAAATATTCGTTTAGTTGACAGCGACCACAATATTGATTGTAAAATTGATGGTTTTGGCCCTATGAAATTAAAATCAGAATTTGTAAAAAAACTGTAAGCGATGTGTTAATCACATTGCTTTTTTTATTTCTAACAAAGTAAATTTTTAACTTATAATAGGTAATAAAATCATGATAAATCTAGTATTTTTTTTGAAAAACTAGCTAGAGACTAATATAGCTTATCCAATTAGATACGTCAATCATGATTACTTTTTCTAACTATTAAACCAAAAGACTAAAAATTTAACCCTTCAACTATTTTTAACCAATCCATTGCATCCTTAGCGTAATAATCCGCTCCTACAAATTTTCGGTTTTCTTCATTCATCACTGCGCCGCCTACAATAAACTGACACTCAATTTTCGCTTTTTTTATATCCAAAATTGTCTGTTTCATATTTTTGACACTTGCGCTCATCAAAGCAGATAAACCGACTATTTTAATGTCTTCCTTTTGAGCGGTCTCAATTATTTTTTCCGTTGAAACATCTTCTCCTAAATCAATTACTTGATATCCATAGTTTTCAATCAGTATTTTCACAATATTTTTCCCAAGATCATGATGATCTCCTTTAACACTAGCAAGTATTACCTTCCCCCTACTTTCTCTAATTTCACCTTGCTCAACCATATATGCTTTTATGACATCTTGTACTTTTTTAAAAGCTTCAGTAGCTTGCATTAACTGGGGTAAAAATATTTGTTCTTTTTCAAAAAGAGCTCCAGCATCATCCATTGCTGGAATTAATTCATCTTTAATAATAAGTAAAGGAGGCACACCTTTTCTTAACAAGTTATTTACTTCAATTACAGACTCTTCTTCTCTTCCTTGAACAATTAATTCTTTTAAGAGTATACGTTCTTCCTTTAATCTGTTATTACTTATCTTACTTCCTTGATGACGCTTAACATATTGCTGAGCATTTTTATCTTGATTAGAAAATAATTTAATCGTACTAACTGTTTCCATCAGTGACTCTGATAGCGGATTAATGATTGGTGCATCCAAACCAGCTATCACACAACTAGTTAAAAATGTTCTATCTAATAGGGATCGATTCGGTAATCCATAAGAAATATTACTAATGCCGGCAACTGTTAATACATTTAACTCAGTTTTTAATAATTTCAGTGTATCAATCACTACTTGAACTTGACTAGGTTGGGTAGAAACTGGCAAAACAAGAGGATCAATCAATATATCTTCCTTATCAATGCCATACTCAGAAGCCTGTTGAATTATTTTTTTAGCTATCAATACCCTACCTTCAGCTGTTTCAGGGATTCCATCTTCATCAAAAGTCATCCCTATTACCACACCTCCATATTTTTTTACAATAGGAAAGATATCTTTCATTGATTCTTTAGTTCCATTAACAGAATTAAAGAGTGGTCGACCTGCATATTGTCTTGCTCCTGCCTCTAAAACAGATGCTTCAATACTATCTAGTTGTAAAGGTTCAACTATAGATTTCTGCAAGAAAGATACGGTTTTAGCCATTACTTCTGACTCATCTATATCGACTAAACTAACATTAATATCTAAAATTTCTCCCCCTGCATCAACTTCTCTTAAAGCTTCTTTCAAAACATACGAATAATGTTCATTTCTGATAGCATTCTCTAAATTAAGCTTTCCTACAGGGCTAATTCCTCGACTAATTAACGTTAATCGATTATTTAAAATGATTGTTTTCTGGGAAGACGATACAGCTGTAACTCGTTTTGATTTTTTAATAATAGGTTGAGCTTCAGCTAAAGATTGACGGATTGCTTTAATGAATTTCGGTGTTGTCCCACAACACCCGCCTACAACTCGAACGCCCATTTCAACCATCTCAATTACCGATTCAACATAATCAGCTACTTTAATCGTATAAACACTTTTATCTCTTTCTATTTTAGGAAGTCCAGCATTTGCTTGAACAATTACTGGAATTTTTGCATAGTCAGTAATTGTTTTAACTGTTGGTAAAAGTTCTTTAGGAGTACACGAACAATTAACTCCAACTGCCTCTACTCCTAACCCTTGAAGTGTTAATACAGCTGTCAAAGCATCTACTCCAATAAAAGTACGCCCATTTTGTTGAAAAGTCATTGTTGCAAAGATTGGTAACTCTGTATTTTCTTTAACTGCTAAAATAGCTGCCTTTATCTCCAACAAATCGGACATTGTTTCAATAATGATTAAATCACATCCAAATTTCTCAGCTAAAACGGCTTGTTCTTTAAATAAACGATAGGCTTCCTCAAATGTTAATTTACCAACTGGCTCCATCATCTCACCAATCGGTCCCATATCAAAAGCAACAAAACGAGGGTTAGCTGATTTAGCTAACTGAATAGCTTGTCGAATGATTTGAGATAATTTTTCATGCTTAAAATGTCGGCCATTTGCTTGAAAAGTATTAGTTGTCACAATATCAGCTCCAGCATCAACGTATTCTTGATGAATCGCTGCAACAATTTCTGGATGAGTTAAATTAAACAGTTCTGGTTGTATATCCATCGGCAGTCCTTTTTGATAAAACATGGTTCCCATTGCTCCATCAACTAATAAGAAATCGTTATTTAAACTTGCTAACAATTCTTTCATACATATATCCTCCCTGTAATAATCATATTTAAATTAAGTTTTTTTATATTCTTTTTCATTATGTTACTTTTAGTGTAAAATAAAAGAACAGATTACAAATCTAACTCTACAAAACACCTAAATATAAAGGAAAAACGCCTAAACCAATCATAATAATGGTTTAGACGTTATAAAAGAGCCACCTACCAGAATCGAACTGGTGACCTTTTGCTTACCATGCAAACGCTCTACCTACTGAGCTAAGGCGGCTAGTAATTTCTTCAACAGTATATAGAATAACTGTTATATCAAAATATGTCAACACTTTAAAAATACCCCTATAGGAAAAAGAAAGGAAGTTTATTTTATGATTATTTCAATCGAAAAAGCAAATTTTACATTAGTAACAGAAGTTTGGAATGAAGGTTTTAGTGATTACATCGTCCCAATCAATATGAGTGAAGACGCATTAAATTATCGAATTTCTTCACTAGGACTTTCAAAATCCTACTCAGCTGTTTTTGAAAAAGAACAACAATATGCTGGCATTATTTTAATTGGTATCCAAGTAATTCAACATGTTAAAACAATGTGGATTGGTGGTATGTCAGTTGCGCCAGATTTTAGACGACAACAAATCGCCAAAGAGTTGATGAATTATGCAAAAGAACTAGCAAAGAAAGAAAATTGCGATGAAATTAGACTTGAAGTAATTGCTACAAATACAAAAGCAAAAAAACTATATGAATCCTTAGACTTTACTGAATTAAATGAATTAGCTGTTGGTGAAATATTGACTATTCCTGAACCAACTAATAAAGACTTAACTTTTGAAAAGATAGATAAGAAAGAAATCCTAGACATAGAAAGTAATCTAGTTCCTTGGCAAAACAGATTAATGTTCACAAATAATAGCTACAATATTAGTCAAGATGGAACATCTATCGGGTTTATTACTTATAATGAAATACCTGATGCGATTTCAATTCAACAATTACAATTGAAAGATCCATCTACAACGGAATATATTTTTGATATTATTGGAACGCTTCAGAAAGATTACAATAAAAAAATTAAATTAAGTAATTTTGATATGTCTTCTACTGAGTATCAACAATTAGCTTCTTTATCACTTCAATTACCTTTAACACAATATCAAATGGTTTTGAGAATGAAAAATAATAAATAAGAATTATTTATACGGTTATTGTAATTCTTGTTTATTTAATGTAGTCTTAGTATGTATACATTTGACGGGAGACAGAATTTAAATGAAAATAAGAATTATTGGTTACGCTGGCAGCGGTAAGACCTCCTTAACCATTAAACTTCAAGAAAAATACATTATTCAAGGTATTTCTTTAGACGATTATCTAAAAATAAAAGATAAAACGCAACGAGCAAATACACTAGAATCTCGTCTGTCTATGTTAGATTCCTGGATAGTTGAAGGCGTTCAAGTTAGTCCGTGGACTAGAAAAACCTTTACTGACGCAGATTTGGTTGTTATTTTAGATTATCCAATTTATGTGACACAATATCGAGTCTTTAAAAGAGCTATGACTCAGGTATTTGACCCAAAAAGAAACATGAATCAGAAGAAAAAAGCCATGAAACGAATGTTTAAGCTATTTAAATGGAATAGTCGCTTTAGAAAAAGACTTCCTGCGATTAAAGCAAATTTGAATAAGCAACCTATGGCTGTCATGATTCTTGAATCACCAAAAGATGAGAACAGACTTCATCAATACATCAAAAAACAAAATCGATTAAAAAAACATCGACTTGATCGTAAACAACAAGTCAGAAATAACACAAAAAAAGAATCTAGAAAATGATGTTTTAGTCATCTCTAGATTCTTTTATTTAAAATTCCATTAATGTTAGAATATCATAACCTTCAATTTTTTCACGGCCATTTAATTCGTTTAATTCTACTAAGAAGGCACAACCTACAACTTCTCCACCTAATTGTTCAACTAGTTCGATTGTAGCCGCAATTGTTCCACCTGTTGCTAAAAGGTCATCACAGATGATAACTTTTTGACCTGGTTTAATAGCATCTTTATGAAGAGTTAAAGTCGCACTACCGTATTCTAAACCGTAATCCACTTCAATTGTTTCACGAGGTAATTTACCTTTTTTACGAGCTGGTGCAAAGCCAATTCCTAACTCATAAGCTACTGGACATCCAATAATAAAGCCACGAGCTTCAGGTCCTACAACCATTTCTGCTCCTCTTTCTTTAGCATACGCAACGATTTGTCTAGTTGCTTCTTGGTAAGCTGCTCCATCTCCCATTAAAGGTGAGATATCTCTAAAGATAACTCCTTCTTTAGGGTAATCTGGGATGCTAGCAATGTAATCTTTCAAATTCATTTGGGTTCCTCCTGTTGCAAAATCCAATGCTTGATTTCTTTAATATCACTGTATAAAAATAATTTTTCCATCTCAATTTTATTCTGATAAGATTGATAGGTTTCACTCTCTTGTAACGGTTTATTGGTTGGATTTTGGACTTTAGTCATCAGACCATCATCTATTGTAACAAATCCTAAGTCAAAAAACACTCTTATCATAAAAATTAATAGATTTTTTTCAATTTTTAAAAATTTTGAAATATCATCCAGCTTATAACGTACATCTATTGATTCTTGTTTGGCAATTAATTTAAAAAGACGGCCAAATTGTTCTCTTGTTGGAAGACCTGTTAAATAATGTTCTTGATTAACCCGAACTAAAAAATAAATTCTTGGTACTTTTAAAGAACTAAATATCCCTTTAGCAATTTCCATATCATAAGGACAATCTACAATGACGGCTTCTTCAAATGTATTAATAGCTTCAAGTTTATTTTGCCACTTAGAATCGATTAAAAATGAATTAGCTTTTTGTCCTAAATGAGGATTTTTTTTATCAAAAATAAGATAAGCAACCTTATCAGTTAACGGTTTAATCTCTTCGCCTTTTTTTCCTCTAGCATCAAACAATTGTAAATCATCAATCAAATAGTCTTGCAACATCAATTGTGGTTTTCTAAAGCCATTCCATTCATTTACTGATAACTGACCAACTAATTTAAGTTGATCTGCATATTCAAATTCAAATAAATCAGCCCCACGATTGAATGCAATACAATCTAAACTGCCATTTCCATTAGTTAATTGACATTTTAAATGTGAGTTATCTACACCAATTTGCTTGAGATTGATTGCCTTATTTACTTGAAATAAAAAGTGCGGTGCCGGATTATCTGTTCCAAATGGCGCAAGAAGTCTTAAGGTTTCAATAAATTCGACTGTCACTTTTTCCAACTCTAACTGACTATCAATCTGAAGCTCTTCCTTAATTGAGATATCATATCCTTGAGTTTTCATAAACTCTGACAGCATTTCTTTAATTTTATCTAATTTAGATATTTCAAAAGTTAGACCTGCTGCCATATGATGACCACCAAAGCTAGTCAAATCATCTTTTACAACACTCAATGTTTGAAACAAATCAATGCCTTCAATACTTCTACCTGAACCCTTTAAAAGTCCAGTTTCTTCATCATTAAATAAAACAATCGTTGGTTTATTTGTCTCTTGGACAATTCTGCTAGCTACGATTCCTAAAACACCTTGATGCCAGTCTTTAGACATTAAAAATAAAATAGGTTCATCTGATAACTTATCAGCCATTTCAAGAGCTTCTGTTGTAATTTGTTTAACGATAGTTTGTCTTTCAGTATTTTTTTGTTGGATAAAAGTAGCTAAATTTCCAGCCTCAACATCATCAAAAGTTGAAAGTAACTCTACACCAGGACCTGCGTCTCCTAAACGTCCAATTGCATTTAATCTAGGACCTATTGTAAAGCCGATAGTTTCTTCTGTAACGGCTGTTAAGTCAATTTTGGCGACATCTGCTAAAGCTTGTAAGCCAATTCGTTCATTTTGTTTCATTATTTCCAAACCAATTTTAACAAGGCTTCTATTTTCATCCGTTAAAGAGACCAAATCGGCAATCGTTCCAATTGCGACTAAATCTAAACTCTCCATTGGAATCTCTCCTAAAAGAGCACAGGCCACTTTAAAAGCAACTCCTACCCCCGCTAAATCATTAAAAGGATAACTTCCCTCAGGATGTCTAGGATGCACAATTGAAAAAGCATTCGGTAATGTTTCAGGAAGTTCATGGTGATCTGTTACAATGACATCCACGTTTTGGTTCATCGCATATTCGATAGCATCATGACCACTAACACCATTATCAACTGTCACAATTAACTGAATACCTTCTTCTTCAATCATTCTTTGATAGACCTCTTTATTGGGACCATATCCATCTGAAAAACGATTTGGCAAATAGTAAACAACGTAACCACCAATTAATTCAATGGCTTCTTTCATGACTGTAGTACTTGTAATACCATCAGCATCATAATCACCATAAATAAGGATTTTTTCTCCTTTTTCAACTGCCTCTTGAATTCTTAAAATACTTTTTTCCATGTCATGAAGTAAAAAAGGATCATAAAAATCTGCAACTGTTGGCTTAAAAAAAGCAGTTATTTTTTCAGTATCTTGAATACCTCTTCTCCATAATAAGGGAGCCAATTCAGAGTTAATGTTTAATTGTTCCAGTGTTGGAATTAAAACACTGGATTCTTCCGTTACATCTTTTATGTTCCAATTATATTGTGATTCTTTCAAATTAACACTCCTGATCTAAAGAGTTTTTCAAATAAAAAAAGACTATTTGTCCACCCTTCATTTTAGCACATCTTGAACTAAAGAGGAAACAGATAGTCGCTTAACGACTTGAAAGCAATCTCTTGATTTGATAAACTTTAAAAAAAGATAATGAGGTAAAACAAATGAAGAAAAAATGGATATGGGTTCTCTTTTCATTACTATTGATTGAAGTCGCATTAGCAGCTTTTATTTTTATTAATCCTTTTGGACAAACAAAATCAAAGAAAGATGAACCAAAACAGACTCAAGAAATATCTAGTACAGTTGTAGAAAAAACAAGTACATCAACTAGTGAAGAAAAGGAAAACGAATGGATAAAAAGTGATACTGAAATTTCCTTTCCTATTCTTATGTATCACAGTTTAGCTGAAAGTGAAGGTAATTCTCTTAAAGTTCCTCCTACTGAGTTTAAAGAGCATTTAAAGTGGTTAAAAGAAAATGACTACTACACACTGACTCCTGAAGAAACCTATACTGTTTTAACTGAAAACAAGAAACCAGCTGAAAAAATTGTTTGGATAACATTAGATGATGGTTACTTAAATAACTATACTGATGGTTTCCCTATTTTCAAAGAACTTAAAATGAATGGAACAATTAATTACATTACTTCAAAAATTGAAAATTCTAGTTATTTTAACTTAAATCAAATGAAAGAAATGAGTCAAAATGAATTTATCTCTATTGAAAGTCATACTGTTTCACATTTAGATTTAAACACTTTAGAAGATGATCACATTAGACGTGAGTTGAAAGACTCTAAAGAATGGTTAGATAATAACTTAAAACAAAACACATCACTTCTGTGCTACCCAGCAGGAAGATACGATGAAAGAGTGAAGCAAATCGCAGAAGAAACGGGTTATAAAATGGCCATCACAACAGAACCTGGATATGCTAAAAAATCAGATGGTTTATTTGCTTTAAAACGCGTCAGGGTATCACCAGGCTACTCTGGAGAAGCATTTGGACAATATTTAACTAGTTCCAATCAATAAAAACTAAAAGCACCTAGAATGAACATGTCCTTGTTTCATTCTAGGTGCTTATTTATTAATTTGATGAAAAGAATTTGACAGATTTCAAATTCCATTTAACACTCTCAGCATAAAAGAAATTACCACCATTTTTATAGAGCTTGCCACCATTATAAATTAACGCTAATGGATGCTTATAAAAATAAGTCGTCTTCTCCTCATTACCTAACAACGGAGCTAATGTGTCTCTTGAATAAGTTTCAGCCAGTTCTAGTGTATTTTTTTTGCCATTTTCAGCTACATAATTAATATACCTAGAACCAAAATTATACGCTTGAACAGCTGTCCAAATATCGCAATTATTTTTATTAGCTTCTTCAATAACTTCTGACAAATGCTCAACGCCGGAATCAATGCTTTCTTCACTCGTAAAAATTTGATTTCTAGAGCCATACTTGCTTTCACTACTCTGCATTAAATCAACGTGATTTCCTTTACTTTCCGTATAGATAATCGCTAGAATCACATCGGTATATTCTTCAATATCATAATGCTTTGCAGCTTTTCTAACTTCAGGTTCCCAAACTAATACATTTTTTACTTGTTTATTTATCTTAAAACCAATTATCATGAAAACAATGACAATCAGTAACAATAAGATAAAGAAAAACTTTTTTAGTTTATTTCGTTTTTTCAACATTTTTTACTGCATTGCTCCCCTTTGTAATTGATAAGCATGGATAATTTTGTCATATATTTGATGATTAATCAAGTAAAATACCATAAGTTAAGTTTATTTTAAGGATATAAAAAAAGAGATAACCTAAAATATCGGTTTATCTCAATTTTTAAAGTATTGTTAATCAAAATCTGTATAATTTTGCCATTCTTTTGATAAAAATTCTTCAGAATTCATATTATAAGATGGCTTGTTTTTATCTCTTAAGAATTTTTGTAGGTCTCGATCCATTTGCATCCAACCTCTCCAACCTAAATGAATTGTATCTTCCATAAAGTAAGCTTGAGAGCGTTTATCAGTATAGTCTACAACGTGCTTAAATCCTTGTGATTTTAACTGATAATTAATTTTTTTACTAAATAAATCTAACATATCAGTTGAAAGGCCTGTATAATCTGACCATAATTTATTAACAGGCGGAATAACAAACATAGCGTCAATATTCTTTTCTGCAATTTGATTTAAAACTAATTGGAAATCTGAAAACTCAGGTGATTTAGTATAATCAAAATCAACTTGAGAATTTTCAAGTTTCCCTTTCATTGGTGCAATTCTCTTAGAATAAAATGAATTTGCTATATCAAATTCGTTATTACTTGTAGAAGATTCACCATCATTAAAGGCCTGTCTATCCAATTCTTTAAAAGAATAAACATCAGGTAATTCTTTTGTTTTTTTATCTATTTTTTCACTTTTTGATGTAATACCTATCTTACTAAATAATTTATCTTCTTTTGTTAAAATTTCATAATTATATGCTGCTCTTTTTTTATCTAAAGGAGACAGTTCTTCACCACTTTTTATTTTTTTCATCATGGCTTTTAATTCAGTATCAGCTCTTACACTAGAAAAATGTAATAATCTTTTAGCTAAATACTGATCATTTATGTCATTTGATCCAAGATTCATTACCCAGTCATTAGTTTGTAAAGGTGAAAAGAAAAGAGAAAACATAGGATCTCCTACCCCTTCTTTAACAAACCATTGGGGTGAAATAATGAAAACTATTTTTTTGTTATTCAATTCATCACCCATCGAATTCAACATAAAGAAGTGGGTTAAAGATTGAGTTCCTGGTGCCCCCAATAGAAAGGGTTCATAAGAACGATTATATTTTTGAGCTAATACAGAAGGATGATAAGCATTAACACGACTTAGTTCAGATGAACCAAAGAAAGGTAAATATTTATCACTTGCCATCGCCTCATTCTTTAAATCATTTCCTTTTAGAACATTAACTGACATTGATGAAGCTGCTTCATGAATTGATTTTGCTGATGGTCCTGAAAACCAATGAATTGGGGAAAAGATAATCGCGCCAATGATGATAATTGCCGCAAAAAAAGGACCAACAGCAGAAAATAGTTTCTTTTTAGATATCATGATTGTAATGCAGTAATTTGATTAATAATTTGTTGAGGTGTTCCCCACTCACTTCTTTCATATTCTGAAACAGGCACTGTAATGCCTAGTTGACCATCAATTTCAACTAACATTTGAACTGTTGCCATCGAATCTAATAAACCATCTTCATATAGATCCATATCTAATTGTTCACTCACATCTTGACCTGTTAAATCTTCTAAAATTGCTAAAACTGTTTCTTTTACATCCATCATTGTCATCTCCCTAAATATTAAATATTTGTTTTGCTAAAGTATCCAAAAATCCTGAGAAGATTAAGAAACTAAAACAAACTGCGTTGAACGTGATAAAAACTGAAAGTCCATGTGTCCAACGATTACTTGGTAATTGATCTTTATGTTTCTTTTTATACCTTAGCCAAGCATCATTTATACAAATTAAAATCGCATGGTATAAACCATACACAATATAATACCACGTTAAACCGTGCCAGACACCCATAATTAAAAATAATGCAAAATAGCCAACATTTGATGCAACTATTCTACTTTTGAAAACTTTCTTCTTCATTAAAGTAAACATCAATCTCATATAAACATAATCTCTGAACCAAAATGATAAAGACATATGCCATCTATTCCAAAATTCTTTTATATTTGGACTTAAAAATGGTTTATTAAAGTTAATTGGTGTCTCATATCCAAGTAAATAACTGGTACCTACAGCAAAGAGACTGTATCCTGCAAAATCAAAAAATAAATACATACTATAGACATACATATATCCTATGGTTCCAACTAAAACACCACTTCTTGAAAGTGCAAAGGATTGAACAATAGGAAGCAAATGACTTCCCAACGCATAGCCTATTAAAAACTTATATAAGAATCCTAAAAAGATATAATGGATTCCTTTTCCTAATAATTCAATATACTTATCTTTACTTGGTGGTTCTTTTAAATCTTTTACAAATCGTTTATAACGATCAATAGGACCAGAAGAAATAGTCGGGAAAAAGAGTAAAAATTGAATATAATGGCTCATTTTATAATCTTTTATCATTCCATCTCTAATTTCCATAATAACTTGAACCGATTTGAACGTTAAATAAGAATATCCTAAAAAGTAAAAGAGAAGATAAGACTTACTTCCTGTAAAAGGACCTAACTTCATAATTATCATAGGTATAATACTCAAAAAGACAGATAGATAAAACCAACTACTTTTATTTGCTTTTTGTCTATATCTAAAGTAAATACCTGTTAAAAGACACTGCCAAACAACATAAGCAATTAATGCAATACCTTGTTTTATATTTGGTCCAGCAAAACTAATCCATAGAAAGAATACAGTCAGCAAGTTTTGGTACCAATACAATCTCTTTCCTCTTAAAGAGGAAATGATTGATGGAATAAACAAGATAGCCAAAATAATGAAGTAAAAGGGCTTTTCATATGGTGTCAAAAATGGTACAAATTGAGTAATACTTGCCATTATTTGTTCACCTCATTTATCAACCCTTTTCTATCCACCTTACCATTAGCAGTTAGTGGTAACGATTCAACAAAGATAAAACGTTGTGGAATCATGTAATCCATTACTTTATTAGAAAGGTCTTCTTTCAAAAGTTTCGTCACTTCTTTTTCATCGAAAGAAGCTGTCGCATCATAGACAATATAAGCAACTAATTGCTGTACTTTATGACTCTTATTATATTTCGGTACAACACAAGCATTTTTAACACCATTAAGCATTGTTAAATGATGATCGATATCACCTAATTCAATTCGATACCCATGCCATTTAATTTGAAAATCTAATCTTCCTTTATAGTACAACATATCATTCTTAATCAGTCCAGCATCACCAGTTCTATATGCTGGTTTTCCCTCATACATAAAGAAAGCCTCTTTTGTTTTTTCAGGATTATTAAAGTATCCAATAGAAACTCCAGGACCAACAATAATAATTTCACCAATTTCTCCTGAAGAAAGAGCATGTCCATTGTCGTCCAATATAATTAATTCAGTGTCACCTTTTACCTTACCTAAAGGTAATCGATCGTTATTATTTAGAACATCTTGTGTTATTTTAACAATAGTAATAGCTACCGTTGCTTCAGTGGGTCCATAAGTATTAAAAATAGACGCATTAGGAAAACGATCTATTAATTTTTGAGCAACATTATGAGGTAACTCTTCACCACAAAACTGAAAATTTTCCAATGAAGGTAATTTTTCACTAGTAAACTCAGGGTTCAACAAACAAATCTCAATTAATGATGGTGTTGAAACCCAAACGTTTAAATTCATTTTGGGAATACTACCAAAAAGTAACGGGAAACTCTCAACCATTTTCTTTTCCATTGGTACCAAAGTACCACAAGTTAAAAGAGATGGAAATAAATCCATTACTGACAAGTCAAATGAAAATGGTGCTTGGCACAGAAACCTTTGTTCCATTTTCAATTCAAAATCCTCTAACATCCAGTTACAAAAGCTTTCTAAGTTGGAATAAGTAATTTGTACACCCTTAGGTTTACCGGTTGTACCAGAAGTAAAAATAGTATAATAAACATCATTTCCTGAAACGACGTTACTAAATGAAGGAACTGTTCTCTTAGATACAATCTCTTCAAATAAATTTAAATTAATAACATTTCCTATCTCTAACGGCCAATCATCTATAGCTATGACACAAATCGCTTGTGACTCTTCATAAATCATTTTCACTCGATCAACTGGAGTATGTCCATCAACTGGTATGTAACCATATCCAGCCTTTGTACATCCTAAAAAGCTAACAACCATACGGCTGTTTTGACCGCCATATACAATAATATTTTTACCAGTCTCTTCATTTTCTTCTAAATAAGAAGCCAAAGAGTTAGACATATTTTCTAACTCTAAATATGTTAAACTATTTTCTCCCTCATCAAAAAATATATTATTTGGTTTTTTTTCAGACCAAGTCCTAATAGTTTCAACAATTTTATTCTCCATCTTCTAACATCCCCTTCTAAAATTGATTATAGATAAAGGATCCTCCACCTACTGAACTGTAATGATATAAGTAAACTAATCCTAATAGAATAATTGCATATAAAGCTGTTTTTCCAATAAAACTTAACCAATATTTAGATTGCTCACTTTTAACTATATTCTTCATTTCCATTTTAGTCATCCTCTCTTGATGTTTTCTTAGTTAAATTTTAACTCAAAACTTGCTCTTTTCTATCAAGCATTTGTACCAAATTTAACTACGACTTTAGTCCTAGATTAACGTCACAATAGAAACATTTGTAATATATAAGTAACAATGCATTATATTTCTCAAAAAAAAAGACTCGAATAATCGAGTCTTTTACTGGGCTAGCTGGATTCGAACCAACGAGTGACGGAGTCAAAGTCCGTTGCCTTACCACTTGGCTATAGCCCATTAAAGGGGCGACTGATGGGAATCGAACCCACGAATGCCGGAGCCACAATCCGGTGCGTTAACCACTTCGCCACAACCGCCATATAATTTTAAAAATGGAGGGGGGCAGATTCGAACTGCCGAACCCGAAGGAGCGGATTTACAGTCCGCCGCGTTTAGCCACTTCGCTACCCCTCCATATTTTAATGGCGCAAGACAGAATCGAACTGCCGACACACGGAGCTTCAATCCGTTGCTCTACCAACTGAGCTACTGCGCCTAAACCAATCTAAAATAGATTAAATTTATTTTTTTATGACCCGTACGGGACTCGAACCCGTGTTACCGCCGTGAAAGGGCGGTGTCTTAACCGCTTGACCAACGGGCCTGTTTAATTTAATTACGGAGAGTAAGGGATTCGAACCCTTGAGACAGTTATTACCGCCTACATGATTTCCAATCATGCTCCTTCGGCCAGCTCGGACAACTCTCCAGATTCATTATTTACCTTAATTCTCAATAATACTCCGGCAGTAGGACTCGAACCTACGACATCATGATTAACAGTCATGCGCTACTACCAACTGAGCTATGCCGGATAATTTTTAATTATATTATTATGTTTAAGCACTATACAATACCGGCGGCCGGGGTCGAACCGGCACGCCCTTGCGGGCACAGGATTTTGAGTCCAGCGCGTCTGCCAATTCCGCCACGCCGGCATAAAACATAATATATAAAAGGCGGTAACCGGATTTGAACCGATGATAAAGGTGTTGCAGACCTCTGCCTTACCACTTGGCTATACCGCCGAAATACTGGGCTAGCTGGATTCGAACCAACGAGTGACGGAGTCAAAGTCCGTTGCCTTACCACTTGGCTATAGCCCATTAAAGGGGCGACTGATGGGAATCGAACCCACGAATGCCGGAGCCACAATCCGGTGCGTTAACCACTTCGCCACAACCGCCATAATAAAAACAGGGGTAGTAGGAATCGAACCCACGCTGACGGTTTTGGAGACCGTAGTTCTACCGCTAAACTATACCCCTATAGTTTATATATAATAATTAAAATGGAGGGGGCAGATTCGAACTGCCGAACCCGAAGGAGCGGATTTACAGTCCGCCGCGTTTAGCCACTTCGCTACCCCTCCATATTTAAAATGGCGCAAGACAGAATCGAACTGCCGACACACGGAGC
Source organism: Vagococcus carniphilus (assembly GCF_014397115.1). NCBI lineage: Bacteria > Bacillati > Bacillota > Bacilli > Lactobacillales > Enterococcaceae > Vagococcus > Vagococcus carniphilus. The sequence goes on from NZ_CP060720.1 coordinate 1,956,198, forward strand.
TTCAATCCGTTGCTCTACCAACTGAGCTACTGCGCCTAAAACAAACGGTCCCGACGGGATTTGAACCCGCGATCTCCTGCGTGACAGGCAGGCATGTTAACCCCTACACCACGGAACCAATTATTTAGGTAATGGAGGTTAACGGGATCGAACCGCTGACCCCCTGCTTGTAAGGCAGGTGCTCTCCCAGCTGAGCTAAACCTCCATTTGGTTATATAAAACTTATGACCCGTACGGGACTCGAACCCGTGTTACCGCCGTGAAAGGGCGGTGTCTTAACCGCTTGACCAACGGGCCATTTAAACTCCGGCAGTAGGACTCGAACCTACGACATCATGATTAACAGTCATGCGCTACTACCAACTGAGCTATGCCGGATAATTATAATAAGCATGGCAACGTCCTACTCTCACAAAGGGAAACCCTTCACTACCCTCGGCGCTAAAAAGCTTAACTTCTGTGTTCGGCATGGGAACAGGTGTATCCTTCTTGCCATCATCGCCACACTTATTTTTTTGAGTGATTGTTCACTCAAAACTGGATGTTTTAGTTATATTCAACATTGTTACCGATATTTTGGTTAAGTCCTCGACCGATTAGTACTAGTCCGCTCCGTACATCGCTGCACTTCCACTCCTAGCCTATCTACCTGATCATCTTTCAGGGGTCTTACTTTCTTAAAGAAATGGGAAATCTCATCTTGAGGGGGCTTCACGCTTAGATGCTTTCAGCGTTTATCCCGTCCATACATAGCTACCCAGCAATGCCCTTGGCAGAACAACTGGTACACCAGAGGTATGTCCATCCCGGTCCTCTCGTACTAAGGACAGCTCCTCTCAAATTTCCAACGCCCGCGACGGATAGGGACCGAACTGTCTCACGACGTTCTGAACCCAGCTCGCGTGCCGCTTTAATGGGCGAACAGCCCAACCCTTGGGACCGACTACAGCCCCAGGATGCGACGAGCCGACATCGAGGTGCCAAACCTCCCCGTCGATGTGAACTCTTGGGGGAGATAAGCCTGTTATCCCCAGGGTAGCTTTTATCCGTTGAGCGATGGCCCTTCCATGCGGAACCACCGGATCACTAAGCCCGACTTTCGTCCCTGCTCGAGTTGTAGCTCTCGCAGTCAAGCTCCCTTCTGCCTTTGCACTCTACGAATGATTTCCAACCATTCTGAGGGAACCTTTGGGCGCCTCCGTTACATTTTAGGAGGCGACCGCCCCAGTCAAACTGTCCATCTGACACTGTCTCCCGCCACGATAAGTGGCGCGGGTTAGAATGGTCATAACACAAGGGTAGTATCCCACCAATGCCTCCCTCGAGACTAGCGTCCCGAGCTCTACGGCTCCTACCTATCCTGTACATGTGTCACAAACATTCAATATCAAACTACAGTAAAGCTCCATGGGGTCTTTCCGTCCTGTCGCGGGTAACCTGCATCTTCACAGGTACTAAAATTTCACCGAGTCTCTCGTTGAGACAGTGCCCAAATCGTTACGCCTTTCGTGCGGGTCGGAACTTACCCGACAAGGAATTTCGCTACCTTAGGACCGTTATAGTTACGGCCGCCGTTTACTGGGGCTTCAATTCTGAGCTTCGCTATTGCTAACCCATCCTCTTAACCTTCCAGCACCGGGCAGGCGTCAGCCCCTATACGTCATCTTTCGATTTTGCAGAGACCTGTGTTTTTGATAAACAGTCGCTTGGGCCTATTCACTGCGGCTGAACTTGCGTTCAGCACCCCTTCTCCCTAAGTTACGGGGTCATTTTGCCGAGTTCCTTAACGAGAGTTCTCTCGCTCACCTTAGGATTCTCTCCTCGACTACCTGTGTCGGTTTGCGGTACGGGCCGTTTGTTTCTAACTAGAAGCTTTTCTTGGCAGTGTGATATTAAGACTTCGGTACTAAATTTCCCTCCTCATCACAACTTGTCCTTAGAGATAAAAGCATTTGACTCTTATCAAGACTTATTGCTTGAACGCACATATCCAACAGTGCGAACTTGTAACCTACTGCGTCCCTCCATTGTTCAAACAAAACAAACGGGTACAGGAATCTCAACCTGTTATCCATCGCCTACGCCTATCGGCCTCGGCTTAGGTCCCGACTAACCCTGGGAGGACGAGCCTTCCCCAGGAAACCTTAGTCATTCGGTGGACAGGATTCTCACCTGTCTTTCGCTACTCATACCGGCATTCTCACTTCTAAGCGCTCCACCAGTCCTTACGATCTAGCTTCGACGCCCTTAGAACGCTCTCCTACCATAGAACCAAAAGGTTCTATCCACAGCTTCGGTAATATGTTTAGCCCCGGTACATTTTCGGCGCAAGGGCACTCGACTAGTGAGCTATTACGCACTCTTTAAATGATGGCTGCTTCTGAGCCAACATCCTAGTTGTTTGTGCACCCTCACATCCTTTTCCACTTAACATATATTTGGGGACCTTAGCTGGTGGTCTGGGCTGTTTCCCTTTCGACAATGGATCTTATCACTCACTGTCTGACTCCCGGACATAAATGAATGGCATTCGGAGTTTATCTGAATTCGGTAACCCAAGACGGGCCCCTAGTCCAAACAGTGCTCTACCTCCATCATTCTTAATTCCGAGGCTAGCCCTAAAGCTATTTCGGAGAGAACCAGCTATCTCCAAGTTCGTTTGGAATTTCTCCGCTACCCACACCTCATCCCCGCACTTTTCAACGTACGTGGGTTCGGTCCTCCAGTGCGTTTTACCGCACCTTCAACCTGGACATGGGTAGGTCACATGGTTTCGGGTCTACGACTACATACTCACTCGCCCTATTCAGACTCGCTTTCGCTACGGCTCCGCTTCTTCAGCTTAACCTCGCATGCAATCGTAACTCGCCGGTTCATTCTGCAAAAGGCACGCCATCACCCATTAACGGGCTCTGACTTGTTGTAGGCACACGGTTTCAGGTTCTATTTCACTCCCCTTCCGGGGTGCTTTTCACCTTTCCCTCACGGTACTGGTTCACTATCGGTCACTAGAGAGTATTTAGCCTTGGGAGATGGTCCTCCCGGATTCCGACGGAATTTCTCGTGTTCCGCCGTACTCAGGATACTCATAGGTGTGTTGTTGATTTCGTCTACGGGGCTTTTACCCGCTCCGGCTGATCTTTCCAGATCGATTCAACTATCCACAACAGCTACCACAGCTGAGTCCTACAACCCCAAGAAGCAAGCTTCTTGGTTTGGGCTGTTTCCGTTTCGCTCGCCGCTACTAAGGAAATCGAATTTTCTTTCTCTTCCTGCAGGTACTTAGATGTTTCAGTTCTCTGCGTCTACCTCTAACAAGCTATGTATTCACTTGAAAGTAACATCCTATAAAAGATGCTGGGTTCCCCCATTCGGAAATCTCTGGATCATAGCTTACTTACAGCTCCCCAAAGCATATCGGAGTTAGTCCCGTCCTTCATCGGCTTCTAGTGCCAAGGCATCCACCGTGCGCCCTTATTCACTTAACCTTTTCTAACTATATATGAGTTAGATGTTTCTGATTTTACTTAAATAGCGATATTCAAGTAAAACTATTTATGTATCACAATTTTACTAATAAAACTGATCAACTCGGTGTGTTAAAAATTAATGTTGATGTCTAACTTCAACTATCCAGTTTTCAATGAACAATACAATTGGTGTCAAAGACACCAATGGAGCCTAGCGGGATCGAACCGCTGACCTCCTGCGTGCAAGGCAGGCGCTCTCCCAGCTGAGCTAAGGCCCCTATTTAGAATTATAAAAGCAAGAGAATAAATCTCTCAAAACTGAACAAAGTAAGTACCAATGTGTTTTCCGTAATATTCCTTAGAAAGGAGGTGATCCAGCCGCACCTTCCGATACGGCTACCTTGTTACGACTTCACCCCAATCATCTATCCCACCTTAGGCGGCTGGCTCCAAAAGGTTACCTCACCGACTTTGGGTGTTACAAACTCTCGTGGTGTGACGGGCGGTGTGTACAAGGCCCGGGAACGTATTCACCGTGGCGTGCTGATCCACGATTACTAGCGATTCCGGCTTCATGTAGGCGAGTTGCAGCCTACAATCCGAACTGAGAACGGCTTTAAGAGATTAGCTAAACCTCGCGGTCTTGCGACTCATTGTACCGTCCATTGTAGCACGTGTGTAGCCCAGGTCATAAGGGGCATGATGATTTGACGTCATCCCCACCTTCCTCCGGTTTGTCACCGGCAGTCTCGCTAGAGTGCCCAACTGAATGATGGCAACTAACAATAAGGGTTGCGCTCGTTGCGGGACTTAACCCAACATCTCACGACACGAGCTGACGACAACCATGCACCACCTGTCACTTTGTCCCCGAAGGGAAAGCTCTATCTCTAGAGTGGTCAAAGGATGTCAAGACCTGGTAAGGTTCTTCGCGTTGCTTCGAATTAAACCACATGCTCCACCGCTTGTGCGGGCCCCCGTCAATTCCTTTGAGTTTCAGCCTTGCGGCCGTACTCCCCAGGCGGAGTGCTTAATGCGTTAACTGCAGCACTGAAGGGCGGAAAGCCTCCAACACTTAGCACTCATCGTTTACGGCGTGGACTACCAGGGTATCTAATCCTGTTTGCTCCCCACGCTTTCGAGCCTCAGCGTCAGTTACAGACCAGAGAGTCGCCTTCGCCACTGGTGTTCCTCCATATATCTACGCATTTCACCGCTACACATGGAATTCCACTCTCCTCTTCTGCACTCAAGTTCCCCAGTTTCCAATGACCTTCCTCGGTTGAGCCGAGGGCTTTCACATCAGACTTAAGAAACCGCCTGCGCTCGCTTTACGCCCAATAAATCCGGACAACGCTTGCCACCTACGTATTACCGCGGCTGCTGGCACGTAGTTAGCCGTGGCTTTCTGGTTAGATACCGTCAAGGTGAGAACAGTAACTCTCTCACTTGTTCTTCTCTAACAACAGAGTTTTACGATCCGAAAACCTTCTTCACTCACGCGGCGTTGCTCGGTCAGACTTTCGTCCATTGCCGAAGATTCCCTACTGCTGCCTCCCGTAGGAGTCTGGGCCGTGTCTCAGTCCCAGTGTGGCCGATCACCCTCTCAGGTCGGCTATGCATCATGGTCTTGGTAGGCCGTTACCCCACCAACTAACTAATGCAGCGCGGGCCCATCCAACAGTGACACCGAAGCGTCTTTTATTATTCTTCCATGCGGAAAAACAAATTATGCGGTATTAGCACCTGTTTCCAAGTGTTATCCCCCTCTGTTGGGCAGGTTGCCCACGTGTTACTCACCCGTCCGCCACTCTTTGATTTTCGGTGGAGCAAGCTCCGGTGAAAATCAAAGCGTTCGACTTGCATGTATTAGGCACGCCGCCAGCGTTCGTCCTGAGCCAGGATCAAACTCTCAATAAAAGTTGATTAACATCTTGCGATGTTTAGCTCATTAATTTTAAAACTTGCTAGCGAATGTTATTCACTAAATATGGTTTGTTTTTACTAGAAGTAAAAACGCCCTACACATTTGGTTTGTCTTACTTTGTTCAGTTTTCAAAGATCTAATTAACTCTCTTAACAACTTTTATATCATACAACATTTTTAAAAGGTTGTCAACAACTAAAAGTTATTTTTTAAAAAAAGTTTTTTGTTTATTTGTTATTTAATCGGAACGTTTAACTTGCCGACTTAAAGATATTAACATATTCTTTTTAGCTTTGCAAGTGTTTTTTAAATAATTTTTCGTTATTTAAAAGTTACTTATCTCGTAACGACATTTACTAATATATCAATTGAACTGGAAAAAAGCAAGTATATTTTTAAATTTTTTTAAACTAAATGTTCATTGATCTAAAATCCACTTCTTTTACACTTTTAGAATGAAAAAAACACTTTAAAAAGTAATTTAATTACTTTTTAAAGTGCTTTTCTTCTATTGTCTATTCACTTCTTTTGTTTCACTTTTCTTCCAAAGCTTGACAATCTGGGCATAAGCCATACATTTCTAATCGATGATCTCTAATTTTAAATCCTGTTAACTGCTCTGTCGCTGATTCAACATCCTCTAAACCTGGATAGAACACATCAACTACTTTGCCACACTTATCGCAAATTGCATGATAATGCTTTGTAGAAGTAAAATCAAATCGACTTGAAGAATCACCATATGCCATTTCAATTACAAAACCAATCTCAGTAAATAGTCGCAAGTTATTATAAACAGTCGCAACACTCATATTAGGAAAGCGATGCTCTAAATGTTTATAAATTTCGTCTGCAGTCGGATGGCTCTTACTTTCAACTAGGTATTCTAAGATAGCATATCTCTGTGGAGTAATCCTGATATTAGAATCTTTCATTTTATTAATAGCATCTTCAACAACGTGACTAGACATATACATCATCCTTGTGAATTTTTTTATAACTTTATTCTACTACCAATAATAGTAATTATCAAGAAAGATCTTCTGTTTTATTAAATAATAAAATTATTAAATTAGAATTCATATAAATTAGTAGATAAGTATCGTTCTCCATTGTCAGGCGCTATCGTCAGAACTACTCCATCTTTTGGTAACAATTTCCCTACTTGTTTTGCTGCATGAATAGCAGCCCCTGAAGACACACCTACCAACAAGCCATCATTTTGAGCAACATACCTTGCCTCCTGAATGGCTTCATCACTTGAAACAGCTATTATCTCATCAAAAATTGATTGATCTAACACAGTTGGAATGAACCCAGCTCCAATACCTTGAATTTTATGAGGAGAATGACTTCCTCCTCTTAGAACATGGCTTTCTTCTGGTTCAACAGCATATATTTTTATATTAGGATACATTTTTTTTAATTCTCGACCAATACCAGTAACTGTTCCACCTGTTCCAACTCCTGCAACAAATGCATCAATCACCTTTCCATCAAAAGCCTCTAATATTTCTTTTGCTGTTGTTTCTTCATGAATTTTCGGGTTAGCAAGATTTTCAAATTGAAGTGGCATAAAATAGCCTTCTTGATTGGCTAAATCTTCTGCTACTTTTATAGAGCCTTTCATCCCTTCTTTACCTGGTGTCAAAATAATTTCTGCTCCATATGCTTTCATAAGCTTTTGTCTCTCAACACTCATTGTATCCGGCATAACCAAAGTAACAGAATAACCTTTTGAAGCACCAACCATAGCTAATCCTATACCAGTATTTCCGCTTGTCGGCTCAACAATTGTATAGCCTTTCGATAATTTACCTTCTTTTTCAGCTCTTTCTATCATCGATAAAGCAATTCTATCTTTAACACTTCCACCTGGGTTAAAAGATTCTAGTTTAACGAACACTTCAGATTCGCCACTTCTTTCTTTTAATTTTACAATAGGTGTTTCTCCAATAAGCTCTTCTATACTATTTACTATCTTAGCCATCTTATATCTCCTCTTTCTTTTTATCTTCAAAAAATAAAATATAAATAAAAATACATACTACACCAATAACTAAAGAAACATCAGCAAAATTAAAAATTGGAAAATTAAAAAATTCAACTTGAAACATATCCACCACATATCCTAATCTAACACGATCAATAAAATTACCTATCGTTCCTCCAATAATTAAACTAAGTCCAATTGTTAACCATTTAGTTTGATCTTTATTTTTATATAAAATATAAGGTAGTATCGTCAAAGCAATTAGGGTAACAATGATAAAAAACCACATTTTTCCTTCTAGTATACTCCAAGCAGCACCATTATTTCTAATATGGGTTAACGATAAAACCGGATTATTAAAAGTCGTTTCGTATAATTCAATATGACTAACCGTCCACCATTTAATTATTTGATCTGCTAAAACTGACAAAAAAGCTACTATTATATACAACATTATTTTTTCCTACTCTCCAAACAAGTCTTTTGGACTTATTATTCCTATTAATTTACTATTTCTTTGCCCATCTTCTGTAATTAAGATAGCCTCTAACCTTGGATTGGCTTTAAATAAATTATTTGCTTTAAACTCATAATCTTTAGGTTTTAAAAAATGAACTGCATCTCTTTTTGAATCTGCATCCAAAATATCAAGAGCCGTATAGTGATCTAAGTCTTTAATACCTTCCATAGAGTTTTTTGCAAACCACATACCTATTCCTCTTGTTGTTATTAAACCTTTAAATTTACCTTTTTGATAAATCGGAAACTGAGAATATCCTTTTTCTACTATTATATACAGAATTTGTCTTAGTGGAATTCCTGCTTCAAATGTTTTAACATTATTCTTGGTGTACCCTTCAATTGTTTTTGGGTGAAGTAGTTTTCTTTCAATTTCTTTTATACGATCGACAGCCCATTGATTGGGTTCTGCAATAATAAAATCAGGTTTAATCTTATTATGAACAATTGCATTTCTTAATTGGGAAAATTCTATTAAATCATATTCCACTTCACTAATTGGAAAATCTGTTTTCTTTTTAATCCGACGAATCATTTCGCTGACTCCCATATTGCTCGGAAAATCTAGTTGTTTTCTCAGCCATTTTTCGATTCGATTAAAAGAATTTAAAAAAATTTCTGAACGGTTCATTTTGTTCTCCTTCAACATTCTTTATACATTTATAAGTATATAACAAAAAAATCAAATAAAAAAGACATGTGTTTGACGTGGTTATCTATAAACCGTATAATGATAGTAGGCATGCAAATGACCACTAGGGGGTATGTAAAATGAAAATCGGCGTTGTAAAATGGTTTGACGTTAGAAAAGGATACGGTTTCCTAGTCTATGACGAGGATGAAGAGATTTTTGTACATTTTACTGGCATCATTCAAGATGGTTTCAAGGTTCTTTTTGAAGGACAACAAGTTGAATTCCTCATTAAAGAAGGTGCGCGTGGTCTTCAAGCATCGCAAGTAACTGTAATTGATGAAATAAAAAGTGTTGACTGATTAATCGTCAACACTTTTTTCTATTCCATAAATTATTCCAGTAAATGAAACTTCTTGTCTCAAATGATATACAAACGAATTTTTAGATTTTGGAAACATGACATAAGCAAACTCTTTTTGATTCGTTTGAATAGTTATCCCATGACTACCTACTGAAACCCTTTGGATGTTCTCTAAATCAATCTGATAACTATTTTTCTTTAAAATTGCTGATACTTTTAACTGTTCATTAGTTAATATCATTTTTCGTCTAAAGCCTATAAAAGCAAACACCAAAAATAATAAAAAGATTACTACACTAAAAATGCTTATTCGACCTTGTTGCTCTAATAGTCCTATCATACTGGTAAAAAACAAGGCGAATGTCATCGACCAATAGATTACAGTACCTGATAACTCAGGCTGATATCGGAAAACATGTATTTTACTTGTACTCATATTAGCCTCCTATTTACAATAACCTTACAGTTACTTATCTTACCATAAGATAAATAAATAAAAAATACAAATGGAGAAACCTATGATAAAAATATATATTGATGCAGCGACAAATCAAAAAAAAGAAATTAGTGCTGGTGGCATGGTGCTTTTAAAAGATCAAGAACAGATTCAACGTCATCAACCTTTAACTTCTAAAACAAACAATGAAGCTGAATTCGAAATGCTTTACCTTAGTTTAAATTATTTAATCACTATGAATTGGACGACAGAGACAATCTTTATCTACACTGATAGTAGAATTGTTGTTGAATCTATCGAAAAACAATATGCTAAAGATAAGCGGTTTAGTGTCTATCTCGAAAAAATATTAGATTTATTAACTAACTTCCAATTAATTTTTATTGAATGGTTAGATGAATCAGGTAATAAAGGTGCAGATAGAATAGCTAAACAAGCTTTACAAAAAACACTTCGAAACTAGTTATTTGAATCAAAAATCGCTAATAATAAATCAATGAATTCTGGATCTCCATTAAATGGATGAATATAATTAAACTCAGTCCCACCATTGTCCATAAAATAAGTTCGATTCTCGTCTTCAATTTCTTCTAATGTTTCAATACAATCAGAGACAAAACCAGGGGTGATGATGAGAACTTTTTTTACGCCCTTCTTTGGAAGTTCCTTTAGAGTATTATCAAGTGCTGGTGTTAACCATTCATCAGGTCCAAACTTTGATTGGTAAGTTACTTGATAAGGTATATCAATAGAAAACCCATCAAAAACAGCAGTAGTAGTTTCAGCACATTGTTCTTTATATGGATCTCCCTTTTCCACGTATGACACAGGAATTCCGTGATAAGAGAATACTAATAACTCAGGATTGTATTTTTTTATTCCTTCCATTATTTGTCGCCTTAACAATTCTATATATAAAGGATGACTTGTGAATTCTCTTACCAAGTGTAGGTTAGGTATATTTTCTTGTTTCAAATAATGTTTAAAGACGGCATCATGAATTGAAGCCGTTGTCGTTGTTGAATATTGAGGATATAACGGAATGACTGTTACATCTGTAATACCTTCTTTTTCAAACTCGTGTAGCGATTCAGAAATTGTTGGATGGCTATACGCCATACCAAATTTAACTGATACATCTGGTAATTTTTCTTGTAATTGGTTTGTCTGAGATTTGGTGTGTATTAAAAGGGGGAACCTTCTTCTTCCCAAATACTTTTATATAGTGCTGCTGATTTTTTAGGTCGTGTGTTCAAAATAATACCGTGAAGAATCGGCAACCATTGCCACCTTGGTTTATCTATCACTCGTTTATCCCCTAAAAAATGTTTTAAATATTCTCTAACCTCCTTTGCTTCAGGTTTATCTGGTGTTCCAATATTAGCTAATAAAATTCCTTTTTTACTCATAAAAAAATCCTCCTTTTGTCACGTTGTCTATTTTAACACTATTCATTTAATCCTCCTACTCTCTTTCATTAATAAATCAAAAGAAGAGAAGATATTGACCTTTTTGCCAACAGCTTCTCTTCTTATTAATAATTAATTAGTCGTTCTTTGACTCTTTCATAAGAGCCATTTCCCTCTTCAATAGAACGTTTTACTCTTGAAATGATTGCGGTACTCGCTTGAGTTTTTGCTTCGATCTCTTGATATGTACTTCCCTCTAGTAACATATTAGCAACAACGTGCCTTGTCACAAAAACCTTCATTTCTTTTAATGTCATCAAATCATCAAAAAAGGCGTAACACTCATCTATATCCTCTAACGCTAAAATAGAATCAAAAAACTCTTTTGTGTCCCCTTTTGATAAACGATCAATTCTCATAATTTTTTCCCCCTTGTTTTTCATTCGGCTTAATGAAAAAACTAAAAATTATTGTTACTAATGGAAGTGTGTAGCAAAATATAGCATAAGGTAGATACTGAATTGTTGGTACTCCTAATGCACTAGAAATAAATACAGCACTTACTCCCCACGGTATCAGCGGATTTGTTGTACTTCCGGCATCACATAAAGTACGTGATAAGTAAGCAGGTGAAATAGATTGTTTTGTAAAACTATTTTTAAAAGCTTCTCCAGGGAGTATGATTGATAAATACTGTTCTCCAATTAATACGTTTACCACAATTGCAACTAATGACGTAATACCTATTAATTTAGATGGTGTATTTAGCAGCTCTTCCATTTTCTTGAGTATTATATCAATAACACCTGTCTTTATCAATAATCCTCCTAAAGTTAAAGCAAGTAAGATTAATGAAATAGACCACATCATACTCTGAATACCTCCTCTTGATAGTAGCTTGTCAATTAATTCGTTTCCCGTATTAGAAACATAACCATCTTGAATCCAACTACCTATTTCAGCTATTGAGGCACTCTTTCCAAAACAATTTTGTAACATAATTGAAAAAATAAGATTAAAGAAAATAGTTGGTATTGCCGGCACTTTCTTCCATGCACAAAAAAACAAAAGTCCGATTGGAAGAAGCATTATGGGTGAAATCATAAAATTTTCCTTCAAACCAGTCGTAAGAATCTCCATTTCTGAGAGTTTCGAACCTCCACTTCCGCTTCGACTCGCGAAAGTAAAATAGATAAAAGAAATAACAGCTGCTGGTAAAACTGTTTTTAACTCCATTTTCAAGTGAGTAAAAATATCAATGTTAGCAGTCGCTGCTGATAAATTGGCAGTATCTGATAAAGGTGAGATAACATTTCCTAAAAAAGCGCCAGATACAATAGCTCCTGTTGTGATTGCTAAATCAAATCCCATCATTTGCCCCATTCCGATAAAGGCAACACCAATTGTGGAAATAGTTGTAAACGAACTCCCTACTGCCGCTCCAACAATTCCGCAAATGAAAAAGATAGCTACTAAAAAAAACTTAGGTGATAAAAATGAGAATCCATAAACCATAATCGTTGGAATCGTTCCTGAAGCTATCCAAATACTTATTAAAGACCCAATTAAAATAAAAAGAATAATCGGTATTAATCCAGGAGTAATACCAGAAATAATCCCTTCATTTAAATCACTCCAGGACATTTTTTTATAAATCATAAAAAGAATTAATACAAAAATAGCACCTAAAATGCCTACATGTGCTGGTAACTTGTAACCAATAATACTTATCCCTATAAGTAACAAAATACTTACTATCAAGAACACTGCTTCTTTAAACGTGACTGCTTTTTTCATAGATTACCCCTTTTAATCCATTTTTTTCAAAAACCGGTAAAAACCAATGCAGATAGTTCATACATTGGTTTTCACCCATTATTTAATTATGCTTTATAGATTGATTCTAGCTTGCTTTGAATAGCTGTTTTAATTTTTTCAGAATACTCAGCAAATACTTTTTCATCGTAAGCGTATGGTGACATAGCTGAAGCTCTTAAAATAGTCACTTTTTCTTCTTTTTCCCATTCTTCAATCGAAAAACCTAAACTTTGAACAAATGCTAAAGGACTATTACCATAATCTGGCACAGCAAAATCAGTATGTGATGTGATAAATTCGTTATGATAAGTACCACCTTTAGCATATGAAGCGTAACTATAGAACTCTTCATTCAATTCGTTCATTTTAGCTAAATCAGTATTTCCTTTTTCATTGAATACGTAATCTACCATGTTGAAATCAGGACGAGTTAACGCATGCATTTCAATAATTTTATCTTCAACTTTAAACTCTAAACCATCAATAAAATTGTAGAATCTAAATGCTCCCTCAATACTTGCACCAATTAATTTCCCAAATCCAGTCACATTAAGAGGTAAAGTACGATGTGCTGCCCATACAGCTGCAGCAGTTGCTCCTGCTTTAGATCCTTCTAAGATATAAGCACCTAGTAATGCTGGAATGTCTGCTCCTTTTTTGAAAACATAAGTGGCAAAATAAGAAATCATATCGCGCATTCTAACATCTTTAATAACAACGCCACCTGCAGAATAAGGAACATAACCCATTTTATGTGGATCAATTGTGACAGACTCACAATCTTCAATTGCTTTAAAAGAGTTATAAACTTCTTTTGTTAACCAATGATTTTCGCCTTGGAAGATATTGTATTCAGCATAAACGTCATTAATTTTTTCAAATGGAATAAATTCATCATTTTCATCTAAGAAAATAGAACGACCATATCCTCCGTAAGCCGCATCAACGTGGATATAGAAATAAATGCCTTCTTTAGCTAATTTTTCACGTAAAGCAACAATTTCATCAACACGGTCGATTTGACCTTCTTCGGTAGAACCTACCACTGCTACTACCCCTAATGTTGGAATTCCTTCTTTAGCTAAACCGCGAATTGTTTCTTCTAATTTTTCAACATCCATACGGTATTCATTGTCTACATCAGCAGCTACTACTTGATCTAAACCAACACCAATAATATCGGCAGATTTTAACCAAGAATAATGTTTCGTTTGTGGAACAATCCATTTTCCTAATTTTTCAAGGTTTTTACCACTTCTAGCAGTTCTTTCTTTGATTTCATCATATTTATCTTGATGTTGATCTAGGATATCTAAAACTTCTTCCACTGACATATTTAGTAATTCCCAATCAGTTTTACCAGCTACTTCCTCTGGTACGATTTCTTTAATCGCAAGTGGAGCTGATTTAAAGTTACGTGCATACCAAATACCTTCTAAGTTAGCAATAGAGCCATCACAAGCAATATGTCCCCAACCATTTTTATAACTCATTAAAGTAGCAAAATCTAAGCCAACTTCTTCTTCCATTTTTGATGTTGCTGGAGATGATTCATAGGCTACATTGTTACCATTCCAAAGCATTGCTGCGTTGTATGCAATAATAGAAGGCATTAATGTTTCTGAATTCATATGTCCCCAGAAACGACCTGCTGAATGCCAAGGAAGTGAGTCAGTTCTTAAACGAGAACTTAACACATTAAAAACTTGCTCCATATTATTAACAGTGTGTTGGAAAGATTCTTCTGATCTGTCGTGAGGCGTGATAACTGGTAAATCTTGAGCCATGTAGTTTTGTCTCCAACCTACATGCTCATCTACCATACGGTTCATAATTCGTTTATAGATATCTACGTTTTCGCCCTTGTCTCCTAAAAATAAAGCTTTTAAATTTGTATCTGTTGGATCGATTATTTTTTTATCTATCATGCTTGTTTTCCCCTTTTAATTCTTATTTCTTCTTCCATGAATCTTTTTTATTTTTATATATCAGTAAAGCTACTCCTACCATAATTAGAGTTGCTACTGTTTGGTAAATCACATAAATAACTCGTTGACTTTCTCCAACTGAAGCTGGTGGGATTAGACTTACTGCAATTGTTAATACCACACTAAGGATGGCAATTCCTGAAACAAACCACATTAATCCATTTCCTTTTGCACCTAATCTAAATGGTCTTGTAATATCAGGCATTTTGTAACGTAATTTAATAGCTGAAATTGAAATTAATAAGTAGACAACACAATAAAGAATAGTTGTTGTAATAGTTATAATTAGAAAAGCCGCACTGACATCTGGAATAACAGCGTATAACAATGACACAATTGAAATAACAACTGCTTGTGTTAAAACAATATTAATTGGAATACCTTGTTTGTTACGTTTTTGGAAAAACGGTGGGAGATTTCCTTCATCAGCAACTTTTACCATAGATTTACTTGGTCCTAAAACCCATGCACTTAATTGAACCAAAACACCAATTAAAATCATTAAAGAAATGATATTATTAAAAATAGCTGGAACACCTAAATCTTCTGTCATTATGACAAAGGGTTGAGTGATATTAGCTAAATTCATTTCTCCTGCTGGAACCGAGTTAGCAACTGTTAAACCAGCTACTAAATTAAAAACAACTAAAATCAAAACTGATACAATAACAGCAATCGGATAATTCTTTTTAGGATTATCAATGTTGTTTGCGTGAACAGATGAAATTTCGACACCTGCAAAAATAAAAATAATACCTGTTAAAGTTGGTAAACTACCTAAATCACTTAAATCTGGCAACAATTTATCCACTGAAAAATCTGCTAAGTAACCAGCTGGATTAATGCCATTTTTTACTGTATAAGCAATTCCTAAAACAACTAATGCAATAAAAGGTATATAAACACCAATTACAGCACCCCAATCTCCTGCGATTTTTACCATGTCAAATTTTAAATTTAAAATAGTAATTACCCAGTAAGATATTAAAATCATAGCTAGTATAAATAAACTATTTTCACCAAGTTCTGGTTTATTAATCACATAACCTAAAAGCACGCCCACAGTTGAAGCAACCATTACCATGCCAAAAAACATTTGAACCCATAGTAACCATGAGGTAACAAACCCCCATTTTTCACCTAAAGCATTTTTTACCCAAACTTGCGGACCGCCTTCTTCAGGCCATGCTGTAGATAACTCAGCAGACATTAATGCAATCGGTAACGCAAACGCACAAGCTGCAATCAACATATAAAATATTTGTGTCCAACCTGTTGAAGCTAATGTTGGAACACTTCTTACTGTTCCAAAAAAAGCCATGGTAATTCCTATTAATCCGACTAAAGATAATTTCTTACTTCCTTGACTCACTTGTTTTCCCTTCTTCCCTTTAATGCACATACTTTCACTAAATCTTGTCATTATCATTAGGCCTAATTAATAACAAAAAAATTCATCGCGAAAAGATTTAACGCTGATAAGTATAGGAGTCATGAAGATTACTTTCATTAAAAAAATAAGATTTCTATGAGAAGAAAATGAGAAAAAAGAATAGATTGATACACGCTTTTTCGCGTTAAAGCTTGAAATCGATACCCTGTTAAATAGATGATTTTGATTGATTTTTCAACATTTTTTCATAATTTTTCACAAATAACTTGTTTTAAACATTAAGCTATATTAGAGAACTTTCATTTTTTACTCATCATTTTTTATTAATTTCTTTTAAAAATAATTTGACAAAAAATTGTTTTTGTTTTAGCATGAAAAGTATCAAAAGAGAAACACTTGATAACATTGAACGAAGTAGTTGATTATCCCTGTTTATAGAGAGTCAAAGGTTGCTGGAATTTGACACAAATAATCAAGCGAATTACATTCAATTAGCCTTTTTTTCAAGCGGTTAGTTACCGATACAGAACTTTAAGAGGTGTCTTATTTAATGACACAATTTGGGTGGTACCACGGAAATGATTATTTCGTCCCTATAGAGCATACGTCTCTATAGGGACTTTTTTTATATAAAAAGAAAGGGTGTTTTAACGATGACAACAAATATTATTGATGAATTAATGTGGCGTGATGCAGTAAATCAACAAACAGATGCAGAAGGTTTACGTGAATATGTAGAAAAAAATAAAATCTCATTATACTGTGGGGTAGATCCTACAGGTGATAGTATGCATATTGGACATTTAATTCCTTTTATGATGCTAAAAAGATTCCAAGCATTCGGACATCATCCATACATAGTAATCGGTGGAGCTACTGGTACAATTGGAGACCCTAGTGGACGTACAAGTGAACGTCAACTACAAACAATGGAGCAAGTACAACACAATGTGGATTGCTTAACTAATCAAATGAAACATTTATTTTTTGATGAAAAAAATGAACAACAATTAAGTATGGTCAATAACTACGACTGGACAAAAGATCTTTCTTTACTTGATTTTTTACGTGATTACGGTAAAAACTTCAATATTAATACAATGCTTGCTAAAGATATTGTTTCTAGTCGTCTTGAAACAGGTATTTCATTTACTGAATTCACTTACCAAATACTACAATCAATGGATTACCTACATCTTTTCCGTCACCATGATGTTCGTTTACAAATTGGTGGAGCAGATCAATGGGGAAATATTACAGCTGGACTTGATTTAATTCGTAAAAAAGAAGGCGCTGAAGCACAAGCATTTGGTCTTACTATTCCACTAATGTTAAAATCTGATGGAACTAAGTTTGGTAAAACAGCCGGTGGAGCTATCTGGTTAGATCCAGAAAAAACATCACCATACGAATTCTACCAATTCTGGTTAAACCAAGATGATCGTGATGTTATCAAATACTTAAAATTCTTTACTTTCTTAACCCAAGAAGAAATTCAAGCGTTAGAAGAAAAAGTTGCTACTGAACCACATAAAAGAGAAGCTCAAAAAACACTAGCACGTGAAATGACAATCTTCGTTCACAGTGAAGAAGCATTAAAAGATGCGTTAACTATTACAGACGCACTTTTCTCTGGTGACGTTAAACAATTAACAGCTCACCAAATTGAAGATGGCTTTAAAAATATGCCGACAGAAACAATTGGTAAAGAAACTAAAAACATTGTTGATTGGTTAGTTGATACAAAAATTGAACCATCAAAACGTCAAGCTCGTGAAGATGTAACAAATGGGGCTATCTCTATCAATGGTGATAAAATCACTGATACATCTGTTGATATTACTTCTGATCTATCTATTGATGATAAATTTATTATTGTTAGAAAAGGTAAGAAAAAATATACTTTAATTAAATTAGCCTAATAAAAATAGACCTCTGATAAAGTGTAATCACTTTAATCAGAGGCCTATTTTGTTGTCATCTATTTAATTTTTAAAATTTTTTTACTAAAGATAAAAAAGACAGTCATAATACCGTTTAAACTTGCCATCATCAATAAACTAAATGAAGATATTTCAAATAGTGTTGAACAAATTAAGCTATAACTTAAAATGAATAAAAAACCTAACCAACCAATCACATCTAAAAATTCATGTTTTTCTAATTTTCCATTTGTTTGAAGTAAAAATAATCCCATAATAATTAACGCAATAAACTGTGTTAATAAAATACTTTCTAGCATTTTACCACCCCTTCTTACTCTAATTATCATTATAAACTATTCTAATTTTAACGACATCCGTCAGAAGTCTGATATTTTTTTGTCTTTTCATTTTAGTCTTGATATACTGATTTCAATGAATAAAAAAGGAGGTAACTATGTCTAAAAAGAAATGGTCTTTATTTTATCTTAGAAGAAGTGGTAATAAATTTGTTAATACTCATTTATCAACCATTCAAATTATATTCTCTTATTATGTTCTAATGACTTTGGTATCTTTCGTTTTATTGAGCCTTCCTTTTTTTCACCGAGATAATGTGACTGTTTCGATGTTTGATATGCTTTTTATGGCTATTAGTACAGTTAGTGTAACTGGTTTGAGTACTTTTAATATCAACGAGGTATTTAATGAACGAGGCGTTATTTTACTTGAAATTCTTTTTCAAATAGGTGGTTTAGGAATTATGATGTTTTCAACCTTTTTCTTTATCCTCTCCAGAAAAAGAATCTCACTCAAAAGACGTCAACTTATTATGACAGATATGAACCAACCTAGATTAAGCGGTAGTGTTAAATTAATCAAAAATACGGTTTATACTCTATTAATCATTCAATTTATTTTTGGGATTATTTTTTCTCTAAGATTTTATTTTTCAGGCCATCATCCAACAATCGGAGAAGCAACTTTCCAAGGATTCTATCAATCAATTTCTGCTGTAACTAACTCAGGTTTTGATGTCACAGGCTCCTCTGCTACTCCCTATGCAACAGATTACTTATTTATTTCTATTTTAATAATCTTAATTATGATAGGAGGAATTGGTTTTCCAGTTATTATGGAAATCAAAGAATGGCTACTTTACCGAAGAGGAAAAAATGATTTACCCTTTCGCTTTTCATTATTTAGTAAATTAGCTATTAGTATTTATTTAATTCTATTTGTTTTTGGGACACTTTCAATTTATCTTTTAGAAAGAAACCATTTATTCTCGAGTATGCCTGAAAGTCAAAAATGGATGACTTCCATGTTTTACTCAACAACAACAAGAAATGCTGGTCTTCAAATGCATGACTTAAGCTCTTTTCAAACACCTACGCTACTTCTCTTTTCAATGCTTATGTTCATTGGTTGTAGCCCAAGCTCAGTTGGTGGTGGGGTTCGAACAACTACCATCGCTATTCTAGGTCTTTATATGCTTTCTTTTGTTAAAGGGGAAGAAAATGTTACTATTTTCAGCCGTAGAATCCAAGATAGAGACATAAAAAAAGCTGTTGTTGTTTTTAACTTATCTATTGCCATGTGCTTCTTAGCCGTTTTACTTCTATCCATTACAGAGGATCAACCCATGATTGCAATCATTCTTGAAGTTGCATCAGCTTTTGGGACTACCGGTCTATCTTTAGGCATCACTGATGATTTAACAGCAATTGGAAAAGTTATTATTGCTATTTTAATGTTTATCGGTCGAATTGGTATGCTTTATACATTAATGGTCTTTGTTCCAAAAGAACGACAAGATCACGGCTACTTATTTCCAAGTGAAAAAATTATTATTGGTTAAATTAAAAAGCATGAGGAAAATTTTCCTTCATGCTTTTTTGTTTAAATAAAATGAACTTTTTCTATTACTTCTATTTTAGGATCTAGTGACTGCATTACGGGGCAATGTTTACCAATTAGTTTTAACCCACGTTCAGCTCTTCCTTGATCTTTTTCTAAAACTGATAAGTAAAAATTAATTTCAATCGACTTAACAGGCTCACTTTTAATAGCCTCGTCTCTTTCATAATTAATTTCAACATCTTTAAAAGTATAATCAATGCGAGAACTATCTAAAATACTTTGGAATACATAAGCACCACACGCGCCAACTGCTGCAACTAGACTTTGCACTGGAGAATACCCCTCCTCACGAAGCATTACCCAGTTTCCTGTATCTAAAGGTAACTCCATTCCCTTAGTCCCTTGTACTAATTTAATTTTATCCATTGTCATCACACTTTCTCCTTTAAAACAAAATGACCAGCAGTAACTTCAACCCATTCTGTTTGATTTGATGTATCAATTTCTTTAATTAAGTTAACTTCCTTTTCTGCTTGAGCTTTTCTAGCAAGTTTAGGATCTGCAATTGGAATTGCTTGGAGCAATCTTTTGGTGTATTCATGTTGAGGATTTTCAAAAATAGTTTCTGATGGTCCCATCTCAACAATTCTACCTAAATACATAACAGCAATTCGGTCAGAAATATAACGAACCATTGATAGATCATGAGAAATAAATAAATAAGTAAGTTTTAATTCTTTTTGTAACTCAATTAATAAATTAATTACCTGAGCCTGAATGGAAACATCTAAAGCTGAAATAGGTTCATCACATAGAATAAAAGAAGGATTAACAACAACTGCTCTTGCAATTCCTATTCTTTGTCTTTGACCACCACTAAATTCTTTAGGATATTTTTGAAACATTTCTTCTGTGAATCCAACTTTTTTTAGGATTGCCTCAGCTTTTAAAAGCGCTTCTTTCTTCTCAAATTGTAATAATAATGGTTCTAATACTTGCTCTAATGCTGTCATTCTCGGATTTAATGAGGAATAAGGATCTTGAAAAATAATTTGCATTCTTTGAAGCATTTTTCTTTTTTCATCTTTTGATACATCTGAAAAAGATTGACCATCAAAAATAATATTTCCCTCATCAATTGTTTCAAGTTGTAAAATACTACGCCCAAGCGTTGTTTTACCACTACCGGATTCACCAACTAACCCTAATGTTTCTCCTTCATTAATTGTTAAAGAGACATTATCAATTGCCTTAACCACAGTCTTTACTTGACCAAAATTATTTTTAACAGGAAAATAACGTTTAATATTTTCTACTTTTACTAATTCTCTAGTCATTTTTCTCACCTCTTTGTTTCAACAGACGATGAGTTTCAGTTAGAGAAACCATTTCTGCTTTTTCTCTTTCTTCACTTGTTTCGTTATATCCCGTCAGAGAATACAATTCTTTTTTCTTGTCACCAGTAGGAATGGCTTTAAGTAATTCCTTTGTATAAGGATGAGCAGGATGATAAAACACTTCATCAATCAATCCTTCTTCTACAATCTTACCATCATACATAACACGAATACTTTGACACATACCAGCGACAATCCCAAAATCATGGGTAACCAAAATAACAGATAGCTCTTCTTCTTTCTGAAGTTCACGAATCAAATCTAAAATTTGAGCTTGTATCGTTACATCAAGAGCTGTAGTTGGCTCATCAGCAATTAATAATTGCGGTTTAGCTAATAATGCCATTGCGATCATTACTCTTTGTCTCATACCTCCCGAAAGCTCATGGGGATATTGTTTCATTCTTTTTTCTGGTAAAGTAATACCGACTTTTTCTAGTTCATCTATTGCTAGTTTTTGAGCTTCTTGTTTTGATTTTTTTTGAAAGCGTTGAACAACCTCAATCAAATGATAGCCAATTGTTCTGAGTGGATTAAGAGATGTCATTGGATCTTGAAAAATCATGGCTGCAGAAATTCTTTCTTTGCCATCTTTTTTATTGCCATCAAACATAAATGACGTGTAATCAACTTCAGCGTTAGGTGGTAAGATATTCATTACACTCTTCATTGTCATACTTTTTCCACTACCAGATTCACCAACAATACCGACAATCTCACCTTTTGGAATTTTCAAATCAATATTTCTGATAATTGGTGTGTTAGGTTTATTTTTTTGTTTCATTGAAACAGTTAAATTATTAATTTCTAAAATATTATCTACCATTTTCTATCCCTCCACACTGGTTAATTCTCTTAAATAGTTTCCTAAACCATTGAAAGAATAGACCGTAATAATGATAAATAGCCCTGGTAAAATAGCCATGTAAGGAGCATTTTGAAGACTTGCTTGCGCATTTTGAAGCAAACTTCCCCATGATGCTGTTGGAGGTTGAATCCCTACTCCCAGAAAACTTAAAGCAGATTCTGTCATAATAGCAGAAGAGATACTTCCTGTTGCTGCTACTATTAAAGTTGGTAAAACTGCTGGGAAAATGTGTTTCATAATAATCTTTTCATGTTTTTCACCGATAAATTTAGCATAAACAACATATTCTCTTTGTCTTACTGATAATGTTTCAGCTCGAATAAGCCTTGCTATATTCATCCAAGAAAAACAACCAATAACTAAAATAATCGTTACTAGGCCTGGTTTTAAAAGAACACTTAATACAATAACTAAAACAAGCCAAGGAATAGAAGATAAAATATCAACCAATCTCATAAATAAGCTATCGATCCATCCACCAAAGTAACCAGAAACAATTCCCACAATTGTCCCAATTAGAGTAGATGCAAGCATCGCTAAGATACCTACTAAAAGAGAAATTCTACCTCCATAAATGACACGTATAAAATAATCTCTACCAACTTCATCTGTTCCAAAAATATGAGACATACTTGGTGGTGAAGACATCTGTGTGACATCCGTACTATTTGGATCAATTGGTAAAATAGGTGCTAATAAAGCTAGTAATGAAAGTACACTTAAAAAGATAATAGGAAACCAATATTGTTTATTTGTTTTTAATAAGTGAAGCCATTTTTTTTCATTCATTAGTTATCCCCCTGACTAATTCGAGGATCAACAACTGTATAAAGGATATCTGATAACAAGTTACCTAGAATCACTAGAGTAGCAGATAAAAGCATCACTGCCATAATAACTGGAAAATCTAAGGCTTTTGTTGCAGTCATTAAATAAGGTCCAATTCCTGGCCATCCAAAGACACTCTCAGTGATAATAGCTCCTGTTACTAACATTGGTAGAGCAAGACCAATTTGAGTAACAATTGGTAGTAACACATTTTTACTTACGTGTTTAAAGAATATTTCTCTTTTAGTTGCCCCAAAAGACTGTTGCACCATCACATAATCTTCGGATAATTGAAGAAAAGTTGACGAACGAACATATCTTGTTAAATCTGGGAAAAAAGCAACGGTTAAAACAAGGTAAGGCATAATAAAGTGTTGTAAGAAATCTACAAATGAATCCTCTTTTCCAACTGTATGCATTCCTATAATCGGTAATAAATCTAGTTTATAGCCTAAGAAGTAAATTAATAACATAGCAAACCAGAATGTTGGCATCGAAATACCAATTGAACAGATACTATCAATTAATTTATCAACAAATTTACCTTTATTAGCACCAGCGACTAAACCTAAAATAATAGCAATTACTAAAGCTGTCACATAGGCTGGTAGAACTAATTTTATTGTATTAGGTATACGTATCAATAATTCTTGGCCTATGCTTTGTTGGTTAACTAAAGAATTGCCAAAATCTCCTGATAGTATTTGTTTTAACCACATCATGTACTGAACTAAAAATGGTTGATCTAGTCCATGTTTTTGTCTTAATATTTCCACAGCTTCTTTTGACATATTAGGTGTCGTAATCGAGTCAATCGCATCATAAGGTGCAATTTGTATTAACGAAAAGACAATAAATGAGACGATTAAAAGTAGTGGAATAACTTGTAAAACTCTTTTAATAATATATTTAAGCATCTCTATCCATCCTTTGTTTTATCTATTTTTCATCATTTACAAAAAAACTTCGCGCAAAATTTAATTTGATCGCGAAGTTTTTCCAGTTATTTGATCGATAATTTAGATAAATCTTCAAATGTATAGATTGGAATTAACCCTGCTTTGTCTACATTTTCTACGTGTTTATTAGCAGCAAGTACTTTCTTACTATCAACAATTGGATAAAAGACAGCATCTTCTGAAATTTGTTTTTGAAGATCAGCATAAATATCTTTACGTTTAGCTTCATCTAACTCAACAGCACCGTCATTAAATAATTTGTCTGTTGCTTCACTTTGGTAGTGGAAGTAATTAGAAGAGCCTGCTGATTTAAATAATGAAGAATATAAATCAGGGTCATTTCCCATGATATATCCACCCATAAACAAATCATACTTGGTTGTTTCTGGTTTTTGCATTTCAGCAAAAATTGCTGTTCCATCTCCACCAGCTAATTCAAGTGTGATACCTGCTTTTTGCAATTGTTGTTGCATTAGAGTCGCTTGAACAGTTTGCACTGGATCATCAGAAGAAAAGGCAATATTTAATTTCAATTTATCTGCGCCAGCTTCTTTTAATAATGATTTTGATTTTTCAACGTCTGTGTCATATTTTTCTACTTTATCAGTTGAAAATGGATTATTCGGAGGTAAAATTGAATAAACATTTTCGTAGTATTTATCTGATAAATAGCCAGCTTTATTCAATTCATCTTTATTTAAAGCATAAAAAACAGCTTGGCGTACTTTTTGATCTTTTAATTTTTCAGAGTTATTATTAACACCCATATAACCTACTCTATTTTCAGAGTATTCGTAAGTTGTAATATCTGCTTTTTTAATATCTTCTATATTATTAGGTAAAATGTAAGAAGCATCTACTTCACCTTTTTGAAGAGCTACTTTTGTTGTATCAGCATTAGCAATAATACGTAAAGTAACTTTATCAATATTAGGTTTTCCACCGTAATAGGTGTCATTTGCTTCAAACTGTAAATATTCACCACGTTTATATTCTTTTAATTTATATGGTCCTGTACCGACTGCTTTTGCTTTTAATTCATTCGCTGAAAAATCTTTTTCATCTTTAAAAACATGCTCTGGAATAATATAAGTTTCTGTTGCAATATTATTTAGAGCTGCAGCACTAACTGATGGTAAGTTGAATTTAACCGTTGTTTCATCTACTTTTTCAACTTCTACTGGTTTATCACCAATCCATAAACTATCAGCATTACCATTTTCTTTTTTAACTTTTTGTTCGTAAGTAAAGACCACATCATCAGCAGTTAACTTTTCTCCATCTGACCATGTTATGTTATCTTTTAACTTAACAGTCACAGATTTTCCGTCATCAGCAGGTGTTACTTCTTTTGCTAATTCCATTTTCTGTGTGCCATCCCCCTCAATTCGAACAAGAGGTGAATAAATCATGTTGGTTGTTGTTAACCCCCATCTGTCGCTTACATTAATCGGATTAAGGGATGTTGGATCCCCATTAATCGCATAAGTAAACGTGTCCTTATCTTTTTTTTCCTTTGGTGCTTCTGTCTTATTAGACCCACAAGCTGTTAATGTTACCCCAACGACAGCTGTCAATCCGAAAAGCCATTTTTTGTCCATCAAATCTCTCCTTATTTAATGATTAATTGATTTAAAGGATCTTTTAACCACTTTATTTGTAACGGTTTTAAGTATATCTAAAGGAAGAAAATACGTCAATCATTTGTTCTTATTGGAAGTTAGTAACTATTTGTTTAAATATCTATTTAGATTTAAACAACTCGCTTTACTTTTTTGAATCAAATTAAATATAATATGGTATTATAAATGAGTCGATGTTTTTACAAGGAGGAAATAGCATGAGTTTACGCAGTAGTTTTGCAACAACTGTTGGAAAAACGAGCCGTTGGTTTTTACAAACATTTTTTAAAGGTGGCAGTAGTTTGCCAGGAAAAATTGCCCTAGCAATTGATCCGAATGTCTTAGATCAACTCGCAAAGGACTACCATATTATTGTCATAACAGGAACTAATGGAAAAACACTAACCACTGCTCTAACTGTTAATGTTTTAAAACAAGAGTTTGGAGAAGTATTAACTAATACAACAGGAGCTAACATGCTTCAAGGAATTGTTTCTACTTTTCTTTCTGGTAAAAAGAATAAAAATGGAAAAAACTTTGCTGTTTTAGAAATTGATGAAGCAAGTCTAAGTAAAGTAACCGAGTTTTTAACACCAGAATTATTTGTCTTTACTAATATTTTTAGAGACCAAATGGACCGTTATGGTGAAATATATACGACTTATAAATTAATTGTGGACGGTGCAAAAAAAGCACCTCAAGCAACTATTTTAATGAACGGTGATCTCCCTATCTTTAATTCTGTTGAAACAGTTAATCCTAGAAAATATTATGGTTTCAATCATCAGCTAGATGAGGAAATATCTGCCCATTACAACACTGATGGTGTTTTATGCCCTCATTGTCATCATATATTGAAATACAAAATGATTACTTATAGCAATTTAGGAAAGTATTATTGTCCTCATTGTAATTTTAAAAGACCAGATTTAGATTATCAGTTAACTGAAATTAAAGAAACAACTAACACTTCTGCTAAATTTAAAATCGATGAAGATGACTATTCTATTGAAGTTGGAGGACTTTATAACGTTTATAACGCTCTTGCTGCTACATCAGTTGCTGAGTATTACAACATCTCTCCTGAAAAAATCAGAAAAGGTTTAGCTTATGACGAAAAAGTGTTTGGTCGTCAAGAAATCATTGATATTAACGGAAAGAAATGTACTTTAATGCTCGTTAAAAACCCAGTTGGTTTAAACCAGGTTATCGATACAATGAAGATGTCTCCATTTAACTTTTCTTTAGTTGCCCTTTTAAACGCTAATTACGCAGATGGAATCGACGTTAGCTGGATTTGGGACAGTCAATTAGAAGAATTAGCTGAGATGGATATTCCAAAAGTTATTTCCGGCGGTGAACGTAAAGATGATATGACTTTACGTTTAAAAGTAGCTGGAATTAATGAGGATATTTTAACTGAAGTAAATGAGCTGAAACAAGTAATCGAAGAAATCAAATCTGCTCCAACTGAGCATGTTTACATTTTAGCAACTTACACAGCCGTTTTAAATTTAAGAAAAGAATTAACGCAACAAGGTTTTATTAAGGAGGCAAATTAATCATGACAACTTACAACTTAAAAGTTTGCCATCTTTATGGAAATTTATTAAATACGTATGGTGATAACGGAAATTTATTAATCTTAGAATATTACGCTAAACAATTGGGTATTAACTTTATAACTGAAATCGTTAGTATCCACGAAGAATTAGAGGCTGATAATTATGACCTTATCTTTATTGGTGGTGGACAAGATTATGAACAAGTTATCGTTTCAAAAGACATTCAAACAAAGAAACAACAATTAACTGACTATATTGAATCAGACGGTGTTATGTTAGCGATTTGTGGCGGTTTTCAACTTCTTGGTGAATATTATATTGGAGCAAATGGCGAAAAAATCCAAGGTATTCATGCTCTTCCTCATTATACCTTAAGCCAAGATAATAATCGTTTTATCGGAGATGTTGAAATTGTCAATGAAGAGTTTGGCGAAACCTATTATGGGTTTGAAAATCACAATGGTATCACCTTTTTAGGTGAAAATGAAAAACCTTTAGGTATTGTAAAAAACGGATTTGGTAATAATGGCAAAGACAAAGGTGAAGGTGTTCTATACAAAAATGTCATTGGCTCTTATTTCCATGGCCCATTACTTTCTAAAAATAAAAATTTGGCCTTAAGAATCATCAACATGATTACAGAAAAAAAATACAATAAACAATTTGATTTATCTGATTTAAATTAATAAAAAAGTTGGCACACAAAAAATAGCTTTGTGTGCCTTTTTTTTGGTTGATTTTGATCATTTTCCAAAAAAAATTAGAACATCATGTTATTTAAGTGTATAATGAGATTAATGAGAAATATCTCATTATAAATGAATAGGAGGATGCTCAATGAAAATAGGAATACCAAAAGAAATAAAAAACAATGAAAATCGTGTGGCGCTTACTCCACCATTCGTTAAAAGTTTAATCGATAACAAACACCAAGTCATCGTTGAAACAAACGCTGGTTTTGGCTCAGGTTATCCCGATGAAGAATATTTAGAAAATGGTGCTACTATCGTTCAAAGCGCCAAAGAAGCTTGGGATGTGGATATGGTTCTAAAAGTGAAAGAACCTTTAGAATCTGAGTATCAATTCTTCAAAGAGGATTTAATACTATTCACGTACTTACACCTAGCTCCTGCTGTTAATCTTACAAATGCTTTATTAGAAAAAAAAGTGGCATCTATCGCCTATGAATCAGTTCGCTTAAAAGATGGAAGTCTTCCACTTCTTACACCTATGTCAGAAATTGCTGGACGTATGGCCGCTCAAATTGGTTCTTACTTCCTTCAAAGCACTAAAGGTGGTTCAGGTACTCTTTTATCTGCTGTTCCAGGTGTTGCTAAAGGAAAGATCACTATTATTGGTGGTGGGGTAGCTGGATACAATGCTGCTAAAATAGCCGTTGGTTTAGGGGCAAATGTCAGAATTTTAGATGTTAATCAACAACGCTTAAGACAATTAGAAGATATTTTTGGTAATTCAATTGAAACACTAGTTTCAAATACATATAACATTGAAGAATCAGTTAGAATGGCCGATTTACTTGTAGGTGCTGTTCTTATTCCAGGTAGAAAAGCACCAACGCTTGTTACTGAAGAAATGGTAAAAACGATGAAACCTGGATCTGTTATTGTTGATATTGCAATTGATCAAGGTGGTATTTTTGAAACCACTGATAAAACAACCAGCCATGATGACCCTACTTATACTAAACATGGAGTAGTTCATTATGCCGTACCAAACATGCCTGGTGCTGTTTCTAGAACATCTACATTAGCATTAACGAACAATACTTTGCCTTATATTCTTGAATTAGCTAATAAAGGTTTTATTGAAGCTGTTAAAGAAAATGAAGCACTGTCTCATGGTGTTAATACAGTAAATGGTCACTTGACTATTAAAGAAGTTGCTGTTGATCAAGATAAAACATTCACACCATTATTCGATTTAATCTAGTTAAACAAAAAAAGGCTAATCCAATCAAAAATGATTGGATTAGCCTTTTTATTATTATCTGTTTTTAGTTCCAGGTTCTGAAGCAATAATTCTTAACTGTCCTTCTAAACGACATTTTTTAACATCTGATGTCAAAATAAAATGCTGTCCTTTTTTAATTTCAGTCGCTTCTTTGTCATCATTCAAATAAATATATCCAAAACCATCTAATACACTAATTAGAGTATAAGGAGCTGTTCTTTTCGTTGTAATAATGCCTGAAATTTCCCAGTCATAAACATTAAAATAATCAGATTCAACAAAAGTTGTCATACTAGATTCGCCTTCATTAATTTGCTTCACATTTAAAATAGGATCAATATGAGGAACAGTTGTCACATCAAGTGATTGTTTAATGTGTAATTCTCTCAAATTACCTGAATCATCTTTTCGATCATAATCATAAACACGATAAGTAGTATCACTACTTTGTTGTGTTTCTAAAATCATAATTCCTTTACCAATAGCATGAATTGTACCGCTTGGAACAAAGAAGAAATCGCCTTTTTTAACAGGAACTCTTCTTAATAAATGTTTCCAGTCACCTTTATTTATCATTTTTTCTAATTCTTCTTTGGTTTTTGCATGGTGTCCATAAATTATTTCAGCACCAGGTTCAGCACTAATTACATACCAACATTCTGTTTTGCCTAGTTCACCTTCATGTTCTTTGCCATACAAATCATCTGGATGAACTTGAACAGATAAATCATCTGCAGCATCTAAAATTTTAGTTAATAATGGAAAAACTTCTTCTTTAGGATGTCCAAAAAGTTCAGGATGTTTTTTCCATAATTCATCTAATTTTTCACCTTTATAAGGGCCATTTTCAATAGTACATACACCATGAGGATGCGCACTAATTGCCCAACACTCACCAATGTTATCTTTTTCTAATGGATATCCAAACTCTGTTTTTAATTTTGAGCCACCCCAAATTTTTTCTTGAAATACTGGCTGTAAAAATAATGGTTCTAACATAAAAAAATCCACCCCTATTTGTTGTTTGTATCATTATAACATTCTTTTATCGCTTCGTCGTTTCATTCAAGTAGATTTCAATTAAATGATTTCTTAATTCAATATATTCTTCTCTATTATCGGTTGGATGAACTCGATTTGATAAAAAAATAAATGCTTCTTGTTTTTTTAAATCAATCATAATAAATGTGCCTGTATAACCGGTATGATATAGTAAATTATTTTGATTTGTTTCAATAAGATCCCAACCAAGTGATCTAGCTTTTGAATTTCCATTCGTGTAGTCTTGCTCTAAACTTAAAATGGTTTTTTCATTTAAAAAAACATCATGAGCTACTTTTCCTTTGTTTAACATCATTTGAGTAAACTTAATCGTATCATCCAATGTACTAAATAACCCCGCACTCCCACAGTGTTCTTTTAAAACAAAAGCTTTCGGATCATGTACCTCTCCTTTGATAAGACCTCTTGTAGTAGTCAATTCTGTTGGTGCTGCTCTTTCTTTGTCAAAGCCAGTAAAAAAACTATCTGTCATTTTTAAAGGCGTTAAAACTTCCTTTTGAAATACGTCATGAAGATTTTTTTCATATATCTTTTCAATTAAAAATCCTAATAAAATCGTTCCCGTATCTGTATACTTCACACTACTTCCTCTAGTTTCATCTGAGTGTAATTTTAAGATAGCTTGTTTTAGGTCTTTTTTATTCAAGTCATTTCGATTTTTAATATAAGGATTAATTCCTGATGTATGAGTTAACAAATGTCTTATCGTTACTTGTTTATCTTTAAATTCAGGTAAGTAATAATTAAGTGGTTGATCAATGGAAAGTTTATTTGATTCAATCAGTTTTAACATAATAGTATTTGTACAAATCATTTTAGTCAAAGATGCCATATCATAAAGAGTTGATTCATCTATCTCTTCTACTTTAGGTATCTGCTGTTTCACACCAATTTTTCCTTTTACAATTTCTTTAGATGTTAAGAAAGCATAAGAGATTCCAGGTATTTTTTTTTGGTTAACTAATTGTTCCATATAACAAATCGTCTGTTCAAACATCTTCTATATCTCCTATTATTTATCACATTTTTATTCTAACATATTCTTATAATATTGAAAAAAATAGAAGCAATGTGCTTTAATTTGAACACAATTACCTCTACTTTTTTCATTTCATTATTTTTTTAAAACCATAAACCAAAGCTGGATTCCATTTGGATCATTAACACCAATAATTTTTTTCCCTTTATTAAAGTAAAATTCAATCTCCAACGATTCTAATTGTTCTTTTAACTCTAATAAAGCTTCAAATGCTGCTACATCAAATGTAATATGGTCAACTCCCAAATCAGTTTCTCTAGCAAACGATTTTTGAGAAGCTGGTGTCCATTCATTTAAAGCAATTTGATGATGATAATCATTAACTGTTAAGAAATGAGTTTTCGCAAAGTCATCATCCTTTATCGAAAATCCTAATCCATCCACATAAAACTTAAAGCTTTCATTTAAATCAAGGACAGATAAATGTACGTGCCCTACTTTTGTATCCTCTGGAATCGTTGAATAAGTTCCTTTTACACGACACAACATTTTTTGAATATCTAAATCTTTAGTAACACCATTTATTTTTCCTTCAAGAAGTGGCCATTCTTCCTTTGGTTTATCCCAACTAAATTCCAATCTGTTTCCTTCTGGATCATTGATGTAAACTGACTCTGAATAACCATGATCACTTTTTCCCTCAATCGGATAATTAAGTATAATAAGATGTTTTAAAAATAATGCTAAATTTTCTCTTGTTGGAAGGACAAATGTCATATGGTACAATCCTGTACGCGTATTTGAATCCTCTATTCCTTCCGGTGTTGCAATCAAACCAACCAATTTTTTTCGCTTGCTTCCAATCCCCATAATAGCCATGTCGTTTTCTTCGTTGATTAAATTCAACCCTACAACGTGTCGATAAAATTCCACCATTCTATCAAAATCTCTTACTTTCAGCGCGACAGATGCCAGTTTAGTTTTTGGGTCTAACGAAAAGCTTCCCATACAGTTAATTCCTCCTAATATATTATCCGATCTTTTTCATTAATAAATCGTTCGTTCTATATTGTAACATCTTTCTACAAAAACTTACTAATGATATAGCTAGAATTATAAAATAAAAAGAGAATTTCTCATAAATCAAGACTAAATAGCAATTTCACCACTGAATTGACTATTATATAAATCTGCATAAAAACCATTTTGTTTCATTAAGTCATTGTGATTACCTGTCTCAATAATTGATCCTTGGTCCATCACGATAATATTATCTGCATCTCTTATAGTTGATAAACGATGTGCTACAACAAAACTTGTTCTATTTTTTAGTAATTCATCCATTGCTTGTTGGATTAAAACTTCCGTTCTTGTATCTACACTTGAAGTCGCTTCATCTAAAATCAAGACTTGTGGATTAGCTAAAAAGGCTCTAGCAATCGTTACTAATTGTCGTTGACCTTGTGAAATATTAGATGCTTCTTCATTTAAAAT
Source organism: Vagococcus carniphilus (assembly GCF_014397115.1). Taxonomy (NCBI): domain Bacteria; kingdom Bacillati; phylum Bacillota; class Bacilli; order Lactobacillales; family Enterococcaceae; genus Vagococcus; species Vagococcus carniphilus. The sequence continues at coordinate 1,988,697 of NZ_CP060720.1, forward strand.
AGTTTCATATCCTTTAGGTAGTCGCCTAATAAATTCATCCGCATGAGCGGCTCTTGCTGCTTTGTAAACATCTTCTTCTGTTGCTTTTTCACTTCCATATTTAATGTTATCAAAAATGGTTCCAGTAAAAAGCCAAGTTTCTTGAAGAACCATTGAAAAATCAGCTCGAAGCTCTTCTCTTTCTAAGTTTCTAATGTCTTTATTTCGGTAAAGAATATGCCCACCAGTTACATCATAGAAACGTTCTAATAAATTGATTAACGTTGTCTTTCCTGCTCCCGTCGGTCCAACAATTGCAACTTTTTGACCTTTCTCAACTTCTAAATTAAAATTATTCATCAAAATTGAGTCTGGTGAATAGCCAAATTGAACACCTTGAAAAGAAACTTCTGAATCAGAGGAAATATCTGCTGAAACTATGACCTGTTCATCCGTCATTTCATTTTCATCAATTACTTCAAACACTCTTTCTGCAGAAGCAATTGTCGCTTGTATTGTATTTATCAAATTAGCCATTTGCCCTAATGGTTGTGCAAATTGATTTGTATACTGCATAAAGGCTTGTACATTACCAATTGTAATTTGACCATTCGCTACTTGAATTCCTCCAATTACAGCAACAAATACATAACTGATATTTTTAATAAAATTCATCATTGGCATAATCATTGCTGAAATAAATTGCGCTTTCCAGCCAGATTGATATAATTTTTCATTTTGTTCTTCAAACATTCTGATGTTCTCATCTTCATGATTAAAACTTTTAACAATTGTATGAGCCCCGTAAGTTTCTTCAATCTGATTGTTTAAAAGACCTAATGTTTTTTGTTGATTCGCAAAAAAACGTTGTGATTTTGGCGCTATAATCATTGTCACTACTAGACTAAGTGGAACAGTAATAAATGCCACTAATGTCAATTTCCAACTAATACTTAACATCATGATTAAAACCCCAAAAAACATCACTATACTGGTAACCAATTGTGTCAAACTTTGTTGAAGAGTACTCGAAATATTATCCATATCATTAATAGCTCTAGACATGATATCTCCATTTGTATGAGTATCATAATACGAAATAGGCACTCGACTCATTTTTTCTTTTAACTCTTTTCTTAGTTGATAAACAGTATTTTGAGAAATTCGTGTCATTATAAACTGCTGAATTAAACTAAACAAAGCAGATGCCAAATACATCCCTAAAACAACTAAAATAATGCTCCAAATTTTATCAAAATTAATTGGAATTTTGTCTACTTTACTTCCAGCTAAAACCTGTTCCTTAGCAACCATCAATCCTTTAAAAATTTCAGTTGTTGCCTCACCTAATATTTTAGGTGTTCTAATTTGAAAAACAGTTGAGATAATCGCTAAGATAAAAACCAAAATAATCAAGTAAACTTTTTTCGATATATAACGCATTAACCGTTTAGTTGTCTTCAAAAAGTTTTTAGGTTTATCTACCTTGCCTTTTGTACTATGTCCTCCACGATTCATTGGTCCACTCATGCGATTTCCTCCTCTCTTAATTGTGACTGAATAATTTCTTGATACGTTTGATTCGTTTTCTTGAGTTCGTTATGAGTTCCATTTCCTACCATAACTCCATCATCTAAAACTAAAATTGTATCAGCATCAACAACCGTACTAATTCTTTGGGCCACAATAATAATAATAGCTTCTGTAATAGATTCCTTTAATGCTCTTCTTAACGCTGCATCTGTTTTAAAATCTAAGGCTGAAAAAGAATCATCAAAAATGTAAATATCAGCTTGTTTGGCTAATGCCCTAGCAATACTTAATCTCTGACGTTGACCACCAGAAAAGTTAGAACCACCTTGTTCTACCTTTGTCTCTAAGCCATCAGGTAGTTTTTCAACAAATTCTTTAGCTTGAGAAATCTCTAATGCTTTCCAAATCTCCTCATCAGTCACTGATTCATTGCCATATTGCATATTCGATCTAATAGTTCCAGTAAACAATAAAGCTTTTTGTGGAACAAAACCGATATGATCTCTTAATGAAACCTGATTAACTTTCTTTATATCTATTCCGTTCACTAAAATTTTTCCAGCCTCCACATCGTAAAACCTTGGAATCATATTAATTAGAGTTGATTTTCCTGAGCCCGTTCCACCAATAATTGCAATGGTTTCTCCTGACTTAGCCTGAAAATCAACTTCAGATATAGCTGATTTTTCAGCCCCCATATACCTAAATGAGACATCTTCAAACGCTAATGATTTTTCTTCTTTGAAGTTTTCAGTTTCTTTTACATCTTTAATACTATTTTCCATATCTAATACTTCATTAATTCTAACTGCTGAAGCTTGTGCTCTTGGAACAAAAATAAAAATCATTGTCATCATAATAAAACTCATCAAAATTTGCATAGCATATGTCATAAAAGCCATCATATTCCCAACTTCAAGAGTTCCTTCTGCTATGTTATGTCCTCCAAACCAAACAATTGAAACATTGGTAATACTAATGATAAACGTAATTGTCGGTAGTAAAAAACTCATTAACAGATTTACTTTAATGGCAGTTTGAGTGTAATCTCTATTGGCCGTGTCAAACCGTTTTTCTTCAAAACCAGTTTGATTAAATGCTCTAATAACTCGAACACCTGTCAACCCTTCACGAAAAACAAGATTTAATTTATCTGTTTTTTCTTGTAAACTTTTAAATAGAGGTGTCGCAAAATACATAATTGTTCCAACTACTACTAATAATGCTGGAATAATATAAATAAATATTTTTGTTAAGTTAGGATCTCTTGTGTAAGCAAGTATACTAGCTCCAATTAGTGTGATAGGAGCATTAATCATTAATCTTAAAAACATTTGCGTCACCATCTGAACTTGATTAACATCATTTGTTGTTCTTGTAATCAAAGAAGCCGTTCCAATTTTTTCAAATTCGGAATTGGAAGAATACTCAACTTTAGAATATATTTCTGAACGAACCTTTCTTCCTAATTTTTGAGCTTCTCTTGTAGCAATCAACGTATTAAAGACAGATGCAGTAATTCCTATTAAGGAAACACCGACCATTATCATCCCAATGCGAATAATATAATTAGTGTCCCCTTGTGTGACTCCTTTATCAATAATATTTGAGGTTAATGTTGGTAAAAAAAGATCACTAACAATTTGAATAACCATAAATAAAACTGCCCCTATAACAGCTAAAGGTGACAGTCGTTTAATCATTTTTAACATATTTTCACTCCATCCTTACTGCTTTGAAACACCATGTTCTAACCAGTTTATCTTCATATTAAACTCACTGACTAAATCATCTAAAATAAAATCCTCCTTACTACATTTCATTCGGTAACCTTCATTGATTGTATTTAAAACCATGAACCAAAGTTGTCGAAAAAGAATACTAATTTCTTTTTCCGTTTCGATTTTCAATTTTTCTTTATCAATAGTTGACATGATCTTTTTGAACGTAATAATAGAATCTTTTCGATGATTTCTCATATGAGTTAAGTGAGCTTCCTTTTCTTCCTCGTTCATCTCATTTGACATAAATTTAACTGAACTTTTATGATTCATATGTAAGAAAATATTTCTTAAAAATAAAGAATCTTCTCCTTCAAAAACTTCCTTAGCAAACAATGGGAAGAAACGATGAAATGTTTTAAAAATATCACCTTCTTCTTCCTTTAAACAATTCAAAAAGTGTTCCTCTGGATTTTTTCTTACAAAATCAAACAGGTAATAAAATAAATCCTCTTTACCAGTAAAATACTGGTAAAAGCTCCCTCTTGGAATTTCAGCATTTTTAATGATATTCGCAATAGAAGCTTCATGAATTGGAACTTCAGAAAATTCTTTTTTGGCTGCTCTTATAATTTTTTCTTGCTTCTCTTCCTCTAATCTAAAAAATGTAGCTGTTGGCATAAACTCTCTCCTACTTTATGACATGGTGTCATTGTAAATGACATCGTGTCATACGTCAATTAAAAAAATTTAATAATCAAAAAAGTATCTATTTTAAAGTAAGTCATTTATACTGACAAGTGATATTGATAAGCTAAGGGAGCTGATTTAATGAACCAAAATATATATGATATTACCATCATTGGTGGAGGACCAGCTGGATTATTTGCTGGTTTTTATGCAGGCATGAGAAATGCTAAAACGAAGATAATTGATGTTTTACCAGATTTAGGCGGACAATTAGCACTACTCTATCCTGAAAAACTCATCTATGATGTAGCAGGTTTTCCATCTGTTAAAGCTCAAGATTTAGTTGATTCTTTAATCAAGCAGATTGAACCTTTCAAACATTCTGTTTGTTTAGAAGAAGAAGTTTTATCATTTGAAAAGAAAGAAGACTATTTTGTTTTAACCACAAATAAAGAAACTCATTATTCCAAATCAATTATTATTGCAGCTGGGAATGGCTCTTTCCAACCTCGACGACTGAATTTAGAGGGGCATGAGGAACTTGAAAATAAACAACTACATTATTACATAAAAGATATGAATCTTTTTTCAAATAAAGATGTTACCCTTTTAGGAGGAGGAGATTCCGCGGTAGACTGGGCATTGATGTTAGAAGATATCGCTTCTTCTGTGACTCTTATCCACCGTAGACCACAATTTAGAGCTCATGAACATAGTGTTGAAAAACTAATGGCTTCTTCTGTCATAGTAAAAACACCATTTGTTTTAGACGCTCTGAATCAAGAGAATAATCAATTAAAATCACTAACTATTCGAAATCCAAAGGAGGATATTGAAGAAATTATCCCTACTGATAATTTAATTGTTAATTATGGTTTTTCATCATCTTTAGGTCCCATCAAAAAATGGCCTCTTGACTTTAAAGGATCTTCTATTTTGGCTAAATCTAATACCGAGACTTCAATTCCTGGTGTTTTTGCTGTTGGAGATATTAGTACCTATGAAGGCAAAGTTAAATTAATTGCAACTGGATTTGGTGAAGCTCCTACGGCAGTGAATAATGCTATCCACTTTATCAACCCTAATGAGAGACTTCAACCAATGCATAGCACTAGCCTTTACGAATAAATGAACACAACTTGTACTAACCGATTAAATTTTGTATAATTATTAACATTAAGAAGGTGAAAATATGATAGTAAAAAAAGAAACACTTAGAGAAAGTGCTAAGAACTTATTAAATCAACGAGGAATAACACTTGATGATATGGCTGATTTAGTCTATTTTCTACAAAGTAGTTATGTAGAAGATTTAACTCTAGATACATGCCGTGAAAATATCGAAGCTGTTTTAGAAAAAAGAGAAGTTCAAAATGCTATTGTTACAGGAATTCAATTAGATATTTTAGCTGAAGAAGGAAAACTTCTTCAACCTCTTCAAGAAATTCTTGAAACAGATGAGAGTCTATACGGAATTGATGAAATTATGGCTTTATCGATTGTTAATGTTTATGGCTCTATTGGTTTTACAAACTATGGCTACATTGATAAAGTAAAACCTGGAATTTTAGCTAAACTAAATTCCCATGAAGAAGGAAAAGTTCATACATTTTTAGATGACATCGTTGGAGCTATCGCTGCAGCTGCTGCAAGCCGATTAGCTCACTCTAAACCAAACTAAAAGAGAGAACCCTTTAAGGATTCTCTCTTTTTTTTGTTGTCTTCAATTGTCTTTTACCAAAGTAAATAAGTAAACTAATAAATAAAACAAAAAGGATAAAAAACAAAATGAAACAATGCATAAAATAATCTTGTGGTAAAACTAAGATAACCGGGTCAGTCATTGGATTGAATACCCATGCATCATTATTAAAAAATATCTCATGAAATTTAACAAAAAAAGTATCAAAAGCTAATGCCATAAAAATGATTAACGCTACTAGAGCTACTAATAAATATGAAAATGGTCGAACTAATAACCATAAAGTTGAATGTTTTATTTTATTTTTTAATAAAATAAAACTTGGTACTATAGTCAACCCAAAAACGAGATAGTTAATTTGAAATAAACGTTTGACTTCAAAAAAATGAAGTGCACCACTTTCTGAAACTGGAAAATCAGTCATCTTTAAAGGATTAACCCAAAAAAAGTTTAAATATCTCATTAATTGATCGTAATTTTTGACTAATTCATGTTTTGATAAATCAACATAATCAAGAATATCTAGCATTTTAATATCAACTAAATATAACCACTTAGCATTTATCGTTAAGGTAATCGCTAATGTAAGAAAAAATAAAATAAGTAATAATACTTCTCCGTACCCTTTTAAGCGTATCATGACTAAAATGACCAATCATCTAAAGAATCGACAACATACGTTGGAGCAACAGGTAATTCAGCTACATCTTCTTTTTTAGTGAATCCTGTTAAAACAAGTAATGTATCAATGCCATTATTAATCCCTGCTTTAATATCAGTTTCATAGTTATCGCCTACCATCACAACATCTTTTTTAGTTAGATTAAGTTTATCTAACGCTTTATCCATAATGATGCCTTCAGGTTTGCCAATAATAACTGCTTTTGATTGAGTCGAAGTTTCTAGTAGAGCAATTAAGCTACCTGCGCCTGGTAATAAGCCTCTATGAGTAGGGATATTTTTATCTGGATTAGTTCCAATAAAATGAGCTCCATTCTGAATAGCCAATGTTGCTACAATTAATTTTTCATAAGTAATTTCAGAGTCTAATCCTACAACAACATAGTCAGGTTTTTCTTCATCTAACTTGAAACCAGCATCTTTAATGCCATCTTTTAGACCTGACTCTCCCACAACATATACTTTATCCCCTAAGGCCTTATCCTTCATGTAATCTATTGTAGCTAATGTCGCAGTATATACGGTTTCTTTTGATACATGAATATCGAAATGATTGGCTAATTTTTCTTGGACTGCTGCAGGTGTTTTCGTTGTGTTATTTGTTACAAATAAAAAGGGGGTTTTCCTCTCTTGCAATGATTCTACAAATCTTTTACCTGCTTCTATAGGTGTATCACCTAAGTAAATAGTACCATCTAAATCTATTAAATAACCTTTATACGTCATAATTAACCTCTTATTCTGCTTCTTTTTTTCTTATCGTAAATTGATGCTTAGAAGGTGTTGCTTCCTTCGCTTTTTTCGGAGCTTGTTGTTGATTATTATTTTTCCCTTTAAATTTCGGTTTTTTATTTTTCTTATTAGGATTGAATTTTTTTTCATCCGTATAAGCTTTATTTTTAGGTTTGTTATTTTTCTTATTTGGACCTTGACTTGTTCGTCCACGACGTTTAAATTCACCAGTTTGTTGAATGACAAAATAAGCACAGCCGAAATTACAATATTCATATAAATAATCTTCTAAAGTGCTGATTTTAGCATCTAATGGTGCTCCTTTAAAATCATCCATAAAAAAGCCCTTCAAACGAAGTTGATCATATCCCCAATCTCCTACAATATAATCATATTTTTCAAGAACACTGTTATATCTTTTAATTAATGTTTCATAATCAAATCCATCTCGATAATTTTTTACTAATTTATAAGTACCATTAGCTAAAGGAAAGCTTTCAGGATTATAATTAGCAAGCATCTCTTGTAGGACCTCATCTACTTCTTCTTCAATTTCGATGACTTCTTCTGTTGTAGATGTCTCTTTTATTTCTTCAGTCATGTTTACACCTCTATTTTTTCACTGAACTTTTGTTTAATGTAGTCTCCTAGAATCGTTCTTAAAAAGTCAGAACTCAATATTTCAATTTCTCCAGCTATTTCGATTGTTGGGAAAAAAGGTAAGAAAGATAAATGGTCGACTGTAATCAACTCATAAACCTTTTCATCTAAAATCTCTTGATTCAGCCATTTTACTTCTTGTGTTTTTTTACAATAAGTAAGACCATCATAACACATTTGACCAAAATATTTCCCTCTAAATTTCATACCAACTATTTCAAATTTAAATAAAAAATCTCTTGAACGTTCAATTTCAAAAACTAATCGTTTCACATCTCTACCCTTTAATTTAACTTTAATTAAGTTCATAGGATGGGGCAAACATTCGTGTAAGTCTTTCTTTGTCACTACCCCTTCTTTTAAATCGGTTAAAATAATTCCTGTATTTAATAAAGAGACTTCCTTGCCGCCATAATCCTTCATTGCTTCTAGAGTTAAATCCATTAAAGTATGTTTTTTAGTTAACGTCTCCGGCAAATAGCCAAGTGTTTGATCCTTTAATAAATTTTCACCTTTCATCTGGTAATTGGTTATTTCAATCATATCTATTGTTTTTTCTTTAAATGAAGCTGTTTCATAAACTGTTGATTTTTTAGAAACAACATGATGATTTTCAATAATTAATTCTACTTCTCCAACATACAGGCCAAATCTTCCCGCTGCTGAAAGAAGCACATCATTACATACCTTTCCTTCACTAAATAAGTGATGCGTGTGTGATTCAACAATCACATCAATTTCAGGATATGTTTTGGCCAAAAATTTATCATCTGGTAATCCCAAATGTGAAAGTAACACAATAACATCTGCTTCTTTTTTTATTTCAGGTAACCACTCATTTAGCGCCGTAACACTATCCAATACTTCCCATCCAAACGAATGATAGGATAATTCAATCGGTGCTGTTAATCCGATTACTGCAATTTTTGTCCCTTGTTTTGTTTGTGTTATTTGATAGGGTTTAGCCCATGAAGGAATAGCCATCGTTTCTTTATCTAACAAGTTAGAAAGAACAACTTGAAAATTTCCATCATCATATAACCTATTTAATTGAAATTTACTATTAGTAATGCCTTCATTATTACCAATAGTGACATAATCATAAGGAAGTTGATTCATGATTTCGACATTAGCTAGTCCGTTGGTTGCATCTGTTAACGGATGATATCGGTCCATAAAATCTCCTAAATCAACTAGCAGATAGTCTTCTTTTTTCTTTTCATATCGGCTCATTTTTTCAGTCACAAAACGTCTAATTTTGGGCCAATTCTCAAAATGAGAATGCAAATCATTGGTGTGTAATAAATGGATAACTTCCTTCATTAATAAAACTTACCTTTCGCTATAACTTTATTGTTTAATACTACCACAATTTTGATAAATCGGATATTATAGTGTTATAAAAGGAAGTGAGATAAATGTATTTAGAATATGGTCCTATCAAAATATGGTTAGAGGCTGACGAGATTGGTATAACCAATATTACTTTTGTAAAAGAAAAACCAAAAAACATCCCATTAACACCTTTGATGGAACAGCATTTAAACTTAGCCAAAAAAGAACTGATGGCTTATTTTAGTGGAAATTTAATTTCTTTTAATGTTCCTTTACATTTTACTTGTGGGACGGACTTTCAACAAAATGTTTGGCAGGAACTTCAAAAAATTCCTTATGGCCAATTCAGAAATTATCAAGATGTTGCAATTGCCGTTAATTCTCCTAAAGCGCAACGTGCCGTTGGACAAGCAAATCGAAGAAATCCAATTCCTATTATCGTACCTTGCCACCGAGTTATTGGAAAAAATGGCGCTTTAACCGGATATTCAGGTAGTGGGGAAGAAGGTTTAGTCATCAAGAAATTTTTATTAAATTTAGAACAACTAAAAAAGATTGGTGATTAAACAAGTTGGTTTAATCATCAATCTTTTTTTATGCTGTATAAGCTGTTTTCATATCTTTAAAGAAGCTTTTTGGCATATTTAAGCCGTTTAAAATATAATTTTCAAAGCCACCATATTCTTGATCCATCAAACTAAATGAGCGCTCTAAATAACGTTGGTCAACATTCATCATAATTAAAACTTCTTTTAATTGCGCATCTGTTAAACCTTGTTTTTTTAATTGGTCAACAATTTGTTGATTAGCATCTCTTCTCATTTCGTTAGTTCTTAAATAATCTTCATAAATAAACTCTTTTGAAACACCTAGACTACCTAAAATCAAAGCTGCTGCTAATCCTGTTCTGTCTTTTCCAGCAAAGCAATGAAATAGAATCGGTTTGTCAGGTTGTGAGACAATCATCTCTAAAAATTGTTGGTAGCCTTTTTTAGCTCCTTCAGTCAAAATTAAATTTTCATATAATTCTAACATTCCATTGTCTGCAGAGGCCGATCCAGCTAAAAGTTCTTCAAAGCTCGCTCCTTGGCCTTTAACATCTCTTAATATATCAATATTGACATAATCAACACCTGAAATAGTATCATCTGGACGTTCAGTTGTTTCTTTTTTTCCTCGTAAATCAACAATTGTTTGTAAACGATATTCATTTAATAAACGTTCTACAACGCTATTTTCAACATTAACTACTTCTCCACTTCTTAAAAAGAAACCAGACTTTACCTTCTTTCCTTCGGCTGTAGGTATATTTCCAATATCTCTAAAATTGACTAATAATTTCATCAGCGTATCCCCTCTCAATAAATCTATTTTAAACATTCATGTAAAAATACAAATTTTTTTCATTATACCACAAAAATTTACACTTAGCTTTTTAAAGGCTATTCTTAAGAACATCTTTAAGAAATAAACTCTTTCTTAAATAAGCTGATAATAGTACCAACAACAAAAATTAAACTAACCAATATAATAATTGTCTTCATATCTCCTTTAAATAATGAATTTCCTCCAAAAGCGTACAAAATGGAAGTTGGTATGATACCTAAAGAAATAATTTGAATTTGTTTAGCACGATTAAACTTAAGAACTCCAATGACATAATTAACAACAAACGACGGTATAACAGGTATCATATAACAAAATGACAACATAACGTCAGGATGCTTTTGTTTTAAAATTTGTTTTTTCAATTTTTCTGAAAGCTCTTGTCCTTTTTCAAAAGAAAAACGCTTTAAAAAAGAAATAGAAAGCATATTCCCAAACACATTAGCCGTGATATTTAAAATAGCTCCCACAAGTGGACCAAAAACAACTCCTGTTAATACCCCTATAATAGAAGTCGGCAGACCAGGTATAGCACATAGAACAGCTGTTAAAACAAATAATAAACAGGCTGTTAAAAACCCATGTGATCTAACTTGATTTTTTAACAATTCTGTCGATGTATTAGGATTAAAAAATAGTTTAATGTCTACAGAAAAATGAAGTACGATAATTAAAAGTAAACCCATAACCAATAAAATTAATGCAGCCATCCCTACATACTTTCTTAAATTACTTTTAGTATTCATTATTTTACTCCTATAAAAATAGAGGATGACTAGTGGACAGTCAACCTCTAAAATTGTTTAATGCTTTATTAAAAATTAGATAAACACATTTTTATGAACTTCTAATTTTTTAACCTTTCTTAATCCTAAGAAATAAGATAAAAGGCCTACTAATAATACTAACACACTCGGTACAACAATACTTGGTACCAATGATTGACCTGTTCCTGTTAAGAAGCCAAGAACCTTAATCATTAAACTCAACATCCCTTTAGACCAATATGGAATACTTAATAGCACTCCTACAACTAAGGCAAATAAAACGAATAGAATAATCAATAAATTTCTACGTTTTATCGCGTAAGTTAGCACTAGAACTAAATCTGCTAATAAAAGAACTCCAAAAATGACTAATGTCATAAATAAAATTGAAATAACATACTGTAATCCCACATTTGAAGTCAGCTGATTCGCATAGACTACTCGAACACTATCGTCTGGTTCGATAAATGAGAAGAATGGTATTTTAGTTACTAAAAAATTATGAGCTTCTATTAAAAGACTTGAAAGTAAGCTAACAATTAATTGAACGATAACTGTTCGATTAAAAATTGTTTTTCTATTAAATGAATGGTAACTATATAAAGTTATATTAGTTAGAAAACTCACCCAAGCTATAACAATTAGAAATATCATAAACAAATAACTTATTCCGTCAAAAGATCTTTCTAAAGTAGTATAGTTTTCAATACCAACAGCTGCTCCTAAGAAAAACACATAAAAAATCATAAATAATCCTATGTACTTCAGTTGTTGAATTAATTGAGTTCGAATAATTGCACTCTTATTCATTTCTATTCTCCCTCTCTTTCACCATAAACATCACGTGTCAGTTGAATAAATAATTCCTGTAAGTTTAATGGTTTTAATTCTAGATTTTCATTAAGTTCCATCTCTGTTTCATCAAGTTGTACGTAAGCTTTAATCTTACCTTTACGGTATTCTTGACCTAGAATAGTCTTTTGTTGAAGAAACTCTCTGACATCACGTTCATCCCCTTTAACGGAGTATGCTCGGTTAACAAGAGCTTCAACTTCATCATCAATTAAAACCTGACCGTCTTCTAAAATAACAACTCTTTCAATTAACTCTTCAATTTCATCAATTGCATGAGTTGACAGTATAATCGTTTTAGGATAACGTTCATAACTTGCTAACATGTCATGATATAAAGCATTTCTATGATAAGCATCTAATGAAAATGCTGGCTCATCTAGTAGCAAGTAATCCACGTCATTACTAAAGGCTAAACAACTTCTAAAAAGTGTTTTTTTCTTTAGTGGTAACTTATTAAAAAATTCATTTTCATTTAAATGATATTTTTCTAATAGAGAAGAACAAATATCCATTTGGAAATTAGGGTAAAATAACCCCATCCATTTAACAATTTGTTTTAATTTTGCTCTCTTTGGGTAAATATTATCGTGAGTTTGAAAATAAACATTTTTTAAAACATCAGAATGTTCCTCAATATCTAATTCATCCACTTCAATATATCCTTCGGTTGGAAACCTTAAGTGTGCGATTAAACGCATCAACGTTGTTTTACCAGAATCATTTTGTCCTAGTAAACCATATATCGTTTTTTCTTTAAATGCTAAATCAATATCATTTAACACTAGAAGATTATCTGCCGTTTTTGACATTCCCCTAATTTCTATTGCCATAATTTTATTTTCCTTTCTTACCTATCATTCCCAATGATAGCAAACTACTAACCTATGATATTATACAAATGTTACGACCACATATCAAACCTTTAACATTTGGCAACAAAACAGAAACAAAATAAGGTTAAATGAAAAATAAGTGGTTATAATGATTATTTCATTTTCTTTTTTATAAAATATTTTTTATAAAAAAAGAGATCAACCACTCTAGCGATCAATCTCTAAAAAAATATATACTAATTTGCTCCGATTTGGCCTTCAACATACTCAACCTTGATTCCTTTTGCCAATCGTTTTAGCTCTAATTCATTTTTATCTGTTAATTTATTTTTAGAGAACATCGTAACAGAAAAAATAATATCACCAGTTCTTGCTTTATACATAAGAGCTTTTTTGTCTTTGGAATATTGAAGAGCTTCTTCCATAACACCAAGATACTGCACAGGGTCTTCTACATCCCATTTAACGCCTTTTAATTCATACCCATTAATATCCCCATAAATCTTCTGTAGACTATCAGCAGCATTAATTTGAATACTTGTCTTGTTATCTGATTTATTTTGAAAAGTTCCCCATAACTCACTTTGAGTAAACTTCCCATCAGACATCTTGTCGTAAGGTGCATTATTAAAACTTATTTTAGATTTTCCAACTAAAATATTATTGATAATATCGCTTCTTTTTTTCCCTTCATCCTTAATAACCATACCTTTTTCAGAACTATTAGTTACTTCTTGTTTTTTTTCTTTCTTCCCACATCCTACTAAAACCAAAAGAGGTATTAATAATAGCAGAACCCATTTTTTCTTCATTCTATCACCTAATATTTCAATGTCTTTTCACCTAGTATACTATAAAATTATCTTTAATAAAGTGTTTTCACCATTTTTTAGGACTCCAAAGACTACCATCCAATTCTTCTTTTGCTTGATGTATTCGTTTATATTGTTCAGTGACTACTTTTTTTAACTCTTGAAAAAAAGCTTTTTCTTGGTAGGAATTAGCTGTCTCTTCTAATTTATCAATTTTTTCTATTAACCAATCTTTTTCTATGGCTCATCACTCCTCATCTCATCTATCAAAAGGCGCAGATCTTCTATTTCTTCTCTATTATTTTCTATTATTGATATAATTTGTTCTAAATTCTCTTGCTTAGTATCCTCATAAGTTTTTGAAATAGATTTACCTCTACTAACAAACCAATTTTCTTTTGTCTCAAAATTAACATTGTTTTTTTTAGTCAAATATTGTTGATATTCTATAAGTAATCTCTTTTTTTCTATTTCAGTCATATATGAAAACAGTGAAATTGAAAAGATTGGTAGAAATATCATTTGACATTTATTCGCTAGAGCTTCAAATGGTCTGAATATTTCTGATAATGTAAAATTTTCTGGTTTACCAGAAGCAAAGTTTGCTTCATCAACACCTAAACTTACAACTAACCCTAATTCTTTATGTCTCAGTTCTGTTTTAGAAAAAGTATAATCTATCACTTCATCAATCCACTTTTTTAAAATAAAAGGAGCACTATACCAATACATTGGAAATTGAAAGATAATTCGGTCAAATTTCTTTAATTTATTTTGTTCCTCTTTTATGTCGAACTGACCCTCTATTAAATAATGTATCTCCACCTCTTCTAAAGATTGACTGCTTTCCAAAAGAAATTGTTGTAATTGAGAATCTGCAACTTCTGGATGGGCAATTATGACCAAAGTTTTTTTCACATTATTCACTCCATTCTGATACATCATAACAATATTTTTAAAAAAATTACAAAGTTAAGCACTAAAAAAAGCAATCATTCTCTTCTTTCTAGAAAATGATTGCTTATGCTTTATCTAAAAACTTGGGCTTCTGGATTAGTCATAAAACGTTTAATAAAAGATTCATCTAAAATAGGACTATCTCCAAAGGTTGTATGTGCTAGATCAGCTGCACAAGTAGCAAAATCAACAGTCTCTTGAAGCGACCAACCTCTTAAGTATCCTAATATAATACCAGAAGCATACGCATCTCCTGTTCCAATACGATCAAAAACTGTAATCGAATGGATTGGACTTACAACACGTTCGCCATTATTAGTTACCAACCAACCTGATAAACCTTGATTTTCTGTACGTGTTGTCCCTGTGAACCATTCAATCTCTTTAAAATCAGTTAATAATTTTTCAATCAATGCTTCTTCTGTCATGGAATCAGTTTGATAAAAATGTGCTAAATCTCTAGGACTACCAAAAACAAGGTGAGAACGTTCCAAAATATAAAGATAATCAGAAAATAATTGTTCATGGTCAACACGTGTATTTAAACTTGGACGGTAATTAAAATCAAAAATAATTTTCTTTCCTTTTTCAAAAGCAAGTTCAACAGCTCTTAAAATAAGTTGACGAGAAACCAGAGAGGTACTTAAAGCAATTCCACAAATGTGAATGATATCATGACTCTCAACAGCAGCTTCTATTTTATTATCAGGAATAACTTCAGAACAAAACGAACTAGCTTCTCGGTTTAAATATGTTACTTGGGATGGTCTATTACCAAAGCCTAACTCCAAAAAATAAGTGCCAATGTGATTACCTTGATGACAAACCCATTCTGTATCCACTCCTAATTTTCGAGTGAAAACAGTCGCTGCTTTTCCAACTGAATTGTCTGGCAGTCCTGTTAAAAGACTTGTTTTAACATTATTTCGAGACAAACCACTCAAAATGTTTAATCCTGTTCCTGAAAAGGATAAATCTAGTGTATCTGTTTGTTCAATCATTTTATGAGATGGTGGTGTCAAGCGCATCATAACTTCTCCAATAGCTAGTACCTTCATTCTAATCCCTACTTATCTAAAATTTTCTTAACTGTATTATACAATACTTTAACATCATCAGCTCTTGTATCTCCTGATTCTGAATCAATAATTGAACTATAAATATGAGGTATGATTTTCTTAACTCCAGCGTCAACTGCAATTTGGACGATTTCTTCAAAGTTCTCTAAATCAATTCCCCCAGTTGGTTCTAGTGCAAAATCATGCTCAGCACATTTTTTAGCTACTTCACGGTACTCTTCAATATGCTCTAATCCATTCATTGAAAAGAATTTAATAGAAGAACCTCCCATATCTTTTAACATATTGATTGCAGTATCAATCGAAACTTCTCCTGATTCACCTTGAGAACTTAAGGGACCCGTTGCAATATTAACAACTCCGACTTTCCCAGTTGGAGAAATCAAACCATTAACAAACGTTTCATCTTGTTTTAATGTTGATCGGCTTCCACCTACACCCGTAAAAACTTGATTCACATGTTGTGGTTGTAATACCTCAGATAAACGAATGACCATATCACTTTGATTAGGGTCTCCTGCTCCTAATCCTACAGAAAGTGCATTATCTGTTGCTTGTTGATACTTTTTCATATCCTCAATTGCTGCTTCATCACTATCATAATTTTTAGATAAGACACCTAAAACAATATGCTTTTCAGCTGCTTCATAACATGCCACTGCATTTTCTACTGAGTTAGCAAGGACATTTAAACAAATTCTATCTTGATAAAAATTGGGTGTTTTTTTCATGGTTAATCTTCCTCCGTTAATAATATTTTTAATTGGTTGACTATTTCATTCATTTCTGTTGTCGATACTTGTCGAATATCAAATTCTAATTTTCCATTATTGGCTTGATAATCCCGGGTATAAATCGCAACATTTCCTTGTTTTAATTCCTGAGTTATATCCATAGTTGTCTTATCAGGGTGTTGAATTTTCACTTGAGCTCGGTAAATATCTCTACCAGCAGGGTCCTGAACTATTTCAGCTGAAATACCGTCAATTTGGTTCAAAGAATCAATAAAAGGCATTAATCTTTCTTTCATTGCTTCGCCAGACTCTGAACCTTCTTCTAAAAAACTTTCAATTGCTGCCATTAAACCAAGAATATTATCCTTTCCAATTTTCATGGAACGTCCTAATCCTTTATTTTGCAATTGAATCCATCGAATATACTTTTTCTTTCCTATGACAAAACCAGATGAAGGACCTTCAATTGCCTTAGCACCACTGTAAATAACTAAATCTGCTCCTTGTTTTGTATAGGTAAATAAATCTTCTTCGGCTGCAGCATCAATAATCAAAGGTATCTGATGTTTTTTAGAAATTTGAACCATCTCTTCAATACTCAACATACTTTTTTGAACCGTGTGATGACTCTTTATGTAAAGAAGAGCAGCTGTATTATCTGTTATTTCCATTTCGATTTGTTTTTGACTACATTCATTAGCAAACCCAGCTTCTACTACTTTACCTCCACCTTGTTCGATCATCACCTCGACACCAGTTCCGTAATTAACATTATGGCCTTTAGGAATAATAACTTCTCGTTTACTAATTCGAGTTGTATAAGGATGATAAAGATGATAGTCATCACCCTCACCAATCAACGCAGCAATTGATAAAGCAATTCCTGCACTGGCTGAAGAAGTAATCGTTCCCGATTCTGTTTCTAATAACTTACCAAGATAATCACCAGACTTTTCTAGTAAATCACTCATCTCAAAGAAGGTTTCTCCTCCGGATTTTTGAGCTTCAAAAACAGATTTTCTAACTTTAGAAACACCTAAAATTGTCATCTTACCACTGGCATTGATAACTTTTTTTAGATTAAATTTTTTATAAATCGACATAAGAATCTCCTATCTCGTAAACATTCCCACTGACAACACACTTAGTAGGAGTAATACATTTTTGTATCAATAGCTCATTACCATTTGAATCCGTTAGTTTTTTTTCTTGTTCATTAAGAGTAAAAATAGTAATATCAGCATCCATGCCTACAGCTAACTCACCTTTTGAAGATAAGTGAAAAGTATTCGCTGGATTTTTAGTTACCATTTCAATAGTTGCTTCTAAACTAAATCCCATTGCTAGCATTTTTTCTAACGTCGTCGTAAAATCGAAAACTGGGCCATTTTCACGGTTTCTATGATAAATATCTGTACTAATCGTATGACACAACAGACCTTCTTTAATGGCTTCTTTGGCAACATTAAAATTAAAACTATCCGTTCCATGCCCTACATCAAAAACAATGCCTCTTTGATAAGCTTCTCGAACAAATTCTTTAACATTACCTTCTTCGTTTAAAATACCATTTAACTTTCCGTTGTAACAATGAGTGACAATATCTCCTGATTCTAATAATGATAGAACATCCTCTAATTTAGGCGGAGCAGATCCTATATGAACCATTAAAGGCAATCTATCAAACTGACTTTGTAATGTTTTAGCCATTTCAAGTGGAATAACATTATTGTTACCAACAACTGTTTTACTCATTCTAGCCTTAATACCAATAATAAAATCTGACAACTCTTCAATACGTTCTTTGTTTTTTACTTCATTTATTTTACTCAAGTCAGCTAATTCATCTTGTTCAATAATTCCGTACTTTGAAATATTCATTAAAGCTAAAACATTGGTTTTTGCTTCCTTAGCTAGCAAGTAGAAATCTTTTATGTTATCTTCTCCAGTTGAACCAGCATCAATAACTGTTGTCACACCTTTTTTTACACCTATTTCATCAGGAAAATCATAATACAAATTCATTTTTTCATAACAATGAACATGAGAATCTATCCACCCATATGAAACATATTGATTGAGGGCATCAATTACGTTTAAAGCCTCACCATCAACTAAAGGGGCAACTTCTACAATTTTTTGATCTTTGATGCCTATTTCAATAGGTTCTCCTTTAACGCTCATTCCATTTATTATCTTTAAATCAAGCACAATTGGTTACCTCCTTATAAATCATGAAACGTAAATTTACTCCATGGTTTTATATAATCTAGTAAAACCAATTCATCTGGATTAATTTTTCCAACTAAGTTTTTACGTTCGTCAGCATGCTCTTCTAAAACAATTTGTAATTCATTTTGATATTTTCCAAATAATTCATTCCCAATAACAACATCACCTCTATAAAAGGTTTGTGTATGGTCATGTTTAGTATTTGTTTCTTTATATTTTTTTCTAACTTCCGTTGAGCGAATCATTCGAGAGGTAATATCCCCTCTTCTTACATGTTGGTTATCTAATACATTTCTTTTTTCTACTTCATTAATTGAATCAACCAATGAAATATTAAATGAAACTTGATAACGATTCACTTGAGAAAGTGCAACAAGTTCTTCATCTGTTGCATAAGCATTTCCAATAATCACATCATCTATAAGCCCTGTTGCAAAGAGATGCTTAGCTTGAACATCTACCGGAAGATAACGATGCATTTCTAAAGTTGGTAAGCCATCATTAATATCCCAAGGGCCATAATCTGCAGACTGAGAAGTTATAAACGCAGCTGTCCGAATTCCCTCTTTCTTAAAACGGTTAGAGCAACTATTAAAGAATTCAAGAGGTAACGCACTCCCATCTTGAGGATAAAAATTATGACAGCCGTAGATGAATGGTTTGTTTGCCTCATAAGTTAAAATATTATTCAAATAGGCTACATCATTACTCATATTTAATTCGATAATTAACCCAAACGGATTATAAGATAGAAGAGCTTCTTTATTTCCATCAAACCCTAAATCTAAACGTAACCCATCAGCACCTAACTCATGAAAGAAACTCAAATCATCATAAGAAATGTCTAGCTGATCAAAAATAGCTGGTGCGATATCTAAAATCACTTCAAAATGTCGTTTTTTAGCTTCAGTAATAATACGATGAAACTTTTTAAAAACTACTTCTTTTCCTTCAGAAACTTCAAGCATCGACATAAATATTCTTTCAAAACCCAATTTTTCACACTTCTCTAAATAATTAACATCTTCTTGAAAGTCACTATGGTCTGGGTAAATGGAAACACCTAAACGTCTAAACATGTTCTTGCCCTCTTTCTAATTGTTCAAATTTTTGACGGTATTTAAAAGAAATAATGGATGAAAAAAAGATTGTTACAATAACAGGAAGCAATAAAACTTTTGTTAAAATGGCACCTATCAAGCTTACTCCGATAGCTAAGATACTAATCATAATAATTTTTAACAAGGAATAAGCCATTATCCATTTAGGAACTTTCTTTTTTTCTAAAAATAAATGAGTTATAAAAAATGTACCAAAAGCTATCAAAGCAACTAAATATGTCATTATTTAAAAGGTAAGTAATGGATACTTACCTCCTTCACCTCCTAAATTTTATTGATTCATCTCTCTTTCAAGTTGTTGTTTTTCAAACACTTTAAAGAATGGATAGTAAATAGCTAAGGTAATAAAGAAATTAACAATAACTAATGCCCCTGCCATTAAACTCCAGTCAGTACTCATCCATGCAGCGATTGGTGAAATCATTGAAAATGGTAGACGAAGCGCCATCATTGGAACAACATCTGTAATGGTTAGAAAATACGAGAGAGTTGTTGTGACTAAAGGTGCTAGAATAAATGGGATACCTAAAATTGGGTTCATAACAATTGGAGCCCCAAAAATAATTGGTTCATTAATATTAAAAAGTCCTGGTAAAAAGGATAACTTACCTAAACTTTTCAGGTAAGCTGATTTTGACGTTAGGAATAGAACAACTAAAGCTAAGGTTCCACCAGCTCCACCAATCCAAACAAACCATTGTAAAAATTGTTCTGTAAAGATATTTGGTAAATTACTAGCAGCTACTCCATTAGCAAATGCATCAGCATTTTCAGCAATTGAAATATCCCAGAACGGACGAATAACTGGTCCCATAATTGCTGGCCCATGAATTCCTAAAACCCAGAAGAATGTAATCAGAAACACTGTTAGTAAACCACCAAACAAACTATTTCCTGCTAAAACATCTTTCATTGGCATTAATAAATTACTTAAAAAATTATTAATATCAAAATGAAGTAAATATTTAACTCCCCAGAAAAATAGAATAATCACAGCAGCTGGAAAAAGTGCGATGAATGAATTTGCTACTTCAGGAGGAACACCTTCAGGCATTTTAACGGTGAAATCTTTTTCCTTCATAAAGCGGTAAATCTCAACTGAAATAATGGCTGTTACAATTGAACCAAATAAAGATGAAGAGCTTAATTGAGCAATATTCAACCAACGCCCTGCTGTGATAACGCCATCAACATCGTCCATTACTCTAACAGGACTAACGGACGTGATAATAAAGGCCATAGTTGCCAACATCCCACTCGTCAATGCGTCTAATTTATAACTCTGAGCTAAAGAATAGGCTATACCAAACGTTGCATATAGCGCCAAAATTCCTACAGTAAATCTAAATGGAATATCTAAGACTGGTAAAAACGGTGCCATCTTTTCAGCAACTGAATCAATCGGAATGTTTAATAGAATCGTAAAAAACGAACCCACAATTGTTAATGGTAATGTAGCAATAATCCCTTTTCGAATTGCAACCATATGCCTTTGTGAACCAATTTTACCGGCTACAGGTGAAACTTTTTCTTCTAAAAAATTAACTAAATTATTCATTTATAAATCCCCTTTCATAAAAGATTATAACGTTATAACTTTTATAAGTAAAGAAGAATTTGTTAATTTCTTCTTAAACTTCGTAATCGATTACATATGCTTGTTTTACCGTATCGTAGTAAGCAATTGTGTATTCAACTAAAAAATTGTTTTTATCATAGGATTTTCTGATTCTCTTTAAAGCAAAGTCTTTAGTGAGTTTTAACATTTGTTTAATTTCCTCTGAAACGACTTCAGCAGAAAACTCATCATCAATATACGAAATTTGCGTTCCTACAGATGCCATAAACGTATACAACGAAAAATTCTTTTGCTCAACAATCGTTAGATCTGTATGTTTTGGAACTGAAATGTAATGTCTAAACAAAATAGCCGGTTCATGACTAATATTAAACATTCTAGATATTTCAACTATTCGGTCATGTTTAAAATTTTCTTCCGAGTAAAGATCCGTTTCAACTGCAGCTAGAACTTTTTTTTCAACTTGTTTACCACTTTTTTCTAAAATAGTTGTGAATGAACTAGCTTTAGATAAGATATTAAATGGTCTATTACTAATGACCTCTGTTCCTTTTCCACTTTGTTTAACTAAATATCCTTCATTACAAAGTATTTGAATTGCTTTTCTAACAGTTATCTTACTCACATTGTACATTTCTTCTAATTCATTTTCAGTCGGTATATAAGAGTTTATCGGGTATTTTCCTTCTATAACATCTTTTTTGATTGAATCCGAAACTTCTTGGTATAAAATCTTTTTATTTTTCATACAAGTAATTCACCCCTTCGTTAACCACTTTTCAAACTATTTAGTTTAGTTTATCATGGTTAATTCTTTTTTGCATTATTTACTTAAAAATAACACATTATTGTTTTTTTATTTTACCATAAAATTAGCTACTTTACTTATGTTTCAATAAAAAAAGACTAAGAATTAACTTCTTAGTCTTTTTAATCATTTATTTAATAGATGCTTTATAAATAGAATTTATACTTTCTTTCAAAGCAAAATCAAATTCCATGTCCGTTTCTTGATAAGCTAAACCTTCTTCAAGCGCTCTTGAGAAACTAGCAATCATTCCTTTATTCTCGCTTAATTTTTTGTCTGCTTCTGCTTTATTGAAGCCACCTGAAAGTGCTGCTAATCGAACAACATTTGGATGGTCGATCAATTCTTCGTAAAAATTAGGTATTTTAGGCAAGCTTAATTTCAAAATAACTTTAACGTTAGAATCTAAATTATTTAAACTAGTTAACAATTCTTCTTTCAAAATAATTTCTGCTTTACCTTTTTCAGGACTATTAATATCAATCTCAGGTTCAATAATAGGAATAAATCCTTGATTAAAAATAGTAGTAGCTAATTCAAATTGTTGCTCCACAACATCTTTAATACCAACTGGATTCGCACTTAGAATAAGAGAACGCATTTTAGTTCCGAAAACATTATATTTCTTAGCTTCTTCTAATAACTCATTTAAATTTTCAATTGGTTTCATCATTTGAGCGCCACTTTTAAGAACATCAAGCCCTTGATCAATTTTTAAAAATGGAATGATTCCTTTTTTATCCCATAAGTATTCACACGTATTGATTCCTTCAATCGTTCTTTTCATTGTGTCTTCAAACAAAATGGCCGCTAAGATGTAATCAGAAGAAAAATCTGGACTTGCTATAATTCGGTATCTCATATCATGAGCTAAATTAAACATCTCTTCATCCGTATGATAAGTGTCATCTGGTATGCCGTAATCTCTTAACACAGTTGGAGTACTTCCGCCACTTTGATCTAACGCAGCAATGAACCCTGGTTTATCTGACATGATTTTTAATCTTTTTTCATCTATCATATTTTTTCTCTCCCTCATATCTTGATAGTTTCATTATATTATAAAACATTCTTTATTTTAAGAAAACAACTTTTTCATGAAATTTTCTTAATTTTTAACTTATTTTTCTGTAATAAAAAGAGGGCATCTAAAATAGATATCCTCTTAAATACTTGGATCGTTATCCTACTAAAACATTTTCTTTCGGATAATTAAATTTATGACCTTGTGAACTTATTTCTTTTCTGATTAAAGCAAAAATAACAGTATAAAGTCCAACTCTTCCAATAAACATTAATGACATAATCAGTAATTTACCAAATACAGTTAGATTAGGTGTTAAGCCCATTGTTAATCCAACAGTGGCAAATGCTGAAACAACTTCAAATAAAACATATTCAATACCTGATTGATACGGTATAGCCTCTGTCATTGCTAAAACTAATGAACTGACAAAGCAAATTAAACTTGAAAAGAAGACAAACATAAATCCTTTTAAAACTGTTTTTAAAGGGATGGTTCGTCCAAATCCTTCAGCAGATTCTCTTCCCTTTAATAAACTAATTAGTTGAACAATTAAAACCCCGATAGTTGTTGTCTTAACACCACCAGCTGTTGAGCCTGAAGTTCCACCTATAAACATTAAAACAATTGTTAATAGAATTCCTGCATAGCTCATTGAACCATAGTCTAACGAAGCAAATCCTGCTGTTCTTGGTGTGACGCTTAAAAAGAAGCTATTAGATAATTTATTGCTCAAGTCAGTAGCTCCACCTGTGTCTGTAAAGAAGAAGATTATTGTTCCAAAAAAGACTAAAAAAGTTGAAACAGATAAAGCAATTTTTGTGTGCAATGATATCTTTCTATTCTTTTTAAAATGAATTAAGTCATACCAAACAATAAAACCAAATCCACCAGATAAAATCAAAAGTGCTATTACAACTAAAACGAAATTATTTCCTCTGTAACCAATCAAACTATCTCCAAACAAGTCAAAACCAGCATTACAAAAAGCTGAGACAGAATGAAAAATACTGAAGAATACTCCACGCTTAACACCATATTCAGGAATAAATTGAGTGCTCAATAATACCATACCAATAAACTGAATAATAAAAGAAAAACGGACAACGAATTTCAATAACTTAACAACTCCGCCATGGCTATCTAAATTCAACATATCTTTCATCAATAAGCGTGACTGAAAAGATAGTCTTTTTTTAAACATTAAAGCTAAAATCAAAGCAACAGACATAAAACCAAGACCACCTAATTCAATTAGAATTAGCATAACTGATTGCCCTAACGGATTAAATACTTCTGAAATATTTATCGGTGTTAACCCTGTCACACAAACTGCTGATGTAGCTACAAAAAGCGAATCAATATATGCCAGACTTTGTCCTGGTTGATGCATAATAGGTAGCCATAGTAAAAAAGAACCTATAAAAATTATGAACAAAAACATAAACGCAATGAATTGTACATTACTCATTTTAAAATTTTTTTTAATCATTTTTTTCCCTCAAATATTTTAGTATCTGATTCATTTTACCCTTCCTTAGAGATTAGTTCAACTATAATTAAAGAGAAGTATTTGTTCGTATAATGATACAAAAGTTTGATACATTCTCTTCATTATTGATGATCTGAACAAAAAAATAAAAATCACAAAAATATTTCAATTTTTGTGATTTTCATTTTAATTATTAAATTTCTTAGTTAGTTTCTTTTCTCAACTTAAAAGAAACTAATATGAAAACTCCTGAAATCATTAAAATTCCAATAATCAGTAACTCAGAATTATTAGTTTCGCTAGTTTGTGGTAAAGGTTTAACTGGTTTCGTTGTTACTGGCTTACTAGCAGTTGGTTTATTACCAACAGATGTTCCTGAAACTGGTTTTCCAGATTGTTTTACTGTAATAGTTGCTACTTTTTTTAAATCTCTACATTCATAGGTTACTTTGTATGTACCTGCTTTTTGAGTATTAACTTCACCAAAAATAAGTATTTCTTTTTCTACATCAGTCCAAGATAATTTAGTTCCATTGTTCATTAATACATACTCAAAATTATCTTTAGCATTCCATTTTGAACCTACAACCAGCGTGGTATCTTTAAGAATAAGAGATTTAGCTTTAACTTCTTCTACCGTAATTTTTGCTACATTAGTTAATCCTCTAAATTTGTATGTTATCTTATAAGTACCCGCCTTTTGCGTATTAACCTTACCATCAACAGTTATTTCTCTTTCAACATCTTTCCACAATAATTTACTTCCATCACTCATTAAAACATAATTAAAATTATCTTTAACATTCCATTTTGAATCTACAAATATCTTAGTATCTCTAACAACTAATTTTTTTGCTGTCACTTCATTTTGTTTTTTAACCGTAACAGTTGCTACTTTTTTAATGTCTCTGTAAGTATAAGTTACTTTATAGGTACCTGCTTTTTTCGTATCGACTGAACCTGTTACCTCTATCTCTTTTGAAACATCAGACCAGGATAATTTACTTCCATTACTCATCAAAACATATTCGAAATTATCTTTAGCATCCCACTTAGAGCCTACATCTATTTTTGAATCTTTTACTACTACATCTTTAGCTGTAACATTTGCTTCAACTATTATTGTTGCTACTTTTTTTATATCTCTATAATTATAAGTCACTTTATAGGTACCTGCTTTTTTCGTATCGACTGAACCTGTTACCTCTATCTCTTTTGAAACATCAGACCAGGATAACTTACTTCCATCACTCATTAAAACATATTCAAAATTATCTTTGGCATCCCACTTAGAGCCTACATCTATTTTTGAATCTTTTACTACTATATCTTTAGCTGTAACATTTGCTTCAACTATTATTGTTGCTACTTTTTTTATATCTCTATAATTATAAGTCACTTTATAGGTACCTGCTTTTTTCGTATCGACTGAACCTGTTACCTCTATCTCTTTTGAAACATCAGACCAGGATAACTTACTTCCATCACTCATTAAAACATATTCAAAATTATCTTTGGCATCCCACTTAGAGCCTACATCTATTTTTGAATCTTTTACTACTACATCTTTAGCTGTAACATTTGCTTCAACCGTCACTGTTGCTACTTTGGTAAAATCTCTAAAGTTATAGGTTACTTTGTAGGTGCCTGCTTTGGCTGTATCCACTGATCCTGTTACAATTACTTCTTTGGAAATATCAGACCACAATAGTTTACTTCCATCACTCATTAAAACATATTCAAAATTATCTTTGGCATCCCACTTAGAACCTACATCTATTTTTGAATCTTTTACTACTACATCTTTAGCTGTAACATCTGCTTCAACCGTCACTGTTGCCACTTTGGTAAAATCTCTAAAGTTATAGGTTACTTTGTAAGTGCCTGCTTTGGTTGTATCCACTGAGCCTGTTACGATTACTTCTTTGGAAATATCAGACCACAATAGTTTACTTCCATCAGACATAACTACTGAATCAAAATTAGATTCAGGGTTCCACGTTTGACCTGTTTTTAACACTGTATTTTTTAAATTTAAGGCAGTTGGTAAAACTTCTGATGATTGATCTCTATTTTTTTTGGTCTCAGCTTTTTTAATAGGTTTATTGTCATCAAATACCTCAACAGTTGCTGTTTTATTCATTTTATTAAGTTTATATGTTATTTTATATGTACCAATTTTAGTTGTATCGACTTTACCACTAACAACAATCGATTTATTTACATCATTCCAACTAAGTTTCTTTCCACTTTCATCTGTAGCAGCTTCAAAATTATTTTCAGGAACCCATTTACTATTTAAACTAATCTTACTATTCTTTACTTTCAATGTTGCTTTCGAATTTTGTCCTATTTCTTGTTTTGGTTTAGCCTGTGTTGTCTCAGCTAATGAAATAAGTGGGGTACTCAAAGAACATAATAACGTCGCAACAATAAACATTCTAATCTTTTTCATTCTATTCACCCTTTCAATTCTATTTTTATATACAATTATATAATAACATGTATTTTAATAAATAACTAACCAATCTGTGAAATAAGTTTATTAAATATTAAATTGGTATAGATTTATAAAGAAATAAAATCTAAAAAATTTTATATTTTTTTGCTTACTTAATCATAAATATATTAAGTTCTTAGAACAAAAGCCAGGAGATTTTATCTCCTGGCTTAACGTTATTTTCTACAGATAACTCCCCTTAATAATTTTCTTTTTTTAATTTAAAGGATATAGCTAAAAATGTTCCCATAATAAGTAAGATTCCTGCAATATATATAAACGGATTAGTTGATTCACCAGTTTGAGGAAGAGGTTTCACTGGTTTATTAACAGTTGGTTTGTTGATATTTGACTGAGTTTGTGTTGGTTTTCCTGAGTCTTTTACAGTTATTGTAGCTACTTTTGTTAAACCACGACAGTCATATGTTACTTTATAAACTCCTGCTTTATTTGTATCAACTTCTCCTGTCACTACAATTTCCTTTTCAACATCTGTCCATGATAATTTATTGTTATTATTCAATAAAATATGAACAAAGTTATCTGTAGCACTCCATTTAGAACCTAAAGAAATAGTGGAATCTTTTGTAACAATTTCTTTTGCTTTAACATCTTCAACAGTTACTTTTGCAACTTTTGAAAAGCTTCTATAGTCGTAAGTTACTTCATATACACCAACTTTATTTGTATTAACTTCTCCTGTCACAATCATCTCTTTTGATACATCTTCCCATGAATATTTTGTTCCATCAGACATAATAACTGAATCAAAGTTATTTTTTGCTTCCCATTTAGATCCAACAACTATTGTTGAATTATTAATAATCATATCTTTTGGTATTACATCCTCTGCAACTGTGATAGTCGCTACTTTTTCAAAACTTCTATAACTATATGTTACTTTATATGTGCCAACTTTTTTTGTGTTTACTTCTCCTGTTACTATAGTTTCTTTTGACACATCTTCCCATGACATTTTGCTGCATCATCCCATGAATAATTCGCTCCATTTGACATTACAACTGAAACAAAGTTATTCTTTGCGTCCCATTTATCACCTATCGATAAAGAACTATCTACTACATTTAACTCAGCGGGGATTACATCAGCTTCTGAATCCTTAGTCTCTTTACTTGCAACTACTTTTTCACTTTTCACATTTAAACTGGAAGTCTTTACCTCTTTTCCACCGTGAGTAGCTTGTTTGTTAGGTGATCCTGCAAATGAAATCACCGGTGAAATAACAAAAAATAGTAATGCGACAACAATGAACGTTTTAAACTTTTTCATCTTGATTCACCCTTTCATTATTTGTTTTTCTACAGTTCAATCATAACATGTATTTAAAAAGCACTGTTGTTTTTTACAAACATTTTACAAATAATAGTGAAATTGGTATAGATGAACTTGATATATTCTAAGTTAAATAGAACCTAAACAAGAGATTCCTTTGCTAATAATAAGCATCCTGTAATTCCTGCATTATCTCCTAAGGCGCACGGAACAATGTATTCTTCTAATTCAGGTGTTGACACATAACCATTCATTAGTTTTGTAAACTCTTTATAAATAAGAGGGAACAGTTGAGTTTGCTTCATAACTCCTCCTCCAAAAATTATTTTTTCTGGAGACAACACTAAAGTGTAATTAACCAATGCCTGAGCTAAATAGTAAGCCTCAATTTCCCATGCCACATGATCTTTTGGTAATTCTTGAGCTTTTATCCCAAATCGATTTCCAATTGCTGGGCCTGCTGCAACCCCTTCTAAACAATCTTTATGGTAAGGACAAGTACCTTCATAAGAGTCTCTTTCATCTCTTTTCACTAAAATGTGACCTGCTTCAGGATGGCCAAATCCGTGAATTACTTTAGAGTCTACCACAATTCCTGCACCGATACCTGTTCCTACAGTAATATAAATACAACTGTTTTTTCCAACAGCTGCTCCTTTTTTTATTTCCCCATATGCCGCAGCATTTACGTCCGTTGTCCAAGCAAAAGGAATATCATAGCGTTCCTTCATTTTTTCTAAAAACGGGAAATTTTTCCATCCTGGTTTGGGTGTAGAAGTGATATAACCATATGTACTAGATAGTGGATTGACATCTATCGGTCCAAAAGAACCAATCCCAATAGCATCAACTTGATAAGTGTCAAAAAAATTAAACACAGCGGCCAACGTTTCTTCTGGAGTAGTAGTTGGTATACTGATTCGTTCTTTTATTTTTAACGCTTCATCACTAATGGCACAAACAAATTTTGTACCTCCTGCTTCAATTGCACCTAATATCATTTTATTCTCTCCTATTCGTTCTTTTTTCAGGCACAGTTTAGCATAAATATCCTATCTAAACTAGATTCATCTTTAAAATTGACACAAACTAGTTAAAAAAATAGACAAAAAAATAAGGCAAAACATAAAATATTTTACCTTATCTCTCTTTTTTAATTTATTCGTTAATTCCATATACATTAAAATAAAGTTTTTTCATATAATCAAGTAAATAAACTGGATTCAATGCTTCGCCTGTAGCATCCATAATCAATTGATTTGGCTTTCTTGAGCTACCATATTGATGAATATTTTTAGTTAACCATTCTCTAATTGGTGAATAATCATCAGATCCTAAAATTTCTTCCACATTAATTTCTTGATTCATCGCATGATGTAGTTGTGCTGCATACATGTAACCTAAAGCATATGAAGGGAAATAGCCAAAGCTTCCACCTGCCCAATGAACATCTTGTAAAATTCCTTCTAAATCATTTTCAGGTCTTATTCCAAGATACTCTTCATATTTATCATTCCAAATAGTAGGAAGATCTTCTAATTCAATTTCTTGATTAAAGATCATTTTTTCAATTTCATAACGGATAATAATATGTAACGGGTATGTTAAAGAATCAGCTTCAATACGAATTAAACTTGATTTAGTTTCTTTTAACCCATTGTAAAATGTTTGGTTATCGATTCCTTCAAACGTATCACCAGTTAAAGATTTCAATAATGGGAATTGTTTATTCCAGAAAGCTTGACTTCCACCCACAATAATTTCATTAAATAATGATTGAGATTCATGAATTCCCATAGATGTTCCACCTGCTAAAGGTGTATAGTCATATTTTACATCAACATTTTGTTCATACATACCATGCCCTGCTTCATGTATTGTTCCAAATGTTGCTACTGTAAAATCATTCTCAACCCAACGAGTTGTAATTCTTGCATCATGACGATTTAAATTAAGCATGAACGGATGAACCGTGTCATCTAATCTGCCTTTAGAAAAATCATATCCCAATTTTTTAATAACCGTCGTAACAAATTTTTTTTGAACACTCGTTGGAATAGCAGCATGAATGAAATCAGTTCTAGGTTCTTGACCTTTTTCTGCAATTTCTTTACGAATTGACATGATACCTTCTTTTACTTGATCAAATACTTTATCAAGTATTTCAGTTGTCATACCTGGTTCATATTGATTAAGTAAGACATCGTAGTTAGTTGCCTCATTCTTTTTCCACAACGGAATAAACTCTTTATTCATTTTAATAATTGATTCTAATGTTTCTTTAAATAACTGATAATCTTTTGCTTCTCTAGCCTTCACCCAAATACTATGAGCGTTTGATGTTAACTTCATATATTCTTGAAAACGATCCACTGGAATTTTATTATTTAAATCATACTCTTCTTTTGCTTTTTCATAAACTTGTTTGCCAAAATCAGATAATTCTTCTGGGTGATTCTCAAAATAAGTCATGAAGCCAGCCATTGTTTCGTTTGTTGATTTATCAAAAGCCATACCTGATAAATAACTAGACATTTCAGCTCGGTAATTAGCTCCCAATTCTGGCATTCCAGTTTGACTATCCCATTCAGATAAACCAACAGCCTCATTTAATAAAGCAATTTCTTTTAGATAAGCTAAAAACTCTTGTTCTTTTGTCATATTAGTTCACACTTTCTTCTCTTGGTTTTCTTGGAGGACGTTTACCCCAATATTGGAATAAGTCAGTACGTAGCGCTCCATTATATAATTTTCTTTTTTTAGTCGCTTTACTACCGTAGTGATTTTCAAAAGTTAAATCACTTGTTAAAATATATTTACTCCAAGTATCTAATGGCTTGTACACTTTACCCATAATCTTATAAAGTGCTTGAACCTTATCCTCTTCCCCTAAACGTTCACCGTAAGGAGGGTTAGCCACAATCACACCATATTCTTTATCCGTCGTAAAATCACTTAGGTTCATTTGTTTAAACGTAATGTCATCACCTAAGCCAATTTCTTCAGCATTTCTTTTAGCAATTTCAATCATTCTAGGATCAATATCCGTCCCTAAAATATCCAGTTCAGTTTCGTAATCAACTTGTTCTTCAGCCTCATTTCGAACTTTATCGACAATTGATTTATCCACCCAAGGCCACGCTTCAAACATAAAGTCTCGGTTAAATCCAGGAGCCATGTTTCTTCCAATTAGTGCCGCTTCGATACAAAATGTTCCAGAACCACAAACAGGATCATAGAATGGGCGGTCTTTTCTCCAAGTTGTCAATTCAATGATAGCAGCAGCCATATTTTCTTTTAATGGAGCCCCACCTTTTTCTAAACGATAGCCTCGTTTAAACAAACTTGGTCCTGTTGTATCAAGAGTAATAGTTACTTTGTCTTTAAGTAAAGCAACCTCTATCGGGAATTTTGCTCCTGACTCAGGTAAACGTCCATAACGTGAATAATACTCACTCAAACGATTTACAATTGCTTTTTTAGTAATTGCTTGGCAATCTGACA
Source organism: Vagococcus carniphilus (assembly GCF_014397115.1). NCBI lineage: Bacteria > Bacillati > Bacillota > Bacilli > Lactobacillales > Enterococcaceae > Vagococcus > Vagococcus carniphilus. The sequence continues at coordinate 2,020,706 of NZ_CP060720.1, forward strand.
CACTAAAAAGTGTTGATTTAATCGATTTACCAGATACTGGAAATTCAGCATCCATTGGAAGTAGATCTTCCCATTTAATAGCTTTAGTTTTTTCAAATAGCTCTTCAAATGTTTTAGCTTCAAATTCCGCTACAACAATTTTTACTCTATCTGCTGTTCTTAGCCAAAGATTTGTTTTGGCGATTGTTTCAATATCCCCGTGAAAAATAGCCTTACCATTTTCAACATCACAATCAATTCCTAGATTTCTTAATTCTTTTCCGACTAAGGCTTCTATTCCACTAGCTGCTGTAGCAACTAATTTAAATTCCTTCATATTATATCGTCCTTTATATTGTATTTATCTATAAAAAAAGCCTTCCACAAAAAAGGGAAGGCAATCCTGAAGCTGTAGTTTTCTGTAAGCCATGTTCTGTATTACTATTTGTCAGGACAAAATAGTAACGATAATCATCTGTCTACAGAATACTCTGTCCCTTCTCTAAGTTCATTTACCTGAGAAAGGTGCCCCTACCATAAGTTTGGGTTGCTCGCTCGAGGGGTTTACCCGTTCCACTAATTTTATTTCTAAAATTACTTCGTCACTGTGGCACTTTCAAGAATACTCCAGCATAGTTTACACCTTAGCTGTTTTTTCTGCCGTTACTCTTCGTTAGAAAAGTACCTTAACTTATTGTTTCATTAAGCACGAACACTACAAACATCTCAGTTTGTGCGAGCATGGACTTTCCTCAACCACTAAAAAGTGACTGCGATTATCCGAAAACTACAGACAAATTGTTAACAATTATTAAAATCTTCTTGTTGCATCTAAATCTTCATTATCCTCTAACACTTTTTGAGCTGCATTATTTAATGTGTTTTTGGCATTTTCAGAAATATTAGCTGATGCTGGTGACTCTTCTAATTTACTGCCAAATACATGTTTTTCTAAATTTGATAGACGTTTTAAAATATCAAAATTTGTCACAGCAGTTGTTTTTGGTGCGTCTTGTTTCATTCTTGATAATGTTGCTTGATTTTGCGTTAATTGATCTACTTTATTGACTAAACGATGATTTTCTTCTTTCAATGCTAATAATTCTTGATTATACGCTTCGTAGTCCTTAATAACATTGTCTAAAAATTCATCTACTTCAATTGGATCGTAGCCTCTAACTTTAGTTTTAAACTCTTTTTGTAAAATATCTCTAGCCGAATACACTAATTTAGCCAATTAATACACCTCATTTTTAATTACTCTATACAGTGAAACCCACATTTCATAATGTTCTAATTGTATCTAATTATTCACCATAAATCAAACTGAAAGTTGTCCCATCCACATATACTATAAAGATTTTTGCATTATAACACAACTATTTTATTAAAAAAAAATAAAATTCTTTAAATAAATGCAATATAAGACCAAGTTTTCGTTTATTTCCTTTTCAATGTAATTAAAGATTTGATATAATACGGACTAGGAGTGTGATATATCTGACTATAAAATATCCTAAAGGGAGCTCTCACCTTCTAACATCCCATTCAAAAAAAGTTAGCACTAAAAAACCTATCAATTTTGCAAATAGAGGGATGTCATTTGAAGCAGAGATTAACCAAACAAATCAATACTACCTAGATAGAGGCATTGCAGTCATTCATAAAAAACCGACACCTGTACAAATTGTTAACGTTGATTATCCTAAGAGAAGTGCCGCAGTTATTAAAGAAGCTTATTTTAAAGAGGCTTCCACAACAGACTACAATGGTGTCTATAAAGGTAAATATATTGATTTTGAAGCAAAGGAAACAAAAAATAAGACTTCTTTTCCCTTGACAAACTTCCACGAACACCAAATTGTTCACATGGAAAAATGTTTAGTTCAAGAGGGCATTGTTTTTGTTTTGATGAGCTTTTCATCCATTAGACGATACTTTCTAGTTCCTGCTAGTTTAGTTATCGAATTTTGGAGTAAACAAAATAATAATGGAAGAAAATCAATTCCTCTAACTGTTATTGAAGAAAGAGGATCTGAAATTATCCCAGGATTTTCACCCAGAATTCCATATCTTGAAACATTAGATCGATATTTTGGAGAAGGAGACAATTTTAAATGAGAAGAGAAACCAATGGGCAACCCCCAAAAAGGAAACGGAGTAAAGGAAAAGCGATTTTAATTACTTGTATTGTTTTACTTTCTTTAATTTGTATTCCCTTAATTATCGGAAGTGCGACCTTTTTCTATTATGTAAAAGATGCACCAAAGTTAGATTTTACTAAGCTAGAAGATACACGTTCTTCTACTTTACTTGATTCAAAAGGAGCTGTGTTCTTAACCTTAGGTGAAAAGAACAGAGAAATTATTCAGCCCAATGAAATTCCACCAACCTTAAAAAATGCGGTTATTTCTATTGAAGATAAACGTTTTGAAAAACACGTTGGTGTTGATCCAATTCGTATCGCTGGTGCTGCTATTTCAAACTTTAAAGGAAATAGCACTCAAGGGGGAAGTACACTAACCCAACAGCTGATTAAACTTTCTTACTATTCTCACAAAAAAGAAGACCAAACTTTAAAAAGAAAAGCTCAAGAAGCTTGGCTTTCAGTAGAATTAGAAAAGAAAAAATCAAAAGATGAAATCTTAACTTATTATATTAATCGCGTTTATATGTCAAACGGTGTTTACGGGATGAAGACGGCTGCTGAAACTTATTATGGTAAAGATTTTAAAGATCTTTCACTTGCTCAGTATGCCCTTCTTGCAGGAATTCCTCAAGCACCTAATAACTACGATCCGTATACAAATAAAGACAATGCTAAAAAAAGACGAGACTTAGTTCTAAACGAAATGTATAAAGATAAAAAAATATCTGAAAAAGATTACAAAGCTGCCGTTGCCGAACCTGTTGACGAAGGGCTTATTCCATTAAAAGAAGATTCAACTATGCAAGTTGTCACTGATAACTATGTTAAAGAAGTTATTAAAGAGGTTCAAAAGAAAACCAAAAAGAATATTTATACGGACGGATTAGAAGTTCACACAAATATTGATTTAGAAGCTCAAACTTATTTATATAACTTAATGAATAATGAAAATTCTTCCATTAACTTCCCTGATGATGAATTCCAAGCAGCTGGAACCTTAGTTGATGTTAAATCTGGTTCAGTTAAGGCTCAAGTTGGAGGAAGAAAATCAAAAGAGAAATCACAACTTGGCTTAAATAGAGCTGTTGAAAACGAACGTGATATCGGTTCAACATCTAAACCTTTAGTAGCATATGGACCTGCCATCGAAGACTTAAACTATGGTTCTGGAGAAATATTTGTGGATGAGCCATATAAATATGCAGATGGCACATCTGTTTACAATTATGACCGTGCTTATCGTGGTGGTTTGACGATGAGAGAATCTCTAGTTGATTCAAGAAACATACCTGCTTTAAAAGCTCAAAAAGAAGTTGGAGATGATAAAGCAAAAGATTTTATCCATAAACTTGGATTTAAAAATGATGTTTATGAATCAACTGCGATTTCAATGCAAGGTTCTACTGAAAAATTAGCTTCTGCTTATGCAGCTTTTGCTAATGGCGGTGTTTATTATGAACCATCTTACGTTAGCAAAATTGTTTATGAAGATGGTACTGAAGAAAAAATTGAATCTAAAGGTAGTCGTGCAATGAAAGAGTCTACTGCCTATATCGTTACTGATATGCTTAAAGATGTCATTTCACGTGGTACAGGTGTCAATGCTCAAGTTCCTCAATTAATTCAAGCTGGTAAAACAGGTACGTCTAACTATTCAGATGATGCCTTACCTAATGTGATTGGTGATGGAAGTCCTGATATCTCATTTGTTGGATATACTCCGAAATATTCATTTGCTGTTTGGACAGGATATGACAAGTATTACAATGCCATCCCTGTTCAAGATCAACAAATTGCGATGGATATTTACCGTAATTATATGACCTTTTTATATCAAAACCTTGAAATTACAGATTGGAAACAACCAGATGACGTTGTCCGTATAGGCAATCAAGTCTATGTTAAAGATCATGTAGGTAACCAAGGTGGGCAAACCTATAACAGTTACAGTTCACAAACGTCTCAAAGTAATGTTGCTCCACCTGTTAGTTCTGCTGCTCCTGAACCTTCAAAACCTTCAGAAACTAAACCAGATCCAACGCCTACACCTTCATCATCAACACCTCCTCCTCCACCTCCAACAAGTAGTTCGGATAATGGTGGTAACAACGGTGGTAATGACGGTGGCGATAATGGCGGTAATAATGGTGGCGATAGTGGTGGCAATAACGGTGGTGGAGACAAACCAGACGGCAATAACGGTGGTAATGATGGTGGCTCCACTCCTTCATCTAAATAAAAAAAATAGATTTGACCTATTTGGTCAAATCTATTTTTTTTTTCATTATTTGTTGTCCCTCAGCACATAAATCAAGTAATGGACAGTCAGGACATTTAGGTTTTCTTGCTGTACAGTGGTACCTTCCAAAAAGAATCATCGTATGATGCGCCTGAATCCATCTCTCTTTAGGTATTTTCTTCATAAGAGCAGCTTCTACTTCTGTTACTGTTGCAGATTGCTTACATATTCTCAAGCGTTTTGAAACTCTATCTAAATGAGTATCTACGGCAATAGCAGGTACACCAAAAAGGTCTCCAGCAACAACGTTTGCTGTTTTTTGACCAACACCTGGTAGCTTCATCATTTCTTTAATTGTTTTAGGTACTTCACCTTCAAAATCATCAATAAGCATTTGAGAAGCTTTTATTATGTTTTTAGCTTTTGTACGGTACAAACCAATTGTTTTTATTTTTTCCATAACACTTTCAAGAGGGGCTGCTGCTAATTTCTCAGCTGTTGGGTATGCTTTAAATAATACAGGTGTTGCCTTATTAACAGAAACATCGGTTGCTTGCGCACTCAATATGACTGCAATTAAATATTGAAAAGGCGTTTCATAATCAAGCTCACCTCTAGCATCCGGGTACATAACTTCCATTCTATCAAGTGCTTCTACTGTTTTTTTTCCTGATAACAAACTCTCACCTTCTTATTTTTCATTTGGATTTAGCCAATTATGAAGAGGGATAAATGGCAGTTTTTCTTCTTCCTCATTTTTGGCTTTTGATTCAATTTGATTTGTTCTTTTTTTCTGATCGACTTGAACATCTTGTTTTGTTCTTAAATTTTTTCTTTCCCATGCAAGTAATATTCGGTCAATATATTTTAAGCTATAGGCTTGATTTAACACGGCTTCTCTTAAAGCAAGTTCAATTAATTCAGTTCCATAATGGTCAACAGTTAACCAACTTTGAATCGTTTCAAATTCAATAGGTGATAAAGGTCTTCCAAATTCTACTTCAAAAGTTTGATATAGATTAGTTACTTTCTTCTCACTTGATACTTCCAACTGTTTCTTTTCAAGTTGCTCTAAATAATGACCCAATCGGTCGTAAAAAAGAGTTAAATCATATCTGTCTTCTGATTGTCCTGAGGAGTTTATCTGAGTCTCAATCGAGATAAATCCTTTATCTACTGAAGATTGAAGCACTTGAATGATGTGATCTATTGACATCCCTGTTGTTTCTTCTAAAACACCTAACTCAGGAAATGAATTTCCCTCCTGTTCAAAACGTAGAAGATGCAAAAAAAGGATAAATTCGTCATTAGACATCCCTATTTTTTGATAATACTGAAGTAACAAGTTGGATACAGTTGTTGTATCAGCTTTTAAAAATTCTTTTAATGTTAACATCTTCGTCACTCACTTTCTTGTTAAGTATATCAAAATTTTAAAGAAAAGAAAGCTCAGTTATTTTACAACAAAAAAACCTCTTAAAATTAATTTTTAAGAGGTTTCTATTTTTTAATTAATGATTACTTAGTTCCAAATAAACGGTCACCAGCATCACCTAAACCAGGTACAATATAACCTTGTTCATTTAATTTTTCATCTAATCCAGCGGTAATAATATCAATGTCTGGATGAGCTTCTTGAAGGGCTTTAATACCTTCTGGAGCTGCCACTAAACAAACAAATTTAATGTTAGTTGCTCCACGTTTTTTCAGAAGATCGATTGCCATAATGGCTGATCCTCCAGTTGCTAGCATTGGATCAACAACAAATAATTGACGTTCAGCAATATCAGCTGGTAATTTAACAAAATATTCAACTGGTTCAAACGTTTCTTCATCACGATACAAACCAACATGTCCTACTTTTGCTGCAGGAATCAATTCCAACATTCCATCTACCATGCCAATACCTGCACGTAAGATTGGTACAATTGCTACTTTTTTTCCTGTTAATGTTTTTTGAATTGATTTACCAATCGGTGTTTCAATTTCGATGTCCTCTAGAGGCATATCGCGAGACACCTCATAAGCCATTAACATAGCAATTTCATCAACTACTTCACGAAAAACCTTTGTCCCACAGTTTTTGTCTCTGATGATTGTCAACTTGTGTTGAATTAGTGGATGATCAATAACTTGAAATTTTCCCATATCGTGATTCTCCTTTAAATTTTATTCCAATCTATTGTAACGGAAAAAAAGGTAATTGACTAGTCAATTACCTAAAAATTTATTTATAAAGTGGATGTTTTTCAATTAAAGCAGCAACTTCTGCTCTAATCTTATCTAACTGTTCGTTATTTTCATGATGAGTTAGGGCTTCTGTTATTAATTCAGCAACTTTTTGAGCATCTTCTTCTTTAAATCCTCTTGATGTGATCGCTGGTGTTCCAATTCTAATACCACTTGTTTCAAATGGACTACGACTTTCAAACGGAATTGTATTTTTATTAACAGTCATATGAACGCTATCTAAAATAGCTTCTGCTTCTTTTCCTGTTAAGCCAAAACCACTTACATCGATTAATAACAAATGATTGTCTGTATCTCCACTAATCAATCTTGGACCAGTTGTTTGATTAAACACTCGTGCCATGACTTTAGCATTGCTAACTACTTGTTCCATATAATCTTTAAACTCTGGTAATAAAGCTTCTCTAAAGGCAGCAGCTTTGGCTGCAATCACATGCTCTAAAGGACCTCCTTGGATACCAGGGAAAATATTACTATTTATTTTTTTAGCTAAATCTGGATCATTGGTTAAGATGATTCCCCCGCGAGGGCCTCTTAATGTTTTATGAGTAGTAGATGTTACGATATCTGCATATAAAACTGGATTTTGATGTAGGCCTGTTGCAACTAAGCCAGCAATATGTGCCATGTCTACCATTAATTTAGCACCCACACTATCAGCAATTTCTCTGAAACGTTTGAAATCAATTTCTCTTGAATAAGCACTTGCTCCTGCAACAATTAATTTAGGTTGATGTTTTCTAGCTAAAATTTTAACTACTTCGTAATCAATTACTTCTGTTACTGGATCAACACCATACGAAACAAAGTTATAAGTTTTACCACTAAAGTTTACAGGTGAACCGTGAGTTAAGTGTCCCCCAGCAGTTAAATCCATTCCCATAATTGTGTCTCCAGGTTCAACAAGAGATAAATAAGCTGCAGTATTAGCTTGCGAACCAGAGTGAGGTTGAACATTGGCAAATTTGGCATCAAATAAATCACATACACGATCAATCGCTAAATTCTCGACAACATCCACGAATTCGCAGCCGCCATAATAACGTCTACCTGGATAGCCTTCAGCATACTTATTGGTTAATACACTACCTTGCGCTGCCATAACAGCCTCTGAAACGAAATTCTCTGAAGCAATCAATTCAATAGTTTTTTCTTGACGATTCTTTTCATTTGCAATTGCATCCCACAACACAGCATCAGATTTTTGGTAATCCATAAAAGCACCTCACATTCTATTTTATACCTCATATTGTAACACACTTAAATGTTATTTTTTATATGTTTTTTGATTTGCGGCTTTCTTTAAACGGTTCATATATGCCATCCCAACCCCTACTTCTGGATAAGTCTCAACTAAGATAATATCCAAGTCTAATTTATCTTCGTCTAAATATCGTAATCCAGCAAATAAATAACGCATTGCTTCGACTACATCATATTTTTGAGAGAGTTTGTAATAAGCATCATAGCCGTTTAGTAAGCTTTTTTTCTCTGGATGAGTCATAATACCAATCTTTTTATGCTCATTTTTAAATTCATTAATTGCTTCTTGCCAATTATTCTTTTGATAATCAATCATGATAACGGGAGTCTTTGGTGAGTAATGTTTATATTTCATTCCTGGTGCTTTGGGTGCTTCTTTTTCAGTCAAAATATGCTGATCCATTTCAACTTCACCAATCACTTCTTCTAATTGCTCTTTTGTTATAGCTCCAGGCCTTAAAATGACCGGCACGCCATTTTCTTGAGACATATCTAATACAGTAGACTCAATACCAACAAAAGACGCTCCTCCATCAAGCACACCAAATATTTTACCAGCTAGATCTTGATAGACATGATTAGCAGTTGTAGGGCTTGGTAACCCCGATGTATTAGCACTTGGTCCTACTAAAACTGTTTCTGACTCTTTTATTAATTGAAGAGTTAACTCGTTATTAGGCATTCTAAATGCTGCTGTTTCTAAGCCACCAGTTACAACAGAAGGTAGAGACTCAGCACTTTTTAATTTGAAAATAAGTGTTAATGGTCCCGGCCAAAAAGTATCCATCAAACGTTGTGCTTTTTCTGGAATATTAGAAACAAAAGGTGTGACTTGCTTACAACTGGCAACATGGACAATCAAAGGATTATCACTAGGTCTTCCTTTTGCTAAATAAACATTTTTGACAGCTTCTTCATTAGTTGCATCAGCGCCAAGACCATAAACTGTTTCAGTCGGAAAAGAAACTAACTCTCCTTCTTTTATAGCCTTAACTGCTTCTTCTATTTCTTGTGGATGGATTATTTTCGTCTCCATAATCAGCACTTCCTTTTATATCACTTTTATTATTCTATCTTGTCCGTTCATGTCTTTGATAACTTGTACTTCTTTTTCTGGAAAACTAGCTTGAAAAATAGCAGCTACTGCTTTTCCTTGTAAATAACCTATTTCTAAATAAATTTTCCCATCTACTGCTAGATAATCTCTAGCTTCTTTAGCAATTTTTTTATAGATTGCTAGGCCATTATCCTCAGCAAACAATGCTTCTTTAGGTTCATTTTCTCTAACCGAAATATCCATTTCTTCCCACTCATCTATACTGATATATGGTGGATTCGAAACAAGAATATCTATTTTTTTTGATAAATGATAGCCGGAAAGAACATCACTTTCTAAAAAAGTAACCTCTTGCTTTAATTTTTTAGCATTTTCTCTAGCAACTTCCAGTGCTTCTTTAGAAATATCGAATCCCATTACATGCCAATTAGGTCGCTCTCTTTTTAAAGATAAACTTATAGCACCAGTTCCTACACCTATATCAACAATTTGTTTCGACTCATTCAGATTTTCTTTTAGAATAAGTTCAACTAATTCTTCTGTTTCTGGTCTTGGGATTAAAGTATGTTCATTCACTAAAAAACGACGACCATAAAACTCACATGAGCCGATTAAATATTGTACCGGAACATGCCTAGCAATTTGATTTAAATCGGATTCAAATGAGGTTAACTCTTCTTGAGGTACTTCTTTTTTTAAATTTAAGAGTAGATCCGTTTTAGTCCACTCTTTTCTTTCCAATATTAAGTACTCAGCAAGTGTTGGCTCTAAATTTCTTTCCTCTAAAAAAGAAGAAGCCCATTTAAGGACTTCAAAATAAGTATTTAAACTAGTCATTTAATTTAGCCAACTGTTCTGTTTGATCATAGATAATTAAAGCATCAATAATTTCATCAACTTTACCAGCTAAAATTTGGTCTAATTTTTGAATCGTCAAGCCAATACGATGGTCTGTTACACGGTTTTGAGGGAAGTTATATGTTCTAATACGTTCTGAACGATCTCCCGTTCCAACAGCAGATTTACGGTTAGCATCGTACTCACTACGACTTTCTTGCTCTAATTGATCATAAACACGAGCACGCAAAACTTTCATTGCTTTTTCTCTGTTTTTTAACTGAGAACGTTCATCTTGCATCGCAACAACAATGCCTGTTGGGATATGTGTTAGACGAACTGCAGATGCCGTCTTATTAACGTGCTGACCACCAGCGCCACTTGCATGATAAATGTCAATACGGATATCTTTATCAGCTAAGTCTAACTCTACTTCTTCTGCTTCTGGTAATACAACAACTGTTGCAGTTGATGTATGAACACGACCTTGAGATTCTGTTGAAGGAACACGTTGAACACGGTGTGCGCCACTTTCATATTTTAATTTAGAGAAGACACTATCACCTGTAATCATAATTGTTACTTCTTTATACCCACCGATGCCTGTGATATTAGCATCCATTACTTCAAATTTCCATCCTTGAGCAGCTGCGTAACTTTGGTACATTTCAAATAAATCACCAGCAAATAAAGCTGCTTCATCTCCACCAGCAGCACCGCGGATTTCCATGATAATATTTTTATCATCATTTGGATCTTTTGGTAATAAAAGAATTTTAATTTTTTCTTCTAATTCTTCTTTTTCATTTTTAAATTCAGCTAATTCTTCCTTAGCTAATTCTTGTAATTCATCATCTAATTTTTCTCCAAGTAATTCTTCAGAGTCAGCAATACCTTGAACAACCTCTTTATAACGGCGGTAAACTTCAACTGTCTCTCTTGTATTTGCTTCTTCTTTTGATAATTCCATGAAGCGTTTCGTGTCACTTACTACTTCTGGGTCACTTAGTAATTCTCCAAGTTCTTCATAACGATCTTCTAGAGATTGTAATTGATCAAACATTTATTTCTTCCTTTCTTTACTTCCTAGTAATAAAGCTTATTCATTATTTCTTAATTTTGGTGGATTTACGTAATGTTTACGACATACTGGGAAATAAGATTCATTCCCACCAATTTGGATTTGCTCCCCAGTATAAACCGGTTCATTGTCATTCATTCTAAGATTCATGGTTGCTTTCTTATGACAGAACCAACAAATTGTTTTTAATTCCTCAATTTTATCGGCATAAAGAAGCAAGTATTTAGAGCCTTCAAATAGTTCATTTTTAAAATCATTTTTCAAACCAAAGGCCATAACTGGAATATCCAGCTCGTCTACAATTTTAGCGAAAGCTATCACATGATGTTTTTCTAAAAATTGTGACTCATCTACCAAAATACAATACGGTTTAAAAGACATTGACTCTATTTTAGCATAAATATCGGTATCATGAAAAATAGGAATCGCTTCACGTTTTAAACCAATACGACTAGATACTGTTCCAACTTCATCTCGAGTATCTAATCCACTCGTCATTAAAACAACAGGTTTGTTCTGTTCTTCATAGTTATGAGCGACTTTTAATATTTCAATTGTTTTTCCACTATTCATTGCGCCGTGTTTAAAAAATAGTTGTGCCATGTCTCTTATTCCCCCTTGTTTATCCTATGATAGTATACTTTAATTTTAAAAAAAAAGCATTATCTTACTCTAAAAAGATTAAAATTCCTGTTAATTTATCAACATCTCAGTTTTCACTTTACTTTTATAAGGGAAATCTGTATAGTGACTTTGTACTAATTTATTATAAGTAGGAGGAACAACATGAACAATGTTTTAGTTATAAAAGCTCATCCTTTAACAGCAAATGAATCTCGTTCGTTAACTGTTTTAGATGCATTTATTAATGCTTATAAGGAAAATCATTCTGAAGATGCGGTAACAATCGTTGATATCTATGAAGAAGAAGTTCCTGAAATTGATAAAGCTCTTTTCACAGCATGGAAAGACGCAGCACAAGAAAAAGAATTAACAGCAGATCAAATTGCTAGATTGATTCGCTACAACGAATTAACTGAACAGTTTTTAAATGCTGATAAAGTTATTATCGCTAACGCTCTTTGGAATTTAGGGATTCCATCTCGCTTGAAAGCTTGGATTGATACAGTTGTCGTTAACGGTAAAACTTTCAGATACTCTGAAACTGGGCCAATCGGTTTAACTTCAGGGAAAAAATTACTACACATTCAATCTAATGGTGGACAATACGGTGGAAGTGACCCTTCATCTGTATACATCAAAACAATCTTTAACTTTATGGGTGTTCAAGATGTTGAACAAATTTTTGTTGAAGGTATCGATCACCATCCAGAAATGGGCGAACAAATTATCAACGATGCAAAAGAAAAAGCAGTTACTCTTGCTAAAACTTTTTAATAAAAATAAAGAAGAAGAGATAAATCATTAAGATTTAATCTCTTCTTTATTTTCTTCTATAGCTAATTCTTCTTCATAAAGACCTGAAACTTCCTTATACCAAGTGAATAAGTGAGTAGCAATAACTTTCATTGTTGCATAGAATGGAATCCCTAAAATAACTCCCATTACCCCAAATATTTTACCTGCAGAAAGTAAGACAAAAATAATGGTAATTGGATGAATTTCTAATTGACTGCCTAAAACTAAAGGAGAAACAAATTTACCTTCAATCGTCTGTTCAATTATAAAAACAACGATAACTGCAATTAACATCTTAGGTCCATCTACTAAAGCTAAAAGAATAGCTGGAATTGTTGCCAAAGCTGAACCTACATAAGGTATCAAGTTTAAGAATCCTGCAAGTATCCCTAAAGTAACACTATAATTTAGACCTACTGCAGAAAATCCAATGATAAACATGATTGCAACAGCTACCGCCACAGTTACTTGTCCCCTAACGTATGAAGACAATTGTTTGTTTATATCAACTAAAACATTTAGAGTCGTTTTTCTGATTTTAGTTGGTAAAAACTGAGTCATATAAGGCGCCAATTTTTTCCCATCTTTTAACAAATAAAATAGAATAAAAGGGACTGTTACGACTGTTACAACAATATTAGCCACCGCTCCAACCACACTCCCGATTCCTTTAAATGCATTTTTAGAAACGGTTTTAGCAATTGTATTAATCGAATTAAAGAACTCGTTCAACGTATCTTCTATTGGTGCACTAAATTTATCAAAAATTGGAGCATTAAAAAATTCAGATGTTTTGCTTTCAATTATACGCCAGTAGGTTGGCCACTCATTAGCAAAACTTCTTGTCTGATGTTCAATTTTAGGGATTAATATCACTATTCCCCAAGTGATTAAACCAAATATAACAACAAAAAGAATCGTAATTCCTAGATTCCTTTTTATACCTTTTCTTTCCATAAAGTTAACAAGTGGATTCAAAATATAATAAAGTAATCCTGAAATAATAATAGGTAAGCCTACAATTCCAATAAATTGTGCTACAGGTTCAAATAAGTGAGACACTTTTGTAAACAACAGAATAATTAACAAACATAATAAAATAATTAATAAGGTTGTAACAAATTGATTATTTAAAAACCAACGATTAAACCAAGTTTTCTTATCACCTTTATAGCTATCACTTTTCATGACTAAACCTCCCTAAGCATATCTAATAACAGTTCCTTCTTTAATATTAGGTAACTCAAAAGGCTCTACATATAATGCATTTGCCAATTGATCTTCACTTCCTGCTTCTTTAAAGACAATAGAGATGTGTCCCATTTCTTCTAAGTGCTGATTAGCAACTGGGCCAACTGACTTGATGGTATACTTTTGATCGTCAAAAAACAGACAATCTCCAACTGCGATTTTTTTAATATCTTTTGTTTTAAATTGTTGAATAACAGAGAATTTTCTCAATTCTTCTGTTGCTGATTCATCAAAAAGAATGATCAAAGGCTCCTTTTGACTGATTGCTTCTTTTCCGATTGACATAACAACTGATTCCATTATCTATTACACCTCATTTATTTTTTTAACAATATAATCAAGTATATCATAATTTATCAAAAGACTTTCATTAAAACTTTCATACCTTGAAATAGAAACTTTTTCTAAACATTTTTAATATGCTATAATCTAAATGATTATTAAGGAAAGGGTGTTCACATGATACAAAAACTAATTCTTGGTTCATATACAAGAAAAGAGAGTAAAGGTATTTATAGCATTGAACTAGACACTGAAAAGAAAGAACTAAACCATTTGGTTACAATGATTGAAGAAGGAAATCCTACTTATTTAGCTAAATCAAAAAAAGAAACGATTTATACCGTTTCTCAAGATGGTACGTTGGGTGGGGTTGCTGCATATAAAAAAGAGGCAGACAATACTTATTCTTTCGTTAACCGTATAACAGAAGAAGGAGCACCTCCTTGCTACGTTGCAATAGATGAAACAAGACAGTTAGTCTATGGGGCTAATTACCATAAAGGCCTTGTTGTTTCTTACCGTATTAATGAGGATGATTCAATTACTTTAGCAGATCGTATTGAACATATCGGTAATGGTCCTCATGAAAATCAGACTGTCCCTCACGCTCATTTCGCTGATTTAACACCTGACGAGCGCTTAGTTGCATGTGATTTAGGAAATGATACAGTTTATACATATGACGTTTCTTCTGAAGGAAAACTAACAGAAGTGGCCAATTTTAAAGCTAAGCCTGGTACTGGACCTCGTCATATTGTATTTCACCCTAATGAAAAAACAGCTTACTTATTCGGTGAATTATCAAGCGAAGTAGTTGTTTTAAGCTATCAAAAAGAAACCGGTGAATTTTCTCAACAACAAATCATTTCAACATTACCTGAAGATTTTGATGATTTTAATGGTGGCGCTGCGATTCGAATTTCAAAAGATGGCAAATTTTTATATGTTTCAAACCGAGGACATAATTCGCTAGCCGTCTATCATATTTCTGAAGACAGTTTGAGTATCGATTTAATTCAACATATTTCTGTTGAAGGAGACTTTCCTCGTGACTTTGATATTACACCAGATCAAAAATTTATTATTGTAGCCAACCAAAATTCAAATAATTTAACTTTATTTGAGCGCGATACAACTAATGGTAAACTAGCTTTAATCCAAAAAGATGTTTACGCACCAGAAATTGTCTGTGTCACATTTGCATAAAAAAGGAAGAAGCTATTGGTATTAACCAATACTTCTTCCTTTTTATCTTATTTTTACTTCATTTTTAACAAGTCTTTCTGTTTGAATAAACTCTTTTAGGTTATCCAAAAATATTGGGAATAAACGATCAAAATACTTGTCTGTCATTCCTGATGAATGTGGTGTGATTAGAACATTTTCTAATTTCCACAAAGGATTTTCCTTAGGCAACGGTTCTTCTTCAAATACATCTAATCCGGCAAAACCAATTTGTCCGGTTTGGCAAGCTTCAATCAAGTCAGTCGTTTTAACCGTCCCACCTCTTCCTGCGTTAATAAACATAACTCCTTGTTTCATTTGAGAAAACAATTTTTTTGTAAAAAAGTAATGAGTCTCCTTAGTGTCAGGAAGTAAATTAATAATAATATCCATGTCTGATATTCTTTCTTCTATTTTATCTTGAACAATAATTTCATCAAAATGAGGTACTTGTTTCTTACTTCGATTAACACCTACTAAATGGACTTGAAAAACGTTTAAAATTTCAGCTAATCTTTCTCCAATGTGCCCTGTTCCAAGAATCATTATATTTTTTCCCTCTAAATCTGTCTGCATTTTTGGTTTATCCCAACGCTTCTCAGATTGATTCAATATAGCCGATTGAAGTCCCCTAGTATAAGCAAAAATCATTCCAAGAATTGACTCACTCATTTGATTACCATGCACACCACTTGCATTCGACAATAGAATAGATTGACTTTCAAATGGAGCCATATCAATGTGATCAACACCTGCTGATTGTGCTTGTACCCACTTTATTTGATTTTGAGAGAAGCTAAGTATTTGCGGACTAATCTCTTCATCCCATCCATACATAATTTCAATTGTTGTATCTTTCTTATCAACATCTACTTTACTAATCACATCGTAATTTGGAGCTATTTCTTTTAATAACGCTAATTGATCCTCTTTCATTGGAACTAATGTTAAGATTTTTTTCTTTTGCAACTGCTTTCTCCTCCTTCTGTATTCATCTTACTTATATTCAATTCTAACATTTAAAAGAGTTTTTTTCACTTTTAAAAAACATATGATATAATGATGGCATCATTTAGAAGGAGGTTTATGGTCATATGTTAGACTTAGAAAAAGTAAAAAAAGATTTAATTTCAATCGTAGAGGATGTTCTTTTTCAAACTAAACTTGAAAAAGGAGATATGTTTGTTGTTGGTTGTAGTTCTAGTGAAATCAATGGCGGCGTGATTGGTAAAAATTCGAGTGAGGAAATTGGAGAATTAATTGCTGAGACGCTCATCAACTATTTCAATGAAAAAGAAATTCATCTTGCTTTTCAAGGATGTGAACATATTAACCGTGCCTTAACAATTGAAAAAGCAGTTGCTAAAGAACGAGGATTAGATATCGTTTCAGTAGTTCCTAAATTCCATGCTGGAGGAGCTACATCAACAGCAGCATATAAAATGATGGAAAACCCTGTAGTTGTTGAGTTTATTACCGCTGATGCTGGTATTGATATTGGTGATACCTCTATTGGCATGCATATTCGACACGTACAAGTACCAATTCGGCCAGCAATCAAATCCCTTGGAAGTGCTCATGTAACAGCACTTGGTCATCGACCAAAACTAATCGGCGGAGCTAGAGCTGAATATCAATAAAAGTCAAAAGGTTAATGCAAAAATAATAAGCATTAACCTTTTTTATCTGTCTTTTTAAAATAAACACACTCTAAAAATGTTTCAGAACTCAATTGTTTGCCTATCTTTTCAAGCAAGAAAGAATAATAACTATGGTGGATTTGTGTCCAATTTTTCAGTGAGCCGTCACCTTCCAACAAAGCAAATTCTTCATCTACTTCTGAAAATTTCTTAAACACAACATTTTCTACTTCAACAAAGCAAATAAAATGATTCTTCCCATCATGAATTTCCCATATGTCACCTATTTGAGTTAAATCTTCTTCTTGCTGAATTTCAACTAAGGAAGATGTTGCTGTTTTCTCTCCTATTTTGACTAAATTAGCTAACTCGGTTTGCTCTTCGTGAGTTCCTCCAAATTGAATAATCATCTCATTAATCAACTCCTTTTTATTTTTTTACCAAATACACTGTCTATTTAAGATAAAATAATTCAATTTCTTTTGCTATTTCCAATAGTTCACCAGTTACTAAATGATTTTTTTTCAAGAAATAAAAGGATCGTAAAAATGAAGTTTCCAAAGGCTTAACCTCCATTTGTTCTGTGACCGCTCTTTTAGAAATCAAACTTTTTCCAATTCCTTCTTCTAACATTTTGACAATCATCTCATTATTTTTGACATACAATCGATTGGGATTAATGTTTTCTCTTAAAAAATAACGTTCCATATAATGAAAAACACCTGATGTTTCCTCACGGCTTAACCATAAATCACTTGTTAAGTTCCCAGCAATAACTAGTTCATCTTTTTTTATTTCAACTCGTTTGACCCCATCTGTCATTAAAGGTTTTTCAATAAATCCAAAGTCTACTGAATGCTTTTTAATAGTTTCAAGAACTTCCTCAGAATTTTTCATATCAAGTTCAAAGATAACATCTGGAAAAATAGTTACTAAATGTTTCATTAATTCTGGTAAATAATAAACAGAAAATGTATTTGACGCACTGATCCGACAAGTTAATTTCTCTCGATTGCTTTCTTTTACTAATCGAGTAGTTTCTTTCCAGTCATCCGCTAAATTAAGAAGTCTAACATATAACATATCAGCTGATTTAGTTGGATGCATCTCTTGCTTTCCTTTTCGTTTAAAAAGTGTACACGCTAGTTCTTCTTCCAATTGTTTAATTTGATTGGAAACTGCAGGTTGAGAGATAAACAGAATTTCTGCAGCTTTTGAAAAATTTCTCGTTTCGTATGCTATTCTAAAAGTTGTTAGTAATTTAAACATATTTTCACCTACTATTAGTTTTTCTTATAATTAATATATTAACTATATATTTCTCAAATGTAAAAAGAAAGTATATACTTTTTTTATCAACTAAAAAGGATTGTGAAAAACAAATGAATCAAAAAACAAAAGATATCTTACCTGGGCTTGGCCTATCATTTATTGTCGCAGGTATCAGTAAAATCATTGCTATCTGGATTCCCAGTATCGGAGCGGCAACAATTGCTATCCTACTTGGAATTCTACTTGGAAATACTTTTTTTAAACAACCATTTTTAAGTAAAGGAACTAAGTTAGCTGAAAGTTTACTTTTAGAATTATCCATTGTTCTACTAGGAACAACAGTTACCTTTCAAACTATTGCTCATATGGGATTTAATGGGATTGGTTTTATTATCTTTCAAATGGCGGGAACTATCGTGGGAGTTTACTTAATTGGAAAAAAAATGAATTTCTCCAAAAAAATGTCTCTTTTAATGGCTGGAGGAAACGCAGTCTGTGGTTCTTCTGCTATTGGAGCAATTGCACCAGAAATTGAAGCAAGTGATGAAGAAAAAGGACAAATTATTACCTTAGTTAATTTACTAGGAACTGTATTAATGTTAACTCTTCCCTTTATTGCGACAAGCGTCTTTTCGGACGTTTTAACTCAAAGTGCTTTAATTGGTGGAACTCTCCAATCTGTTGGACAAGTTGTTGCTAGTGCAAGCATGGTTAGTAAAGAAGTTGTTGAGTTTTCAACTCTTTTTAAAATCATGAGAATTATCATGCTAGTTGTTGTTGTCTTCTGCTTTTCAAAATTTACAGAAAAAGACCGTGTTCAAACAATCAACGAAGTAACTGATGCTAAAACAAAGAAAAAATTACCTTTACCTTGGTACATTATTGGTTTTCTTTTCTTTTGTACTGTTAATAGCTTTGTTCACCTACCTGAAGAAATCAGCCAAGGAGCTCATTTTATCAGCGGATGGTTTGAAATAACAGCCCTTGCTGCTATTGGATTACGACTTGATTTTGCTAAATTCTTTAAAGAAGGCGTTCGCTTCTTAATCTACGCACTACTTGTTGGAATTCTTCAAATTATCTTAGCTCTTTCACTAATCTATGTCTTCCAAATCTAAAAAGTTACATCAAAAAAATAAAGTTGGTCACAAGTAATCAAGAAATCCGATTATTGTGACCAACTTTATTTTTAGATAACTTCTGCACCTAGTGTATTTTTAAAATGTCTCAAGGCCCAACGATGTCCTTCTTCATCAAAACTTTGCACACATTTTTCATGAACAATAATTTTGAAGCCTAAATTATAGGCATCTACTGCCGTATGCAACACACAAATATCTGTACAAACACCTGTCAAATGAACAGTTGTAATACCTCTTTCTCTCAATCTAATATCTAAATCTGTTCCACTAAAGGCAGAATAATGACGTTTGTCTATCCAATAAAGATTCTCTTTTTCTTTATTCTCTTCATACAGTGGAGCCAATTTTCCGTACAGCTCTCTTCCTTTAGTCCCTAAAACATTATGGGCTGGGAACAACTTGTTTTCTGGGTGATAACTATCGTTTGGATCATGTCCATCAATAGCAAAAACAACAAACTGCTCTCTTTCAATAAAATCTTTCGTCAAAGCAACTAAGTCAGATTCAATATTTTGCCCGATTTCACCTGTTGTCAAATTACCATCTGTTGCAACAAAATCATATGTATAATCAATCGAAAGTAATGCTTCCATTATTAAAAACCTCTTTCATTAAATTTCTGATAATAAAGCTAACACCATCTTGGCTGATTTTTCTCCGGCTTCGATAATAAATTCATCAAAATTAACACTTGCGTTTTCATCTCCCACGTCACTCATCGCGCGAATAACCACAAATGGTTTACTATACTGATACGCAACATGTGCAATGGCAGCTCCTTCCATTTCATTGGCTAAACAATCTGGAAAGTGAGATTTTATATCACTAATCTGTTTTTGACTACTTACAAAAGTGTCTCCCGAAACGATCAAACCAACACGAGTATTTAACATATTATTACTTGCTGCTTCCATTGCTGCCTCAATTAATGATTCATTTGCTTCGTAATAAAGTGGCATTTGAGCCATTTGACCATACTCATAACCAAAAGCTGTCACATCTACATCTGAATACGCAACTTTATTAGAAATCACGATATCACCAATTGACAAGCCATCTCCAATCCCACCAGCTGAACCAGTATTAATGACGGCATCCACATGATAATGGCTGATCAAAAGAGTTGTAGTTAATGCTGCTAATGTCTTACCTATCCCTGATCTTGTTAAAACAACTTCATGTTCTCCGATTGTTCCTGAATAGAAATTAGCACCTGCTTCTTCCCATGTTTTCATATTTTCTAACTTTTCTGATAGAATAACAACCTCTTGTTCCATCGCTCCGATAATTCCTATTTTCACCCAAGACACTCCCTTAAAATATTATAAATTAAAAATGGCATAAATTAATATAGCTAGTAGAATAGCTACAATAATAATTGCCTTATTTAGCCAAGTATTTCTCTTTTTATTATTATTAAACTCTCTAACACGACTTCTTGTTAAAATCTGATCTTCGTCTTTTTTGCTCGGCTCATCATCAAACTGAGTTTCTTTCTTCTTTCTAAACATATTTAACTCCTTACTTGCTTTTCATTTCCCAATAAAGAATAGCATACATTGTTTTTGCATCACAAATTTCGCCTGAAGCTACTTTTGCTTTTGCTTCCTCTAAACTTACTTCCATTAATTCTAAGAATTCATCTTCATCCTGAGGTAATGGATTTTCTACTTTAACTAAATCTCTTGCTTCATATAAATAAAGAAGCTCATTACTAAATCCAGGTGATGGAACAAACTTAGCAATTTCTTCAATTGATCCTGCTTGATAAGTCGTTTCTTCCTCTAGTTCTCTTTTAGCTGTTCCTAGAGGATCCGTTTCATCTTTTTCAATTTTTCCAGCAGGTATTTCTAAAATACTTTTTTCAAGTGGTTTTCTAAATTGTTTCACTAAAATCATTTTTTCCTCTTTAGTGATGGCTAAAATTCCTACCCCACCATGATGAAAGACTAGTTCGCGTTTAGCGATTTTCCCATTTGGAACGAGAACATCGTCAACAACAACGTCTATTATTTTACCATTATAGATAGTTTCTCTATGAATTGTTTTTTCTTCAAATTGATCTGTCATATTTTTCTCCTTGTATCTCTTTGTTTATTAAGCATATGATACCGTTAAAGATGATTGTTTTCAATAAACATCTGCTTAATTTATTAATCTCATTGTAAACTGTTTAAGAAAAAATAAATCAATCCATAGACTGATATCTATTTTTCTTCTCTGTGATAAAATGTTTTTAAGATCAATTACAAAACATTTAGGAGTGAACCCGTATGAAACAAAATAATTCGAAACTTTACAAAGTTCTTTTGGTGATTATCATACTAATCCCATTAAACATCTTTGTCGGTAGTAATCACTATCTTCTTGGCAAACTAATTGCTGGTGCCTTATCCTTATCTCTAGTTATTGCTGTGTACTGGTTTATTAAGGCAATTGCTTCCAAAAATAAAAAATCAGATAATAATATTCCTTACTTAACTAAAGAAAAAGAAGAGCATTATGCTGATTTTGGAATGAATGACCAAGAAATTGCTTTTTTCAGAGATACAATGGCACAAGCTAAAAAGAATATCGCTACTCTTGAAGAAAATATGAATCAAGTAGCTAAATTAAAAGCAATTAATCTAAGATATGATACACTAAAAGCAACAAAAGCTATGTTTAAAGAAATCGTTAAAGAGCCAAATAAATTACATCAATCTGATCAATTCTTATACAATCATTTGCCGAACTTAGTAGAGTTAACTAATAAATACGTTGAAATTAACAATCATGAACTAAAAAATAAAAATACTTTTGAAGTTCTTAATCAAAGTGCGGTAGCGATTGAAGAAGTTTCTCAACTTATCGTTAATGATTACTCTGATTTTGTTAAAGATGATTTAGAAGATTTAGATGTAGAAATCTCTATTGCAAAACAAAATATTAACCGTGAAAAAGAACTTGAAGAATATAAACAACAAAAGGAGCAAATTTAAATGACTGATGAATTAAAAACAGATGATTTATTAAAAGATGTTACACCCGTTAATAATACATTAGATGATTTATTAACTAATCCCTTTGAAGCACCTGATGCTTCGAAATTAGCTATGCAGGATGAAAAAAAATTACAAACAAATACAACTCAAGCAACTAAAGTAATTGATAAACTGCCAGAAGATCGTCAAAAACAAGCCCGAGAGTTAGCAGCTCAAATTGACACAAGTGATAGCCAAGCAGTACTAAGTTACGGAGTTGCTGCTCAACAAAAACTAGGTGAATTCTCTCATACAATGTTAAATCACGTTCAAGCTCAAGATATTGGTCCTATGGGAGACTCTTTAACTGAGTTAATGTACCGCTTAAATGAAGCAAGCCCAAGTGAACTTGAAGCACAGGATAAAAATATCTTTAAACGCATGTTTGGTAAAGTAAAACAATCCGTTTATGAAATTACCGCTAAATACCAACAAATTGGTGCGCAAATTGATAAAATTGCTGTTAAACTTGATAAAGAAAAAAACGGCTTACTACAAGACAATTTAATGCTTGAGCAACTCTACCATAAAAACAAAGATTATTTTGACGCTTTAAACATTTATATTGCTGCAGGAGAAGTGAAAATTGAAGAATTAGAAATGGTTACTATTCCTGAAGCAATCAAAACAGCTGAGGCTAGTGGCGATCAAATGGATGCTCAGATTGTTAGTGATTTAAACCAGTTTGTTGATCGACTGGAAAAAAGAACTCATGATTTAAAATTAGCTAGACAAATTACGATTCAACAAGCACCTCAGATTCGTTTGATTCAAAATACCAATCAAGCTTTGGCTGAAAAAATTCAAGCATCAATTAATACAGCTATCCCGTTATGGAAAAATCAAGTTGCAATAGCTTTAACTCTTTTACGTCAAAAAGATGCCGTTACTGCACAACGTCAAGTCTCTCAAACCACAAATGATTTGCTAACTAAAAACTCTGAAATGTTGAAAATTTCAGCAATTGAGACAGCAGAAGAAAATGAACGTGGTATTGTTGATGTTGAAACATTGCAAAAAACACAAAATGACTTAATTGAAACGATTCAAGAAACATTACGTATTCAAAAAGAAGGAAAAGAGAAACGACGTAATGCTGAAATTGAACTAACTGTCATGGAAGAAGATTTAAAAAATAAATTACTTGAAATGTCTAACCAACATAACTAATAAATAAGGAATTGTCGCAAAAGTGTTACTTACTTTTGTTACAATTCCTTTTCTTTTTCCCATAAAGGTAATTTAATTAATTCATAACTTTTGGAATCTAAATTAGTTACTGTAATTCCTAACAAACGAATCCCTCTTTCCAATAAGTCAAAGGAATCCCAAATTTGTTTAGCATGAAAAAAAAGAGTTTCTTGATCATCCACATAATCAGGTAAAGTGACTCGTCTGGTAAATGTTTCGTAATCCCTGTCTCTAACTTTTAAAACAACGGTTTTCCCATGAAGTTGTACCCGACTTAGGGCCTTTTCAACATCAGCTGCTAATTCTCTTAACTGCATAATGACCGCTTCTTCTGTCACTAAAGGTTTACCATAAGTGCTCTCTCGCCCAACTGATTTCCTATCTCTATGAGGTTCAACGGGCGAATCATGAATTCCTCTAACTTTACGATATAAGGAATAACCCATTTTCCCAAAATTCTGAATAAGTTCCATCTCTGATTTTTCATATAGGTCAGCCCCAACAAAAATACCTAACTCGTGCATTTTAGGAACTGTTTTTTTGCCTACTCCATGAAAGTCTTCAATAGGCAGTTTTTTTAAAAAATCTACAGCCTGCTCCGGCATGATAAGCGTCATCCCTTTTGGCTTTTCAAAATCAGAAGCTAATTTAGCTAAAAATTTATTATAGCTTACACCAGCAGAACACGTTAAATGAAGTTTTTGCCAAATTTCCAATTGAATCATTCGAGCGATTTTTATAGCACTCTTTATATTTTTCTTATTCTCAGTAACATCTAGATAGGCTTCATCCAATGAAAGTGGTTCAATCATATCTGTATACTCATGAAAAATTTTATGTATCTCTTTTGAAATTTCTGCATAATGACTTCTATTACCTTGAACAAAATTAGCTTTTGGACAAAGTTCATAAGCTTTTTGAGCACTCATAGCTGAATGGATGCCATACTTTCTGGCTTCATAATTAGCTGTTGTTACTACTCCTTTTCCTCCTGTATCACGAGGATGTTTAGCAATAACTAAAGGATGCCCCACTAACTCTGGATTATCTCTTTCTTCGACAGATGCATAAAAAGCATCCATATCAATATGAATTATTTTTCTTGATGTATCAACTTTTAAAGGAAACCTCAATTGATTGGACACTTTCTCCACCTCCCAGAACATATGTTTCTATTTTTATTATAAATGAAAACATAAAAAAAAACCACTAAAGCCGTCGCTCTAGTGGAAATGAAGGTTGTTATTTACTCTCACTCTCGGTAGGAGTTAAGTATGAAAAACCAATTCGGGATAATTGGTATGAGTGCATACTACTATAAAACGATTAAAGAAATTTGATTAAACCCTATTAATACAGTAAAAAAAGAATGAGAGTTATCTCATTCTTTTAGAAACTTGTCCATTCTTCTTCATCTTCAATAGGAACATCTACTGTCGTTGATAAAAATTGGTCTTTAGCTAAATCATTATAAAAAGCTGCTTTTGTTGCGTTGATATAAGGATTAATCCATAACATCGCAATACCACCAGTTATCATTCCTAATAAATACCAACCAATAAAGCTTAAGTCAATCCAAAACAATCTTCCTTTGTGGCCTCTCATTAAATTGCGACTTTCCGTAATAAAACTTGTCGCTCCCATACTTTTTACATCTTGATTCATAGCCATATCTTTATAGATAAAGTTTGATTGTGAATACGAATAATGCTTAACAAATGCTGGGATAACAAGAGCAAACGACCATAAGACTTTAAAAATATACATTAATAAATTAATTAATAAAATGGGAACAAAGTCATTACCATTAAAAATCCGAAAAGCATCTTTTATCTCCATCGATTGTTCTTTCCGTCTCCTAATAACATCTAAAAATGTAAAGCTAATACCAATTGTTATAAAATAAATCCCAATATCAATCAAAGGTGCAATACCGTATGATGAAAAATCAACATTTAAACCATCAAAGGGTGAACTAAAATCCACATCTTCTGAATCAAATTCATCTGTCAATTCATCACTTAATTGATACCTAACCGTCTCAGCAAAATCCGAAGTACCACTATCTGTGTCGGATGTTACCATGAACGAAACAAAGACAAGCATAGCTGCTATAACAAGTCCAATAAAAAACATCATGATAATTTGCATAATCGAAGGAATTAAATTCAATAAGACAGCTTCCTTCCAACGACCACTTAAGCTATCTTTTGCTTCTCTTTTTAATTGCGCTGAAGTTTTATACACGTTTCTCCTCCTCCTTTATGAAAAGAATTTTACCATTTTTTGTTCTTTAACTCCACATGTTTATTTAATTATCTAACATTTCAATTTGTTTATCCCCTTTTAAAAGGACTAACTTTACAGAAGTGACTTTTCTTTGTTTTATCTGTTCTAATGCTTGACGATAAAGATTTAACTGTCCGACATATTTTTTCTTAATCGATTCAATATCTGCTTCTGTTGCTTTTTTTGGAACATAATCAGTTTTAAAGTCATAAAGTATTAACTCATCTTCCGTTTCAATAAATCCATCAATGATCCCATGAACTAATAATTTATCTGTTTCTTTTCCTTCAAAATTAGAAAAAATTTGTTTTGCCTCAAGAAGTAAAGAAAATGGTTGCTCTCTTTTTATGTGGTTATTTTCTTTTAATAATTGTTGCCCAAACGACGTGTTAAAGAATTTTAGAATAAGTTCTTGATCGATTTTTTGAGCAATATTCTCCTCTAATACTTTTGTCTGGATCAATGTGTTTATCAATTCATCTAAATTTCCCGAAGTTGGTTGTTTAGATAAATCCAACATTTGCATGACTAAATGGGTAGCTGTTCCAATCTCAGCAGGAGTTGCCCCCTTCATTTTACTTAAAAATGCTGGTTTAGCTAACTCCTCTCCCACTATTCGATTGCCAGATAGTGTCATTGGTTTTGAAAAATCTAAAACTTGAAGTTCTTTATTATCCGGATCTTCAAATACACGTTTAATTTCTGATACAGACTGATAACTAGTTGTAACTGTTGCTGAAAGGTCTGAATATTGATAATTTAATCGGTCAACTACTTGTTTGAGAAACTGAGGATCAGGTCCATCATTTTCAAGATGATTAGTTATTTTTTCAAGTTCTGTCGCTCCTTGTTTTAAAATAACATCGTCTTTCGTAAAAAATTGAATACTAAAATCTCCCGGCAAACTCCCTAAGCCTTTCACAGGATCTAGAGTAATACTAGGAAAAGCCTTGAGTGTTTCAGGGTGTCTGACTAAACTCATACCAACCCATCCCATTAAACTTCTCTGAGCCAGTCTACCACTTGTTGAAAGAATCAAGTGATCCGATGTCAGATTTTGTTGCCATTTTTTCAAAGCATCTTCTTGATTTTTATAAGAGCCAACTAAAAAGAGTTTTTCTTCCGCTCTTGTTAATGCTACATATAACTTTCTCATTTCTTCTGCAAGTAATTTACGCCTTTTTTGTTCCCTAATCACCACATAAGGTAATGTCTCATATTTAATCCTGTTTTCCGAATCAAAATATTTAATTCCTGCACCTAAACTTTCATCAAAAATAAACGATTGTTGATTGATATCTGTCATATTAAACTGTTTGCTCATATCCAGAACAAAGACTACTGGAAATTCAAGCCCTTTACTCGCATGAATAGTCATCACTCGTACTGCATCTTCAGAGTCACTCAAGTCATTTGGTTCTGCTAAATCTTTATCTTTAGCTTGCATTTTTTCAATAAAACGAATGAACTGAAACAACCCTTTAAAGTTCATCTCTTCATAAGCAGTTGCTCGTTCATATAAGGCATGAAGATTAGCTTGTCTCTGTTTTCCAGAAGGCATGCCGCCTACATAATCCAGTAAACCTGTCTCTTGGTATATTCGCCAAATTAAAGTAACTAATTTTTCTCGTCTAGCTAGTTCTCGCCAACCAGTTAGTAATTGGTTAAACTCTTCAATTTTTTGATATAATTCTGAGCGATTCGTTTCTTCTCTTAAATATTGTCTTAATGCATCATAATAGTAACCCGTTTGAGAAAATTGTCTGATCTTTACCATATCATTTTCTTTAATTCCAACAATCGGCGAGCGAAGAACTGCTGCAAGTGGAATATCTTGATAAGGATTGTCAATAATTTGAAGCAAAGCAACCATTATCTTTACTTCAGTTGCTTGAAAATAATTTTGAGTATCATTAATATAAAGAGGAATATCTAATTCTTTAAAAACATCTAGAATAACTAAATTATTTTTTTTCGTTGGGCTTAATAAAACAATATCTTGATATTTAATAGGTCGAGTCTCTTTTTTCTTTTTATCAAAAATAGGAAACTTATTATCAATCATTTCTTTGATTTTTTTTCCAACAATTAATAATTCACCTTCTGTTTTATCATCAATTGTAAACGTTAAATCTAAGTTTTCAATTTCCTCTTCTTCAGATTCACTCTCAAAAATTAAAATTTCTGTATCATGAGACTTAGTTTCTGGATATCCCTTAAATCCTGTAATTAACTCAGCACTTTTATCGTATTCAATTTGGCCTAATTCTCTATCCATTAATTGAGTGAAGATAAGATTAGTAAAATCTAAAACACTACCTCTAGAGCGAAAGTTTTCTGCTAAAATAATTCTACGTCCATCATCATTAGTTGCGTATTGTTCATACTTTTCAATAAAAAGAGTAGGATCTGCCAAACGAAACGCATAAATAGATTGTTTCACATCACCAACCATAAATAAATTACCATTCTCTTGGTCAACTTTTCTTAACCAGTAAAGAATACCTTCTTGCAACCTATTAACATCTTGGTATTCATCAACCAAAACTTCCTTAAATTTATTACGATAATAGATAGATGCTTCTGAAGCTACCCACTCATCTGATTCTAGCTGTCTTAAAATAGCTAAAGTAAAATGTTCTAAATCGTTAAAATCGACTAAATTCTTCTTTTCTTTTTCCTTACGAAAGCTTTCTAAGTAAATTTTACAAACAGAAACCATCTCTTCGACAAGTGGTTTCGTTTGCTTCATCAACTCTAACATTTTCTCAGGTGACAAGCTGAAATAGTTCTTTTTAATAGTCGCTACCCTTTTCTTAATCATATCTCGTTCATTTTTTATCTCTTCATAGAAAGCCATCACTTCTTCTGGGCTTGTTTTTTTACTTGGTCCTTTAATAACAGCAAATTTAGTAGATAGTAAAGACTCATAGCATCCTGTTAAATCATCTGAATTTACTTGATTACTTAACGTCTGGATAAACAATAAATCTGATTCTAGAACCCCAACGGTTTTTTCAAAATCAGGCTCTCCTTTGATTTGCCGAATTAAAGATTCACATTGCTCTTTGATTTGAAGAAACTCTTTTACTAAATTAGGTTTCATTAAATTTTGATATAGTGGGCTTTCGCCAATGCTATTTTCAACTTCGTAAATAGCCGGTAAGCTATCTAACCATTTATCTGGGTCCGTATTTGATTTAGCAAAATTACATAAAGAAAAGATTAGATTAGTTAATCCATTATCATTTCGATCATTTGAAAAATTTTCTGTTAATTGATAGAATTTTTCTTTGTTCTCACCATATAATTCTTCTCGTACCTCTTCCCACACGTCTTCTTTCAGTAAGGCTATTTCTGTTTCATCTGTCAACAATCTAAAAACTGGATCAATATGAATCAAATAATAATATTTTCTAATAACCGTTAAACAAAAAGCATGTAAGGTACTAATTGAAGCTGTCGGAAGTAAACTCAATTGTCGAATCAAATGTTGTCTGCTATCAATATCTGTTTCTTCATTAATAGCTGTTTGCACAGCTACTTGTATTCTTTGCTTCATCTCTTTTGCCGCTGCTTCTGTATACGTTACAATCAGCAATTCATCTACATTTACACCACTTTTTATTTTTTGAATAACTCGCTCTACTAAAACAGTGGTTTTACCAGAACCTGCTGAAGCAGAAATTAATAAATTACTACCACCATCATAAACAGCTTGCCACTGCTTATCAGTGAAATGGCTATTTTCAGGTTTCAAAGGAATTACTACTTCATTCGTCATTTTTTTGTTCCTCCATTTGGCACTTCATTATCTCTTCCTTATCTAAGGGTTCAATTCGATGATAATTATTTTCCTTTAGCATGACGTCAAATTGACAAACACTTCTAAAGGGACAAAATTCGCAGGCAACTCTTGTTTGACCTTTATAAGCTGGATTTAACTTAGTTGATCCTTTAAAAATAGCTTCTCCTGCCTCTTTAAACTTCGTTTGGTTATTGTCAATTAACCAATCTAACTCTTCTTCTGATACAAAGCGGGAAGATTTCATCGTTCCTTTTTTTAATTGTTCATACGGATAAACACTAGATTTAATCCCTAAATCGATTGTTTTATCTAGGCTTTCCAGTAATCGTTCTTCTTTGACTAATATGCCTTCATATTTAAAAGCTTTCAGCATCTCTTCTTCTAATGTTTCATCCGTAATTTTTTCAGATCCTGTTAAAACTGGGTTTTGAACATGCATATAAAAAGCGCCTGCTGCCTTGGCTTTTTCTCCAACTAACGTAACGGCATTTTCTAAAGCCACATTTAAATAAGTGACCATCTGAAGTGCTAATCCATAATAAGCATCAACAAAATCAAAATTATGCTTACTTGATTTGTAATCAATCACTGATAAGTATACGTCTTCTTCTATTTTCATCTTATCAATTCGGTCAATTTTTCCTCGAACTTTTAATTTTTTCTGTTGACTCAATTCAAAATCTAGACTATCTAAACTAATTTCCTGCAAAGCTTGTCCAAATAAGACTTCTGTTTGAATCACATCCATATTACTTCGTTCACTTTGTCGTTTTAAAGACCAACCAACTCGGTGAATTGTTTTTTCTAATTGATATTTGATATAGTTCATTCGGTTTGTTGTGTTCAAAATAGCAAATTTATCTTCTCCAAGAACATTCATCAAAACCGCTTGAGTTAAATCATAGATATCACCTTGAGTCATTTGACTCAATACTAATTCTCTTTTTATCAATTCTTTAAAAAATTGATCCAAAGTTTCATGATAAAAATCTCCCGTAGCTGCTGGAGACAGTTCGAATTTATCACGCTCTTTTAAGCCTAAACCATACATTAAAAAATACTTGTATTGGCATTTGTAGAAATTCTCAATTTTCGAAACAGATGCATAAACCGTATCTCCATATAGTTCCTCTACTGAAACAGGCGATAGGTTTTCAGGTATATTTTGATGTTCTAAACTCGATAATAATCGTTTTGTTTTAAATTCTTTCTCTTTTAATAAACGTTTTTCTAATTGATTAAATAACCAAGGTGCTGGATAATTTTCATCTTGTAATAAGCGTTTAAAACCAATCCACTGACTAAGTAACACATCATCTGTTGAAAAATCAGATACATTTATGTCTTGATTCACTTCAAAACCATGTGACTTACTTTGTTCTTCAACACCAAGAGATTTTTTTAGTACTTCTAAGTAAGGGGATATTTTTATCTCTTTACTTGTTTCACTTATTCTTGGATAAGACAATATGATTTTTTCTGTTGCGGATAATAAAGAGAGATAAAAAACGAACGGTTCTTTAGCAGAGTCACCTGTCCGATCTTTTTTTAAATGTTTTTCAACAGGTAATTGTTCTTTTATCAGGCCTCGCTCTTCATCTGTCAGCAATGTTTTATTTTCAATTTTTCTTGGTAACTGTTGATCTGTTGCCCCAATAATAAAAGTGACTTTGCTTTTTTTAGCTCGAACCAAATCCATCGAAGTAACAACTAACTGATCTAAAGTTGTTGGGACTTTGCTAAAAGACAACCCTTCTAATCCTGTTTGGAATATTTGTATAAACTCTTTCAATTCAAACGGATAGTCGCCCATTAGTTCGGTGTATTCATCTAATAAAGTCATCAATGATTGCCAAGCTTGTTCATGATTTCTAGCTTTAATCAGATTACCTCGCAGAAGTTCTTGATCTCTCATAAACAAAATTTGTTTTTCAATACCTGCTTCAATTAAAAAATCATAAAAAACAAGACTCGCTTCTTTTCCTAGACTGACTTTTTCTAATTTTTTAAAAAAAGGAGCTACATAATCTCTAATCAAGTGACGTATATCGTTTGATTTTTCTTGAATGATTTGATCCTTGTCTAGTGTGTCTTCTTCTGAACCATAATGGTAATTAATATATTTCCAATCTTGTTTTTTTATCCAATCATTACCACTATAACCATAGGCTAATACGACATTTTCTGTGTAATCAATCTGTTCTCTAAAAGACAACATAAAGTCTTCCCATTGCAAGTTTGCTTCAAGTTCTTGATTATCTGGACAAAATAGCTCTGTTCTCAAAAATCGTAGCACATCTCGGTACTGATAGTAATGTTGATTCATATTAAAAAGAGATTGTAAAAAATCCACTAGTGGATGATGTTTCATTTCTTGCTCTTGATTCATATAAAAAGGAATATCGTTCGATGAAAAAACCGGTTCAATAATTCGTTGATACGATTCGATATCTCTTGTTAAAACAACCATGTCTTGGTATCGATAATGCCCACTTGCAACTAATTCTCTAATTTTTTTAGCAACAGACATAACTTCTGCATAAGAATCATTGCACTTCCAAATTTCTAGTACATCTTGTCCTTCTTGTTTATTCTGTGGATTAGATTTAGCTAATTTTTGACTAGCTTGCCAAGCTTCATCTATGACATTTAGTTTAGAATCAACTGCTCCTGTTAATTTTTTGTCAATTAAGACAGGTAATTGATTCATTTGAGCCAGTTGAAATAGCTCTTGATATAAAACACCTGTATTATAAAAAAGATCAATACTTTGAGGCGCCTGTTGGGTGTATTTTTGATTTAATACAAGAGCAATTCGGAATTCACCTGAAACACGCATTAATTGTTCAATCAACTGTTTTTCTATTGCTGTAAAATTAGTGAATCCAGATACAATAAACATGATGTTTTTTTGCTGATTCTCCATTAAAAATTCTGATAAAGATAACAATAAATCATGACCATCGCAGTCTAACTCAATTAATCGATTCGTGTAACAATCGAAAATTAATTGAATATCCTTAAGTTTCACTTTGATATCTGCTTCATGAGTTTCTTGTCCCATTGACAAATAAGTCTCTTCTAAATCCTTTGGTGAGATATATCCTTCTTGAAGCTCATCAAAAATCTCAATAAGTTGCTCAATAAAGCCAGGTTTATTAATTTCTTGACGAAATAAAATTAGTTCGGGCTCAATTTCTAATAATACCTGCCTTAAAACCATATATTTTCCTGATTCTGATAATTTTTGTTTTTGGTATTTTTCAGTATTTTGTAAGAAGTACCATGCTAACCGTGAAAAACTGAAAACTTGTAACCTCATACTCACCATGTGTTCCCAATCTTTATAAGGAGGAAGGTTTGATAATTCTTGTAGTACGTTAATCTCTGTTTCAAACTTAACGTGGTTAGGAACTAAGTAAAAAACTTCATTCTCATCACTTTGCTTTAGCCAGTCATCTGCTTGTCTAACTAATTCTTTTGTATGATCAGCACTTGCTGGTCCTATAATAAATTGAATACTCACACTCTGACTCCTCTCTTTCTCATTCACTCTTACTATTCTCTATTATAAACTAAAATAAAATTTCTCTAAAATAGTTATTTCTTATCGTCATTATACGAAAACATGTTCGGTGTGTAAAGTTTAACAAAAAAAGCTTCAAGAAATCAATTGAAAACATAAACTTCGATAAGTTTTTTGTTTTCCTTTAATTTCTTAAAGCAAGTTTTTATTTAACCGTACCCCATTTTGAAGGTGGCCAATAAGAAAATTTTACATTTCCTAAAATATTATCTTCTTTAATAAAACCAATCATACGGCTATCTTTTGAATTTTGACGATTATCACCCATTACGAAAAATTCACCTTTTGGTACTTTTTTCTCACCAAGCAAATCATCCATTTTAAAATCTTGTGTTAAAGGTAATCCGTATGGCGCTTCGATTTCATTTGGATTATCTTTATATTGGTCTAAGTACGGTTCATCATATTTTTTACCATTAATGTACAATTGGTCGTCTTTAAATTCAATCGTGTCTCCTGGTAAACCAATAACTCGTTTAATATAATTTCGACTAGGATTATCTGGTGCAGGGAATGTCACAATATCAAATCTCTCCACATCAGATTGTTTTAAAGCAATAACCCGCTCTCTATCCACCATTGTTGGATTCATTGAATTTCCTGATACATTAGTTGGCGAGAATACAAATGCTCGAAGTAAGAATAAGATAACAACTAACCCACCAAACCAAACCACATTACTTATTATTTCTTTTTTACTCATATAGTCACTTCTCTCATAATTGATTCTTTTCTATTATAGTTTACCATATAGAAGTTTTTGTGAATAGATTAGGACATTTATTAATTTTCTGACTAGAAATAGATAAATTAATCACTTGTACTCACATTTATTATTCCTTATTATAACAAATTATGGTATATTTCCATATATAAAATTATAAAATGGGAGGGATTTTTATTAATCAAAACAAATCATACGGCCTTTGGACTGCCACTGCTATGATTGTTGGAATCTGCGTTGGTTCTGGTATCTTTTTCAAAGTAGATGACATCTTAACTTTTACAGGTGGTAACGTCTTTTTAGGAGCACTTGTCTTTATTATCGGAGCCTTTAGCATTATTTTTGGAAGTATTTCTCTTTCAAATCTTGCTTCTATTTCAACTAAAACAGGAGGAATTGTCGGCTACTTTGAAGATTTTTATTCAAATAAATTGGCTAGTGCAGTTGGTTGGTTCCAAACTTTCCTCTACTACCCGACGATTGCTGTTGTTGTTGCTTGGGCTTCTGGT
The DNA here is from genome assembly GCF_014397115.1 of Vagococcus carniphilus. NCBI lineage: Bacteria > Bacillati > Bacillota > Bacilli > Lactobacillales > Enterococcaceae > Vagococcus > Vagococcus carniphilus. The sequence goes on from NZ_CP060720.1 coordinate 2,054,921, forward strand.
ATCTATACTTGTTTATTATTTAACTTACCTAATCAACTTGATTTACAAATGGGAATTGGTTTTTTATATTTGCTATTTTTTTATCTTATTAATATTATTTCAAGTTCAATTGGTGGGAAATTTCAAGTCATCTCATCAGTCATTAAGTTGATTCCTTTAATTGGCGTTGGAGTTGTCGCAATATTCTTTAAACAAGCACAACCAGAAATTCCGGCAAATGTTGAGCCAGTTCAACTAACTAATGTTGGGATCGGCTGGTTAGCTGCTCTTGCACCAACCGCCTTTTCATATGATGGCTGGGCGATTTCTTTAAGTATTTCAAACGAAGTGAAAGATTCTAAAAAAACAATGCCCCTTGCTTTAACGATTGCTCCAATCATTGTCCTTTTCGTTTACCTATCTTATTTCTTAGGAATGAATAAAATTTTAGGACCTGAGTACATTCTTTCCACAGGAGACGGGGCTGTAATGGCAATTGGACAACTACTTCTAGGACGAAGTGGTGAAATAGTTATTTTGATATTTATATTAATTTCTATGTTAGGAGTTGTAAATGGGGTTGCACTAGGACACATTCGTATGCCTTATGCCTTAGCTTCAAAAGAAATGGTACCCTCAGCCAAAAAAATAGTTACTCATAAAAAAGGTTTTTTAGGAAACTATTCTGCAATGATTAGTTTAACCTGTGCTATTTTTTGGTTTGGCGTTCATTATTTAACCCAAAAATTTCATTTAATGGCAACTGGAGATATTAGTGAAATTGCTATCGTCTTTGGCTATCTTTTTTATAGTATTTTGTATGTTAAAGTAATGATGCTTTATAAAGAAAAAGTGATTACTAATTTTTTCACTGGTGTTGTATCACCTACATTAGCAATGATTGGCGGTTTAATTATTATTGTGGGAGGCTTTTCATCTAACCCTGCATCTATGTCTGTCTTTTTTATCATTTGCTTATCATTTTGCGTAACTGGGTATCTTTTTTATAAAAATAAACATTAATGAAAAGATTGTGATATAAGTCTTCTATCTTATATCATGATCTTTTTTATTTCTTAAAAAAAATTACTTTTTCATTTATTTCTTTTGGTTTTGATGATATGATATATCATATCAAAAATAAAATAAAAAGATATATCATAATGAGACTTAATATGTTAACTACAATTGATACACGTCACGGAACAGCTAATCAGCATAGCTATTCAAATGGAAACACTCTTCCTTACACTGGTGTTCCATTTGGTATGAATTATTTTTGTGTTCAAACTAATGGAGATAATGGGAGTTGGTGGTTTCATCCAGAAGATAGAGTTTTTCAAGGATTCAGATTAACTCATCAACCTAGTCCGTGGATGGGAGATTTTAGTCATCTTGTCATTGCTCCTGTTTCAGGTGCGGTTTCCAAAACAGAAAGTTACTTTAATCAAGGATCTTTTCGACCAGAAGAAGCAACTTTTCAACCTCACTACCTCAATATTTATTCAGAGAGACATCGTATTTTAAGCGAGTTAACTGGCTTTACTTATGGAGGTCATCTTAAATTTACTTATGAAAGAAAAAATGAAGTTCCTGGTTTCTTTGTTCGTTCAAAAGGACCTGCTGAATTTAAAAATGAAGGCGATTTAATTACAGGGTTTATCTCTAATTATGCAGGTTCAGAAGATAAAGATTTAAAAATGTACCTAGCTATCTCATTATCTGAATCAATTACTTCTTGCCAAATTGAAAAAAATGAACGTATGATTTCTTTAGATAAGGAAACAATTCAACTAACAGATCCTGATATTTACTTCTCATTTGAAACAAGTTCTCAGAAAAAAGTAGTTGAACTTACTCTGGCTACATCATTTATTAGTCCTGAACAAGCATTACTGAACTTAAAAAGAGAACAAGGAATAAGCTTTGAAGAACATAAAGAAAAAGCAGCAAATAAATGGGTTTCTTATTTAAATAGAATTGAAGTTGAAAGTAAAAATAAAGAACAAGTTGCTCTATTTTATCAAATGATGTATCGAAGCTTCCTATTTCCCCAAACATGGCATGAAATCAATGAACAGGAAGAGAAAGTTCATTACGATACACTAAGTAAGTCTGTTAAACCTGGCCCTTATTATACAAATAACGGCTTTTGGGATACATGCCGCACAATCTATCCACTCTATTCTTTAATTGCTACTAAAGAGTATGAAGACATGTTAGAAGGTTTCTATAATGCTTATCAAAATAGTGGTTATTTACCGAAGTGGTTATCTCCTGATGAACGTGGGTTAATGCCTGGTACTCTGATTGATGCCGTTATTGCAGATGCTGCTGTTAAAGGAATTAAATCAGAAAAAATGCCTCAATTTTTAGAGGCAATGATAAAAGCGGCAACAACTAATAGCGGTAAAGATAACTATGGTCGTCAAGGAACCGAAGATTACTTAAAATACGGTTATGTTCCTAGCAACTATCATGAAAGTGTGAATCACACACAAGATTACGCTTATAGTGATTTCTGTATTTCTCGTGTGGCTGATGTTTTAAATGACAAAAAAACACAAGAAGAATATGAAAAACAATCATTAAATTATCGAAACTTAGTAGATACTGAATTTGGAGTTTTACGTGCTAAAGATGCAGATGGTACTCCAAAAACACCTTTCAATCCTTATGCATGGGGGCGTGATTATGCAGAAGGCAGTGCTTATCAAAATAGTTTTGCTACCTTCCATGATTATCAAGGGCTTATCAAAGTTCATGGTGGTAAAGAGAAATTTACAGAGATTATCACTAATTTATGTAATACTTATCCGATTTTTGATGTAGATGGTTATGGTTTTGAAATTCATGAAATGAGTGAAATGGCAGCTATTGATTTTGGGCAAATTGCTATTTCAAATCAGCCAAGTTTCCATCTCCCACATCTCTTTAATTATGTTGGTCAATTAAGTACCACTCAACATATTCTAAAAGAATTAATGACTCGTGCTTTCGAACTTGGATATAGAGGATATCCAGGAGATGAAGACAACGGTAGTATGAGTGCTTGGTTTGTCTTAAATAGCATGGGAATTTACCCTATCACGCTAGGTAGCGGTGAGTATTCAATTGGTATTCCTTTATTTGATAAAGTGACTGTTCATTTAGCCAACGGAAAAGATTTAACAATTGAAACAAATAATAATGTTCCTCAATATCATTACTCAAAAGAAATTCGATTGAATGAAGAGGTTCATCAAGACCTTTTCTTTACACATAAGGATTTAATGGGTGGAGCCCATATTGAATTTGATTTATGTTTAGTTCCACCAACTACAACATATACTGATAGTCAACTACCTTACTCATTAACAAAATAATATAAAGAGCTACTCACAAAAATTTTTTTTCAATTAATTGTGAGTAGCTCTATTAAATTTTAATCAGCTATTTCTTTTTCTATAAAATCTAAAGCTCTAATGGATCTAATCTCTAAATCTAACTCTAAACCTAAATGGGAAGTATCAAAATTTGGATTATCATCTAAAACGTAAATTGGGACCTTTAGCCCATAACAAAGACCTAATTCAAAATAACTTCTATTATCCATTTCACCCCAAAGAAAGATATAGTCAGCTTGTCTTAAAAAAGCTTTTAAATTTTCTAACTCGTTAATATCCCCTGTTTCAACTACCTCAGCATCAGTAAAATAAAGGCCATAACAACCTTCTGTAAAATATGATATATCAACCAAAATTTGATTCTCTTTTAACTTGTTTGGTTTAATCAGATAAATTTTAGACACAAGCTTTTGCCTCTTTTCGTATTTTTTTATGCTTAATTGTATTATACTATCATCATAAAGGAAGTGATTAAAAATGGAAGAAAAAAATACATTTCATATTAACGGTTACTTAGGTTTATTTATTTTAATTATAATGATTGCTGGTGGTGGCTACTTATTCTATCTAACAATCATTAACGAAACCATTGGAACTGCAATTTTAGGAGCACTTATCTGGATTATATCAGGACTCTTTATCAGCTCTCTAACGATTGTTAGTCCCAATCAAGCAAAAGCCATACTTTTCTTTGGTAAGTATTTAGGAACAATTACAGATAATGGACTGTTTATCACAACTCCATTAACTCAAAAAATTCCTCTTTCACTAAAAGTAAGAAACTTTAATACAGCTCTTTTAAAGGTGAATGATTCTGATGGTAATCCCATTGAAATTTCAGCAGTTGTTGTTTTTAAAGTGGTAGATTCTGCCAAAGCTCTGTTTTCAGTTGATAATTACAAAGACTTTGTTGCTATTCAAAGTGAAACTGCCTTAAGACATATCGCCTCTCAGTATCCATATGATACTTTTGAAGACCAAGACATTACTCTTCGTGGCAATACAACCGAAGTCTCTGAAAAACTGAAAATTGAACTAGAGGAACGCCTTTCTATTGCTGGAGTTGAAGTAATTGAAACACGATTAAACCACTTAGCTTATGCAACTGAAATTGCGAGTGCTATGCTTCAAAGGCAACAAGCCAGAGCCATCCTTTCAGCTAGACAAACAATTGTTGAGGGTGCTGTCTCTATGACACAAATGGCATTAGAGCAAATTGAAGAAGGACAAAAAATGACTTTTACTGATGACAAAAAAGTACAATTAATCAATAACCTTCTCGTTTCAATTATTACTGATAAAGGAACTCAACCAGTAATCAACACAGGAGATTTAAGTGACTAATGACAATAAATGAAAATAATTCACTAATTAATAATGTAGGTAAAGATTTAAGGCAATTAAGAAAAGAAAATAATTTAACCATCGACCAACTTGCTTCATTATCTCAAGTAAGTGGCATTACAATTAGTAATATTGAAAATGGAAAATCAAACCCAACGCTTAATAGTCTATGGAAACTTTCAGAAGCTTTAAATGTTCCTTTAACAAAAGTGTTAGGCTTTTCAACGCCCAACACAACTATTTCTAAGTTTTCTGAAAGTTACTTTATCAATGACTTGGAAAATGGTTGGGTCGTTCAACCTATTTTCCAAGATGAAAATATTGAAGTTTTTAGAGTTTGTCTTAAAGCTAACTCTTCAAATCCAGTTATGAATCAAACAAAAGGTTCCATTGAAATTATTACTGTTATGAAAGGTGAACTAAAATTAAAAGTAAAAGAGCAACTCTACTTTCTTTCTACATACGACAGTATTAACTTTGATTCTGGAACACAGCATGAATACATTAACGAAACAAATGAAGATCTTTTCCTAAATATAGTTGTTAAATACCAAAACATATAATATAATATATTTCGTATATATTATATTATATGTTTTTTAGAAAGGATCTTTTATGAAAAAGAAAATGAATTACCTACTATTACTAGGTATTGTCCTAGTTGCAACTAACTTACGAGCTCCTATTACATCAGTAGGGCCTTTAGTCGGTGTTATTACCGAGCATCTAAACCTAACAGGAGCACAAGCTGGATTAATAACGACAATTCCATTGCTATCCTTTGCTATTATTTCTCCTATCGCTCCAAAATTAGCTAAAAAATATGGGATTGAAAAAACTATTTTAATGAGTCTTATTTTATTAATTATAGGTCTTGGTGTTCGTTTTATTCCAACTTTAGCGACTCTTTTCTTAGGAACAATGATTTTAGGATGTGCCATTGCAGTTTGTAACGTTCTAATTCCTAGTCTTGTCAAAAAAGAATTTAGTGAGCAAAGTGGTTTAGTTACCGGAATTTACTCTGTTAGTATGAACTTAACAGGAGCTATAGCTTCAGGCGTTAGTATTCCCTTAGTTCAAACTATTGGATTTGATTGGAACAAAGCACTAGGCCTTTGGACAATTCTTGCTATTTTAGCCCTAATTGGTTGGTTACCTCAACTAAAACAGGAGCATGAACCTAATAAAAATGAAGAAGCTGCAATTGAATCATCTATTTGGCACTCTTCACTTGCTTGGTCAGTAACACTCTTTATGGGTATCCAATCATTCATTTTTTATGTTCTAGTTGCTTGGCTACCAGAGATGTTAATTTCTCAAGGTGTCAATAGCAGTAAAGCTGGTGGTATGTTATCACTATTACAACTGACCTTACTTCCTATTACATTTATTATTCCTATCGTAGCTGAAAAAAGAGAAAATCAAAAATCATTAGTATTTACCTCTTTTGCTTTATTTTCTTTAGGTATTGTTGGCCTAATGTTTAGTCAAATGTTCGTTATCACACTAGCTATTATGGCGATTGGCGTGGCCGGTGGGATTGCCTTTAGTCTATCTATGATGTTTTTCAATTTGAGGACAACCTCTCCAAAAGAAGCTGCAGAGTTGTCTGGTATGGCTCAATCGATTGGTTATCTCTTAGCAGCTGTTGGACCATTTTTATTTGGTTTACTACATGATTTAACAAACGGTTGGCAATCTTCATTAATTCTTTTATTAGGAATCACAATCGTTCTATTATTTGTAGGTCTAAAAGCTGGCGCCAATAAAAAAATTAGTTAAAAACAAAGAGTGAGATTAACCATGATCGGTTATCTCACTCTTTTTATTGGTATTTAGCACTTTGTCTTTCAATCAATTCAATTGGAACAACATGCTCTGAGTAATTATTTTTTGTATTTACTATTTGATTTTTTAATAACTCTCCTGCAAGATGACCCATCTCATAAAAATTTTGAGCAACAGTTGTTAATGGTGGATCCATTAGATTAGCTGCTTGAATATTATCAAATCCAATAATTCCTACCTGTTTAGGTACTTCCATTCCCTGTTGTTTCAAATAAGTCATTAAACGAATAGCAATGACATCATTTTCAACAACTAATCCTACATTTTTGTTTTCCTGAGTTAATTGATTCACCTCTTCAAAAACTGTTTTGAAGAAGCTTTCCAACTCCTCGCCTTCCTTAGGCATTAATTGAATTGGGTTTTTCTCGTTTTCATACATGGCAGTTAAGTATCCTAAATAACGGTCTCTTACCGAAGAAACATCTGAAAAACGATTCACGCTAATAAATAAAACATTCTCAATTTCCTGGTCTAAAAAGTATTCTGCTGACATTTTTCCGCCTTCATGATTATCTGCAACCACTGAATCATATTCAATTTTCTCAATTGACTTATCTAATATCACAACAGGTATTTCTTGAACTTGGCATTTATAAAGAAAATCTAAACTAATTTGAGTATTAATTGGATAATAAATAATACCAGCATAATCTTGTTTTAACGTATAATCATTTCCTGAAGTGAGCCATTCATGAGGTTGCATTTGTAATCTGAAAGGTGTTTCTTTAAAACTTTCAAGGATTCCTTCTGCATAGTTTCCAAAGCCCTCATTTTGAGCAAATGGCATAATAAAAAGAATTGTCTCCTGATTAGTGGACACTTGTTCTGTTTCTCTTCTCTTAACAAAACTACCTTTTCCACGAACTCTGTAAATTAGGCCTTCATTTTCAAGTTCTACAACGGCTCTTTTAGATGTAATACGACTAACATTATACATTTCTGATAACTCTAATTCTGTAGGTAATTGTTCATCTTCTTTCAGTTCACCAGTAAAAATCTGTTTTTTTAATTCCTGATAAATTTTTTTATATAAGGGTTGATTTGCCATTTTCATTTCATCCATTTCTATGCTGTTTTCATGATATATCATATCATATTTAATTTTGTTTAAAAAACTTTATTTCCTACTGGACAACTATAATGATATATCATATAATCTGAATTGTAAATATATGATATATCATTTAAACGGAGGAATAATATTATGGCTTATACAGAAGTACCTACATCAGTTCAAACATTCATGGATAAAATGAGTGACCTATGTCAAAAGGACCACCCTAGATGGGCAGAGAACTTCAAAGCGGGTTTTGCTAATACACTTTTAACAACTGTTCGTAGATATGATGACGGTTCAACATTTCTATTAACGGGAGACATTCCCGCTATGTGGTTAAGAGATTCAACTGCACAATTCCGTCCTTACTTAGTTATCGCTAAAGAAGACGATGATATTAAAGCTATGATTAGTGGTTTGGTTCAACGTCAATTTAGATATATCAACATGGATCCTTATGCAAATGCTTTCAATGAAGAAGCTAATGGTAACGGCCATCAAACAGATGACACAATGATGACACCTTGGACTTGGGAAAGAAAATATGAAATTGATTCTTTATGTTACCCTGTCCAACTTTCATACTTATTATATAAACAAACAGGAGATACCTCTCAATTCAACGAAGATTTCCACGAAGGAGTTAAAAAAATCCTTCATCTATGGCAAGTTGAACAAAATCATGCTGACTCACCTTATACGTTTGAAAGAGATACGACTAGAACAGAAGACACATTGAGTCATAACGGAAAAGGAACTCCCGTTGCTAAAACTGGTATGACATGGTCTGGATTTAGACCAAGTGATGATGCCTGTATTTATGGTTATTTAGTTCCATCTAATATGTTTGCTGTGGTTGTTTTAGGCTATTTAGAAGAACTTTATTCTACTCTCTTTGATAATAAAGAGATTGTTGCTTCTGCTCGTGAACTTAAAGTACAAATTACTGATGGCATTAAGCAATACGCTGTTGTTCAAAATAAAGCCGGAAAAGATGTTTATGCTTATGAGGTAGATGGTCTAGGTGGTTTTTCTATTATGGATGATTCTAATGTCCCTAGTTTAATGGCTGCTCCTTATTTAGGCTTTTGTGACAAAGAAGACCCGACTTATCTAGCAACAAGAGAAACTCTTTTAAGTAAAGAAAATCCATATTTCTACGAAGGAAAATTTGCCAAAGGAATCGGTAGTTCTCATACACCTGAAAATTATGTTTGGCCAATCGCCCTAGCCATTGAAGGTTTAACAACAAATGATAAATCAGAAAAAGAACGTATTCTTGACTTATTAGTTAACTGTGATGGCGGTACTAATTTAATGCATGAAGGTTTTGATGTTAATGATCCAAACCAATTCACACGAGAATGGTTCTCATGGGCCAATATGATGTTTTGTGAGCTAGTTATGGATTACTACGATATTCGCATTGACGCACACTATAATTAAATCTTAAGGAGCTAATCAATATGTCAAAGAAAAAAGTTTATATTATTTCTCATAGTCATTGGGATAGAGAATGGTACATGCCCTATGAACAACATCATATGCGCTTAATCCGCTTGATGGATGACTTACTTGAATTATTTAAAACAAATCCAGACTTCGATAGTTTTCATTTAGACGGGCAAACTATCATCCTAGATGACTATCTTCAAGTTCGACCTGAAAAAAGACAAGAAGTTCAAGAAGCAATTGATAAGGGTAAACTAAAAATTGGTCCTTTCTATATATTACAAGATGATTTTCTAATTAGTAGTGAAGCAAATGCACGAAACACACTCATCGGACTAGAGGAAGCTCGTCAGTGGGGTAATCCAACTATGTTAGGTTATTTTCCAGATACTTTTGGTAACATGGGGCAAACACCTCAAATGATGGAAGAAGCTGGAATAAAAGCCGCTGCCTTTGGACGAGGTGTTAAACCAACAGGATTCAATAATGCTGTAATAAATGATGAAAAATATGCTTCTCAATTTTCTGAAATGTTATGGGAAGGCCCTGACCAATCAAAAATATTCGGTTTATTATTTGCTAACTGGTATAGTAATGGAAATGAAATTCCTACAACAAAGGAAGAAGCTTTAGCTTTTTGGAATCAAAAATTACCTGATGCTGAACAATACGCTTCAACAAACCACTTATTAATGATGAATGGTGTTGATCATCAGCCAGTTCAAAAAGATGTGACTGAAGCTATTAAATTAGCTAATGAATTATACCCAGATTACGAATTTATCCATAGTAATTTTGATGATTATTTAGAGGCCGTTATGAACGACTTACCTGAAAACTTAAGTACTGTAGAAGGCGAATTAACGTCTCAGGAAACAGATGGTTGGTATACTTTAGCTAATACTTCTTCTGCTCGTATTTACTTAAAACAAAAAAATACAACCGTTGAACGTCAATTAGAAAATATTACTGAGCCTTTAGCAACAATGGCATATGAAGTGACTGGTACTTATCCTCATGATGAACTACGTTATGCTTGGAAAACCTTAATGCAAAATCATCCTCATGATAGTATTTGTGGTTGTAGTGTCGATGAAGTTCACCAAGAAATGATGACACGTTACCAAAAATCTGAAGAAGTTGGTAAGTTTCTAGCAGACGAAGCTCTAACTGCTTTAACAAGTGAAATCAATACGTCTAGTTTTTCAAGTGACTCTAAACCATTTGTTGTTTTCAACACATCTGGCCACACTAAAAATCAAGTGGTTGAGACAACGATTGAATGGAAATGTCAGACTTTTGCTGAAGGTGTCCCTCTTGAATTGTTCCATCAACTAGAAGAAGAAGTAAAAGAATTAACTGACTTCCATGTAGTAGATGAAAATGGTCACGTGATTCCTGCTGAAGTAGTCAAAACAGATGTTGCTTTTGATTATGACTTACCAACTGATCGTTTCCGCATTCCATATATGGCAATTTATGTAACTGTTCGATTAAACTTAGTAGCTATGCCTGGAATGTCTTGGACAACCTATGCTCTTATTGAAGGAAAAAAAGAACAAATAACAACTTCTTTAGTTGATGATTCAACAATGACTTTAGAAAATGACTTGGTAAAAGCTGAAATTTTAGAAAATGGTTTAATTAACTTTACTGATAAATTAAGAAATCATACTTACCCGAGTGGATTGATTTATGAAAACGTTGGAGATATTGGAAATGAATATATCTTCAAACAACCATGGGAAGACAAAGCACTTTACGCTCATGATTTTCCAACAACCAGAGAAGTTATAACAAATAGTCCTTTTGTTGCTGAAATCTTAATTACTCAAACAATGATGATTCCAGAATCGGCTGAAGAGTTACTTGACTTGGAAATGCGTGCCGTTTATGAGATGCGTCAAAGAAAAGCCAATCGAAGTGATAAATTAGTTCCATTTGAAATCAAGACAATTGTTCGTCTTGAAAAAAATAGCGGGCAAATTAAATTCAATACAAGTTTTGACAATCAAATGAAAGACCATCGTTTACGTGTCCTTTTCCCTTCTGGACTTGAGACATCAACTCATTTTGCTGAAAGTATCTTCGAAGTCGTTGAAAGACCAAATCATGTTAACGAAGCTACTTGGGAAAATCCAACAAATCCTCAACATCAGCAAGCGTTTGTTAACGTTCATGATGAGAGTTTAGGAATGACGGTAGCCAACTTTGGATTAAATGAATATGAAGTTCTACCACAAGATTGTACTATTGCCTTAACGATTCTCAGAGCAGTTGGAGAACTTGGTGACTGGGGCTACTTCCCAACACCTGAAGCCCAATGTTTAGGACAACAATCTGTTAAATTTGCCATCGGGTTCCACGGAACTAATGACATGTATCAAACTTTTATCGAAGCTAAACAATTCCAAGTTCCGATGATCGTTACTAAGACAGACCAACACATTGGAAAATTAAACCCAACTCATCAATTTTTGGCTATTGATAGTAAACAATATGCTTTAACAGCTATTAAACGTGTTGAACATGGTGAAGATATCATCACACGTGGATTCAACTTATCAAACACTGAAAATTGTGATGTGAAAGTAGCTATTAATGACTACAACGCTCATGAGGCTAATATGATTGAAGAATTTAAAGAGAACAAAACTCTTGAAACAACAATCAAACCAGCCAAGATTCAAACTTTACGTTGGGTTAAATAAAAAAGACAAAAAACTTCTTAATCAAAGTTCTTACTGATTAAGAAGTTTTTTACTGAATCTCAAAAAGAAACTACTCCAAAAATGACATACCTAAAATCTCATTAATCTCTTCTATATCAACATGATCAGGATGGTATCTTTCAATGTCTTCACCCACTGCCCACTCTAAAACATCTTGAACTGATTTTTTATTAGCATTTTTCTTAAAACTAGCTACAAAATCATCAAATCTTTCAATACCACCAAAGTCCTCAAATGGAGCTGTTCTCTTTCCCTTTGTACAATAAGGATAAAATGGAATCGATGGATCTTTATCTAGGCATTCTTCAACAACAATTTTATGCTCCCAAGAATCACCAAAATCATAGATATATTCAAATTTATCACCTAAATTAACTAATTGACTTAATTTAGTTTTCGCCATATCTTTTTTCACTTGAGGTTCAAAATAAAATTGAGTAGGTTCCCCTAATAGCTCTTCTGCTTCGAAGTCACTCAATATAACACTTCCCACATTAAATTGATACAAATGGGCTGTATTCCAACCAAAAACCGTTTGAATAATCTCATGCAAGTCCTCAAATGTCATTTCCGCTGGTACTAAAATTCGGCGCCAAATTGGCGGTTTTGCTCCTACTATATCGATTCTTAATTGATATATTTTATTAGACGTTTTTTTATTAGCTCCCTCAAAAGGAATAATCTGTGACGGTTTCATAGGAATAATCTTATCTTGATTTTGTTGTTTATTAGTTAGAGGAAAAAAATTATTGGATATCTCAGCTTCTTCTAAATCATCCAACAAATCACTTAACATCTCCATTTGATCATCCATGTATTCCATATACGATTCAATGTTTTTTCGCTTGAGTGATGACCAATATTTAGTATCCAGATTCCGGTTCAAACAAACAGGCATAAATTCTACCATAGCGATTATTAACTCATTTGTATTCTCTAAATAATCTTTTTCTTCTAAATATAATAAAAAGTTACTAAGAATAATTTGAAATTCTAGAATGACTGTATTATCAATTTCTATATATTTAGGAATAAAATCAACTAATCCCATGACAAATACTCCTGCGTTCCAATTATCAATATCGACTTTTAACTCTTTTAAAATAACCATTCTAAAATCTTCTAAAATTTGTAAAAAATCTTCTTGCGTTAGGACACCTTCTTCGTTTTCTAAACCAAAAGGAGCGCCTGTAACTCCTTTATAAGCCTTTAAAAATCCGTCAGTTTTCCCATATTCTTTTATCCATTTATGGTACATTTGAAACTCTCCCTTTTATTTAGACTCTTACGAAAAGTGTAACATATTAGCTATAGTATAAAAATAAAAACAGGAATTTTAGTGTAAGAATACAAAAAAAGAGTCACCTTAAAGGTAACTCTTTTAATTGATTATCTAATTTTAATTATAAAGATTTAAATGTTTTAACCACATTTTCAACAGTAAAGCCGTACTTTTCAATCACTGTATTACCTGGAGCACTTGCTCCAAAACGGTCAATTCCCATCACTTTTCCATCTAATCCAACATAACGTTCCCAACCAAATGTTGCTCCCATTTCAATTGAAACGCGTTTTGTGACTGATTTAGGTAAAACAGATTCTTTATAAGAAGCTTCTTGTCCATCAAAGACTGCTGTTGATGGCATTGATACAACTGATACATCAATTCCGTCTTTTGCTAATTCTTTTTGAGCTTCCATTGCTAAGTTCACTTCTGAACCTGTTGCAATTAAGATACCTGCTGGTGTGTCTGCTTTTGATGCTGATAAGACATAACCACCACGAGCTACCCCTTCGTAAGCTTTCTCTTTTGTTCCCTCAAGAACTGGTAGGTTTTGACGAGAAAGAGCTAAAACAGTTGGTGTTTCTGTTGAAGTTGCTGCTATCTTCCAAGCGGCTGCTACTTCGTTACCATCTGCTGGACGAATTAAGTTTACATTAGGCATACTACGTAAGCTTGATAATTGTTCAATTGGTTCATGTGTTGGGCCATCTTCCCCAACGGCAATTGAATCATGTGTTAAGACATAAGTAACTGGTGCTTTTTGAATAGCTGATAATCTCACAGCTGGGCGTAAGTAGTCAACAAACACGAAGAATGTTGCACCATAAACACGTGTTCCACCATGAAGAGCAATTCCGTTCATCGCTGCTGCCATTCCAAATTCACGAACACCAAACCAGATGTTACGGCCTTCATAAGAACCTGGTTCGAAGTCTTTTTCTCCAGCAATCATTGTATTGTTTGATGAAGATAAATCTGCTGAACCACCCCAAAGATTAGGCATTGCTTTAGCTAATTCTTGGATAGCTTCTTTACTTGTAATACGACTAGCAGAAGAATCTCCTACTTCATAAACTGGTAAAGCTTTTTCTAAATCAACTGTTACTTCATCTTTAAAGGCTGCTTCAAATTGAGCTGCCAATTCAGGATAAGCTGCTTTATATGATGCAAACATCTCATTCCATTCTTGTTCAGCTTTTTCACCTTTAACAATCATATCTTCGTTAAAGCGAGTAGCTACTTCTTCTGGAACAGTGAATTCAGGGTAATCCCAACCGTAAGATTTTTTAGCATGAGCCAAACCTTCAGCTCCAAGAGGAGCTCCGTGAACTTTGTTTGTTCCTTGATTTTCTGCTCCAAAACCAATAATTGTTTTTACTTCAATAATAGTTGGTTTACCTGTTTCTTTTTTAGCTTCTTCGATCGCATTTGAAATAGCTTCTAAATCATTGCCATCTTTTACTAAAAGATGTTGCCAACCTGTTGCTTCAAAACGATTTTTAACACTTTCGCTAAATGATTTATCTAATGGACCATCTAATGAAATATCATTTGAATCGTAAAGAACGATTAATTTATCTAATTTTAAGTGACCAGCTAAACTAGCAGCTTCTTGAGAGATACCTTCCATTAAATCGCCATCTCCACATAAAGCATAAGTATAATGATCAACCACTTTAAAGTTATCTTTGTTGTAAGTAGCAGCTAAGTGAGCTTCTGCCATAGCAAAACCAACACTCATTGCAATCCCTTGTCCAAGAGGACCTGTTGTTGCTTCAATTCCGTCTGTATGCCATACTTCTGGATGTCCTGGTGTTAAACTATCCCATTGACGGAAATTTTTTAATTCTGACATTGGTAAGTTATAACCAGATAAATGAAGTAAACTATATAACATAGATGAACCATGTCCAGCAGAAAGAATAAAACGGTCACGGTCTGCCCAATTTCTTGATGTGTTTGGGTTTACTTTTAAATGTTTTGTCCATAACGTATAAGCCATTGGAGCAGCTCCCATTGGTAAACCTGGGTGTCCTGAATTGGCTTTTTGAATCATGTCTAAACTTAGTGTACGAATGGTGTTAACACCTAATTGATCTATTGAATCGAACTTCATAAAATACATCCTCCTATTTAGGTTTAATTTACCTTTATTATATTCTAACGCTAATGAGACTTTTTTGCAAGGCTTTTCATATATAAATCAAAAAAGAAGGGACTACTTATCTTCCATGAAGTCCC
Source organism: Vagococcus carniphilus (assembly GCF_014397115.1). Lineage (NCBI taxonomy): Bacteria > Bacillati > Bacillota > Bacilli > Lactobacillales > Enterococcaceae > Vagococcus > Vagococcus carniphilus. The sequence continues at coordinate 2,070,245 of NZ_CP060720.1, forward strand.
TTATCTTTTTGAATTTCTTTTAATTTATCAGGTGTCACATCGTTACCTTCAGTATCAACAACCTTCATTCCTTCTATATGATTACGCATCCCACCTCTAAAGCGAGCTAAGTACTCTTCACGTAATAAAGCTTGTTCTTTTTTTTCTGTATCGGTTAAGCCAGTTGTAGTTTTTGATTTTTTAGCTAGCTCATTAATACGGGCTAATTTTTCTTTTGATAACATTTATTCTCTCCTTAAACATTAATACGTACCTATAATTTTAGCTTAATTCCGAAAAAATTACAATTAATTCTCCCCTTAAAAAAGCGAACACCCGTTTGATTTTATTTTAAAAATATGATACACTCAAAAAAAAGAAAAGAGGCCGACTTATGACAAAGAAACAATCTTCGAGACAGGTTGACGTCTTACGATATATCTATGAACAAGTTGAAGAACGTGGCTATCCACCTACCGTTAGAGAAATCGGTGAAGCCGTTAATTTATCTTCAACATCAACTGTTCATGGTCATCTATCACGTCTAGAGAAAAAAGGACTTATTTTAAGAGATCCAACTAAACCAAGAGCTATTGAATTGACCTCCGAAGGATTAGACGTTATTGGTGTAAAACCGACAACGATTCCAATGCTTGGTGTGGTAACAGCTGGTGAGCCTATCTTAGCAGTTGAAGAAGCTTCTGATTTTTTCCCTCTACCACCTGATTTAAAATATGAAGAAAATTCTTTATTCATGTTAACAATTCGTGGCGAGAGCATGATTAATGCCGGAATTTTTGATGGTGATCATGTTATTGTAAGAAAACAATCAGTTGCTAATAATGGTGACGTTGTTATTGCTATGACTGATGAAAATGAAGCAACTTGTAAGAGATTTTTTAAAGAAACTAATCATATCCGATTACAACCTGAAAATGATACATTAGAACCTATTATTTTAGATGATGTTTCTATCCTCGGAAAAGTTGTTGGACTATATCGTAATCATATTTAAAAAATAAAGCAAAATTTGCTTTATTTTTTTCTTTACAAAAAGAACGTTTGTTTGTATAATATAAATACGAACAGATGTTCTAAATTAATTAGGAGTGATCAATAATGGAAGCTATAAGAAGATACGGATTGTTGTTAATTGTTTTAATGTTGGGAATTGTCTTAGGTACTTTTGGTTGGCAAGCCGCTTTGGTCGTTTTAACTCCCCTGTTTATGATTTGGTTAATGCTTTGGGATGAAAAAAGTTATAAGAGAAAACAATATAAACGTTATACAGAAGAAAAACAGCAATATGCTTATAGAAACAGCCGATAAAGATATCGGTTGTTTTTTATTTATACACTTTATCCACTCGAAATACATAATTAATGAATTTTTATTCATATTTTTAAATATTTTTTTATAAAAAAACGTAATCTATAATGATTATTATTATAAAAAGCCTATAATTAAGTTTTTTTGAATTTAAAAAAATCATATCGTTTGCTTTATTTTTATAAATATTTTAGTATAAAGGATGTAATTAAATAATTTTAAGGAGAGGATATTATTGACGCTAGAGTTAATAAAAATGATTATTTTTATTCTACTAGGCACCAAGGTGGCAGGTCATCTTTGTAATCGATTCAACTTGCCTGTCGTATTTGGTGAATTAACACTAGGTCTATTACTTGGACCCGCCATTTTAAACATGGTACAAGAAACAGATGGTATTGCCATGTTTTCTGAAATAGGAATTATCTTACTAATGTTTTTAGTTGGATTAGAAAGTGACTTAAACTTACTCAGGCGGTATTTAAAACCTGCCATTATAGTCGCCACGTTTGGTGTCTTCGTACCATTTATTTTCATCGCAATTCTCGGTCATCTAATTGGCATGGGAACTCCAGAATCATTCTTTTTAGGCATCATTTTTAGTGCCACATCTCTTAGTATTACCGTACAAGTTCTGAAAGAATACGATTATTTAGATAATGAAGCAGGTTCTATTACTTTAGGGGCCGCTATTCTTGATGATACCCTCGTAGTTATTCTCATTAGTATTTTCACAGCTGTTGTTACCTTTGATGCAAGTGTTGGATTCACTGCTACAATGGCGTGGGATTTAATTGGAAAGAAAGTTTTATTCTTCTTCATTATGTATCTTGTTGCAAAATATTTTATCACCCCTGCAATGAATTTATCTTCCAAAATGAACGCTATTAAAGCAAAAACAGCTATGGCTTTAGTTTTATGTTTTGCCTTCACCATCTTTGCTGAAGAAATGGGCCTAAGTGATATTATTGGATCGTTCTTTATCGGTCTAATGTTATCTAGCCATGAGCATTCTCATGAAATTGAAACTGATATTGATACGATTGGAAATAGTTTATTTATTCCTGTTTTCTTTGTGTCAATTGGTCTTGGTATTAATATTGAGGCATTATACTCTCAATTTGGATTAATCTTCCTTCTTTCACTAGGTGCTATTTTAACTAAATTAATGGGTGGCTATTTTGCTGCACGTTTAATGAAAGTCAACCGAAAATCATCCTTTGTCATTGGCTCTGGTATGGTTTCTAGAGGGGAAATGGCTTTAATTGTTGCTAAAATCGGTCAAGAATCAGGTTTTATTACAAATGAATTCTTTACTGTTGTTATTGCAGCCATTATTATTACAACCTTAATTTCTCCACTCTTACTTAAATTTAGTATTGGTTTAGAACAAAACGATAATGATGAAGTAACTGCCTAAATAAAAGCATTTCTACTAAAATTCTACTTATTATTAGGGGAACTTTGGTAAAGATGCTTTTTTCTATTGATTAGTTGAGATATCTGGAATAAGCTAAGTATATCAAACAAGAAAGAAGGCGCTTTTTTATGAATCAATCAACAATCGAATTAACGGAAACATTGACAAACATGCCATCCCCTACTGGAAGCACAACAGAAATTATTAGTTTCATTGATTCACTTTTAAAAGAATATGGTTATCAAGGTAAAATCAATCGTAAAGGAAGTTTAATTGTTACAGTACCTGGTAAAGATGATAATAACCACCGTTTTATTACGGCTCATATCGATACTCTTGGTGCTATGGTAAGAGCAATTAAACCAGATGGCCGTCTTAAACTTGATTTAATCGGTGGCTTTAAATACAACTCAATTGAAGGTGAATATTGTACGATTCATACTCAATCTGGCAAAAATTATACTGGTACAATTTTAATGCATCAAACAAGTGTACATGTTTATAAAGATGCTGGTACTGCTGAGAGAAACCAGGATAATATGGAAGTTAGAATTGATGAAAAAACTTTCTCTGACAAAGATACAGAAAAACTTGGTATTCAAGTGGGCGACTTTATTAGTTTTGACCCAAGAACCGAAATCACTCCAAGCGGATTTATTAAATCACGCCATTTAGATGATAAAGTAAGTGCAGCTATTCTAATTCAATTTTTAGTGAATCTAAAAAAAGAACAACAAGAATTACCATACACAACTCACTTTTTCTTTTCAAATAATGAAGAAATTGGTTATGGTGGAAACTCTAATATTGATGAACGCGTAGTTGAATACCTAGCTGTTGATATGGGCGCAATGGGTGACGATCAACAAACTGATGAATATACAGTTTCCATTTGTGTAAAAGACGCAAGCGGTCCTTATCATCTTGGCTTAAGAAACCACTTTGTAGAACTTTGCAAAAAAGATAATATTCCTTATCAATTAGATATCTACCCATTTTATGGTAGTGATGCTTCTGCTGCTATGCGAGCTGGAGCTGACGTGAAACATGGTCTCATTGGGGCAGGAATTGAAGCTAGTCATGCTTTTGAGCGTACTCATAATGACTCAATTGTAGCTACTGAACAATTAGTAACAAAATATTTATTTAGTGAATTTTCATAAAAATAAAAAAGACACGTGTAATTAAATTCAAAAAATAAACTCTTTACTTGACCTTTCTTCCGATAAGACGTATGGTTAGTTCATAAGCTTATAATATAGTGTGGTGTCAAAACCACGATGAGCAGGTAAATTACAGATTACCTAAGTTCGATTTTCTGTTGTTTTAATTTTGAATAGCTTCTTTCTATTCGATTAAAATCGACTAAAATCACTATTTATAGTTTATGGTTCGTCACTTAAAAAATGCTGACATTCATTTTTTAAGCGCAAGCTAATCGACAGGCTTAATTCTCGATTAAAACTGCTAAAACTAAATAACGAACCGAATTAAGATTTTATTCTAAAGGAGGAAGATTATTTATGTCAGTAGTATTAAAAGTAGAAGAAAGAGCGGTTAGACCTCGTTCTATCCGTAAAAAACTAAGAGCAGAAGGAAGAGTTCCTAGTGCTGTTCATGGTCACAACGTTGAAAATATTCCTTTTTCAGTAGATGCCCTTGAATTAGAAAAGGCAATTCGTGAAAACGGCTTAAACGCTGTTTACACTCTTGATCTTGGTGGTAAAAAAATCAGTACTTTACTTCATGATTATCAACTTGATACATTCACAAAAGAATGGATTCACGCTGAATTCTTAGCAGTTGATATGACTCAAGAAACTGAAGTAGAAGCAGAATTAACATTAGTTGGTACACCTAAAGGCGTTAAAGCTGGTGGCGTGTTAGAACAAAACTTATATTCTGTTATCGTTTCTGCAACACCTGATAAATTACCTGAACGTGTTGAAGTTGACATTGAAGGGTTAGAAATTGGTGATTCTCTTGTAATTGGGGACATTCCAAAACAAGCAGATTTCGCAATTGTAACAGATGCTGAAGAACAAGTATGTGCTGTAACTGAAATGGTTGCTAAAGTTGAAGACGAAGAAACTGGTGTTGCAGCTGAACCAGAAGTTATTAACGAAAAACCAGCTGAATAAAAATAACATTTAAAAGTGAGGGCGACTGATTCTAGTCCCCTCTTTTTTTATTGTCCTTAAATGACTCTCTCCTTTTTTAAAGATTAAAGTATTTTTAAATTCATCTGTTATATCGCCCACCCTATACTAATCTATGATAAAATGACGGAGGTTTAATAATATGATTAGGAGTGTTATAAGTGATCGGGATAGATAAAATAAATTTTTTCACACCAAACACATATATTGATTTGGTTAAACTTGCAAAACATCGAGGTATTGACCCAGATAAATTTACAGTCGGTATTGGTCAATCAAAAATGGCTGTCCCCACAATTACGCAGGACACCGTTTCTATGGGAGCAAATGCTGCCTTTCCTATTTTAGATAAAGAAGATTTAGAAAAGATTGAACTAGTAGTTGTCGGAACCGAATCTGGAATTGATGAATCTAAATCATCTGCCGCTTTTATTCATCAACTATTAGAAATTCAACCTTTTGCTAAATCATTTGAAATTAAACAAGCTTGCTACGGGGCAACTGCTGGATTAATGATGGCTCGTGATTATATCAAAACTCATCCAGGTAAAAAGGCTCTTGTTATTGGTTCTGATATTTCACGTTATGGTTTAAACACATCTGGTGAGGTGACACAAGGTGCTGGTGCTATCGCTATGGTAATCAGTGAAAAACCTAAAATTTTAGCAATCGAAGATACTTCTGTTTCTATGACCGAAAATATTTTTGACTTTTGGCGTCCAAACTATTCTGATACAGCTATTGTAGATGGTAAGTTTTCAAATGAAGCTTACGTTAAATTCTTTAATCAACTTTGGGAGGAGTTTTCAAAACAAACAAACTACTCACTATCTGATTTTAAAGCATTTTGTTTCCACCTACCTTATACAAAAATGGGTAAAAAAGCTCTACTTCCCCTTCTAGAAAATGAATCGGAAGAAACAAAGGAAATTTTATTAAAACATTACGAATTATCGACAGAATACACACGTAACATCGGTAATATCTACACAGGTTCTCTTTACTTAAGTTTGATGTCTCTTCTAGATAGTTCTGAACATTCACTTAAAGCTAATGATTTAATCGGATTATTTAGCTATGGTTCAGGAGCTGTAGCTGAGATTTTTTCTGGTAGACTCGTTGAAGGGTTTGAAAACCATCTAGTAAATTCAACTCGACAAGAATTAATAAATGAACGTCAAAGTTTATCTATTGAAGCTTACGAAACTATTTTTAATAAAGAATTACCTAAAACTGATGGTATTCACCCATTAGATGAATCAGAATTTGATAACGCCCTCTTTTATTTATCAAGTATTTCTAATCATGAAAGACACTATAAAAAACGTCAATAAGGAGTTGCCAAATTGAATCAAACGGGGAAAAAATTTTACAAACAGACTCGGCTTGAGAGACTCGATACATTAGTTGCTAACAATCACTTATCTCAACAAAATGCAGATCTTTTTATGAATAATAGTTTACTAAATGACGATATTGCTGATTCTCTTATTGAAAATCAGCTAACTCAATTCCATTTACCTATGGGAGTTGCTTTAAACTTTAAAATTGACGATAAGGAAAAAGTAATTCCGATGGTGGTTGAAGAACCTTCTGTGATAGCAGCTTGCAGTAATGCTGCTAAAATAATGGCTGATTCAGGTTTCACGACTTCGATAGCAACAAGGGAAATGATTGGACAAATCATTCTAAAAAAAATACCTGATATTGAAAAAGCTAAAACCAATATACAGGTTCACGAAGCTGAGATTTTTAAATTAGCTAAAGAAGTTCATCCGTCTATTCATCTTCGTGGAGGCGGCCTCAAACGGATAAGTATTCGTGCAATAGACGCCACTGACAACTCCCCTGCTTTTTTAACCATTCATCTGATGGTTGATGTTAAAGATGCTATGGGAGCTAATATTATCAATACTATTTTAGAAGGTGTTACACCATTTATTTTGGAACTGACAAATGGTGCCTCTTTAATGTCTATTTTAAGTAACTATAATACTGAAGCTCTTGTGACAGCCAAGTGTCAGGTACCTTGCAACCAATTGACTACTAAACTTCATGATGGAGATGAAATAGCCGAAAAAATTGTTGAAGCTAGCACTTATGCTAAACTTGATCCATACCGAGCTGCAACCCATAATAAAGGTATAATGAATGGAATAGATTCGGTTGTTATTGCAACTGGAAATGACCCTCGCGCTGTCGAAGCTGGTGCACATGCTTATGCCAGTCGCAACGGTCGATATGAAGGTATGACAAATTGGACTATCAATAAAGGCATGCTAGTTGGTGAATTAACTTTACCAATGGCTATTGGAACAGTTGGTGGAGCAATTTCTGTTCTCCCTATGGCTCAAGCTAATCTTGACATGCTTGAAGTTAATTCTTCAGAAGAATTAGCTCGAATTATTTTGTGTGTAGGACTCGCACAAAACTTCGCAGCTTTAAAAGCACTTGTAAGTGACGGCATTCAAAAAGGACATATGAGTTTACACGCAAGTTCTCTTGCTATTCAAGTAGGAGCAAAAAATGAAGAAATTGAAGAAGTTGCAACTCAATTAAGAAAAGCAGATAAAATGAATTCTGCTATTGCTAAAGAGATTCTTAACAACATTCGAAATAAATAAATTTGATTAGAGACTGACTCAAATGTCAGTCTCTTTCGTTTATATACGACTTTATACGACTTAGGGCCTATATTAATCTTTTTTTAATTCAGGTAGAATAATAATTATAATAAAAATAAAAGGAGTTTTTTTATAATGTCAAAGAAAAAGAAGATTATTATCGGCGTTGTTGCAGGCGTTGTTGTACTAGGTATCGGTGCTAAACTATTATTAGGCGGTAGCGGCAATAAAGATGCAGCAACAGAAGAACCTGCTATTGAGTATTTTTCAGTAGAAGATGTAGATCAAGTGTTTATCAATGGGGTTGTAACACCTACAGAATCGAAAGAATTTATTAAAGATGCTACATTAGGTAAATTAGGCGATTTAAATGTTAAAAATGGTGATAATGTAGAAAAAGGTGCTGTTTTATATCAATATGTGGATGAAACAAGCAGCAATCAAATCACTGAATTAAAATTCCAAATTGAAACTAGCCAAGCTGAGAAAGAAAAAGCAGCTAGACAAATGCAATTAGAATTAAATGAATTAGCTAATTCTAGAGGATCTTCTAATGGAAAAGAAGACCCTACAGCACAAATACCTGCAAATTCAGAAGAAAGTATTCGTTTAAAATATGATTTAAATAGTTTTGATGTTAAAATGAACCAATTACAAAGTCAAATTGATGAATTATACGCTAAACAAGTTAACCAAGTAACCGCTCCATTTAATGGTCAAGTTACTGTTCCTCAAGATCAAAATCGTGACAGTGCTATTATGACCCTAACTTCAAATGATTTTTATGTAGAAGGTGAAGTTAACGAGCGTGACCTTGAAAAAATTAAAGAAAAACAACCAGCAGAGGTTAGAACAATTGCTGATAATAAAGTTTATAAAGGTGAAATCATTTATATCGCAAACTCACCAAGTACAGCAGCTGCTGCTGGAGCAGGCGCTAATGCACAAGGTGGCGGAGCAAGCTCTGGTAATGGTGCCTTATCTACTTATACCGTTAAGTTATCATTAAAAGATGCTAAAGCAGTTCGCAAAGGATTCCATGTACAAGCTTCAATTAAATTAGAAGACAAAAAAATTGAAATCCCTGAAAAGGCTATTCACACAGACAAAAAAGATAATAAGAAATACGTTTTCGTAGATGATTTTGGTACTGTTTTACGTAAAGATATTGAAATCGATACTAAGGGTGCTAAAAAAGGAAATGTGGTTGTTAAAAGTGGTTTAGAAGGTTTAGATAAAGTGATTGTTAAATCTGAAAAAGAATTAAAAAGTGGCGAATTAATCAATGAGTTAGGTACTGAAAATTCAGAGGAGTTGAAATAAGATGACGGAAGAATTACATAACGAAGAAATAACAAATGAAGAGTTACTACCTTCTTCTTCTCCTTCATCTTCATTAATTGAGTTAACAGATATTAATAAGTATTACCCTGTTGGGAAAGAACAGCTTCATGTCTTAAAAAATCTTCACTTAACGATCGAACAAGGTGAATTTTTAATGATTATGGGAAAATCTGGTAGTGGTAAAACAACTCTTATGAATATTATTGGCTTCCTTGACCAGTCCTCAGATGGAACATACATTTTTGATGGTCAAGATGTTTCAAAATTAACTGAAAATCAAAAATCTGATTTAAGAAACAAATACATTGGTTTTATTTTCCAACAATTTTTCTTAATTCAGTCTCTCAACGTTTCTCAAAATGTTGAATTACCTATGGTTTATGAAGGAACAAAGAAAGAAAACAAACGTAGAAAGATTGCCGAGCACTACCTTGGTTTAGTTGGTCTTGAAGGAAAAGAAAATTCTAAAACAACTGAATTATCTGGTGGTCAACAGCAACGGGTAGCTATCGCTAGAGCTTTAGTAAATGAGCCTCTTTTAATTATGGCCGATGAGCCTACAGGCGCTTTAGATAGTGAAACAAGTGCAGATATCATGGGCATTTTATCTGATTTAAATAAAGAAGGAAAAACAATTGTCATGGTTACTCATGATAATGATATGAAAAAATATGCCTCTCGTGTTGTTTACATGAAAGACGGTTTATTCCTTACTGAGGAGGAATACAACAATGCTTAAAAATCTATTACTAAGTACTTTCCTTAGTTTAAAAGCACATAAATTAAGAGTTTTTCTAACAATGGTTGGGATTATCATCGGTATTACTGCTGTTGTCATCGTTTCTGCTATTGGTGAAGGTATGAAACAAAGTAGTATGGAAGTACTAGAATCTGCTGATGCTGATACGGTTCGATTAATCTATAAAGTTGATATGGAAGACGACTCTGTTGCAGCTGAGAGTTCTTTTGATGAGTTTGCCTTCAATATGTCCGATTTGAAAATGCTTCGAAAACTTGATGGCGTTGATAACATTTCTGCCGATTATGGTTTTGGCTTTGGTTATCAAGATGGTGTCACTTCAAATGTCTCCTTTTTTGAATCCGGTAGCCAAGCTCAAGTTCAATCGTATCAAAAACCTGATGAAAACGTAACATTCGGCTCAGATTTTAAACCAGAAGATATGGATAGAAATAAAGTTATCTTAGCGTATGATACGATGCTTGGTTTAAACATTAAGAAACCAAAAAATATTATTGGAAAAGCCATTGATATTGATGGCCAAAAATTCCAAGTAATTGGTGTTAAAAAGAAAATTAATATAGATGAAATGATTACTGATGGTTCTATTTATAATAGTGTCGTTCCTAAGAGAGCTTTTAATGAATTGACAAAAGATAAACCTATCAATGCTATTAAACTCAAAGTTGCTAAAGGTGCTTCTCGTGAACAAGCAATTAGTCAGGCAAATACTTTATTAAAGGATTATCATCCTGAGTTAGTTGGAAATTTTGAAGAAGACCGTTCTAACGAAAAAATCAGACAACAAATGGAGCAAATGATTCAAGCTGTTGTGACTGGATTAATTTTCATCACAGCTATTTCTCTTTTAGTTGGTGGTATTGGCGTTATGAATATTATGTACGTTTCTGTTTCTGAAAGAAAACGAGAAATTGGTATTAGACGAGCTATTGGTGCTAAACCCTCTAATATCTTGATTCAATTTTTACTTGAAGCTGCCTTCATCACTTTAATCGGTGGTGTTATTGGTGTCTTACTGGGCGCTGGTATTGCGAATCTAATTTCTAGTCTCATTCCAAACGTCAAGGCGATTGTTAGTCCACAGATGGCTCTGTTATCTGCTAGCATATCTGCTGGTATCGGACTTATATTTGGTGTTATTCCTGCGATTAATGCCGCTAAAATGGATCCAATTAAAGCTATTTATCAATAATAGACAAAGAAAAAGGAAAACATCTTCAAAATGTTTTCCTTTTTTGTTGTTCTAAAACTTTCTAATATTCAGTTTAGAATTTATAGCTAATCTTTTTCTACCTGTTTAGGCTTTAATTTAATCATCACAACTAAATTTAATAGAAGAATCGCTACAAGGGCAAAATAGCCCATTAAAAAATATGACATAGAGTTCCCCTCCCCTATTTCCTTGCTGCTTAAATGTTCCCCTATACCGAGTTTAATTCATTAAATCTATCGGCTAATAGTCATTTTTTATGAATTAACAAGCAACTCAGGTAACTAATATATTATACTTTTTATAGAAAGTAAAAAAAAATGCTCAGTTTTCTTGAAAATTTCTGAAATAAAAAAAGAGAAATGTTATTAGCATCTCTCTTTCTATCAATAATTAAATATAAAATAAGTTTTCTGATGAAAAGATTGGATCACTTGTAATATCCATTCCTAAACGTTTCAAAATTTGTTCATCATCTTTATTCAACATAACTGTTGAATGTGCTTGCGTTCCTTCTAAATCAGAAAGTTTCTCATAAGCTATCTGAGCTGTTGGGTTAGTTACTGCGCTAATTGATAGGGCAATTAAAACCTCATTCGCATTTAAAGCAGTAATTTTACTATGTAAATCCACATCTTTCATCTTACGAATTGTTTCTAAAATAACTGGTGATAACAATAATATCTCATCTGAAATATTAGCTAAATACTTAATAGAATTTAGTATAGCTGCCGCTGATGAATCCATTAAGTCTGTCGAACGACCTGTGATGATTTTACCATCCGGTAACTCAAATGCCATAACAGAAGCAGGAGTGATATTAATATCCAAACCTGTTTCTTTTTTCTTCAAACGACCTGCATATTCTCTAGCAGGGACAACTGGACGACGGTCTTCTTTCTTCAACTCCATCTCTTCCATAATCATTTGGATTCGGTTAACTACTTCTTCATCTACCATACCACGCTTGAAGAAACACTCTGTATCAAAACAACGTCTGATAATTTCTTCTTTAGAAGCTTCTTTAATAACTTCATCATCTGTGATACCAAAACCAACTCGGTTAACCCCCATATCAGTAGGCGATTTAAAAACAGATTCTTTATTCGTAATTCTTTCGATAATTCTTTTAATTACCGGGAACGTTTCAATGTCTCTATTATAGTTAACAGAAACAACACCATAAGCCTCATAATGATAAGAATCAATCATATTAACATCTTTTAAATCAACTGTCGCTGCTTCATAGGCAATGTTTAAAGGATGTTTTAAGGGAATATTCCATACAGGGAACGTTTCAAATTTTGAGTAACCTGCAACTCTTCCAAGCTTACTTTCATGATAAATTTGACTTAAACTCGTTGCCAATTTTCCACTACCAGCACCAGGAGCTGTTACTACAACAATTGGTTTAGTTGTTGGAATATAAGGGTTTTTTCCAAAACCTTCATCACTTACTATTTGATCAATATTATAAGGATATCCTTCAATGGCTTCATGGGTATAAACTTTGATATTTCTTTTTTCTAGCTTATTAATAAAAACTTTTGTAGCTGGTTGACCACTGTAGCGCGTAATCAGGACACTGTTTACTTTTAAACCGTACTCAGTAAATTCATCAATTGATTTTAAAATATCCATGTCGTAGGTAATACCGTAGTCTCCACGGATTTTATTTCTTTCAATATCACCAGCATAGGCACAAATAATAACTTCTGCTTTATCTTTTAATTTTTGTAGAATTTTAATTTTGGAGTCTTCATCAAAACCAGGTAAAACACGTTTAGCATGTTTATCGCCGATTAATTTACCACCAAATTCCAGGTACAATTTGTCGTAATCATTTACTCTTTCTAGAATATACTTCGATTGCTCTTCAATATACTTTTGAGAATCAAATCCTATTTTTTTCATGATGATCCCTCCATTAAATTATCTGACAAGTTATTATAAATTAAAATAGTTACGGTGCCAATATGAAACTTTCAATATTTACACTCTACCCACTAGCTTATCATAAAAAAATCATGAATTCATTTATTTTTACTTGTTAAAACCAGAAAATTATAATGAGAAATGTTAAAATTTTAAAACCTTTGTTATTGATTAGTGTTACAATAGTATTAGATTTAAAATAGTTAAAGGAGTGTTTTAAGAATGGAAGTATCAGAACGCATTGCAGCATTACGAAAATTAATGGAGCAAAATGGTATCGATTACTACGTTGTTCCGACAGCTGACTATCATCAAAGTGAATATGTTGGCGAGCATTTCAAAGCAAGAGAATGGATCACTGGTTTCACTGGTTCAGCAGGAACAGCAATAATTGCCATGAATGAAGCAGGACTTTGGACAGATGGTAGATATTTTATCGCTGCCGCACAACAATTAGAAGGTTCTGGTGTTGATTTATTCAAAATGGGTGAACCTGGTGTTCCAACAATTGTCGAATTTTTAAATGACAAAGTTCAAAAAGGACAAACAATTGGTTATGACGGACGTACAGTATCTATGGGAGACGGCTTGGTTTATGAAGATATCGCTAAAAGTCATGAAGGCGCAATCAAATATGACGTTGATTTAATTGATGAATTATGGACTGATCGTCCCGAATTATCAAAAGAACCTGCTTTTCATTTAGAATCTAAGTATTCAGGTGAAGATACAGCCTCTAAATTAAAACGTCTACGTGAAAAAATGAGCAACCTAAATACTGATACTCATGTTTTAACTTCACTAGATGATATTTGCTGGCTATTAAATATCCGTGGAAATGATATTGATTTCTTCCCAATGGTATTAACTTATGCAGTCGTTACTATGGATCAAGTTGAGCTATTCATCGATGAAACTAAATTGAATGATGAAATTAACGCTGATTTTGAAAAGAACAATGTAAATATCCATCCATATAACGATGTTTATGAATTTGTTAAATCATTTGACGCTTCTACTTCATTACTTGCTGACCCAGTAAGAATGAACTACGCTTTAATTAAAAACATTTCAGAAAAAACTGCTATTACTAAAGAAGTTAACCCTACTGTTATCTTCAAAGCAGTAAAAAATGAAACTGAAATCAAAAATATGAAGCAAGCTCAAATTAAAGACGGTGTTGCTCATACTAAATACATGTATTGGTTAAAACATGAAGTTGGCAAAACAAAAATTACTGAATTGAGTGCAACAGATAAATTAGTTGCTCTAAGAAAAGAACAAGAAGGATATATTCGTCAAAGTTTCGCACCAATTACAGCTTACGGTGAACATGGAGCTATCGTTCATTACTCAGCATCTGAAGAAACAGATATTGAAGTCAAAAAAGGTTCATTCTTGTTAAGTGATACCGGTGCAGGCTTCTATGAAGGTTCAACTGATATCACAAGAACTTTCGCTTTAGGTGAGGTTTCTGACGAGCTGAAAAGACATTATACAATCACTTTAAGAAGTAATATCCAATTAGATAAAGCTGTATTCTTACAAGGAGTTAATGGAACAAACCTAGATGTCTTAGCTCGTATGCCATTCTGGCGTGAGAACTTAAACTACAATCATGGTACAGGTCATGGTGTTGGTTACTTACTAAACATCCATGAAGGACCAAGTGGCTTCCGTTGGCAATATCGCCCAGGTGAATCTCATGAATTAGTAGAAGGAATGGTTCTTACAAATGAACCAGGTGTTTACATTCAAGATTCTCATGGTGTTCGTCTTGAGAATGAATTACTTGTTATAAAAGATGTTAAAAATGAATATGGTCAATTCTTAAAATTTGAAACAATGTCATATGTTCCATTTGATATCGATGCTATCAATGTTGACATGTTGTTAGAAGAAGAAAAAGAATGGTTAAATGACTATCATGCTTTAGTTAACAAATTAATTGCTCCTCATTTAACAACTGAAGAACAAGCTTGGTTGAAAGAAATTACAAAACCAATTTAAAAATAATAAATTAAAAATCTCGGCTCCTTCTTGAAAGAAGGAACCGAGATTTTTTTATTGATTAAAGTTCATTAGCTAATTTAATTTTTAATTTTTCTAACATATCTTCAGTCATTTTATCCAGTGTATATTCAGGCTTAAATGTCCATTCTTCCCTAGCTGATTGGCAATCTAAAGAATCTGGCCAAGAATCTGCAATAGCTTGTAATTTAGGATTCACATCATAAGTCATTGTAAATTCAGGCATAATTTTTTGGATACTAGCTTTAATTTCTTCTGGCTCAAATGACATAGCAGAAATATTAAATGCGTTACGGTGTTTCAATTGACTTTCTGGCACTTCCATCAATTGAACAATTGCATTAATCGCATCTGGCATATACATCATATCCATGTAAGTACCTTCTCCAATTGGACTAACATAAGAACCTTTTTTAAGTGCTTCATAATAAATTTCAACAGCGTAGTCAGTTGTTCCGCCACCTGGTAGTGTGTCGTAAGAAATTAAACCAGGGAAACGCACACCTCTTGTGTCAACGCCAAATTTATCATGATAGTAATCACAAAGTAATTCTCCAGCTACTTTTGTGATACCATACATTGTTTTTGGACGTTGTAATGTATCTTGAGGTGTATCTTTTTTAGGTGTTTCAGGACCAAATGCCCCAATTGAGCTTGGTGTAAAGAATTGTAAATCTAATTTTCTAGCTACTTCTAATGCATTTGTTAAACCTGTCATGTTAATATGCCAAGCTACTTGCGGTTTATCTTCTGCAACAGAAGACAATAGAGAAGCTAAATGAATAATTGTATCTGCTTTAAACTCGCTTGCTAGTTCAAACATTCTATCTTCATCAAGAACATCTAAAACTTCAAACAAGCCAGTATTAACAACTGGATGATCTTCTGGCTTTCTAATATCTGTTGCTAAAACATTATCAATACCTTTGTCTTTTCTTAAACGGTTCACTAACTCTGAACCAATTTGACCTAAACAGCCCGTTACAACAATTCGATTCATTATAATCCACCTTTACAAAATATTAGTTATTAAAATTTTTAAATAATATTCATTTCCTTACCAACTTTTTCATATACCTTAATTGCTTTATCTAACATCTCTTTTGTATGAGCTGCTGTTGGCATATTTCTAACACGACCTGTTCCAAGTGGCACTGTTGGGAACACGATTGGTTTAACGTAAACACCATTTTCAATTAATTTTCTAGAGAACTCTTGAGCAACTTTTTCGTCTCCTAAAATAACTGGTGTAATTGGTGTTTCAGAATGACCTATATCATAACCAATTTTTTGTAATTCTTCTTTGAAATAGTTAGCATTTTCCCATAAACGATCTACGTAGCTTGAGTCAGTTTCCATTAAATCAATTGCTTTGATAACTGCTGCTGAAGCTCCTGGTGTTAATGATGTAGAGAAAAGGAATGGTCTTGCTTGTGATTTCAACCAATCAATTAATTTTTGAGAGCCGGCAACATATCCTCCAACAACTCCTAAAGCTTTAGATAAAGTACCCATTTGGAAATCTACTTTATGGGATAATCCAAACTCTTTTACAGTACCTGCTCCGCCACCTAAAACGCCAGAACCATGAGCATCATCAACATAGACGATTAAGTTATATTTTTCAGCAATTTCCATGATTTCAGTCATTTTAGCAACGTCTCCGTCCATAGAAAAGACTCCATCTGTAATATACATAACTTTTTTATAAAGACCGCTTTCAACAGCCTCTTTAGCTTTTTCTTCTAAATCTTTCATATCAGAATGGTTCACACGAATAATTTTTGCACGAGACAAACGACAACCATCAATAATAGATGCATGGTTTAAACTATCTGAAAGAATAGCGTCATCCTTATTCATTACAGCAGAAATAGCTCCCATGTTACAGTTGAATCCTGATTGGAAAGCAATTGCTGCTTCAGTTCCTTTAAATTTAGCTAATTTTTCTTCTAACTCACGGTGAATAGATAAAGTTCCGTTAATTGTTCTAACAGCCCCTGCTCCTACACCATATTTTTCTGTTGCTTCATTAGCTGCTTTAATTAACTCAGGGTGTGTAGCAAAACCTAGGTAATTATTTGATGCTAAGTTAATTTTTTCTTCCCCATTAATCTCAATTAAAGGACCATTAGCGCCATCTAAAACATCGATAGTCGAATATAATCCTTTCGATTTTAGGTCTTCTAATCCTTCATCTAAAAATTTTTCCAAACTTGGACTCATATAACTCATATACAAATACCTCCTGATATTTTATAAATCTATTATATCAGTTTTTTTCGGAAACGATTTCAAAAAAAAGACATTTCTAGTAGAACTCTCATGATTGCTTCGTTTTTTTAATCACAATATTAAAACCCTCTCAATTTCACCTAAATTAAAAGGGTTATTTATTATCTTTATTTCATAAGACTCGCTTTAATAAATCCTGTAAATAACTGTTGCGGGCGATTAGGTCTCGAAATTAATTCCGGATGAAATTGAGAAGCAACAAAGAATTTTTTATCTGTCAATTCAATAATTTCAACAAGGTTTCCATCTGGTGAAAGGCCTGAGAACGTTAAACCTTTTTTCTCAAAAATGTCACGATAAGCGTTATTAAATTCATAACGATGGCGATGTCTTTCTTCTACAACTACTTGATTTTCATATGATTCAGCTGCTTTAGTTCCTTTTTTTAAATGGCAAGGATACAAACCTAATCTTAATGTTCCTCCCATATTCTCCACATTTTCTTGTTCTTTCATTAAATCAATTATTTTATGAGTTGCTTCAGGTGAAGTTTCACCAGAAGTCGCCTCTTTTAAGCCAACCACATTTCTAGCAAATTCAACACAAGCTAGTTGCATCCCTAGACATATTCCTAAAAACGGAATATCATTTTCTCTTGCGTATTTGATTGCTTCAATTTTACCTTCTAATCCGCGATCTCCGAAACCTCCTGGCACTAAAATTCCATCTACATCTTCTAAATAATCTTTAATTGTTTCTTTAGTCACTTCTTCTGATTGAATCCACTTAATTTCAATATCCGTTTGAAAAGGATACCCAGCATGCTTCAGTGCTTCAACAACTGAAATATAAGCATCAGGAAGTTCAACATACTTACCAACTAATCCAATTTTGACTATTTTACTTAAAGTTAAAACTTGTTGTTCCAATTTTTTCCACTCAGTCATATCAGCTACTGGAGCGTCTATATTTAAATAATCACATACTATTTGATCCATTTGTTGAGCTTCTAAATTTAGAGGTATTGAATAGAGTGTGTCAACATCTCGAGATTCTATAACGGCCCTTTTTGGAACATCACAAAATTGTGCTAATTTTTCTTTAATGCCTTCTGAAACTTCCTCTTCAGTTCTAACCACTAAAATATTGGGTTGAATTCCTAGGCTTCTTAATTCCTTCACACTATGTTGTGTAGGTTTCGTCTTCATTTCGCCCGCTGCTTTTAAATAAGGAATTAATGTTGTATGAATATATAAAACATTCTCTTGACCGACATCTGCTTTCATCTGCCTTAAAGCTTCTAAAAATGGTAATGATTCAATATCTCCAACGGTTCCACCAACTTCAGTAATAATGATATCTGAATCCGTTGTACTAGCTGCGCGCATGATCTTTTCTTTGATTTCATTTGTCACATGCGGAATAACTTGAACAGTTGCACCAAGATACTCCCCTTTTCTTTCTTTTTGAATGACTTCAGAATAAATTTTTCCTGTGGTTACATTAGAATATTGATTTAAGTTAATATCAATAAAACGTTCATAATGACCTAAATCTAAATCTGTCTCTGCGCCATCATCCGTTACGAATACTTCTCCATGCTGATACGGGCTCATTGTCCCAGGATCAACATTAATATACGGATCAAACTTTTGAATCGTTACTTTAAGTCCACGATTTTTTAAAAGTCTTCCTAATGATGCTGCAACAATCCCCTTACCAATCGATGATACTACGCCACCTGTTACAAAAATGTATTTTGTCATAAGTCATTCCCTCTTTCTATTGTTTGGGAAAGGCTCTCGAAATAAGAAAAAGCTCCCCTATTCCATTTAGAATAAGGGAGCTGATAAACTATCCATTTCTGTCCCTTTTTCAAGGGTGCCCATTAAGAATTTTACAAAACCTGAAAATAAATGTCAAACAATAACACAAATAAAACATTAGTTTTTTTATTTACCATTTAATGAGTTATACTTATTTTAAACTAAATAAAGGAGAATAAATAATGAATTTACAAACTAAAAGGCTACAGCTTAGACCTATTGAAGCAAAAGATTTAAATGATTATTTTGAATTTTATCAACTAGATAGCGTTTGTCAATACCTTCCAAATGAACCATGGACACCTGAAAATAAAACAGAAAATTTTGAATCAACTTTATCTAGTACAAACTTAGAAAATGGTTCTAAACTTTTACTTTCCGTTATTTATCAAGAAAAAGCAATCGGTGTTATTTTCATCATGCCCGATGAAATGATTGATACTTTTGAAATTGGTTACGTATTTAATCCTACTTTTTCCAAGCAAGGTTTTGCTTTTGAAGCTGTTTCTGCTACATTTGATTACTTATTCCAAATTATTAAGGCTCACCGAGTATTCGCGAATCTAGATACACGTAACATTGCTTCAATGAAACTATGCGAAAAATTAGGTATGAGACAAGAAGCTCACTATATGGAAGACTACTGGTTAAAAGGAGAATGGACTGATAGTTATATTTATGGCATTTTAAATAGAGAATGGTAAAAAAAAGAAACTGTCGGTTTAAAAATCGACAGTTTCTTTGATTTTACATATGAATTGGTAAACCTAGAGCTAACTCTGCAGCATCCATTGTTACTTCTGCTAATGATGGATGAGAGTGGATAGTTAAAGCAACATCTTCAGCATTCATGCCTGATTCTACTGCTAATCCTAATTCTGCAATAATATCACTTGCATTTACTCCCGCAACTTGTGCCCCAACAATAACATTGTCTTCTTTAGTTGTTACAAGACGAACGAATCCTTCTTTTTTATCTAAAGAAATCGCACGACCGTTACCACCTAATGGGAATTTAGATGCTTTTACATCTAATCCAGCTTCTTTAGCTTCTTTTTCAGTCATACCAACAGTTGCCAATTCTGGGTCTGTAAAGGCTACAGCAGGCATTGCTACATAATCAACAGCAACTGCTTTTCCAGAAATAGCTTCTGCAGCAATTTTAGCTTCATAACTTGCTTTATGAGCTAAAGCAGCCCCAGCAACAATATCTCCAATTGCCCAGATACTTTTAACGTTTGTACGTCCTTGGTTGTCAACTTTAACTAAACCACGTTCAGTCATTTCAACACCAGCGATTTCTAAACCTAAATCATCAGTATTTGGACGACGACCAACTGTTACCATTACATAATCAGCTTCAATCGCTTCTTCTTTTCCATTTGCTTCGTATTTAACAGTTACACTGTTACCATTGTCAACGGCTTCTTTAGCCATTGCTTTAGTAACAACTGTAATACCTTTTGATTTGAAATCTTTTTCAACGAATTTAACCATATCTTTTTCAAATGTTGGTAAAATTTGAGGAGAACCTTCTAAAATAGTTACTTCAGAACCTAAGTTAGCGTATGCACTACCTAACTCAGCACCGATTACGCCACCACCAACGATGACTAATTTTTTAGGAACTTCTGTTAAATTCAATCCACCTGTTGAATCAATAACTCTCTTACCAAACTTGAATCCACCAATTTCAATTGGACGAGATCCTGTTGCGACAATAGCATTGTTGAATGAGTAAGTTTGAGCACTTTCTTCTGTCATAACACGTAATGTATTTTCATCAACAAAGAAAGCTTCTCCTTCAATGATTTCAACTTTATTCTTTTTAAGTAACATTCTGATACCAGAAGTCAATGTTTTCACAACTTTTTCGTCTTTCCATTGTTGTGTTTTAGTGAAGTCAAGTTTAACATTTTCAGTGGTTACACCAAAGATTTCAGAATGTTTGGCTTCGTGATATCTGTGTCCAGCACTAATCAAAGCTTTTGAAGGAATACAACCAACGTTTAAACAAACACCACCAATGTATTCACGTTCAATGATTGCAACTTTTTGTCCCATTTGTGCTGCACGAATAGCGGCAACATATCCACCAGGTCCAGCTCCAATTACAACTGTATCTAATTCTACTGCGAAATCTCCTACTACCATATTTCTGTCACCTTATCCTTCCATTAATAATAATTCTGGATCAGCTAATAAACGTTTAATGTTGTTCATCGCTTTTTGAGCAGTTGCTCCATCGACAATACGGTGATCAAAACTTAATGATAATTTCATCATACGGCCAACAGCTAATTCACCATCTGAATTAACAACTGGTTGTTGTGTAATTGTTCCTACACCTAAGATAGCTACTTCTGGGTAGTTAATAACTGGTGTAAACCAACCACCACCGACAGAACCGATGTTACTAATTGTTACAGTACCACCACGCATATCTGCTGCAGTTAATTTACCTTCAATTGCAAGAGCTGCTTTTTCATTGATTTCATCAGCAATATCAAACATGCTCTTAGTATTAGCATCTTTAACATTTGGTACATATAAACCATGATCAGTATCTGTTGCAATACCAATATTATAGTAATTTTTGTATACAACTTCATCAGTTGTATCATCAATTGATGCATTTAAAATTGGGTATTCTTTCATTGTAGCTGTTAAAGCTTTAACTACATATGGTAAGAATGTTAATTTTGTATCTCTTGAAGCTGCAACATCTTTAAATTTCTTACGGTGATCCCATAATTTAGAAACTTCTACATCATCATGTAATGTTACGTGTGGAGCTGTATGTTTGCTGTTAACCATTGCTTTAGCAATTGCTTTACGAGTTGGTGTTAATTTTTCACGAACTTCCGCTTCTGGAGCACCAACAAATGGTTTAGCTTCAACTTTAGGTTGTGCTGCTGTAGTTGTTGCTTCAACTGGTGTAGATGCTACTGTTTCTACAGCTGGATCTGAAACTGGGGCACCACCGAAGTTATCGATATCAGACTTGATAACACGTCCGCCTTTTCCAGTTGGTGTTACTAAAGTAATATCAACACCTTTTTCACGTGCATATTGACGAACTGACGGCATAGCTAAAACGCGTGTGCCTGGTTTACCAGTTGGTTCAGTAGAAACAGGTTTTGCTGCAGGAGCTGCTGCAACTGGCGCTGCTGCTGGTGTAGATGGTGCTGCATCATTGTGTCCAGGTGCATCAATCTCTACTAATACGTCTCCTACGTTTGCTACTGTTCCTTCTGGGACAACAACATTTAAAACTTTACCTGTTACAGGAGAAGGAATTTCTTCTACTGATTTATCATTTTGTACTTCTAACATTGTGTCATCTTCGTTGATAGTGTCTCCTGCTTTAACGAACCATTTTACGATTTCGCCTTCTGCAATACCTTCACCAATATCTGGTAATTTGAATTGGAAAACACCGCCTGAAGGAGCTTCTGTAGCTACTACTGGTGTCGCTTCTGCAACTGGAGCTGCTTCTTCAGCATCATCTTCATGCCCTAGAGCATCGATTTCTACTAAGATATCGCCTACGTTTGCTACTGTTCCTTCTGGGACAACTACTTTAAGAACTTTACCTGTTACAGGAGAAGGAATTTCTTCTACTGATTTATCGTTTTGTACTTCTAACATTGTATCGTCTTCGTTAATTGTATCGCCTTCTTTGACAAACCATTTTACGATTTCGCCTTCTGCAATACCTTCACCAATATCTGGTAATTTGAATTTAAAAGCCATTTAGTATTCTCTCCTTCTATTATATCTAGTCTCGAGCTGTTAATTAAAATGCGTGAATTTCTTTTACTTTCGCTTCGATGTCAGATGCGTTTGGTAACCATGCGTTTTCTGCCATACCAAATGGGAAAATAGTATCTGGAGCTGACACGCGTCCAATAGGAGCTTCTAATGAAAGTACGGCTCTTTCAGAAATTTCTGAAACAACTTGTGCTGCAACACCAGCTTGTTTTTGAGCTTCTTGAACTACAACTACGCGACCTGTTTTTTCAACAGATGCAATAATAGTTGCAACATCTAATGGAGCTACTGTACGTAAATCAATAATTTCTACTGAGATACCTTCTTTTTCTAAGTTATCAGCTGCTTTGATTGCTTCACGAACCATAGCACCATATGTAATAACCGATACGTCAGTTCCTTCTCTTGTTACTGCTGCTTTATCTAAAGGAACAGTATAAGCTTCATCTGGAACTTCCTCACGGAATGAACGGTATAATTTCATATGCTCTAAGAAAACAACTGGGTCGTTATCACGAATAGCTGAGATTAATAAACCTTTTGCATCATATGGGTTACTTGGAATAACTACACGAATACCTGGTGATTGAGCGATCAATCCCTCTAAGTTATCAGCATGTAATTCTGGTGTATGAACACCACCACCAAATGGTGCGCGAATTGTGATTGGCATTGTTCTTGTTCCACTCATACGGTAACGAGTACGAGCCATTTGAGCTACGATTTCATCCATTACTTCAAATACAAATCCAAAGAATTGAATTTCTGGAACTGGACGGAAACCTTCTAAAGCTAAACCAAAAGCCAAACCACCAATACCTGATTCTGCTAAAGGTGCATCGAATACACGATCTTCACCAAATTTTGCTTGTAAGCCTTCAGTAGCACGGAAAACTCCACCGTTATTACCTACGTCTTCACCGAATACTAATACATCTTTATTTGCTTCAAGTTCTAAAGCTAGAGCATCTGTAATTGCTTGAATCATTGTTTTTTGTGCCATGATTTATTTCGACTCCTTTGCTTCATAGATATCAATTTGTTCTTGAATACTTTGTGGTGCTACGTCAAACATATTTTTCAAGAAATCTGATACTTTTTGTTTTGGTGTTGCATCTGTTGCTTTGATTGCTTCTTTAATTTCTTCTTTTGTTTGTTCAATGACTGCTTCTTCTTTTTCTTCTGACCATAAACCTTTTTCAGTTAAGTAGATACGGAAACGATTTAATGGATCTTTACCTGCCCACTCGTCTTCTGTTTCTTGTGAACGATATCTTGTTGGATCATCACCTGATAAAGTATGTGGACCATAACGATAAGTTAATGTTTCAATTAATACTGGACCATTTCCGGCAATTGCCCAATCACGTGCTGCTTTTGTTACTTTATAAACTGCTAAAGCATCCATTCCGTCAACTTGAACACTTGGAATACCTGCTGCAAGTCCTTTTTGAGCTAGAGTTTTAGCTGCTGTTTGTAATTCACGTGGAGTTGAAATAGCATAACCATTATTTTGAATAAAGAATACGGCATTTGCTTTCATTGCTCCAGCGAAGTTGATTCCTTCATAGAAGTCACCTTGTGATGAACCGCCATCACCTGTATATGTAAATGCTACATTTGGTTTGTTACGTTTTTTAAGACCTAAAGCCACACCAGCTGCTTGCACGTATTGTGCTCCAATAATAATTTGTGGTGGTAATGCTTTTAAATCTTCTGGGTATTCGTTTCCTGCTGCGTGTCCTTTAGACCATAGGAAAGCTTCTTTTAAAGGTAAGCCGTGTTGAATCAATTGAGGTACATCACGGTAACCTGGTAATAAGACATCTTCTTTTTCCATTGCAAAATGACTTGCTAATTGACTTGCTTCTTGTCCAGCTGTTGGAGCGTAGAAACCTAAACGTCCTTGACGATTTAATGCTGTTGAACGTTGATCAAGTACTCGAGACCATACCATTCTAGTCATTAATTCTACTAATTCATCATCTGATAAATCAGGTAACAAATCTTCGTTTACTACTTTTCCGTTCACGTCTAATACTTGAACTGTTTGGAAGTTATCATCGATACTTTCCAGAAATGCTGCAAAATCAAGTGGGTTTACTTTTTTCTTAGCCATGCTGTTGCACAATCCTCTCTTATTACAATTTCATTTTGTTTTCAAACAGAAAGAAAAACTGTATCAATTTCTTTCGCTTCGACACTCTTAAGTTACCACGTCATTTTTTTTATTGCAAGTAATAAACTCTGAAAAAATAAGATTAAATTCTTTTATTATCAGCGTTTACCTCGTTAGTGATTTAATTCACTTCTGTATTACTTTTCACTAAAAAGTTCCTTTTTTATTTTACACCTTCTGTACCATTCTGTAATAGAGGTTTCTTCATTCTGTTATACATCACTTTTCTGAAAGCAATTAAAATAAGGTACTCTATGCCTATTCACCTTGTTTTTTAACTCTTCCTATCTGTTTCATTAAATGTACTCAAAATAAAAAACGATTCTCTATTTCAAAAAAATACAGAATCGTTTTTATTAAATTATTTCTTTTTAGGTCGTTTCTTAATTAGATAGTGAATAAAATAACTTTCGAATTAAATCCATTCATTATATTTTTTAATGTACCTCACTTTAACAAATTGAACTAGCACCATATAAATTGTGATAATTCCAATTAACCAAATCCAATAATTAGAAGGTAAAGCTGTGAAATCAAATGCATCTCTTAACGGTTCTACTAATACAATCGTAATTCCCACTAGAACAGCAATCAGACTCATTAACACCATTGGCGCACTTGCTTTACTTTGAATAAACGGTATTTTTTCTGTTCTTACCATATAAACAACTAACGTTTGACTAATTAATCCTACTAAGAACCAACCTGTTTGGAATAAACTTTGATCAGCTACTGTATTGGCTCCAATAACATACCACATCACACCAAAAGTAATAATATCGAAAATACTACTAATTGGCCCTATAGAAACAGTAAATTTAAATAAATTTTTGGTATCAAATTTAACTGGATGGATAATTTGACTTTCATCTACATTATCCCAAGGCATTGCTAATTGGGAAATATCATAAATCAAATTCTGAACAAGAAGCTGGAATGACAGCATTGGTAAAAACGGTAGAAAAGCACTTGCAACCAGAACTGAAAAAACATTCCCAAAGTTTGAACTAATTGTAATCATAATATACTTCATCATATTCTTAAAGACTTTACGACCTTCAATCACACCATCTTCTAAAACAGTTAAACTCTTTTCTAAAAGGATAATTGAACTAGCTTCTTTAGTGATATCGGCTGCAGTATCAACTGAGATTCCGACATCAGCAGTTCTAAGAGCTGGTGCATCATTAATACCGTCTCCCATGAAACCTACTGTATTTCCTTGAGCTTGTAAGGTTTTAATAATTCTAGCTTTTTGCATTGGATTTAATTTAGCAAATAGATTAGTTTCGTTAACTGCCTCATTAAACTCATCATCACTCATTTTATCTAAATCTGCTCCGATATAGGCTTTGTCAACTGCAATTCCAACATCGCCACAAACTTTTCTTGAAACAATTTCATTATCTCCTGTCAAAACTTTAACAGTTACACCATGTTGTTGTAAGGAAGAAATTGCTGTGATAGCTGATTGTTTAGCCGGGTCTAAGAATCCAACAAATCCAACGAGGATCATGTCTTTTTCATCCGCAACTGTATAAGTCGCATCGCTATGCACATCTCGCTTATAAGCAACCGTAATAACTCGCATACCTTGTTCATTCATTTTACGGTTAACTTCGCTCATTTGAGCAAGTAACTCATCAGTTAATGGTAGAATTTCCCCATCAATCTCAACATGAGAACAAACAAGCGACATTTCTTCAACTGCCCCTTTAGTAATCATCAATTGATGCCCATCTTGTTTTAGTACAACAGTTAAGCGTCGTCTTGAAAAATCAAAAGGAATCTCATCAATTTTTTCTATTTTTTCATGAATTTGTCTATCTGGATGTGTTTCATAAAAATTAATAATGGCATGATCCATTAAATTTTTCCATCCCGTTTGATAATTCGAATTTAAAAAGGCCATATCTAATACTTTAGGATCATCATCTCCTAGTGGGCTCACATGCTCTACTAGAACAACACGATCTTCTGTGATAGTTCCTGTTTTATCTGTACACAAGACGTTCATTGCACCTAAGTTTTGAATCGCATTTAATTCTTTCACAATAACTTTCTTTTTGGCTAATGTTTGAGAGCCTTTTGCTAGATTACTTGTTACAATCATCGGTAACATCTCTGGCGTCAAACCAACTGCCACTGCAATTGAGAAGAAGAAAGCTTGTGTCCAATCTCCCTTCATCACACCATTAATTAAAAAGACAATTGGAAATAATATGGAAACCATTCTTAATAATAATTTACTAATATGATTCAAATCACGATCGAAATTGGTTAATTCTCTTTTAGTGCTTGCTTGTTTGGCAATATCTCCAAAAAATGTTTGCTGACCAGTTTTTAGGATAATTGCTTCACCTTGCCCACTTAACACATCAGTTCCCATAAAGATAAGGTTAGTTAAATCAATAGCTGAAGAATCTTCTTTTATTTCTTTATCCATTTTTTCAGCTTCATACTTTTCAACTGGCATCGATTCCCCAGTTAAAGAAGATTGATTAACGAATAAGTCTTTCGTCCAGATAAGGACACTATCTGCTGGAATCATATCCCCTGCTGATAGATAAACAATATCTCCAGGAACGACTTCCTCCATTGGCCTTTCTTTTGTTTCTCCGTCTCTTTTAACAGCACAAGTATGTTTGACTAAATCCTGAAGGGCTAGAGATTCTTTTTGGGCTTTAAAATCTTGCGTAAAGCGAATCAAAGCACTAACAAGAATCATTAGAGACATCACAACAACTGCCTCATAATCTTTCGTTAAAGCAGAAACTACCAACAGACCTGCTAAAACATAAATGAATGGGTCCATGAAAGATTTAACCAGAACTACATACCATGCATCAGGTTTTTGAATATCTACTTTGTTTTCACCGTACTCCTCCATACGGTTACTAGCATCATCGGTTGTTAAACCATTGGGAGAAGTTCTAAACTCCATCATTAACTCTCGATCAGACAATTTTGATAGTTTCATCAACTCAGTGTTTTTGCTATCATTGGTTACATTCTTTTTCATCGAAACCTCTCCTTTAACTTTATTTACTATTCTCTATAAAAATAGAAAAAGGCCCCCTCAACTAAGAGAGTGCCAGAACGCAAAAAGAAGTTAAAAACTTGTATCCTGTTTCTCTTCGTTGAGTTTTAGCACTATACAGCGTAGACAAAATTATCAGCTACATTAAGAAAAGCCTTAATCGACAGTTCCTGTTGACCCAAAACAGATATCTCTGGATATCTGACGGGCAGCAGCGTATTTCTATATAGGAGCCTCACCTAACAGAGACAGTATTCATTTCTCTTCGACTTTAACTCTTTTAAATCTTAAAGTCAAATGGCTCTAGATTTTGGGGAGCTTTTAAATTATTCCTATAGTATAATGAACACATGACATTTTTCTGGAGGTAGCAATGGTTCAAAAAGTTTTAACAATCAATTACTCTGATTCAACTTGTAAAGCAGGTATTCAAAATGATTTAAAAATTTTTCAACAAAATGATGTCTTTGGTTTCTCTGTAATGACTCATTTAACAACACCTAAAGAAGGTTCTAAAGTTTATTCAGAATTCATTAATCCTGGTATTTTAGAGCAACAACTAGATTCTGTTTTTTCAGACGGAACAATGGATGCCACTAAAATCGGGGCGATTAATACAATAGAAGATTTACATATTATGATAAAGTTTATTAAAACTTATGACTTAAAAAATATTACATTAAATATCCGTTTTAAAAACATAGAGTTACATCTAAGAAAAGAAATAATCAAAGAGTTATTTCCTTTCATTTCTGTCTTTATTTTAACAGCACAAGACCTAACTATAATAACTGATCAAAAATACTTTAATACATTTGATGATTTAAAAGTAGCTATGACTAAAATTTCTACTGAAGGAGTTATTATTCTAGAAAACAGTTCTCCTTCTAACAACTCTTATTTAATAAAAAAAGAGCAAACTTTCTTTGAAACCAAAAGAAAGTTTGAAAATCTATCTGCTATGATAACAGCTAATTTAAGCTCAATTGATTTTTTACTTCAATAATAAAAAAACAAAGGACTGAAACATAATTTTTTTATGCTTCAGTCCTATTTTTATTCAATAATTTTAGTTACTTTAAAAGAAGTCGTAGAAGATGAAGGTTCCTCTTGATCAGATAAATCAAATAAAATATGTTCTTTTTCAGGACTATCTGGATCATTTACAATAACAAGTCGACTCTTTTTATTCCTTTTCAAATGCTCTATTTGAGCAGTTCTCTCAAGTTCTTTTGTATCAAAGTTAGATGCTAAAGCATTACCTAGATTAAAAAATACAGTTTCTTCCATTTCAAACACCTCTTCTTTCTAAAGTTTATTTATAACTAAATTATAACACACTTTAATTTAAAGAGTTCATCAGAAACAAACTTATCTCATTAGTTTTCTATCGTTTAACAACTAATGAAATTCCTTGTCCACCACCTATACAAAGAGTAGCTAAACCATTTTTAGCACCACGTCTTTTCATTTCATGAAGTAACGTTACTAGAATACGAGCACCACTTGCTCCGATTGGATGACCTAAAGCAATAGCCCCTCCATTAACATTAACGATTTCTGGGTTTAATTCTAATTCTTTCAAAACACTTATTGATTGAGCAGCAAATGCTTCGTTAGCTTCGACTAAATCTAAATCTTCTATTGTTAACCCAGCTTTTCCTAATGCTTTTTTTGTTGCCTCAATCGGAGCAGTTCCCATGATTTTAGGATCAACACCACTTGTCCCAAAAGATACAATACTTCCTAAAACTTCTAATCCCAATTCTTCTGCTTTTTCTCTGGACATCAAAATAAGAGCTGCCGCTCCGTCGTTTATACCAGACGCATTACCAGCTGTCACTGAACCTTCTTTTTTAAAGGCAGGGCGTAGTCTAGCTAGAGAGTCACTTGTTGTACCAAATCTTGGATACTCATCTTCCTCTACTAATAAAGTTTCACCCTTTCTAGCTGGTACTTTTATCGGAATAATCTCATCATTAAATTTTCCTAACTGAATAGCTTTTTCTGCTTTTTGTTGACTGAGTGTGGCAAACTCATCTTGCTCTTTTCTTGTTAATTTATATAAATCTACTACATTCTCAGCAGTTAACCCCATCGGTAATTCGTTAAAAGCGTCAGTTAGTCCATCTTTCATCATAGTATCTACTAAAGAACCGTCTCCCATCTTACTTCCAAAACGATGATTTGGTAAAACATAAGGTGATTGACTCATACTTTCTGTTCCACCTACAACAACTATCTCGTTATCTTCTAGCATAATTGATTGCGCTCCTAAAATAACAGCCTTTAATCCCGAACCACAGACTTTATTAACTGTATAAGAAGTTGTTTCATTAGGAAGTCCTGCTTTAATAGCGATTTGTCTTGATATGTTTTGACCTAAACCAGCTGACAATACGTTTCCCATAATTACTTCGTCTACTAAACTAGGTTCTAAATGAATAGATTGTAACGCTTCTGATACTACTTGAGTTCCTAACTCAACAGCAGATAAATCTTTCAAACTTCCACCAAAATTTCCAATTGGGCTTCTTCTAGCCGAAACAACCACTACTTCTCTCACAAAAAAACCTCCATCATGTTTTCTATCTTTGTTTTTCATTAATTACTTTATTAACAAAATACATCTTACCACATTCCTCTTATTTAACTGTTAATAAAAAACAAATTTCAAAGCTAAACGACTCATTCTTAATCAATTTTTAAATACTAGAAAAAAACCAATTATCATAAAAGGTTAGTTTCACGATAATTGGTTTTTTTACTAAATTTCAACAGCAAATGCTTGCCAAGGTTTTAATGTAAGGTTAGAAATGTCTTTTGGTGTTGCCATATTTTCAATAAGAACTTCTTTTATTTTAGCATCTGTTTTAAATGCTTGTTCTTCATTAGATAGATTTGTTACCACTAACCATGTCTTATTCTCATATGTTCTGACATAAGAAAAGACTTTATCAGCTGTTTCTTGTAATTCATATTCTCCCCAAACAACAATTGGGTTATCTTTTCTTAACTGGATTAATTTTTGATATGTATAAAAAATAGAATTTTTATCTTCTAATGCACTTTCTACATTAATTTCTTTATGATTTGGATTTACATGTAGCCAAGGTGTTCCTGTTGTGAAACCAGCATTTTCAGTTTTATCCCACTGCATTGGTGTTCTCGCATTATCACGACCTTTTCCATTAATTGACGTAATAATTTCTTCTTTAGTGAAACCTAAGCTTAATCGTTCGTGGTACATATTAACACTTTCAATATCTTCTACTTCATCAATACTTGAAACAGGATAATTCGTCATACCAATTTCTTCGCCTTGATAGATATAAGGTGTTCCTTTCATCATATGAAGTAAAATAGCAAACGCTTTGGCGCTTTCAACACGGTATTCCTTGTCATTTCCCCAACGAGAAACCACACGAGGTAAATCATGGTTATTCCAGAATAAACTATTCCAACCTTGATCGCCTAATGATGTTTGCCATTTAGAAAGAACCTCTTTTAAATCTTTCATTTCTAAAGGTTTTAAATCCCATTTATGCTTACCTTCGCCACGTTCTTGATCTAAACCAACATGTTCAAATTGGAAAACCATTGATAATTCGTGACGATCAGGATCTGAATACATTTTGGCAATTTCAGGTGTTGCTCCCCATGTCTCACCAACTGTCATAACATCATAATTTCCAAAAGTAGCTTCATTCATTTCTTTTAAGTATTCATGTAGTTTAGGGCCATTTCCTGTAATTTTTTCATCTGGAATCTTACCAATTAGATCGATAACATCCATACGGAAACCGCCAACTCCTTTTTCTAGCCAAAAATTCATCATATCATTAACTTTTTGACGAACTGTTTCATTTTCCCAATTTAAATCAGGCTGCTTTTTACTAAATAAATGAAGATAGTATTGCCCACTTGCTTCATCAAATTCCCAAGCACTCCCACTAAAAGTTGAAGTCAAATCATTCGGTGCTTCTCCATTAACTGGATCACGCCATACATAAAAATCACGATAAGGATTGTCTTTTCCTTTTTTAGCTTCAACAAACCAAGCATGCTCATCAGATGTATGATTAACTACTAAGTCCATAATAATACGAATATTTCTACTTTTAGCTTCTTCTATTAATTCATCCATGTCATCCATTGTGCCAAACTCATCCATGATATCTTCGTAATCACTAATATCATAGCCATTATCATCATTAGGCGATTTGTAGACCGGGCTTAGCCAAATTGCCGTAATTCCCAATTTTTCTAAATAATCTAATCGATTAATAATACCTCTTAAATCTCCCACTCCATTTCCTGTTGTATCTTGAAAACTTCTTGGATAAATTTGATATAAAACGGCTGATTGCCACCATTTATTTTGTTTAACTGTCATTTTGATTCCTCCGATTGATTTTATTTAACCGCACCATCTGTTACACCAGCGATAATCCATTTTTGGAAAAAGATATAAATTAATAATACTGGTAAAATAACTAATAAGTATGATGCAAATGCTAAATTATATTGAGTTGAAAATTGCCCTTGAAAAATATACTGAGATAATTGAAGGGTTTGTTGTTCCGGTTTACTTAAAAAGATTAATGGCATTAGAAAGTCGTTCCATGTCCACATAAAACTTAAAATAGCAACCGTCGCATGAACTGGTTTTAACATTGGAAAAATAACGTAATAAAAAACTTGAAACGGAGAAGCTCCGTCCATCTCTGCTGCTTCATCCATTGCTACAGGGATTTTCTTAATGAAACCAGTATACAAGAAAGTATTCATTGGCAAACCAAAAATAATATATAAAAAGGTAATACCTGCTAAATTATCTAAATTAAACATAGAAGCTTGTTTTACTAAAGGTAACATAATTACGTTAAAAGGAATAAACATCGCACTAATAAAATAATAATATAGCGCATTAAAAAACTTAGAAGTCGAACGTTTTCTAGTAATAGCGTAAGCCGCTAAACTATTTGTTAGGATTGTAAAAACAAGATTAATACTTGTAATAATTAATGTGTTTTTAAATTTTTCAGGATAGTTAGTTAACTTCCAAGCTTCTGAGAAATTACTCCAATTAAATGTTGTTGGCCATTTTAAAATATTATCCATCTGACTTGGATCTTTTAGAGCTATCATCAAAGTCATATAAAGCGGACCAAAAATAGTAAAGATAGCTAAAGCCATTAATAAAATAGTTAGCGACCAGTTAGTTGACCCGTTTGCTTTTTTTAAAATATTCTTTTTACCTATCATCCCATATTCGCCTCTCTTTTCTCTAAAATTCTAAGTTGAACAATAGAAATAATCACTACTACTAAGAATAAGACGACTGAGTTAGCTGATTGATAAGCAAATTGTCCTCCCGTAAATCCTTTTTTATAAATTAAAAGAGAAATAGATGTCGTTGATGTACCTGGTCCTCCACCTGTCATAGCAACAATTTGATCAAATGCCATTAAAAAACCTTTTGCTGATAACACCATATTAATCGTGAAAAATGGAGCTAAAAGAGGGAAAGTTATCTTTCTGAATAAAGTAAAACCACTAGCTCCATCTAAATCAGCTGCCTCGTAAATATCTTGATCCACTGTCTGCAAACCAGATAAATAAATCAATGTTGTAAATGCTAAAGATTGCCAGACCGTTACAAAAACAATTCCCATCCAAGCGTTTTCTGTCCCTAAAATATTAACACTTAATGCTTCAATGCCTGCACCTATTCCAAATTCTGGAACTAAATGAGCAAATACAAAGTTAAAAATAAAACCAATAATCAATGTTCCTAACATATAAGGCAAGAAATAAACGGCCTTTAGAAACTTTTGAAACTTAATTTTTGCATTAAGACCAATTGCTAGAAACAAACCAATTATATTAACAAGTACCGTAGAAATAATAGCGAATTTAAATGTAAATAAATAACTATTTAAAATATCCTTATCTTGAAACATATGTAAATAATTTCTTAATCCAACAAACTCCCAGTCTCCATAACCTCTCCAATTGGTAAAACTATAAAAAATACCTTGTAAAAAAGGAATTGTATGGAAAATAAAGAACAAAATAGCAACTGGTATTACCATGCAGTAAAAGGCTGGATGGATCTTTTTAGATTTTCTCATCGCGACTCCCCCTAATCGATGTTTGCAGCATCATATGCTTCATCCATTTTCTTTAGTGTGTTTTTAATATTTTTATCTGTTTGATTTTTGCCTTTAGCTTCTTCTAAAGCAAACTCTGATAGTAAAGGCGGTAAATCATATCCATTAGGTAAAAAGTGATCGATAAAATCGTTAACTTTACCCGCTTCAATCATTGGACTAATGCCACTTAAAGTAGGATCAGTTTGTTTGATTCCCTTTTGTGCTGAAAAAGCAAATTGTTGATCAACATAACGTTGAGCCTGTTCTTTTTCTAGTAAAAACTCAATAAAATCTTTAGCTTCTTTTTGATTTTTGGTATCTTTACCAATCATTAACATCACATCCACACCACTAGTTACCTTGTTTTTAGCAACATCGTTACTAGCTGGTAACGCAAAAATATTAACTTTCATTTCTGGATTAGCTTTTTGAACTTCAGGAATTGCCCATGTTCCATTAATTAACATAGCAGCTTTGCCTTTAGCAAACGCCTGAGTTCCATCTGCATACCCAGTTCCCATCGCATCCTTTTGAGTATAGGTCATCACTTCAGATAATTTCTCTAAAGGCTCAACCCAGCCCTTACTTAGAGTTGCTTTATTCTCTTTTCTTTTTTCCATTAAACTTTCATCAGCTAAAATACCTGATAATGGATTAAAGACTGACGACAATGTCCAAGCATCTTTATAAGTTGCTTCAATAGGTGTTATATCTTTAGACTCGAAAAATTGACATATTTTAATAAACTCATCCCATGTTTTAGGTGTTTCTATTTGGTATTTTTCAAATAGTTCTTTGTTATAAATGACACCTGAAGCATTAGTTGCATAGGGTACGCCATATAATTTAGTTTTATCTTTTTGTAAATCTTGAGTAATTTCTTTGTAGGCAGGAACGATATTATCAACAAATTTTTCCTTAGATAAATCTTCAAGCATTCCCACATTAGCCAGCTCTGTATATGTGATATCTCCCCCATAGGAAATAATATTAGGAATATCATTTTTGACTAGCCTTGTTCTAAGAACCGTTCCAGCATCTGGTGGTGAACTAAGAACAATATCAATATCGGGATTTTTTTCTTCGTACTCATCAATAAAAGTTTGCATAATTTGTTGATTTTCTGACTTATTATTAAATACTTCAAGAGTAACCTTTGAAGTATTTTCTTTTGAGCTACATCCCATCAATGAAAATAAACCAATACCTAAAACTACTTTAAGTAACTTTTTTCTCGTTTTCATTTGTTTTCCCCTTTCAGGTGTTTCGCAACACCTAAAGATAAAAAATATAAGTGTTCCGCAACACCTGCATAAAATATAGCATCCTTTTTTTTGAGAGTCAAGATAAAAGTGAAACGTTTTCACTTTTATCTTAACGTCTTAACTGACTCTCCCTCAACTAAATTAGTCTTTACTTCCACTTTTTCAATGATATTGTTTTTAGAGTCAATTCCTTTTAAAAGAAGGTAAATAATTTGTTCTGCTTTTTCAGAGACATCTTGATGCATACTCGTAATCTGAGGAGTTGCATATTTAGAGTACGGTGTCCCATCAAAACTAACAATCGAAATATCTCTAGGAACAAGTATGCCTTTTTTATAAAATTCAGAAACAATCTGGACAGCTAATAAGTCTGAAGAACAAAACAAGGCTGTAAATTCTTTAATAGAGGGTTCTAATATTTCAGAAACAAAATTTTTGTAATTCTTGTAGGTTGGCGAAATAGCAATAAAATTAGCCTTTAATCCTACTTCCTTCATTGCCTGTCTCACACCTTCAGAACGCTCAAAATCTACCCCTCTCCATGTATCAGATGACGTTCCTTTTGCTGTAAAGGCAATTCTTTCATGTCCTTTTTGAAGTAAATATTTAGTCATTTGGTAAGCACCATTTCTATCATCAATACCTACATTCAAAAATGGTGTTTGCTTGTCAGTTGCATATGAATCTAAGAAAACAATTGGAACAGAAATCCTTTCTTGCCATTTTAAAATATCATTTGAAGAAGTACCCGAAACAATTAATCCTTCTAAGTTCCACATATCAACTAATTTAGCACCTTCATCAAAATTTGACACGCGATGAAACATCATAAAATAACCTGCTTTTTTTATTTTGGATTCTAGAGCTTGGATCAATTCACCGTGATACGGATTATCAAAAAAGTCTTCAGTAACAGCCTCAGTATCCTGAATAATCATACCAATAATACGAGAACCGTGATTCGCTAAAAGCCTTGCTCCCATATTAGCAGCGTAATTTAATTCTTCTAGAGCGTTTTTTACTTTTAATTTGGTTTCAGGTGATACTTTATTATCTCGACCATGAATCACATTAGATACAGTAGTTGGACTCACTCCTGTATGCTTTGCAATGTCTTTGATTGTTGCCATTTTCTCCCCTCCTTTGTCTTAACTTTTAATCGTAGTTTAGCAGTTTTAATACTGGATTACAATTTTTGATAAATACCTTTGTTATCTAGTCTTTAACACTTTATAATGGAGTAGAGAATTAACAAGGAGAGTTTGTATGAACCTAACAAAAAAAGCATTATCCCAAGCTTTAAAAACATTAATGGGACAAATCCCTTTTGAAAAGATAACTATTAATGACGTAACAAATGAAGCAGGTGTTTCTAGAAATACTTTTTACTATCATTTTTCTGATATTAACGATCTACTCAGCTGGACTTTTGATAACGAAATTGTTAACGGACTTGAATCATACGAAGACCTAGAAACATGGAAAGATGGTCTTCTAAGTGTACTTAACTATACCGAAGAAAATCGAAAATTTTGTTTAAATACGTTTCATTCTATTAATCGTGATCAACTAGAAATCTTTCTATATGACATCACTTATGGCATGTTAATTTCTATTATGGATCAATCTTATGATGAAAAGATTTTAAAAAAAGAACTGAAATTGCAAATTGCCGATTTTTATGGTCGTGGGATTGTGGCTCAAGTTATTCACTGGCTAACTACTCGTTTAAAAGAACCAAAAGATGATTTAATTACTCGTATCGAAGCTGTTACTAAAGGAACTATTGAGTTAATTGTCCAAAATCAGGACTAAATTTTGGACAATTGGGATCTTCTGCCCAAAATTTGGACAAATATTTTATTTTGTTTATTTTAATTCTTTCTAAAATTCGTATGATGAACATGTAACATTTATATAAATTTTAGGGGGAATTAATTATGTTTTTCTTTGAAAGCATGCCTTGGTATTCAGTTGCCATGTGGTTTGTCGTTGTCGGTGGTTTAATGTTGATGAACGAACTTGCTAGATCAAACAAATGGGTTGCACTTATTTTATTTACTGCATTACCACTATTTTTAACTATTTTTGTTTGGCCAACAACAGCAGGTGCAGGTAGTAGTACAGGAACTTGGTTCCACTGGGTTAAAGTTTACTCAGCTCTTGCCGGTTGTTTAGGATTCTTAGCATTAAGATTTATCAAAGGTGCTCAAGACAAAAAATGGATGATGGCTTTTCCAGCATTTATTTTAGCTCTTAACATCATGGAAGCTGTTATCCGTGATTTCCAAGTTTATTCTTTACACGGAATGGTAGACGGCGTATTCATGAACGGTGGCGTATGGAACATCATGAACGGTGTTGCTGGTATTTTAAATATCTTAACTATTTCTGGTTGGTTCGGTATTCAAATTAGTAAAGACAAACAAAAAGATATGGTTTGGGCCGATCAAATGTGGTTCTGGATTATTGCTTATGATGTTTGGAACTTTGCTTATGTTTACAACTGTGTATCTGACCACTCATTCTATGCAGGTCTTGGTTTATTAATGTCATGTACTATCCCAGCATTCTTTATCAAAAAAGGAGCTTGGTTACAACATCGTGCTCAAACATTAGCATTTTGGATGATGTTTACAATGACATTCCCAGCATTCGTTGGAGAATCTAAATTTGCTGTTCAAAGCTCTCATAGTAGTACAGCATTATTCGTTTTAAGTTTCCTTGCGTTAGCTATTAACGTGGCAGTATTTGTTTACCACATCTACCGCATCAAAACTCAAAAGAAAAATGTTCTTAAAGACGAAGTTTACGCTGGTCTTAAATCATTTGAAGAAGTTAAACAAAACAATTAATACTAAAAACGAGATTGTGATATCAAAAATCACAATCTCGTTTTTTATATTTTTTCCAATGTTAATTTATCAATAATCATTTCATGTTCTGGGAATTTCTCTAAAAGTTCTTTTTTAGTAAATAATTTAAAATCAGTGAAATCAAATCCCGGTATAACAGCACAACTAACTAAGGCATAATCTTTATCAACTGTTGAACCAAAAATAGTTCCTTTTGGGACAGTATAATGAAGTCTTTCTCCTTTAGAAATATCTTTACCTATTTTAATTTGTTCATAGTGCCCATCTTCAAAAATGCAATGAACAGTTAACGGTTCACCATCATGATAGTACCAGATCTCATCCACGGTCAATTGATGAAAGTGAGAAGGACTTTCTGTTGTTAATAGAAAATAAATACTCGTATATAATTTTCTTTCCTGATTATTTCTAACAACTGTTTCTTCTGATTCTTCTGTTCTTAGGTAATAGCCACCTTCAGGATGTTTTTCTAATTGTAACGTATCAATCCATTCTTGTTGTGATTTCATTTAACCCTCTCCTTCTTTTCTTAAGTATACAAAAGAATAATGAGAATTCAAACAACTTTTTGTCTTTCTCTTGAAATACTATATGATGTATATTATTATACTTTATGTACTTATTAACACTATATATAGTTAAGGGGTTTAAGGAGGAAATGAGTGTGATTGTATTAGCAGGCACGATTGGAGCAGGTAAAACCAGTCTATCAAAAATGATTGCCAAAGAATTAGGTAGTGATGTATTTTATGAGAGTGTGGAGAATAATGATATTTTGCCACTATTTTATGAGGATCCAGAAAAATACTCTTTTCTACTACAAATCTATTTTTTAAATAAACGATTCAAAAGTATCAAAGAAGCACTTGCACATGATAATAATGTATTAGATAGATCGATTTATGAAGACTCCCTTTTATTTCATTTGAATGCTGATTTAGGTCGGGCTTCAAAGCAAGAAGTGGAAGTTTATGACGAACTATTAAAAAATATGATGGAAGAACTACCATACGCTTCTCATAAAAAACAGCCAGATTTATTAGTTCACATCAAAGTTTCTTTTGAAACAATGCTAGAAAGAATTGAAAAAAGAAATCGTCCCTTTGAACAATTGACTTTTGATCCTGGACTTTATGACTATTATAAAGAGTTAAATAGTCGATATGATCAATGGTTTGCAGATTATGATGAAAGTCCAAAAATTCAAGTTGACGGAGATCAATACAATTTTGTAGAAGATGAAAACGCTGCTGAGCAAGTAATTCAAGATGTTTTAAAAGAATTGAATAAAATTAGAGATTAAAAATAAAAAAACTCGTCAGCTACTTTTCAAGGTAAATGATGGGTTTTTATGTTATTGATTAATTTGTTCGAATCTAATAACGAGTTCTTCTAGCTTGTCTTCTAAAAAGACTACATTATCTTCTTTTCGATAAACGAGCTGCGTTGGTGAGGTTGCCATATCAATCAATTTAACTGGAATAAACGAACCGTCTACCTCCTCAATTGTTATCCGAGGATGGACTACCGAAGCCCCACACGCATCAGGTAATAAATAAGCTATTTCTTTTTGTTTGTCATCAAGAGAACGAATACGATAATAACCATCTACAAAAAATTGTTTCTCGTTACCAAACAGTATCTCTAACTGTTTTATTCTTTGAATATCCATAAACTTCATCTCCTTAAAACGATTATTGATTTAAATTACTTCCTTTTCTATTTTAGGGTAAAAAAAATAGGCACTAGGCCTTGATATAATTATATTTATTCAGACACATGGCGGCACCTACTTAGTGCTGCTTCCTTCCAGATCTGACACGCTTCGTAAGCCCACCATTGTCCTAGCCTTGCGGCAAATATCATTATACTTCATAAACAAAAAAAATGCTAGCCTTTTTTAGCTTTTTTTTCTTGTCTAATTTTTTTAAAAAAATTAGTTAAAATACTTCCACATTCTTCTTCTAAAATGCCAGTTTCAACATAGCAAGAATGGTTAAATCTCATATCTTGTAATAAATTCATTAAACTTCCTGCTGCTCCGCCTTTAGGATCTTTCGCCCCATAAAAAACTTGATCAATTCGTGATAAAAGAATACCACCACTACACATAGGACATGGTTCTAGCGTGACAAACAACTGAGCTTTTTCTAATCGCCAACTCTTAACATGCCGATTAGCATCTCGAATAGCAATCATTTCAGCATGAGTCGTCGCATCTTGAGATGTTTCCCTTACATTATGTCCTCTTCCTATGATTTCTCCATCTAGAACAACTACAGCACCAATAGGCACTTCTCCCATAATTTCTGCTTTTTTTGCTTCTAATAGAGCTTCTCTCATAAATCCTTCTTTTTCTTCCTGTGTCAATTTGACAGAACGTATTATCATATTATCCCTCTAATTTAATTAGTTTTATCTATCTTATCATAAAGAGCTAAGTTTTCCCTCTCTTTATGTTAAAATAATGATACATTCAGCGAAAGGACGGACTCTTCTCATGCAATTAAAAGAACTACAAGCTATCTATCCTCAAGGAACGATTAGTCACACTCCTTCAGAAGATGATACCCTTTTATCTCTACCTATTAAAAATCAGTGGTTTTTATTACCTACAGAAAAACTAACTGAAAATGAGGTGAAACTTTTAACCACTATACTACCAGAACCTAGTATGACAAGTGACTTAAATGATCATCCTTGGTATCAATATCTTT
Source organism: Vagococcus carniphilus (assembly GCF_014397115.1). Classification (NCBI taxonomy): domain Bacteria; kingdom Bacillati; phylum Bacillota; class Bacilli; order Lactobacillales; family Enterococcaceae; genus Vagococcus; species Vagococcus carniphilus. The sequence continues at coordinate 2,111,106 of NZ_CP060720.1, forward strand.
TCTTACAAAAACCATTTCCAATAACAGAAACAACTTATCGAGTCATTCAATTAAAAATAAAAAAAGAGTCACCAAACGCTATGGAATGGTTGACTCATTTATCTAAACTATTTAATCAAGTTGAAGATTTTTTCTTTATTGACGCAACGACTGCTCTCATCATCGAAGAACGTTCAACTATCATTTATCAAAAATCAGATTTAGAAGGAATGCTTCTAACTTTAGAATCTGAATTTTTAATTCAAGCCAAAGCATTTATTGGTGCCTTTAATGAAGCTAATCAACAATTTGTTCCTTATTTTTTTGAAGAACAACAAATTTTCATCGATTATGTTTCAAGGAAAAAAAATATCTTTTCTTTTCAAGATGTTGCTATCGATTACTTAACAAAAGATAAAATAACTGACAGTCAAATCATGCAAACTCTTAAAGACGTTTTAAATATTGACGATGAATTAAAAAGAATCATTAAAACCCTTTGGTTAAAACAAGGAAATATCACCTCAACTTCAAAAGAGCTATATATTCATCGAAATACTCTACAATATCGTTTAGAGAAATTTTACGAGCGAACTGGTTTTTCTTTAAAGGATATGAGTGATTTGACTCTTTGTTATTTATTAATTCATTAGTCTCTTCGATTACCAAATAAAATAACTAATCTTAAAACTTGTAGTAAAGAGGCAATTGCTGCGGCAACATAGGTTAAAGCTGCGGCAGTTAGCACTTTTCTTGCCATCACAAGCTCTTCATCATCCAATGCTTGATTTTCCTCTAAGATAGCTAAAGCTCTTCTTGATGCATTAAATTCTACTGGTAACGTTACTACTTGAAATAAGAAAGTTAAAGCAAAACACCAAATCCCAATTGTTACTAAAAGTGGGGTACTACTAAAGAATATAGCCCCAATTAAAATTAATGGAATCGAAATAGCAGAACCAAAATTAACGACTGGTACCAAACCAGATCTTAATTTTAGTGGTATATATCCTACTTGATCTTGAATAGCGTGGCCACACTCATGAGCTGCTACTCCAATAGCTGAGACTGATCTTGATTCTGACACTCTTTCCGATAAACTCAATATTTTAGTATGAGAATTATAATTATCTGTTAAATCTCCTGATATTTCTTGGACAGGAACTTCTCTAATACCTGCATCTCTTAAAATCATTCTTGCAACATCAGATGCTTTTAATCCTTTTTTATTGGCAACTTTTTCAAATTTACGATAAGTGCTATTAACATAACTTGATGCCCAAGCAGATATTGCGACACCAATGATAACTAATATGTATGTTTTGTCAAAAAACATGTATGGCATAAACATAACTAACTCCTCCTTATTTATTTATAAAGATATTTTAGCAGATTTTTCAGAAAAAGTTTGGTTTTTCTTTTGAACCTTCTGTGAATTTTTGCCTTTTTTTATCATTTTTTATTATAAAAAATAATGACAGTTGTTTCATTCAAGTAGATTTATCCTTAAAAATGTTGTATCTTATATGAAGGGATATTTGAACAAATCAACTCAAATGTTTTTTTACACTATATTAAAAATAATATTCTGCATGCCATTTAAAGGGGGAAAGTGGATTGCGAAAATTACTAGATACACCGACACAACGACGTTTAAAAATATTAGAACACCTTAATGAAGTTTCAGACTGGATTAGTTCAAATGAATTAGCAAAAGAAAATAACGCTTCTCTTAGAACAATTAATAATGATGTCAGCTACCTCAAAGAAAATTGGTATCCTCATCTTATTATTGAAACATCCAAAAAAAATGGCGTCAGACTTAGAACACAACCAAGTAGTCACGTCCAAATGGTTTATCGATATGTTTTAAAAACATCTGAAGCTTTTAGACTATTAGAATCTATGTTTTTTGATACTACACTAAGTATCGAAAAATGGGGAGAAAGACTCTATATCAGCGAATCATCTTTATATCGTATTACAGGTTCAATGTCAAAATCTTTAAAAAGCTATGGATTAATCCTTGAAAAAAAACCTTGTAGAATTGTTGGAAAAAGTGAATTTTACGCCCGTTTTTTTTATACTAGTTTTTTTAGAGAAGCATATGATATGACAGAGTGGCCATTTCCAACTAATAAACGCGAATCAATTGCTTTCATAGAAAAAATGTTAAATTTATTAGGCTTTAAATTAGATGATCATCAAATAAGTCAAATTAATATGATGTTTAACGTTACTTTAATAAGACAAAGCCAAGGCTTCTTTTTAGAAGAATCTAATATTTTTCAAACATTAGATTCAAAAATATTTAAAACTTTTTCTGAACATTCTCATCTATTAGAACCTATTGCTCAACAATACAAATTAAAAGTTACTGATAAAATGATTCACGATTTAGTTTTAACTATTTTTCTTCACAAGAATAATTGGAAATCTGATGAAGAGAAATTATCAGTTACAAAAGAAATTAACAACTTTACTAAAACACTCCGAAATGTTTTTGATCTTAAACTAAGTAATTCTGTTTCAGAAAATATGGAAAATAAAATGAAACATCTTTATTTGTATCATCAACTCTATCCTTTTCGAAATTTTATCATTTTTGATCAATATCTCTATGACGGTTTGGTCATCAAAGAACATTTTCCGACTCTAGATAAAGTTGTAGAACATGCTTTAGGTGAGATGGAAAAAAATACTAATTTCCCATGGAAATCCTCTTTCCATTATGTTATTTTGTATTGGCTCATGATGAAATGGAGTGACTTACCTTCTATTCTAGAAAACAAAAAAAAGAAAGCTAGAATACTTGTTATGAGTAATTTGGGAACAGAACATTCTGATTTTTTAACAAAACAAATCAAAACTAATTTTGAAACCAAAATTGAAATTTCTGCTTATGAGGGTCGTATTTTGTTTTTAGATATGGAATCAGCTAACTCATTCAAAAATTATGATTTAATTATTACAAATTTTAATACTGATTTATTACCTAAAGAGAAATTAGTTGTTGTAGACAACATTCCTTCTAATGTTGATTGGGGAACAATCAGACGTAGTATTGATAATATTCATAAAATTAATCCAAATATTTTAAATCATTTAAAGACTGATTAGAGGAAAAAAAATGATAATTAATTTTTTAAATTCTTATATTATTAATCTGGCCATCATTGTTGCTACTATCTTTGGCCTTTATTTTTCTTCTCTTAAACACTATCTTACTAATGATGAGGTAGAAGTAGAGTTTATTGAACCTTCGGCTAAACTGAAAATATCATTTTCTACAGAAATAATACTTGGACTTTTTATCGGACTCATGTGCTTTTTTATTTCGATGAATCGTATCCCTGTTGACAACATGCGTTCTGTAGACGTTCGTTACTTACCTGTCTATTTCTCAGTTTACTATGGCTCTCCTATGACTGGTATTGTTACTGCACTCACTTTAATTGGAACAAAATCAATTGAATACTATTTCTTCGAAGCTCTTCCTTCTGAGATAATTAATAACGTTGCTATAACTATAGCCATTTTAATTATCAGTATTTTAATTGACAAAAAACAAATGAAGCCAAAAAAAGCTATCCTTACTTGCTTAATCTATACTATTATCATTCGTTTTTTTCTTGCCACACTTGTTTTATTTAAAGATCTTAATTTAGAGTTAATGATTCACTTTTGTTTACACTCTTTAGTATTTTCAAGCCTTTTTCTAATAACAGGTTGGTTATTAAATAATGCTATTATCATCTCAGAAAGAATTCACGTTTACCGAACCTCTTCTGTTTTTGATAGTTTAACAGGAGCTTACAATAAAGAATCTTTTTACTTTTTTTTAGATATTGCATACAATCAGGCTATTCATGAAAACAAAGCCTTTTCACTTGCCCTTATTGATTTTGATAATTTTAAAGAAATCAACGATACCTACGGCCATTTGGTAGGGGATAAAGTACTCTCAGAGGTAGCTTCTTCCTTTCAAAGTTGCTCAAAAAAGTTTTCTTCACTACAATTTTTTCGAATAGGTGGAGATGAATTAGCTATTATTTGGAAACAAGAAGAAATTCCAAGCAACTATTTTAAAATAATCAATACTAAATTAAAAAAATTAGAAATTGAGAAAGACTTTGATAATGACTTACTTAGTTTATCAATTGGTCTCGTTCACCTTTCGCCTCAACAAAAATCAGAAAAAACAATTAATGTAAAACAAATCTTTCGTCTAGCTGATGAAGCTCTTTATGAAGCAAAAAAAGCTGGTAAGAATCAAGTCATCGAAAAAAATATAACTATATGAGAAGAAGGATCAGACTCACAATCAAGTGTGCCTAATCCTTCTTCTTGTTTTATTTTCCAGATAATTCTTTATAAGTTTGTGCTTTTTCAATTGCTTCATCTGCTGATCTTTCTAGTAAGCTAGAGACTTCCTCAGAGCTATTTAATACATTTTCAAGAGCAGAGAATCTTGTTTGTTGTTTAAAGAAATCTGGTAATCTCTCAAAATCAGATTTTTTATAATCTACTCGCATTGGTTCTTTACCTTTTTCTGCTAAACGTGGATCAAAACGATAAAGTGGCCAATAACCCGACTCAACAGCTTCTTTAGTAATTTGAACTGCCTGACTCATACCACCTTTAATACCATGATTGATACACGGAACATAACCAATTACAAGAGATGGTCCAGGGTATTTTTCTGCTTCATCCAACGCCTTAATCGTTTGTGTTGGATTAGCATTTAATGCTACTTGCGCAACATAAACATTACCATAAGTCATAGCAATTAACCCTAAATCTTTTTTAGCTGTACGTTTACCATGAGAAGAGAATTTTGCAATTGCTGCCGTTGGAGTCGCTTTTGAAGTTTGTCCACCTGTATTAGAATAAATCTCATTATCCATAACGAAGATATTCACATCTTCACCACTAGATAGAACATGGTCGATACCACCAAATCCGATATCATAAGCCCAACCATCTCCACCAATAATCCATTGACTTGGTTTGATAAATAAATCACGTTGATTATAGAGTGCTTCTAACTTACTATTAGTTTTCATTTCATCAAGTAAGGCAGCTTCTAATTTAGTTGAACGTTGTCTTGAGCCCTCTCCTTCATCTTGTGTGGCTAACCAGTCTTTCATCAATTCTTGTAACTCTGATGAGCCAATCTCTTCTGTAAGAATATTTTTCATTTGATTCGCTAAATGATCTCGCTTAGTTTTATTGGCTAAGTACATTCCTAAACCAAATTCAGCATTATCTTCAAATAGGGAATTACTCCAAGCCGGTCCTTGTCCTGCTTCATTTGTTGTATAAGGTGTTGATGGAGCTGAGCCACCCCAAATTGAGGCACAACCTGTTGCATTGGCTATAAGCATTCTATCACCATATAATTGAGTTAATAATTTAATGTATGGAGTCTCTCCACATCCTGAACAAGCTCCTGAAAATTCAAGTAACGGTTTCTCAAACTGAGATCCTTTAATACTTTCTTTTTTCTTAATTGGATTTGCTTTTTGTTTTAACGTCATCGCAAATGCCCAATTCATTGCTTGCTCTTTCTGCTCTTCATATGGTTTCATCACCAAAGCTTTTCCTTTAGCAGGACATACGTCTACACAAAGACCACATCCAGTACAATCTTCTAGAGACACTTGAATTCGGTACATGTTACCATCTGCACCCTTCATCTCTCGAACTAAGAATCCTTCTGGTGCTTCTTCCATCTCTTCTTCATCAGCTAAAAATGGTCTAATTGCTGCGTGAGGGCAAACAAAGGCACATTCATTACACATCGTACAAGCATCCATTTGCCACTCAGGAACTTCAAGGGCGATACCACGTTTTTCATATGCTGTTGTGCCTAACGGAACACTACCATCTGCCATTTGGTTATCCATTAAATTTTTAACTGTTAACGAATCTCCCTCTTGGCGATTGACTGGTTCCAAAATTTCTTGAACATATTTTGGTTTCGCTGGATCTACTTGCCTCTTAGGAACTTCAATCTCTAACCATTCACTTGGAACATCTATTTTAATTAAGTGATCAAAAGTCGCATCAATAGCTAAATGGTTTCGTTTCACAATTTCTTGTGATTTTTTTCCATAAGCTTTTTCAGCTTCTTCTTTCATATAAAAGACAAAATCTTCTCTTTTCATCAAATGAGTTAATTCAAAAAATGCTGCAGACATAACCGTATTAATTCGACGGCCAAGGCCTACTTCTTGTGCTATATTCATTGCATTAATCACATAAAAATTAATCTGTTTTTGAGCGATTTCTTTTTTGAGATGTTTTGGCAATAATCGAAGAACTTTTTCTTTTGTCCAAGTTGTATTCAGTAAAAAGGTTCCATTTTCTTTTAACCCTTTTAACAAATCATATTGATGGATATATGAAGCGTTATGACAACCAATAAAATCAGCTTGCTCAATTAAATAAGTCGACTGAATTGGTTCTTTCCCAAATCTTAAATGAGAATTAGTCAAACCACCTGATTTTTTAGAATCATATGAAAAATAGGCTTGAGCATACATATCAGTGTGATTACCAATAATTTTTATCGCTTGCTTGTTTGCTCCAACTGTTCCGTCAGATCCAAATCCCCAGAATTTTGCTTGGAACGTATTATCTGGTGTTAAGTCTAACACTTCTTCTACTGGTAACGATAAATGAGTGACATCATCTGTAATTCCGACGGTAAATCGATATTTCAACTCATCACTTGGTAATAATAAATGATCAAAAATAGCCTTAATTTGATTAGGTGGCACATCTTTCGAACCTAAGCCATATCTTCCTCCTACAACAACCGGACGATTAGGGTGACGATATAAAGCACCTTGAACATCTAATAACAAAGGCTCACCATTAGCACCAGGTTCTTTTGTTCGGTCTAAAACAGCAACTTTTTCAACTGATTTAGGTAACTTAGCTAATAAATTTTCAACAGGGAATGGACGATATAAATGAATATTAATGTGCCCTACTTTTCGTCCCTGCTTATTTAAATAAGCAACTGTTTGTTGAATTGTAGGCGACACAGATCCCATTGAAATAATGACTTCTGTTGCTTCTTGATGTCCATAATAGTTAGTTAAATCATATTCAGTTCCACGAATCTCATTGATTTCTTTCATATAAGATTGAACAATTTCTGGAACTCTTTCGTAATATTCATTAACAGTCTCTCTTTGCTGAAAATGGATATCTGGATTTTGAGCTGTCCCTGAAACGGTTGGATGATTTGGATTCATTCCTCTTTTTCTAAATTTTTCAATTGCCTCTTGATCCACTAAATTTCCTAATGTTTCATAAGGTATTACTTCAATTTTTTGAAGTTCGTGACTAGTTCTAAAACCGTCAAAAAAGTTCATAAAAGGTAAACTAGCTTTTAAACTAGCTAAATGAGCAACTGAGGATAAATCCATTACTTCCTGGACAGAACTTTCAGCGAGCATACAAAAACCAGTTTGTCTTGCTGCCATAACATCTCCATGGTCACCAAAAATGCTTAACGCATTTGTCGTAACAGCACGAGAAGCAATATGAAAAACAGTTGGTAGTAATTCACCGGCTATTTTATACATATTAGGAATCATTAATAACAGGCCTTGGGAAGCCGTGTACGTCGTCGTCAACGCTCCTGATTTTAAGGAGCCGTGAACTGCTCCTGCTGCTCCTGCTTCAGATTGCATATTAATAACTTTTATTGGTTCTCCGAAAACATTTTTTCTAGACTTAACTGACCATTCCTCCACAACTTCTGCCATGGTAGAACTGGGAGTGATTGGATAAACTGCAGCTACTTCACTAAACGCATATGAAACATAAGCTGCCGCTGTATTACCATCCATTGTGACACTTTGCTTACTCATTCTACATCCTCTTTTTCCAATAATATTTTAAAATGAAAGAGGCTGACCCAATTATGTCAGCCAACTTTTTCATACTTTATATGTTTAAAACTACTCAACACTTTTTGCTAGTTCTTCAACAAATGTTTGAAGTAAATCAATATCTTCGTCTTCTGGATTATTTTCAATACAAACTAATTGAGCACCTTGTTTAGCGCCTGTTTGATTAAATTGTTCCACAAAGTCTCTTGCAGACTGGCAATAGAACTCACCATATTCTTTATCACCAGTTCCAGCAACACCAAAGACCTTCCCACTTAAATCTTCTCCTTTTAAATCTTCAAAGAAGTCTTCAAACTCAAATGGTAAATCGCCATCTCCATATGTGTAAGTTGCAACAATACAAATATCTGCATCTTCAAAGAAGTCCGGATCAACGTCTGAACATTCTTCTCTTTCGACTTCTAAACCTTCATCTTCTAATTTTTCTTCTATAATTTCAGACATTTCTTCTGTATTTCCAGTCATACTTGCATAAACAATTTTTGCTAAAGCCATCTTTTGTCCTCCTATTATTGAATTGATAATATCTTTATCAATTTTTTCACAAATCTACTTACCCAAATTTTAACATAAACTTGTGAGATTATGAACCATATTTAATGAAATTATTAATTCATTTAAACAAAAAAAGAATGCCTAATCATCGGCATTCTCTTTTAATTTCTATTTTTTCACTTTATACAACCAAGCATCTGGTTTATCTAATAGTGATGTATCTTTAAGCGCTGCCTCATTTATAGAGATAACAGTTCCTGAAACTGGAGATTCGTACTCAACTACTGCTTTTTCAGCTTCTAATTCAACAACACCTTCACCTAAAGTAATTTCACTTCCAACTTTTGGTAACATAGCAAAACTAATATTGCCTAAATCATCTTGGGCAACAGCTGTTAAGCCTACTGTTACTCCTTCAGAATCTTCTTTCATCCATAAATTCTCTTCTGCCATACTGATGCCTACTTTCTATAAAAATACTTTTTCATATTCAGCTTCTTTAAAGCCTAATAATACTTTATCACCCAAAACCATAATCGGGCGTTTAATCAGCATGCCATCAACACAAAGTCTTCCTGCAGCTTCTTCTTCTGAGAAATCATTTACAATATTTTTCAAGCCTTGTTCTCGGTATTTAATACCACTTGTATTAAAGAAACGACGAATCGGATAATCATTGGCGTTCATCCATTTTACCAGTAGTTCTTTTGAAGGTGGTGTTTCAATCATATCGATAATATCATAGTCAACATTATTCTCATCTAACCAAATTTTTGCTTTTTTACAAGTTGAGCATTTAGGATACCAATAAAAAATTGCCATAATCATTTTGCCTCGCTTTCAAATTTTCCTTGTCTTAGTATATCATAATCTAAAATAAATGTATTAACCATTTTTATTTTTATCCTTTTCAAAAATATGTTAAACTAGATAAGTTAAAGGATATTTAATGGATTGTACATTTGTAGGAGGAAAACAATGAAAAAATCATCAAGTAATAAAGAAGACTATCTAAAGGCTATTTACGAAAACAATGGCATTGATGAATTTGTCTCAAATAAAACATTATCAAATCACCTTGGCGTCTCTCCTGCTTCCGTTACCGAGATGGTTGAAAAATTACAAAATGACGGCTTAATCGAATATAAACCTTATACTGGCGTAAAACTTACGCAAGAGGGATTAGATCAAACAGCAACAATCATACGTAATCACCGAATCATTGAAACTTTTTTATACGAAAAGTTAGGTTACTCTCTTCATGACTTACATAACCTCTCAGAAGAACTTGAACATGTTAAAGATTCAATCTTCTTCACTAGACTTTATGAATTCCTAGGAAAGCCAGAAACTTGCCCTCATGGCGGCATTATACCAACAGAAGATGCTTTTATTGAAAAAGCAGTTAAACCAATTGCTGATTTTAATGAAGGCGAATCTCCTAAAATTCGTCGTGTTATGGATGATTCAAACATTTTGAATTACATGAGCTCTATCAATTTAAACGTTAATGACGTTATTCATATAACTGAAGTAGATTCATTTAACGAATTAATTTTATTTACTATTAACGAAAACGATTCCGTTCACCACATCAGCTTTAAACAAGCTCATATTATTTTTTCATATTAAAAAAGTTCGTAAAAAGACAATTGTCTTTCTACGAACTTTTTATTTTTAACCTTCATATTTAAAATCAAGAGTTCCATATTCTTCTGGTTGATATTGATACCTCATTGACATAACCAAGCCAACACCAATCATATTACTAATTAAGGAAGATCCTCCCTGACTAATAAAAGGAAGTGGAATCCCTGTTAATGGAAGTAAACCAATATTAGCTCCTATATTTTCAAATACGTGGAATAAAATCATCATGATAACTCCTGTAGCGATATATGAGAAAAACTCATTGTTCGTATCAAAACAAACACGAATCATGCGGTAAATTAAAATAAAGTATAAGAAAATAACGAAACAACTTCCAATAAAACCAAAGTTTTCAGCAATTACTGAAAAAATCATATCTGATTCTCTAACTGGAACATAAACATCAGAAACATTAAAGCCTTTGCCTCCAACACCACCAGAACCAATTGCCTTAAGTGCTTGAGCTTGTTGATAAGAATTTCCCGTAGCATCATGGAAAGGATCAATCCAAGAATCAATACGAGCGAATTGATAACTTTTAAAACCTAGGCTATATAAAACTTCTCGTCCTGCATCTGTCGTTACCAAATAGAGAATACCTGCTCCAAGAAGCGTGAATGTCACAACAACTGGGATGATAATTTTCCAAGAGATACCTGACATAATAAAAATTCCACCTAAAATGGCAATAAATACTAACATTGTTCCAAAATCATTTTGAAGTTTTAATAAAATACCAACTGGAATGGTGGCAATAACTAATTTTAAAATTAACATACCGTCTGTCTTTAAAGTTCGTTGCCTATTTTTAATATTATGCGCTGTTACAATGTAAGCTAAAATCAATATGTATGCAATTTTCATCAATTCTGCTGGCTGGAAAGTCAAACTTCCAATTCTAAACCAGTTTTTTGAACCTGTACGTGTAGCAAGGTTAGCATCATAATAGAACAAAAGTGCAGTCATAACTCCTAAACCAAACACGTAACCGATTGGTGTTAGTTTCCATACAACTTTTGGACTAAATTGCATAACAATAAAAATGAAAATGACACCAATTACATACCATAAACCTTGTTGTAGCATTTGGGAAACAATGTTAGTTCCTCCATCTTTATCTAGTGCTACATATAAAGATATCATTCCAACAATTGACAATAAAAAGACCGGAAGTAATATCCCATAGTCAACTGATTTAATTTGTCTTTTATTTATTCTTTGCATATTTCCTCTCTTTTCTTATGACGTTAGCAAAATATAACTAACATTATACTATCTTTTCATCATTATGCTAGTCTGAACTTTCATTATTAAATTCTTCTTGCGATGAATCTGACATCATCTGATTGACTAGTTGATGTCTTAAATCAGACAACTCTAATTCTTTTTCTTTTAAGTCTGATTTTAACTGTTGAATCATTTCGTCTGTTTCAGAGTCCATTTCCTCATTCGACTTATTTTTAAGCTCATAAACTTCTTGTTTTTGCTGTTTTATCATTTTATTTTTTTGCCAAATACTACTCATCATAACTATTAAAACAATAAGGGCTCCTATTAAAACAGCTCCTATGATAATAACAACCAAAGGAAGTGAGATTTGTGTTACTAAAAAGTTCACTTCTATTTGTTGCGCGTTAATAACTGAAAACAGTACAACAATAAAAGAAAGAATCAGAACAAAAAATAATTTTGTTGTCTTTTTCACTGTTAATCATCTCCTATTTCTTATCAAAAAAATTTGTTGCTAAAAAATCTCCTATGTGTGGGAATAGCTGGTAAGCTTTACTTCCAATCTCCATCACAAACGGAGCATTTATTTCTCTTCTATATGTTCCCATGGATGAAACAATCTTTTTTGCCAAAGATTCGGAATTTAAAACCCAACGACCTACAGAATCTAGATATGTACCATCTGGGTCTGCAATATCAAAAAAGGATGTTTTTATCGGTCCTGGATTGACTGTTGTCACCGAAATTCCTAATGGTTTCATCTCTAATCTTAAACTATTAGAAAAGCCAATCACAGCAAACTTTGTTGCTGCATAAATACTTGATTTAGGTGTCGCCATTTTACCGGCTTGTGACGCAATATTAATAATGTGTCCTTTATTTTTTTTAGCCATCATTAAACCTATTTTTTGAGTAACGTAAATTAAGCCTAAAACATTAACTTGAAACATATCTATCGTTTCGTTGAAATCAGAATCTAAAAATAACTCAAAATGTCCATATCCTGCACAATTAACTAAAACATCAATTTCAGGATATCTGGTTTCTATTAAGTTTAACTTTCTTTCTACATCCTCAAAATTTGAAATATCTAAAGAAAAATAGTCACAAGGTAATTGAGAAAGGTTTGAACATTCTTTAGTAATCTCTATTAATTTCTCTTCTCTTCTAGCACAAAGTATAACTTGTGCTCCGCCTCTTGCAGATTCATAAGCTATCTGTTCACCTAAGCCACTAGAAGCACCTGTTATAAGAACTGTTTTACCTTTTAAATCACTAAACACTTTTTTCATTTGATTCCTCCTTAATCTTTCTTTAAAGGAATATCGATAATATCAAAATCTCGCACAATTTTTGAATTAGGAAATACTTTTTGAGCCTCTTTTTCTAAATCAAAAACAGCTTTTCCTAAATATCTTGCACTAATGTGAGTTAATAGTAACTGCTTAACATTTGCTTCTTTTGCAATCTCGGCAGCTTGTGTTGAAGTTGAGTGATAGTAATTTTTTGCCATCTTACTTTCTTCATGATTGAAGGTGCTCTCATGTACTAAAACATCTGCATGTTGGGCTAATTTCAAACTGTTAGGATGGACACGTGTATCTCCTAAAATAGTCACAATTCGACCTTGTCTTGATTCTCCAATAAATTCTTTACCATTAATTATACGCCCATCGGCCAATTCAACTGTTTCACCATTTTTTATTCGTTTATAAATAGGTCCTGCTGGAATATTTAACTCTTTTAGCTTTTCAACTTGCAGTTCACCTTGAAAGTCGGCTTCGACCACTCGATAACCATAACACTGAATTCTATGATCTAATTCATCACAGTAAACTTTAAAACCATGGTCTTCAAAAATAAGTCCAGATTCTTCAATTTCAATAAATTTAAGTGGATACTTTACATGAGATTCTGATACTTTTAAACTTGTTAAAACAAAACTTTTAATTCCCTTAGGTCCATAAATTTCAAGAGGTGACTCTCCTCCTTGAAATGAGCGACTGCTCAATAAACCAGGTAAACCAAAAATATGATCTCCATGTAAATGAGTGATAAAAATTTTTTCTATTTTTCTTGGACGAAGATTTGTATTCAATATTTGCTGCTGAGTTCCTTCACCGCAGTCAAATAGCCAAACGGCATTTCTTTCATCTAATAATTTTAATGCAATACTTGTCACATTACGTTGTTTGGATGGTACACCCGCACCAGTTCCTAAAAATTGGATTTCCATATTGTTCCTACTTTTCTATCAAATTTTACTATATATATTACTAAAGTTATCTTTTTATCATCAAGACTCCCACCTATTGTATCAAGCTTTTGTCTTCTTTTAAAATAAAACATAAAAAAAGTTGAGATTTTTTTAATTTCTCAACTTTTTTATGTTTTTATTTCATCAAACCATCATGTATTTTATCTAAATTCCAAGTCATCATAGTAAGATACGTATCTCCTTTTTCACCTTCCTTAGCTAAGGAATCCGTAAAGATAGTATCATAAATCGGTAACTTAGTTTCTCTTGAAACAGACTCCATACTTCTTGGATCAACACTTTGTTCTACGAATAAAGAAGAAACATTTGATTTTTTAATCTTGTCGATAATTTGACTCATTTGTTCTGGTGTTCCTTGACTTTCAGTGTTAATTTCCCAGATGTAAGCTGCTTGAATACCATATGCGTCAGAAAAATACTTAAATGCTCCTTCACTTGTTACAAGTAAGTTTTTATCTTTAGGAATTTCTTTATAACGTTCTACATTATCTTTATGAAGTTTTTCTAGTTCACTAATATAAGACTCAGCATTTTTTTCATAGAAATCTTTATTTTTCTCATCTTTTTCAACTAAAACATCTTTAATATTTTCCACATATTTTATTCCATTTTCTAAAGACAACCAAGCATGCGGGTCTTGCTCACTTTCTTGACCTTTACTAGTTAAGTACATTGGTTTAACATCTTTACTTGTCACAAAATAATCTTTATTTTCCTCTTTTTTAGATGTTTTCATTAGTTTCATAAACCAACCGTCTCCACCAGTTTCTAAATTCAATCCGTTATAAAAGATAACATCTGCATCTGTTGCTTTGGCAATATCTTCTGGTAACGGTTCAAATTCATGTGGATCTGTCCCTCTAGGAACAATACTGTGGATATCTACTTTGTCTTTTCCGACTTGTTCTGTCATATCTGCTAAAATTGAGTTGGTTGCAACAACCTGTAATTTCTCATTCTTATCTTCTTTTTTAGCTTCTTCTCCTTTTCCACAAGCTGCTAATGCAAAAATTCCTAATACTGATACTAAACTAACTAATACTATTTTAAATTTCTTCAATTGCCATAACCTCTTTCTTTTTAAATACGATTCCTTGTTTTGGTGAAAAAATAAATGCAATAATAAAGAATACTGCTGTTGTTAAGACGATAGTTGCTCCAGAGGCTAAGTTATATGAATAACTAAAGAATAAACCTACAACAGCACTTATTCCTCCAATTAAGCTTGATATAAAAATCATCACTGACAACTTATCTGTCAGTAAATAAGCTGTAGCAGCTGGCGTCACTAACATTGCTACTACTAAAACAGTCCCTACTGTTTGAAGTGAAGATACCGCTACAAGCGTTAAGAAAAACATTAATGCGTAATGGATAGCTTGCACTTTCAAGCCATAAGCTTGTGCCATAACAGGGTCGAAAGAACTTACTAGCAGTTCTTTATAAAAAATAGCAACAAATAAAATAACTGCAATAGCAACACCTAAAGTAGTGTAAAGATCACTTGGTCTAACTGCCAAAACATTACCAAAAAGAATATGATACAAATCTGTTGAACTTTGGGCAAAAGAAATTAAGATAATTCCTAAAGCAAAGAACGAACTGAAAACAATCCCAATAGCTGTATCACTTTTCAATTTACTTTTTTGAGTAACAAATCCTATTAAACCAGCAGCAGCAATTCCAAAAATAGAAGCACCGATCATGTAATTAGCTCCTAAAATGTAACTCATTGCAACTCCTGGAAGAACAGCATGAGAAATCGCATCTCCCATTAGTGACATTCCTCTCAAAATAATAAAGCTCCCAATTACACCTGATACAACACCAACAATAATCGATGTTAACAACGCATTTTGTAAAAATTCATATTGTATTAATCCATTAATAAAATTTTGAATCATTAGTCATTCACTCCTTTGATGACGATTTCTCCCATTGAATCACCATAGGCTGCTTGAATATTTTTTGTCACAAAGGTTGTTTCAACACTGCCTTCAGCAACTAACTTTTTATTTAAAATAATTAAATTATCAAAGTATTCTCTTGTTTTATGTAGATCATGATGGACAATAACAATTGTTTTACCTTCATCTCTTAATTGTTTAAGTAAGTCCACAATCACTTTCTCACTAACCATATCAATTCCCACAAATGGTTCATCTAAAAAAATAATATCAGCTTCCTGTGCTAAAGCTCGTGCAATAAAGACTCTTTGTAATTGACCTCCTGATAAATTTCCAATTTGTCTTTTAGCAAAATCTTCCATTTTTACTTTTTTAAGACTTTCAATTACTTTTTCTTTTTGCTCTTTTTTAGGTCTTCTAAATAGACCTAAATTAGGAAATGTTCCTAATAACACAGTTTCATCTACCTTTATTGGAAATGTCAAATCAATCGCACTGCGTTGTTCAACATAAGCAATATTTTTTCTAATAGCATCTATAGACTGCCCATTTACACTAACTTGACCAGTCTCAGTTTTAATTAAGCCTATAATGGCTTTTAACAAAGTTGATTTTCCTGCACCATTGGGTCCAATAATTCCTGTTATTTTTCCTGGTTCAATAGAAGCACTCACATTTTCTATTGCTTTTTTATGTTGATAAGCCACTGTTATGTTTGTCACATCAATGGGCTTATTTGTTAAAGTATCTTGTACGACTCCTGATAAAGTTGTTGCATTCATCATAGTAATCAAGCCCCTTTCATTTTGGTATATTTAATAATATTTTTAGGCTCCCCTAAAACTTTCTGAATTTAGTATATCAAATGATAATAATTATCACAAGTAAAAAAGCTAAAATAAAATAATATTATTTATTTTATTAATTTATACAACAAAAAAGAGGCTGACCCAAAAGTCTCTTAAATAAAATAAAAGGAACAAAATCTTTTTTTTAGATTTTGTTCCTTTTTTTGACGAAAAAAATAGCACTATCCTTTATAATTAAAGCGTCGAAACCAAATCAAAAGGGAGTGCTATTTATGTATAAAAATTATAACATGAAACAAGTTACATTATCACTAGATTTAGAAATTTATTTAGAAAAAAACGACATCGCTTTCGCGATTAATGAATTAGTAGAGAGTATTCCAAGTTACGTTTTTTCTGTTTTTGATCATCAAATGGGAACCTCGTCTTATGATCCAAGAATGATGTTGAAACTTATTTTATGTGGATATACACAGTCTAATTTTTCTGGTAGAAAAATTGAAGCGATGACTAAAGATAGTATTCGTACTAGGTGGTTGACTCAATCACAATTTCCTAACTTCAGAACCATTAATCGTTTTCGAGTGAATCCTTTGGTTCAGCCAATTCTTCAAGAGTGTTTTATTCAATTTAGAAATCAATTAGTTTCGCAGAAATTGATTGAAGAAGATTCTATTTTTATTGATGGGACCAAATTGGAAGCTAATGCCAATAAATATAGTTTTGTTTGGAGAAAGAGTACGACCAGATTTGACGATTCTCTAACAGAAAAATCAAAAATATATTATAAACAATTAGTCAAAGAAAAAATCATTCCGTCGATTCATAATGAAGATGAGGAATGGGATGATAAACAGTTGAATCTCATTGCCGATTCTATTGAAACTAAAGTATCTGAGTTGACTGAACAAATAGATGATACAGAAGACGTTACACTTAGAAAAGAACTCCGTCGTCAAAGAAAGGAACCTAAAAAAGCCTTAAAGGCTTTTCGAGAATTCAGTGATAGGAAGAAAAAATATAAGCAACAATATCAGATTTTTAAAGAGAGAAATAGTTTTTCAAAAATAGATATAGACGCTACTTTTATGAAAATGAAAGAAGATCATATGATGAATGGTCAACTGAAACCGGCATACAATGTCCAAATCGCAACCAACAATCAATACGTTCTAGCTTATGATACTTTTTCAAATCCAACAGATTTTAAAACGATGATTCCTTTTTTGACCACTATCAAAGAATCTTATTTTGAGTTACCTAATTATATTGTAGCTGACGCCGGTTATGGAAGTGAAGAAAACTACCAAGCCATCTTGGATGATTTTGAGAGAACACCATTAATCACCTACACTATGTATCAAAAAGAACAGACCAAAAAATATAAACAAAACCCATTCATTACTAATAATTGGAAATACAATGAATTAACAGATAGCTATACTTGTCCTAACAATAGAGAACTGAGTTTTAGAAATTACTCTACTCGCAATGATAAACAGGGATTTACAAAACAGTTAAAAATGTATGAATGTGAAACATGTATAGATTGCCCTGTCAGATCTTTGTGTACCCGAGCAAAAAGTAATAAAAGTAGAGTCATTCAAAAAAATGGTAACTGGGAATATTTTAAAGCTCACGCAAGAGAGCTTTTGAGCGATGATGTAACAGGAGCGATTTACCGTCGAAGAAAAATTGACGTAGAACCAGCCTTTGGAAATCTAAAGGCTAATTTGTCGTTCAATCGATTCTCGGTTAGAGGTCAAGAGAAAGTAACACAGGAGTTAGGTTTTGCGTTTATGGCTCTAAATTTGAGAAAACTAAGTAAATTTAGGAAGGATATAGACAGAAAAATAAGAAAAAACAAGAATTCCAAAATGATAAACCTCATTTTAGAATTCTTGCTTTGTTTTAAGAGACTTTTGGGTCAGCCTCCTAGTATTTTACTATTAGTCTACAAATTCAAAAACAAATTCTTTAATTCTTACTAGGTCGCCATCTTTGGCTCCCATTTTTCTAAGTGTATCGTCCACACCCATACCTCTTAATTGGCGAGCAAACTTCATAACACTTTCTTCACGATCAAAATTAGTCATAACGAATAATTTTTCAAGTTTTTCTCCCAATAAAACCCAAGTTGCATCATCATCACGAGAAACAGTAAAGTCTGGTTCTTCTTCAGTAAAGCTGTATTGAACAACTTCTTCGACTTCTTCATCTTGGTACATTGGAAACTCTGGAGTGATATCTACTAATTTAGCTGTTGCATTTAATAAAGGATCAATTCCTTGTCTTGAAATCCCTGAAATAGCAAAAATAGGGATGTCATCACTAAATTCATCTTCTTTTAAATCAGCAATTTTTTGCTTGAATATTTCAAGATTTTCTTCAGCATCGGGCATATCCATTTTATTAGCTACAATAATTTGTGGTCTTTCTAAAAGACGCATATTATGAGATTCTAACTCCTTATTAATTAATAAGTAGTCTTCAAACGGATCTCTACCTTCCATTCCACTCATATCAATCACATGCAAGATAACTCTTGTACGCTCAATATGACGTAAAAATTGAGTTCCTAATCCAACACCTTCAGAAGCTCCTTCAATAAGACCTGGTAAATCGGCCATAACAAAACTATCCCCATCTTGTGTTGAAACCATTCCTAAATTAGGTACTAAAGTGGTAAAATGATAAGCACCAATTTTAGGTCTTGCTTGTGAAACAATTGAAAGTAAAGTTGATTTTCCTACTGAAGGGAAACCTACCAAACCAACATCTGCTAAAACTTTTAATTCTAATTCAATTTGTCTTTCTTGACCAGGTTCGCCCTTTTCAGCGATTTCTGGTGCTGGATTTCTTGGTGTCGCAAATCGAATATTCCCACGACCTCCACGACCTCCTTGAGCAACTTTTAACTCTTGACCATGAGTTAACAAATCACCTAATAAAGCACCTGTTTCTTTATCTCGAACTGTTGTCCCTGCTGGAACTTTTACATAGCGATCTTCAGAACCTCTACCGTGCATACTTTTACTCATGCCATTTTCTCCAGGTTCAGCTGCAAAATGACGATTAAACCTAAAGTCCATCAACGTACGTAGTCCCTCATCAACAACTAAAATAAGACTACCACCACGACCTCCATCGCCACCTGCTGGTCCACCATCTGGAACGTATTTTTCACGTCTAAATGCAACCATTCCGTCTCCACCTTTTCCGGCTTTAACGCTTATTGTTACTTGATCTAAAAACATGGACATTTTTTGTCCTCCTTACTTCTAAAAAAATCTCTTCATCATTGTATCTTCTACACTCGTATTTGTCCAACAACATTCTCTTCATTTGACAAAAAAATAAGTAAATAAGAAATTTTTTTGATCTCAACTCCTATGATAGCTTAAATTCACAAAAAGATAAACAAAAAGGTAGGTCAGATTCAGCATCTAACCTACCTTCTTAATTAGTTATTTTCAATTAATTCAAAATTAGACCATGGTTTAAGAAAATCTAATAAGAATAATTCATCTTCGGAAATTTTTCCAACGACGTTCACTCGTCCGTCATTTTTCATTTCCTTTAAAGCAATTTGCATTTCACCTTTGTATTGACCGTACCCTACATTATCCACTAAGACATCACCTCTTACCATATCTGGTGTGTTAGTTTTTGGAAATGGTAGGTCTTTATATTTAATACGAGTCATGGTTGATCTCATCATATACTCAGAGCGATCACCGCGGTAACGATGTAAATTATCAAAAAGAACAACACGTTCATCTTCAGTTATACTGTCTAGACAATCTACTTTTATTTTAGGATTTTCAGCAAAGAAACTTTCTGACATTGTTTTTAATTCTTCTTCAGAAGCGTAAGCATTCCCAATTGTAATATCATCAATTAGACCTGTTAAAACAAAGTGTTTCACTTGTGTAGCAATTTCTAAATCTCTATGTTCTTCTAATGTACATAGTCCATCTTGTGTTGGCCAAGGTCCAAATGTAGCATCATGCGAATTAACAAAGGCCATTGTATTAATATTATATTGTCTAAATTGTTTTGAACATTCTACAAAATGATTATAACCTAATGCAGAATATCTATGAGGATAAAAATTATGGGAGCCTAGTAAATTATTAACATTAGGTGAATAGCTCATAATGTTGTCTACATAACGAGTCCCTGAACTCATATTAATTTCAATTTTAATACCATAAGGGTTACGAGTCATTTTCGCCTCTTCTGCTCCTGTAAAACCAATATCTAAACGAATGCCATCAGCCCCAAGATCATTAAAGAAAGATAAATCATCGTAAGAAATATTCAATTGATCAAATAATTCTGGATTAATATCTACCATCACTTCAAAACCTAGTTTATTAGCATAATCAACAACCGCTTTAAAATCTGAAAGAACTTTCTCTTTGTCATCATTTACTTGAAGTAAACTTGTAAAAACACGCTTAAACCCATACTTATGAGCCAAATCTAAATAAGCCTTATCTTTTTCAAATGTTGAACGTTCTGGATAAATCGAAATACCTAATTTTCCCATTGATTGAACCCCCTATATTGTTAAAATACGCATTCATTATAACCTTTAAATTTGAAATTGTCTAGACCACTTTAAAAAGAAACACTGTTGGCATCACTTAGTATTTTTGTTACTATTAGATAGGATATAACAATTTCAAATAGGAAAGGAAACGTTTTATGAAAAAAAGTAAATTACTACTTGCTTCAACAGGTCTTCTCTTATCACTATTTTTATTAGGGGCTTGTGGTTCATCAAGTGATTCAAAAACAAAAGATTCAAACGAAACAAAACAATCAACAACAGCAAAAAAAGATAAAGTAGATTTAAACAAATTAGAATTACCTCAATTGAATAAAGAAGTAGCTGATAATGAAGCTCTTGTTGAGATGGTGACAACAGAAGGTAATATTAAAATTAAATTATTTCCAGAACAAGCACCTAAAACAGTTGAAAACTTTATCAAACACTCTAAAGATGGTTATTATGATGGCATTAAATTCCACCGTGTTATTGATGATTTTATGATTCAATCAGGTGACCCTAAAGGTGACGGAACTGGTGGCGAAAGTATCTGGGGTAAACCATTTGAAGACGAGATTTCAAATCAACTTTACAACATCCGCGGTGCTTTATCTATGGCAAATGCTGGTCCTGGAACTAATGGTAGCCAATTTTTCATCGTTCAAAACACTCAAGATATTTCTGATGGGTTATTACTAGAAGATAATCCAGAAAAAATCATTGAAGCTTACAAAAATGGCGGGGCTTCAACTTTAGATGGTAAACATACTGTCTTTGGACAAGTTATTGATGGTATGGATATTGTAGACAAAATCGCTAAAACAGAAGTTGAAGCAAGTCCTAACGGCGAAATGTCTGTTCCTAAAAAAGAAATAAAAATTGAAAAAATTGAAGTACTTCAAGAAGCTAAAAAATAAGAGCTAGGGAAAATTCCCTAACTCTTTTTTTATTTATCTACTTTTAAATTAATAATCCAATCTTTCGGTGCTTCGACGTCACCAAATTGAATACCTGTTAATTCATCATACAAGCGTTTAGTAACTGGTCCTACTTCGCTTTCTGAGTAGAAGACATGGAAATCATCTCCGTATTTTATCCCACCAATTGGCGAAATAACCGCAGCTGTTCCACAAGCGCCTGCTTCACTGAATTGATCTAGTTCATCAATAAAAACATCACCCTCATAAGCTTTCATACCCAATCGATCTTGAGCTAAGTAGAGCAATGAATATTTTGTAATACTTGGTAAAATAGATGGCGAAATTGGTGTGACAAACTCATTATTTTTAGTAATAGCAAAAAAGTTTGCTGAGCCAACTTCTTCTATTTTTGTATGTGTTTGAGGATCAAGATAAATACAATCTGAAAATGATTGTTCTTTTGCTTTTTCTCCTGGAAGTAAGCTTGACGCATAATTCCCACCAACCTTAACAGCTCCTGTTCCTACTGGGGCTGCTCTATCGTAATCAGAAACAATAAAGTTACTTGGTTCTAAATCTCCTTTAAAGATAAAACCAACTGGCATACAAAAGACTGTGAAAATATATTCAGGTGCAGGCCCAATTCCCATTGAATCGCCTGTACCAATTAATAAAGGTCTAATATAAAGCGTACCACCTGTTCCATACGGAGGAACATACTCATGGTTAGCTAAAACAACTTGTTTAACAGCCTCAATAAATTTTTCCTCAGGTACGTGAGGCATTAATAAACGACCACCGCTTTGATTGAATCGTTTGGCGTTTTGATCAACTCTAAAAAGATTGATGGAACCATCTTTACAACGATAAGCTTTTAATCCTTCAAAGCATTGTTGTCCGTAGTGAATTGCTGGAGAGCTTTCGCTAATATGAAGTTGATTATCCTCTGTTAGTTCACCTTCGTCCCATTTACCATCTTTCCAATGAGAACGGTATCTAAACGGCGTTTTCATATATGAAAATCCTAATTCATCCCAATTAATATCTACCATAAAAATAACCACCTTTTCTATTTTCCTCTAGTTTATCACAAATTATGCTGTTTTTTTTATTTTTTCATGAAACTCTATAAGATTTTATAAAACATGTCTTTTAATCTATCTTCTATTCCCTTAATTCGTTATTATAATAAAGAATCCAATATAAAGGAGCTTAGAGATGAAAAATCAACGTTTGATTACTATTTGGGGAGATGTTGTTGGCTTGTTTGATTTAATGAAATCATTACTTATTTCTGCCTGCTTAACTTTAGGTGGTTTTTTTATAGCTGACAGTCAAAACCCAACACAACAACTTTTTTTAGGTTTAATGGGAGCTGTTTTAGCTTTTATTATTAATTCTTATATCATTAAACCCAAAAGAAAGTTTTCTATAAAAAATGAAGAACAGGTGGAGGAAACAAATGGATAGTCACTTATTAGTTCAAATGGTTATTGCTAGTTTTGCAGCTGTTATTTTATATTCATTTATTGGCTTAATTCCTGGAACAGATGAAACCAGTGTTTTAATGCCTATATCTTTAGCACTTATTTTAGGTGGCATCACACCTCTTGTTGTATTAACATTCTTTATTGCCGCATGTGTTACCCTAAACTTAATGAATACCATGCCAACCCTCATTGCTGGTTTACCAGGCGGTGTTTTGTCTGCACCAATGATCGAGCCCGCATTAATTATTAAAAAGCATGGTCGGACAAGCATTGCCATAAAAAAAGTTGCTATTGCAAGCATTATTGGTGTTGTCACTTCCTTAGTGATTAGTATAGGTATTGCTAATTTAATTGCACCATATGCTGAAACGATTGGTTCATATGCTAGTTGGCTATTTATTGGAGGAGCTATCTTTTTATCTTTAATCGGAAATGCAAAAGCTATTTCACTAATTAGTATTGTTCCTTTAGCTCTTTTATTTCAAGGTATTCGTTTTCTTTATTGGGAAGTTGGTGCTGTCTCGCCTGACAAAAATATTACAACCTCTTTCTTTCTTGGAATTACAGTAGCACCACTTATCCTATCTTTACTTTCGTTACTCAATAAAAAAGAATTAGATAAGGTCACTTTGATAGATACAAATAAACAACCTACTTTATTATTAGAAAAAGCACCGAAAAATTATAAAAAAAGAATTCAATTGAAAAAAAATGAAGGTTTTGCTGCTTTTATTTCAACTGCCCTTGCAAATTTTTTATTTGTTCTAAGTCCTGTCGGTTTAATTCTCTTATTTGGTGAAATTGTTGGTAAAAAAGAACCAGATGAATTAAAACGAGCAGAGTTAACAGTTACTACCATGAATGCTTTGGCTCAAGGAACTTATCTTTCTGGTTTACTTATCTCAATTGTTGCGTTGGGCATTCCTTTAGCACCTTCAGCAATTGGGCCTGGAGCTGCCTTTTTTGAGTCTCCGCCAGTTTTTAAAATCGGACATTCCATTACTCAAGCTTATTCTCAATCACAATTAATCATGGCATTTATTGTGGGTAGCTGCATTGCTCTTATTTTAGTCTATTTTTTAGCAACCAGATTCTCAGAAAAATTAACCTTATTTGTATTAAAGAGAATTCCGCATGAGAGCTTGCTCGCATTATTTATTGGTTTAGTACTACTTCTTGCATACATAGACGCTGGTTTTATTAATTTATTTGGGGTTTTATTAATCAGCCTTGTTTGTGGTACACTAAATCGGTTGGGCGTTAGCTATGGTGTACAATTCATGTCCCTTTATGCTGCGCCATTTATTATTCAAATGATTAGTTAAAATAATTTTTAAAAGGAGTCAACCTTATGAATGAAAAAAATATTGGTCTTGGGGAAGCTAATGGAAAGATCATTCTTTTAGGTGAACATTCTGTTGTTTACCAAAAGCCATCTATTGCCATCCCATTTCCTGCTGCAAAAATAAAAGCAACAATTAAACCAAGTAAAGAAAAAACAATGATTGACTGTGATTTTTATCATGGCTTACTAGAAGACATGCCTGAACTTTTAGAAAGTTTAAAAGAAACAATTCGCGTATCCCTACAACATTTAAATAAGGAAGATATTCCTTTACATATCATAATAGATAGCCAAATTCCTGCTGAAAGAGGTATGGGATCCAGTGCTGCTGTTTCTGTAGCAACAACAAGAGGATTATTTGACTATTTTAATGTCCCGTTATCACAAGAAAATCTACTTGAAATTGTGGATATTTCTGAAAAAATCGCCCATGGTAATCCTAGTGGCCTTGATGCTTTAATGACTAGCAGCTCTTCTCCTTATTACTATATAAAAGGAAAACCTTTTGAGGCTCTTAATCTCAATCTTGATGCTTACTTAATTGTTGGTGATACAGGTAAAACAGGACAAACAAAAGAAGCTGTCTCAAGTATTGCTTCAAAGCTTTCTTCTACAGATAAAGAACAAATTGAAAATTTGATCAATGAATTAGGAATTCTAGCAGAAAATGGCCGTATATTCCTAGAATCTAATCAACCTTTAAAATTAGGTGTCACCATGTCAAAAGTTCATCAAATTCTAGATAATTTAGGTGTTTCTAGTAAGGAACTCAATACACTTGTTGATGTAGCCTTAAAACACCAAGCTCTTGGCGCAAAATTAACTGGTGGTGGTCGTGGTGGATGTATGATAGCATTAGCTAGTGACAAAAAAACTGCTGAAACAATTGCCACTGCTTTAGAAAAGGCGGGCGCAAGAAAAACTTGGTTATATGAAATGAGGACAAACTAATGAAATCAATCGGTCGTTGCCGCGCCCATACTAATATTGCTTTAATCAAATACTGGGGAAAAAGAAATGAAGAACTCTTTCTACCTATGAATAGCAGCTTGTCTTTAACTTTAGATGCTTTTTATACAGATACTGAAGTAACACTAGATTCTACTCTAGACTCTGATGTTTTTTTCTTAGATAACGTTAAACAAGGCGATAAAGAAACAGCAAAGATTACAAATTTCTTAAATTTATTTAGAAATAGGGCTAATATCGAGACAAAAGCTTGTATAAAGAGTTATAATCATGTGCCGACTGCTGCAGGACTTGCTTCTTCTGCCTCTGCTTTTTCAGCATTAGCAGGAGCAACTAACCAAGCGACTGGCTTAAATTTAGATTTAAAAACCTTATCTACCTTAGCTAGACAAGGTAGTGGCAGTGCTACAAGAAGTATTTATGGTGGTTTTGTTGAATGGTTCATGGGAGAAAGTGATTTATCCGAATCAAGTTTTGCTATTCCAGTAGATGATGCTACTTGGGATATTGGAATGATTGTTATCGCAGTTAATACCGGTCGAAAAAAATTATCTAGCCGTGTCGGTATGAAACAAACCATTGATACCTCACCTTTTTACTCTTCTTGGGTTGAAACAGCTACAAAAGATATAGAAAAAATAAAAAAAGCAATTAGTGAAAAAGATTTTATCACTTTAGGCGAAATCACTGAATCAAATGGGATGAAAATGCATGCCACCATGTTAGGTGCTTTTCCTCCTATTTCATACTGGGAACCTGATAGTGTTAAAGCAATACAAAAAGTTAAAGAAATTCGTGACATGGGTCTGCCATGCTATGTTACAATGGACGCTGGACCAAATGTTAAAGTATTATGTAAAAGGTCAGATATGATTGAAATTGAAAATAAATTACTTGAAGATTTCACTAGAGACCAAATAATTCCTTCCAGTGTTGGTGAAGGAATCAAATTATTATCACAAGATGAATGGAACTATTAAAGGAGAGATTTTTTTGATAAAAGCAAGTGCACCAGGAAAACTATATATTGCGGGTGAATATGCTGTATTAGAGCCTGGCCATCCTGCTTTAATCGTTGCACTAGACCAGTTTATTACCGTCACCTTAAAAGAAGCTGACAAACAAGGTAGTATTTGTTCAAGTTACTCAAATGGAATTTCGATTCCTTGGACAAGAAAAAACGGGAAATTTTTTATTGATGAAAGAGAAAATCCTTTTTCTTACATCACAAAATCAGTTACCCTTGTTGAACAATATTTACAAGAATTAGGGTTTAATTTAAAATATTTTGATTTAACAATTGAAAGTGAACTTGATAATAAAGACGGTAGAAAATACGGTTTAGGTTCAAGTGGCGCTGTTACTATTGCAACCATTAAAGCTATTTTAACTTTATATAAAATTGATTATACTTCGGAACTTTTATACAAATTAGCAGCTATTACTCACCTATCATTAAATAGTAATGGCTCTTTTGGAGATCTAGCTGCCAGCTCTTATGGTGGTTGGATTGCTTATTCTTGTTTTGAAAAAGAATGGGTGCTTGAAGAACTAGATAATAAAAAAAATAAAATAAATGACCTAATTTCAAAAGACTGGCCTAAATTAAGAATTCAACCTTTAAAAGCTCCTCAAGATTTAAGACTTTTAATTGGTTGGACTGGCTCTCCTGCATCAACAACTCTTTTAGTAGATCAAATAAATGATGAACAAAATGAAATGAATGGTTTTTACAAACAATTTTTAGAAGATAGCTATAATTGTGTAATGTGGATTATCGATGCTTTTAATGAAAAAGATATTAATAAAATTCAACAAGGTATCCGCATTAATCGTCATCTTTTAAAATCTCTTGCTAGTAAGAGTGGTGTCGATATTGAGACTGACGCTCTAACAGATCTTTGTACAATCGCTGAAGAATACAGTGGTGCAGCTAAGTCATCTGGAGCTGGTGGTGGTGATTGTGGGATTGTCCTATTCAATCAACAAGCAGAAATTTTACCTATGATTACTGCTTGGCGAAACAAAGGAATTGTTGATTTACCACTACAAGTCTATAAAGAAAAAGAAACAGATTATAAACCGATTATTTGGGAGGATTAAAGATGACAAACAACTGGAATCGTAAAGATCAGCATATCCATTTTGCTGAGATGCAATATCAGTCAAATTCATCCAACGGTCTAGATGGTATTCGTTTTATTCATCAATCATTTGCTGAAATAAAAACAGAAGATGTTAAATTAAACACACGATTGGATAGTCTAAAATTAGACTATCCTTTCTTCATCAATGCCATGACTGGTGGGAGTGATAAAGCTCGTATCATTAATGAAAATTTAGCCATTGTAGCAAGAGAAACTAATCTAGCTATGGCTGTTGGGTCTGTAAGTACCGCACTTCAATCCCCTGAACTAAATGATAGTTTTAAAATAGTTAGAAAAATGAATCCCAATGGTTTAATTTTTTCAAACCTTGGCGCCCATCATTCTCTTGAGAATGCTAAAAGGGCTGTTGATTTACTAGAGGCCAATGCTCTTCAAATTCATGTGAATACCCCTCAAGAATTAGTCATGCCTGAAGGAGACCGGGATTTTACTAACTGGTTAAAAAATATTGAAATAATTGTGAATGAATTAGACGTACCTGTTTTCGTTAAAGAAGTTGGTTTTGGTATGTCAAAAGAAACCATTCGCCGGTTACTTGATTTAGGTGTTAATGTAATTGATGTTGCTGGTCGTGGCGGTACAAACTTTATTCATATTGAAAATGAACGCAGAGAAGAAAAAGAATTCGATTACCTTCTTAATTGGGGACAAACAACGGCAGAATCTTTACTTGAAGCTCATTTTTACCGAAAACAAGCTGATTTTGTGGCTTCTGGAGGAATTAAAAACCCACTACACATGTTAGCTGCCTTTGGACTAGGAGCTAAAGCAGTCGGTATTTCTGGGGAATTTCTTCATATGATTTTGACAGAAGGTAATGAAGCCTCTATCAAAAAAATAGAACGTTGGAAAAATGAACTTAGAGCATTAATGACTATGATTGGCTCTTCTTCTATCTCAGATATTGAAAATAAGCCTATTATTTTATCTTCAGAACTAACTAATTGGTGTCATCAAAGGCACATTGACTTTAAACATCGTTAAAAAAAGAGTGATAGAACTGACTCAATTCGAGTCTGATTCTATCACTCTTTTTGATATTCTAAAATATCTCCTGGTTGACAATCTAATGCTTCACAAATTTTTTCTAATGTCGAAAACTTAATAGCTTTAGCTTTTTCATTTTTCAAAATGGATAAATTAGCCATAGTTATTCCTACATGTTCTGATAATTCAGTTACAGACATTTTTCTTTTAGCTAACATAACGTCTAGATTGACCCTAATTGGCATCTTATTTACCCTCCTTAAATGGTTAAATCATTTTCATCTTTTAATTGATTACCTAATTTAAAGACATATGCTAGTAGAGTTGAAATTACAGCTAGCATGATTCCTAAAAAGAAGAAAAAAAGACAAATGAAAAAATAAGGATAGTTATCTTGAAATTTAAAAAATCCAAAGATAATTGCAATACCATACAATAGAGACTCAATCATACCTGAATAAGCTACTCTAATTAGTCTAAGATGATTTTTTTCTTTAAAAACATTATTTTTAAAGAAGTCTGAACTAATTTGCCATAAATTAATTAGTATCGCAAAAACTGGAATTGCTGTTAACCAAAGTAATAGTTGAATTAATCTTGAAGAGACATTATCTGGCAAATTATCTACTATCAAAGGTGCAACTACTATTAATAACGTTATACCTGAAAAACCTAAAATAATTAAAATAACTTTAAATAAATTATTTAATTTTGTTACTGACATGATTCAAACTCCTTATTTTTTTATCAAATGAATAAAAAAAGATAATACACCAGTTACTAAGGACAAAAAAATAAAGAAATATCCCACTGGTATTAAGAAAAAATATGGTTCAATTAGCATGCCTGTCTCACTCAATTCACTAGGAGTAAATCCTTTCAGAATAAAACAATTAACGCCTATTACAAATAAAATTAATCCAGTTATTTGTATTTTTGATATTTTTCTTGTTTTTATCATTTCAATCACTACTTTCTTTTTTAATAAACTTAATATAACATCAAAAAACACGTAAAACAATATTTTTTTATTGTTTTACGATAAAATTATATTGTTTTAAATTTCTATTAAAAAAGCGAATTATATATTTTTATGGTTTAATATAAGCATAATCTGCTGTCTGCAACTCAACTAAACGTAAGACACCAGCTGGAACAACTTGAATAAAAGGGTGCAATGCTTCTTTCTCAATTTTTTGAGCATTCATCGCATTTTGACAACTACTAAATAGAACACCTTTTTCAACTAGTTCATGCATTGGAATGAGATACTTTGTCTCAACAAATGCTTTAATAGCATTACCGTTTGCAACAACCTCAATACTTTTAATTTCACCTTTTCCTGAAATTAAAAGATTATTAACATTACCTAGCACAGTCTCCCACTTTTCTAACTCATTGATATGAAATACAACTTTCATTCTTTTTCCTCCTTTAAATAAATTGGTGATTGATAGTAATCTTGTTCTTTTTTATTGTTTTGAACTAAAGAATAAATCATTCCTGCTTTAATATCAAGAGATAATAATTTTTCATTCTTTTTATTAATATTTGTTATGATAGGAAGAGTCGATTTATCTTTTTTTTCCTTTAAAAACTGACGACCTTTTGAATTAAAACCTAACACGCGTATAAATGACTCATTCCAGACACTTGTTATTTCTTTTTCTTTTATTTGAAGTAACACATAAAGACACAATCTTTGAATTCTCGTCCACGTATAGCGTTTGCTTTTTACTTTCATCATAAAGTCATCAAAACGAGAAGAACTTTTTGCAGCATCTTTTAAACGATACTCAAGCCCCTCTACCATTTGATAAATTAATTTCAATTCTTCAATTGACTGTGTTATCAATTGATATTTTAAAAATGGCCATAACTTCTCCCAATTGACTAACTCTAAACTCTTTAAATCCATTAAAGTTTCATCTGGAAGAACACTACTTAGCTCTGAAAAATCATTAAGGAACACTTTTTTTCGAACAGCTGTAGCACTTGCAAAGGAAATATCTGTTACATTCTCATCATGATACTGGCTTCCTACTCTTTTAATTGGAAACAGTGTCATTGGATTTTTATAACAAGCATTTTCTTTAGCATACCCCATCCCTAAAATGTGATTAGGTGAGGAAAAATCCAATGTCATTTCAGGATAAATTTCACGATAAACCTCAGTCATTTGTTGCGGATAGCTTTGACCATTATTTTTTTTAGTTTGAAATAACTCATCTATTCTCTCTTTATTATCATGATGAAATTTACCAAAAGCTTCGTAATCTAGTTTTGACTGAATATCTGTTCCAAAACAAAGACTATCTACGCCTAGACTTTGTAGTAATTTTACACCACCTCGAGTGAAATAATCCGATGCCTGTACAGCAAACGAGAAAGGTAGCTCAATAACTAAATCAGCACCATTTTGAAGTGCTTCATTAGCCCTTGTCCATTTATCTAAAACAGCTGGTTCGCCACGTTGCAAAAAATTTCCACTCATGACTGCTACAAGACACTCTGCATTAGAAACCTTCTTTGCCTGTTCTAAATGATATTTATGTCCATTGTGAAATGGATTATACTCAACGATAACACCACAACTACGCATCTTCTCACTTCCTTAGAAAAAAAACGAGAGTCCCAAAAATGGTCCCTCCCGTTTTATATTTAATTACTTATTTGTGACAAACAAAGAACCATCTCTTAGACGCATCATTTGGTTCAACATCTTCAAAATCAGCATAAACTTTTACTGAGTTAAAACCAGCTTGCTTAAGCAAAGCTTCATACTGACTAATTTCGTAGGTTCTTTCCTCATGAAGCTCATCAAACCGTTCAAACTTACCCTGTTTATCAGAAACAAAGAAAGTTAGAAAATGTTCAACACTAAACTCATGCTCTCCCGGGTAACTTTCCCATAAAAAAGCAAAATCATCCGTCTGATAATGATAGCTATATTCCGAAAATTCTTCTTCAATTTGATGAATTGAATGAACATCAAAGATAAATGTTCCCTTTTCTTTCAATGCGTCATACACACCTTTAAAAACTTGACCTACAGCTTGTTCATCTGGCATATAACAGATTGAATCCGAATAACAAGTTACTACATCAAAACTGTTTTTATCTTCTAATTGAAGCATGTCTCCTGTTTTAAAAGCTAGTTTTTCATCCGCTTCATCAACTCGTTTTTTAGCAAGTTCAATCATATCTTCTGATAAATCTAAACCACAAACATTAAAACCTAAGTTTGCAAGCTCGACAGATAAAATACCTGTCCCACAAGCCAGTTCTAATACTTGTTGCTGATCTTTCCTTACATGGCGACAAGTAAAATCTAACCAATCTAAATAAAGATTTTCATCCATGACCTCATCGTAGATTTTAGCAAATGTTTCATAACTTGCCATTCTTAATCTACCATGCTTGTTAAATTAACAAGGGGTGCATCTGACCATAATTTTTCTAGATTGTAGAATTCACGTTCATCACTATGGAACACATGAACTACTACATCTCCTAAATCAATTAAAATCCAGCGAGCTGATTCTTTTCCTTCAACACGTTTAACTTCCACTTGATTTTTTTGAGCTTCACTTATAACTTCATTGGCGATAGCTAAAACTTGTTTATCACTGTTACCATGGCACACAACAAAATAATCTGCTAATAAAGAAACTTCTTTAACGTTTAATGCCACCATATCTTCTGCACGTTTTGAATCAGCAGCTTTCACTACTAATTCTAAAATATTATCACTATTAATAACAATTCCCTCCATTTATTTCACTACCCATTCATTGTACGTTTCTAACGTTTTAGGATAGATTTTATTTTGATTATTAATTAAATATAAAAGTGTATGCTTTGTTTCAAAGCCTACAGCTAAGTCTAAACTTACATCTGCTACTTGTCTTGCTTCTTCAACTACTGGAAAACGACGACCATCTTCAATATAATCAGCCACATAAATTACTTTATCTAGTTCACTCATATCTTTGGAGCCCGTTGTATGTAGTTCAATTGCTTTTAAAATAGTTGAATCAGAAATATCTAATTCTTCCTTAACAAGGTAAGCTCCCAATATGCCATGCCAGATAGCATTACCATATTCAATAAGTTCAACATTAAACCCTTTCGACTTAATGAGAGAAATCATCTCTTCATCAGGTCTTTCTTTTGCATAGTCATGAGTCAATGCAGCAATACTTGCTTTTTCAACATCCACACCATATTTATGAGCTAACTCAATTGCTTTTTTTTCAACTCTCAAAACATGTTGAAATCTTTTATCTGACATTTTCTCAGAAACTTTTTCCATTAATTCTTCTCGTGTCATTGTTGTTATCTGATTACTATAAATCATAATTATTATCACCTTGATATAAATTATTTTTATGAATATATTCTAACACATTATCTGGTAAAAAGTATTTGACAGAACAATTTGTTGCTATTTTCCGCCTGATATCACTTGAACTTATATCTATTAAAGGTACATCTACCCAAATGATTGGATAGGGACTCTCTGGTTTTGAACCAACCCGATGAACTCCAACAAATTGTACCATTTTACTTAGTTCCTCAATCCGATACCATTTCGGTAAATAGTCTACCATATCTCCACCAATGACAAAATAATAATCCGTTTCAGGATTTAATTCAATTAATTCCTTCATCGTATCAAACGTATAACTTTTTCCTTTTCGGTGGATTTCAGATAACTCTAAACTAAGTTTTGAATTACTTTCAGTTGCTAATTTTAACATCTCAACACGATTAATTGAAGAAATTGTTTCTTTTTTATCGATGTGAGGAGATTCATAAGAAGGCATTAAATAAAACTCATCTAGACACAACTGATCAGATACTTGGTCTGCTATTATCAAATGTCCCATATGCACCGGATTAAATCCACCACCTAAAATACCAACTCTTTTTCGATTCGTCTCTTTTCTTAATGTTAAAGATTCAATTTGAATGTCATTTACTCTAGTATTTTGATGTTTCATTTTTCTCACCACAAATTAAATTGATCGTACTTTTGTTGAAAATGTTTGATATTTTTCTTTAGATGACGGTCTGAAACAAACTAAGATGCGTCCAATAATTTGTACCACATCACAATGTAGAGTTGTTTCAAAAATTTCAGCAACTTCTTTTGCTTCTTCATCTGTATTTTGTAATAAAGTAACTTTAATTAGTTCTCTTCTTTCAAGTAATTCATCTACTTGATCAAGTAACGTTTCACTAATACCGTTCTTACCAATTTGTACTAACGGGTTCATATGATGTGCTTCACTTCTTAAGAAACGTTTTTGTTTACCTGTTAATTCCATCTATTCTACCTCTTTTTATATTAATGATTTTCTTTGAATAACATCTACGCCTTTTGGTGCCCATCCCGCTACAACTCCTGCTTCTGGGATAGTAATCCAACCTAGTCCAGCAAAAACTAAGTCTGTTTTTTCTTTAATTGAAAATTCGAATCTAACTAATTCTGGAAACTCGCCCAATTCATTTTCTCTAGGTGGTTGTAATAACCCTCCTGCATGTTTGGCATAAAACTCTGTTGCTGTTTCCAATTTAGTTCGATGAATGTTTAAGTCATTTGATACATAGGTAATAAACCCTTGCTTTTGTCCTTGTAAAAAGTCAAAACGCGCTAAGCCACCTAAGAATAATGTTTGGCCTTCATTTAATTGATAAACTTTTGGTTTAATCTCTTTTTTAGGAGACACTAAAGTTAAATCTTTTTTTCCTAAATAATGAGCCATTTGATGTCTATGAATAATTCCTGGTGTATCAATTAAGAAGTGACCATCCTCCAAAGGAATCTCAATCTTATCTAACGTAGTACCTGGAAATTGAGACGTTGTAATCAAGTCTTTAACGCCCGCAGAGTGATTAATTATAGCATTAATTAATGTGGACTTACCAACATTAGTCACCCCAACAACATAAACGTCTCGACCTTCACGATACTCCTCAATTAAATCAAGTAAAGCTTCGATATCAGACTGACTTTTAGCACTTGTTAACGTCACATCAAGCGGACGTAAACCAACTTCAAAAGCTCTTTCTTTCATCCATTGGGTCATTTTGCCACGTTTTAATGATTTTGGTAAAATATCCACTTTATTTCCTACTAGAAGAACAGGATTATCACCAGCAAAACGATGTAAACCAGGAATTAAGCTACCATTAAAATCAAAAATATCCACAACGTTAACAATCAATGCATCAGAATCTCCAATGCTATTAAGTAAAGCTAAAAATTCATTATCTGTAATTGAAACATCTTGAATATCATTGTAGTGTCTTAATCTAAAGCATCTTTGACAATATACTTCGCCACTTTCAAGCCCTTTTTCTAATGCTGATTTAGGCGTAAAGCCAATTTTTTCTTTTTCTTCTGTTTGAATTACCGTTCCGCATCCAATACAACGTATTTCCTCAGTCATTCAGTGATTTCCTCCAATTCATATCTGAGTGATTCTTAATTAAATATTTTTTTATCCGTTTTTCCATTGCTCGATTAAATTTTGTATTCCAAGCATCAGTTTCAACAATAGGTTTAACCAATACATTTTTAATTCCTGCATTGTTTGCCCCTTTAATATCTGTCATTAGCTGATCACCAACCATCAATAGCTTTTCTTTTGGTAAATTATAACGACGTTCTACTTCTTTGAAACCTTTTTGAAATGGTTTCATCGCACGAGATACATATTCTAAACCTAAATGTTTAACAGCTCTATCAATACGACTTGCCTTATTATTGGAAACAACAATAACTG
The DNA here is from genome assembly GCF_014397115.1 of Vagococcus carniphilus. Lineage (NCBI taxonomy): Bacteria > Bacillati > Bacillota > Bacilli > Lactobacillales > Enterococcaceae > Vagococcus > Vagococcus carniphilus. The sequence goes on from NZ_CP060720.1 coordinate 2,146,616, forward strand.
GAATATTAGCTTCCTTCATTGTTTCTATCCATCGAAGCAACTCAGGTGTGCCATCTGGATTATTCCATGCAATTAATGTATTATCCAAATCAGTCAAGACGGCTTCAATTCCATGAGCTTTCAGTTGATCAGGTGTAATATCATAAATTGCTTCAATCATCCATGTTGGTTTGTATTTCTGAAACATAGTGACTTCCTTTCATAAAAAATAGGAGACTATCGCCTCCTACACTTTTCACCATTATACGCTATTTACTTGAATAATTCACTAAAAACATAGTCTTTTGGTTATTTTTTATCATACTATCAAAAAAAGAATTTATTCTGTCTCCTCTTCTATTTCCTTTCTGATTAATAACATTTCTTCTTCCATTTCAGAAATCGTTTCAGAAACTTTAAGTAAACGTTGGCTTAACTTAGAATCATTTGTATGTCGCTTATACTTGATTCCATGTTCTAAACTTGCCCAAAAATCCATTGCAAGTGTTCTAAATTGAACTTCAATTTTTAAATAGTTAGTTTTTTCTGCAAAATAAACAGGAACTTCAAGAATAACATGCAAACTTTTATAACCATTCTTTTTTGGATTTTTTATATAGTCCTTTACTTCAACAATGGTTATGTCCTCTTGCCTTGTTAGAGTCTCAAATAACCAGTATATATCATCTACATAGGAACAAATTACTCTGATACCAGCAAAATCAAAAATTTCTTTTTTTACAATATTAGAAGAGAAATTTAGTTCTAAACGATTTAATTTATTGACCAAACTCTCCATGGTTTTAATGCGAGATTTAATTTGTTGAATAATATCACGTCTAATTCCTGAATGATTATGCGCAATATCTCTATTTATAATAGTCAATTTTGTGACAACCTCATCTAAAACAGATTCATATTCTAGCGCCAAATCTTTATAAATATTTATTGCAGACAAACAAGATTCGTTTTTATTTCTAGCTAACATTTTTTCTAACTTCAAACTTGAGTATTCCATTTTAAACTACCTCACTTGTATACTTTTATCTTATCGTACAACTAATATTTACATTTGTAAATTATTTTAGCGAATTCTGTTGACAACATTCATTTACGTATGTAAACTAAAACTATCAAGTAGTTAATATTTTATTAGGAGGAATCTTTATGGGATTAAAAGTAGCTATTAACGGATTTGGTAGAATTGGACGGTTAACCTATCGCTTATTAATGAATCATCCGACTATCGAGGTCGTTGCTATCAATGATTTAACTGATCCAACAACTTTAGCTCATCTTCTTGAATTTGATAGTGTACACGGAAAACTAAATGCAACACTCAAAGCAAGTAGCGATAGTATTTTAGTAAATGACAAAGAAGTTAAAGTTTTTTCTGAGAAAGATATTACAAAAATTCCTTGGTCCGCACTTAACATTGATGTCGTCATAGAATCAACTGGTAGATTCACTAATGGTGCAAAAACTATCGCTCATATTGACTATGGCGGAGCTAAAAAAGTCTTGATAACAGCTCCTGCTACCAATGAGGACCTAACTCTTGTAATGGGAGTAAACGAAGAAATGTATAATCCTAAAGAACATGATTTAATTTCCAATGGTTCTTGTACAACTAATGGTTTAGCACCTGTTTTAAAAGTTTTAGAAGAAAATTTCGGCGTGGAAAGTTCTTTTATGAATACAGTACATGGCTATACAAATGATCAACGTTTATTAGATGCTCCTCATACCGATTTAAGAAGAGCTAGAAGTGCTGCTACTAATATTATTCCGACAACAACAGGGGCTGCTAAAGCTATCTACAAAGCTATACCAAATGTTGAAGGTGTTATTGATGGTATTGCTTTACGAGTACCTGTCGCAGATATTTCAATCGTTGACGTTGTTGCTGTTCTAAAAAAAGAAACGACTGTCGAAGAACTTAATAATACCTTTAAAAAATATGCTAATGGAGAATTAAAAGGTATATTAGCTTGTGAAAACCGACCTTTAGTTTCCAGTGATTATATTGGAAACACTCACTCATCAATCGTTGATACTAGTTTTACTCAAGTGGTAGGTAAAAATCATGTCCGAATAATGGCTTGGTATGATAATGAAATTGGGTTTGCTTCGAGATTAGTAGATCAACTCGAATTTTACATAAAAAAAGGTCTATAATTAAAATTGTTGTTCTTGTATTTATATAGATAAACTTAGGTCATATACCTCGTTCCCTCTTTTAAGTCAACTACTACCTAAGTTTAAAAAGGTCTGGGATTTTATTCCCAGACCTTTTTTATATTTTTCTTCCTATATCTTTTCGGTAGTAAAAATGATTCAACTCATGTTTTTCTAGGTATTCGTAAACTTTCTGGCTTGCTAAAGACAACGTATCACCTTCTCCGCAAGCAAGAAAAATCCGACCTCCATTAGAAACCAGTTCTTTCTCTTTAGATTTCACACCTGAACATAATATATTTAACCCCTTTTCCATATTCGGAAGAGGAATTCCTGTTTCATAAGTTTCAGGGTACCCTTTGGCTGAAACAACAACCCCTAAAGTAACTCCCTCAATTTTCCATTTAATCGATGGAACTTCTTGAGCCAATAAAGATTCTATCACATCTACAAAATCTGATTCTAATCGTTCCAATAAAACTTGTGTTTCAGGATCTCCAAATCTTGCGTTATACTCAATTACTTTTGGACCATCTGTCGTTAAAATCAAACCAGTATAAAGGACTCCTTCAAACGGAAGGTTCTCTTGTTTCATTCCTTCTACTGTTGGTTTAATGATTTCTTCTACTACCTGTTCTTTTATTTCTTTTGTAACATAAGAAACTGGACTATAAGCCCCCATTCCTCCTGTATTAGGACCTTTATCTCCGTCATAAATTGCCTTATGATCCTTGGCTGCTTCCATAGGATAAATCCCTGTTTGATTAACAAAAGAAAGTAATGAAAATTCTTTTCCTATTAAAAATTCTTCTATAACAACTTTTGGTTTCTTACTATTAAATGGATTAACTAGCAAAAATTCCTTTAATGCTTTATCTGCTTCCTCTAAACTTTGAGCAATTACTACACCTTTACCTGCAGCTAATCCATCTGCTTTTATCACAATTGGTAGAGACTGTTTTTTGATATAATTCAGCGCCTCGTCGTAATGAGTAAAACTTTCATAGATAGCAGTAGGAATATGATATTTAGACATTAATTGTTTAGCAAAGTCCTTAGAACCTTCTATCATAGCCGCTTGTTTCGTTGGACCAAAAACTTTAATATGATTCTTTTTCATCTCATCTACCAAACCATTTAAAAGAGGTAATTCAGGACCAATAATAACCCAATCAATTAATTTTTTTTGACAAAAATCAATTAATCCTTGATGGTTATCTTCTGAGATATCAACTAATTCAATACCGTCAAGGACCATTCCAGCATTACCTTTTGCACAATAGACATGTGGTTGGTATTTACTTTCTGTCAATTTTTTACATATCGCATGTTCACGTCCACCACTGCCGATTACTAGTATTTGTCGTTTCATTTCTAAACTCCTTTTAATGTTTAAAATGTCTAACGCCTGTAAAAATCATCGTCATTCCATATTTATTTGCCATGTCAATTGATTCTTGGTCTTTAATACTACCTCCTGGTTGGATAACAGCTCGAATACCATTTTCTCCTAGTATTTCTAAACTATCTGCCATTGGGAAAAAGGCATCACTAGCAAGAACGGCTCCTTCTAATTTATCTTTTGCTTGATTTAACGCAATTTGAACTGATCCAACTCGGTTCATTTGACCTGCCCCAATACCTACCGTTTGTTGGCTATTGGCTATGACAATTCCATTACTTTTGACATGTTTTACTGCTCTATAAGCAAAGCGTAATGCATGTAGTTCCTCTTCTGATGGTTGACGTTTCGTCACAACTTTCCAGCTAGTCTCATCTTCTTTAATGCTATCTATTTCTTGAACTAAGATTCCACCTAATACAGACTGATATTCTAGTTCTGTTTCAATGCTGTTATCAGTCATCTGAAGTTCAAGTAATCTAAGGTTTTTCTTCTGACTTAGTAAAGAAAAAGCATCCTTTGAAAATTTAGGGGCAATGATGATTTCTAAAAAAAGTTTTGATAGTTTCTCAGCTAGTTCTAAATCAACTTCTTGATTTAAAGCGAGAATACCACCAAAAATTGAGATTGGATCTCCTTCATACGCTTTTTGAAAAGCTTCATTTATATCTTTTCCTGATCCTATTCCGCACGGATTCATGTGTTTAACCGCAACTGCTGTAGGTTCTTGATATTCTCGAAGAATTTTTAAACAAGCGTCTGCATCTCGAATATTATTAAAAGAGAGTTCTTTTCCATGTCTTTGGTCAGAATTAACTAATGAATAGTTAGTTAGAAAGTTGCTTCTATAAAATTGTGCTTTTTGATGATTATTTTCACCATATCTTAAAGTTTGCTTTAATTCATAACTTAATGTTAGTGTTTCAATCGTTTCTTCTTGTGCTTCTTTAGTTAAATAATCTGCAATAGTCGCGTCATAACTTGCTGTATGTCGAAACGCTTTAGCAGCGAGTTTTTTTCTCAACTTTAACGTTGTATTGCCATTTTTTTTTATTTCATCAATCACAGAATCATAATCTGTTGAGTCCACGACTACTGTTACCCGCTCAAAATTTTTACTACCACTTCTAAGCATACTAGGACCACCAATATCAATATTTTCAATAATTTCAGAGGAAGTCACATTTTCTTTCATTAAGGTCTCTTTAAAAGGGTATAAATTAACACAAATCAAATCAATAGGTTTAATCTTATGTTCATCCATCATTTCCAAATGACTAGTTAATTCTGTTTTACCTAACAACCCACCATGAATTTTAGGGTGAAGTGTTTTTACACGCCCGTCTAGTATTTCTGGAAATCCAGTCACTGAGTCAATTGATAATGTTTTAATACCAGCTTCGGTAAGAACTTTTTGTGTGCCACCAGTTGAAATAATTTCTATGTTTAACGCTTGTAGCTTTTTAGCAAAATCAATCACGCCGTTTTTCTCTGATACACTAATTAATGCTCTTTTAATTGTCATTCTGTCATTAGCTCCCTTACAAACTCTTCGATAACTATTGGGTAATACTTATGTTCTAATTCATGAATTTTTTCTTCTAATTCTTCTAGTGTTTTAAAATCTTTTGTTTCAATTTCTTTTTGAAAGATAATAGGCCCTGTATCAATCCCGTCATCCACTTGATGAATCGTAATTCCTGTTTTCTTTACTCCTCTGTCAAAAGCATCTTTTATTCCATATTTTCCAGGAAAATTTGGTAATAAAGACGGATGAATATTAATAACTCTATTGGGATAGGCCGTTAAAAAAGTTTTTCCTAATATTCTCATATAGCCTGCTAAAACAACACAGTCAACTTTTTCCTTTTTCATTAAATAAACAAGTTTAGTTTCATACTCTTCTTTTGTTTGTTTACTTTCTTTCTCCAGAATGAAATAAGGTACGCCATTATCTTTTGCCCTTTGAACTGCATAAGAAGTCGATTTATCAGAAAATAAACAGACAAGCTCAGCAGAGATTTCATTTCTTTTAACAGCTTTTAAAATAGCTTCAAAGTTTGAGCCATTTCCTGATGCAAAAACAGCAAACCTCATTTGCTTTCCTCAATGAATAGAATGGTTTCTTTTTCTTTAGTCACCACTTGACCAATTTGATATGCCTTTTCTCCAGATTCTTTTAAAGACAACATAACTTCATCAACATTTTCTTTATCAACAGCTAAAACCATACCAATTCCCATATTAAAAATCTCATACATTTCTGCTTCTTTTAGTTGCCCATACTCTTTCATTAAATTAAAAATAACTGGAATTTCCCAAGTTCCTTTACTTATCTCAACTGCTAAATCTTCTGGTAACATTCTAGGTAGATTTTCAATAAATCCTCCTCCTGTAACATGAGAAATACCATTGATTAATCCTTTTTTTATCAGAGGTAATACAGGTTTCACATAAATTCGAGTAGGTGTTAACAATACATCTCCTAGACAGTCTCCTTCTAATACCTCTAGCTTATCTTCTAATTGAAAAGAATGGTCTTTAAAAAATATTTTTCTAACTAAGGAAAAACCATTTGAATGAATACCACTGGAAGCTAAACCAATTAGAATATCACCTTCATGAATTTTCTCTGGCGTAAGTAGTTCCTGTTTTTCTACTATCCCCACAGAGAAACCTGCCAAATCATAATCTTCATTAGCATACATATCAGGCATTTCTGCTGTTTCTCCACCAATTAAAGCCATATTTGATTTAAAGCAACCTTCAGCTATTCCAGAGACAATTGATTCAATTTTTTCTGGATTTGTTTTTCCTGTTGCAAGATAATCTAAAAAATATAGAGGTTCTGCTCCTTGCGCTAAAATATCATTCACACACATTGCCACACAATCAATCCCAATTGTGTCATGTTTATCAGCTTCAATGGCAAGCATTAATTTGGTACCGACACCATCCGTTCCTGAAACAAGGACTGGTTCTTTAAGATTGAATTGACTAATATCAAAAGCTCCGCCAAATCCTCCTAAACTTCCCATAACTCCTTTTCGTTCTGTTTGCTTAGCATGTTTTTTTATTCGTTCAACCACTTCATAACCAGAAGTTACGTCCACTCCTGCTTTTTGATAAGCATTTTTCATGATTAAGCTCCTTTAATTAGATAAATTTTGTTGATAATCATAAAGCTCCGTTGGATAATCACCATTAAAATAGGCCATACAAAGCCCTGAATAAGGGGCATCTAAATTTAAACCAATTGATTGAATTAACCCTTCTTCGCTTAAAAACTCCAAAGAAGTTGCCTCAATTTGTTCTCTAATTTCTTCATTACTAAGAGTTGCTGCAATTAACTCCTTTTTGGTTTGAATATCAATACCATAAAAACAGGGATATTTTAGGGGAGGAGCTGAAATACGAACATGAACTTCTTTAGCGCCAGCATCCTTTAATAGTTTGACAATCCGCCTGCAAGTTGTCCCTCTAACAATTGAATCATCCACTAGAATAATTCGCTTATCCTTTACAACACCTCTAACAGCTGAAAGTTTCATCCGAACCCCTTCTTCTCTCAACTCTTGAGTCGGTTGAATAAAAGTTCTTGCAACATATTGATTTTTAACTAATCCCATTTCATATGGAATGCCACTTTCTTCGGCAAAGCCACTAGCAGCTGAAAGAGAAGAATTAGGGACACCAATTACCATATCAGCAACTACTGGATGTTCTTCAGCAAGTTTTTTGCCCATATTTTTTCTAGCAGAGTGAACGTTAACTCCTTTGATATTTGAATCTGGTCTTGCAAAATAAATATATTCCATTGCACAAATTGAATACTGAGTTTCTTCTGTATACGTCTCTATCTTCATACCGTCATCATTAATAACAATCAATTCTCCTGGTAACACGTCTCTTAAAAAATGTGCTCCTACTGTATCAAGGGCACAGGTTTCACTAGCAACGACGTAAGCACCACTTTTCATTTGACCAATCGCTAAAGGTCGAAATGCATTTGGATCAAGGGCTGCATACATTCCGTCAGCTGTCAGCAAAAGATAAGCAAAACCACCTTTTACTTGAGTCAAAGCCTCTTTTAATTTCTCTTTAAAGGTTTCTTTTTCACTTCTTCTAATTAAATGCATTAAAATCTCTGTATCAGAATTTGAGTGAAATATGCCTCCTTCTGATTCAACCTCATGACGAAGTGTCTTAGCATTAATTAAATTGCCATTATGTGCTAATGCAAAATCCCCATCGAAAAATTTAAAAAGAAAAGGTTGAATATTATTAACTTCTCCTGTGCCACTTGTCGCATATCTCACGTGTCCAATAGCCGCTCGACCAGATAAATTAGTTAATGTTTCAGAAGAAGAAAAAACATCTGTTAACAAACCTAAATTACGATAACCTTTCAAAATTCCCTCATCATTCGACACAATCCCAGCACCTTCTTGTCCTCTATGCTGCAGAGCATGGAGCCCAAAGTAAGTCACTTTGGAAGCCTCTGTGTGACCCCAAATGCCAAAAACACCACACTCTTCATTTAAACTCTTTACTTCATAAGACATGGAATGGCATCCTCCCATTTACTTCTAGCATAAGTAACATCAACATTTAAAACATCATTTTGACAAACCAATTTAACATTTGACTCTTTAGTCACTTCACCTAGTAATTCTACTTTGCTTCCCATTAATAACTCGAAATCCTCTCTATCCTTCTCATCAATTGATAAGACAAAACGAGAAGGACTTTCTGAGAAGAGAAAAGCAATATCTTTTGACCATTTTCCATCTAGCCCTACTTCTTTTTCAAAACAAGATTCTAGAAGAGCCGTAGCTAATCCACCTTCTGAACAATCATGAGCACTCTTTACTATTCCTTGCTGAATAGCTTTTAAAACAAGTTCTTGATTTATTTTTTCTGTTTCTAAATCAAAATTATTTAGAATGCCTTCAATATTTCCCGCTAACATTTTTTGAATTTCAGACCCATTAAAATCTGCTTTTGTTTCACCTAGTATGTAAACTAAATCTCCTGGGGTTTTAAAATTCTGAGTTGTTATATGAGTTAAATTTTCTATTAACCCTACCATTCCAATGACAGGTGTAGGGTAGACAGAACTTTTATCTGTTTCATTGTATAAAGAGACATTTCCTGATATGACAGGAGTTTCCAATACACAACATGCTTTTGCAATTCCGTCTGCTGAAGTGCTTAATTCCCAAAATCCTTCTGGTTTATCTGGAGAACCGTAGTTTAAGCAATCTGTAATCGCTAACGGTTGACCTCCACTTGCGACAATATTTCTAGCAGCTTCTGCTACTGCTAACTGCCCTCCAATTTCTGGATTTAAGTAGAGATAACGGCTATTGCAATCCATTGTCATTGCAATAGCTTTATTTGTTCCTCTTACTCTTAACACAGCAGCATCACTTCCAGGTCCAACAACAGTATTTGTTCTGACTTGAGAGTCAAATGTTTGATAAACAGATTTCTTAGAGGCTATTGTTGGTTGCTGTAGTAACTGAAGTAGTATTTCTCCAGCATCATTAATCTTTGGCTGATACTGATTTATTTTTTTAAAAGTTGCCATACGCTCTGCTTCTTTTTGAGGCTTTTGATACTCTGGAGCTTCTTCAGCTAGAGCATCCACTGGGAGATTAGCAACTTCCTTTCCCTGATGGTATAGTCGATAATGTTTATCCATCGTTACTTTTCCGATGTTTACTGCTTCCAAGCCATATGACTCAAATAGTTGAATAACTTGATCTTCTGAACCTTTTTTAATACAAAGTAACATTCTTTCTTGAGATTCTGACAACATCATTTCGTAAGGTGTCATATGGGTTTCTCTTTGAGGAACGTCATCAAGATATAATTCTAAACCCGAGCCCGCCTTTGAAGCCATTTCAGAACTTGATGAAACGAGCCCTGCAGCTCCCATGTCTTGAATTCCAACTAATATGTCTGAATGATTTAAAATCAAATCTAAACAAGCTTCCATTAATAGTTTTTCCATGAATGGGTCGCCCACTTGAACCGCTGAACGTTGTTGCTCTTCACCTTCAACGAATTCCTCAGAAGCAAACGTAGCCCCATGAATTCCATCTCTACCAGTTTTAGCACCGACATACATGATACTGTTTCCTTCACCTTTTGCTTGTCCTTTTTGGATGTCTTTATGTTCAATTAAGCCGACACACATCGCATTAACTAAGGGATTTCCTTCGTAACAAGAATCAAATCCAATTTCTCCACCGACAGTTGGTATGCCGATACAATTACCATAACCACCAATTCCAGCAACAACTTGTTCTACTAAATATTTAGTTCGCTCATTGTCTAGTTCACCAAATCGAAGTGAGTTAAGCATTGCAATAGGTCTTGCTCCCATACTAAAAATATCTCGAATAATACCACCAACTCCTGTTGCCGCTCCTTCATAAGGTTCAACTGCTGAGGGATGATTATGACTTTCTGCCTTAAATACAACGGCTAAATTATCTCCAATATCGACAATCCCTGCTCCTTCTCCTGGACCTTGTAACACTTGTTTACCAGTTGTCGGAAATTTTCTAAGTACGGGTTTACTATTTTTGTAAGAACAATGTTCACTCCACATAACTGAAAATAGCCCTGTTTCAGTATAGTTGGGTAAACGTCCTAAAATTTTTTCACTTATCAATTGATACTCTTCTTCAGTAAGTCCCCACTCTTTATAAATTTTATTATCTTTGATTTCTTCAGGTGTTATCTCTTTAGTCAAAGTCATTTTTAATTCGCTACCTTTCTTAGATAATCAATCATCGATTCAAATAATCTCTTTCCTGAGTCACTTCCAAGTAGCGATTCCATCGCCCGTTCCGGATGAGGCATCATTCCTAAAACGTTTCCCTCTTTATTACTAATACCTGCAATATTTTCTAAGCTCCCATTTGGGTTATCGTCTTCATAAGTAAAAATAATTTGGTTATTCTTCTTCAGTTCATCTAATGTTTGTTCATCACAATAGTAATTACCTTCTCCATGAGCAATCGGTAATTCTAAAATCTCATTTTCTTCATAACAAGATGTGAACAAAGACTTCGTTGTGTTAACTTTTACTTTTTGTGTACGGCATACAAACTTTAAAGAATCATTTTTTAATAAAACACCTGGCAACAGACCAGCTTCTGTTAAAATTTGAAATCCATTACACGTACCAAAAACAGGTTTTCCTTCTTTAGCAAAATTAATTACTGATGACATAACATCAGAAAAACGAGCAACAGCACCACATCTTAAATAATCCCCATAAGAAAAACCTCCAGGAATTAAAATGGCATCAAAACCACTTAAATCTGTTGTTAAATGAGACACATAAGTAGCTTCTTTACCTAAGATATCTTTAATTGCTGAATATAAATCAATATCACAATTGGAACCTGGAAATACAAGAACACCAAATTTCATCTTATTTTGCCTCCATTAATTCGATATGATAACTTTCCATATTGATATTTGCTAAAAGTTGATCACTAACTTTACTAGCTACTTCTACTGCTTCTTCCTCAGAGATTGCTTCAACATCAAAATCAAAATATTTTCCCATTTTTACATTTGAAATTGTCTGATAACCTAAACGATGAATAGCTCCCTCAATCACTTCTGCCTGAGGGTTTAAAACTGATTCCTTATAGCTAACAAATACTCTCACTTTAAACATTTTTTACTCTCCTCTTTCTTTTAATCTGGTTAATATTTCTTGATATACTGGAACAATTTCACCCAAATCTTTTCGGTAAATATCTTTGTCTAGAGACTGTCCAGTTTGTTTATCCCATAATCGACAAGTGTCTGGTGTAATCTCATCAGATAAAATAATTTTTCCCGCAACGTTTTTTCCAAACTCTAATTTAAAATCAACTAAGGTAACATCTAGTTGAGAAAAAATATCTATTAAAGCAGTATTTATTTTTAACGTTTGATTTCTTATAAAAGCTAGTTCTTCATCTGTTGCAATAGCTAGAAAAGCAATATGATCGTCATTAATAAAAGGATCATCTAAAGCATCATCTTTAAAATAAAATTCAATAATTGGCTTTGGAAGAATAGTGCCTTCCTCAATTCCTAATCTCTTAGTGAAACTACCTGTAGCAACATTCCTGAGAACTACTTCTAATGGAATAATAGTTACTTTTTCAACTAATTGTTCTGTATCTGAAATCATTTCAAGCCAATGATTTTCAATACCTCTTTTTTTTAAGTCTGAAAAAATTAAGGAGGTAATTTGATTATTAAGAGGAGCTTTTCCTTCAATTTCATCCTTCTTTTTTCCATTTAAAGCTGTTGCCTGATTTAGATACTCTAAGCGAAGTATATTTTCATCACTTGTTGAATGTACGTTTTTTGCTTTCCCTTTGTATAAAACAGTTGATTTCAATCTTAATTCATCTCCTATTAGTTATCGTTAAACAAAAAATAAATAAATACGTTCGTTAATTCACTTTGAGTGTAACAACGCTCCATGAGATAGTCAAACTATTTATTAACTTTAATAAATAATTTTTATTAATCGTTCGTGTTTTAAATATATTAAAACTTATTTGTAATAAATAATAAAATACTAAAAAAATAAACCGAACATTCCAATCAGTTGAATTGATTGAAATATCCGGTTTTTTTACTCATTAATTTTATTCTATTAGTAATTCTGATGTTGTTTTTCTGAATATTTTTAAAATTGATCCTAAGCTTGACCAAATACAAATTAATAATGTGAGTAACAACATTAGTAACATGACACTTATATGAATTGTATTGACAAAAATAGTACTCGTCATTTTTTTACTTATTAATACACCAATCATTAATCCCATTAAGGTTCCTACAAAACAAATTGAATAGGCTTCAAAGAATAATTCTATCAACAATTGTTTGTGACTTGCCCCAACAGCATTAGCTAATGCGATTTCTTTTACTCTACGATTAATAATAATTTTCATGATTTCTTTAAAAGAAATCAAAAACATCACTAAAAGTAGTAAGGATAAAACAACGAAAAAAAGCATGTACTCTTTAGGAATAGACATTTGAAGTTGGAATTGATTCAAGTTATTTGAAAAAAAATAACTATGTTCTGGATGTTCCTTATTTAAATAATTAACTATTTTTTCTTTTTTTCGCGGCCAGTTTTTTTCCTTACTTCCTTCTTTTAGATACAATTTCATTTGAGGTGGATAAAAATTTACTTGATCTGATAAATAATCAATCGGAACAAAAATTGTATAGCTAGGAATAGCTTCTTCATTCGCAGTATCATAAGATTCCATCTGATTTATCTCTTCTAACAAATCAATTGAGTCATTATTCGCCGCTTTCAGATTTACCTTTTTTCCATCAATTCTTAAAAATTTATCTGTTATCTGATAGAGGTCATTCGACACTTCAGCTAACATTTTTTTATCTTTTGGTCGAATAATGGCGTCTTTTTCCACAGTGTTAGTAAAGACTATTGTTCCTATAACAGGTGTGTTATTTTTATTCGTCATTAGAGCATTAATATCTGAAAAGAAAAGGTCGAAGTCATTATGAAACAACTCATCAAAATAATTTAAATCCGTTTTTGTTAAAGCATTTTTAGTATCAAGTGTCTCTACCTCTACATCTAAATTATAGATTTCTAATCTACTTTCATAGATTGATGTTAAATGTGCTACTTTTTTTAATTCGTCTTGATACGAAAAATAATAATTGGTTGAAGCAAATAAGATTCCTACTCCTACTGACACTTGAATAATGAATAAAGTATATAGTAATAAATTGGCCCGCCATTTTAACCATATTTTATAAAAAGGATATAACATCTAAATGACCTCCTTTTTATTGATAGCTGAATAAATAGGTTGCCGAGTTAACTTAATAATTGAAAATAAGCCCCCTATTAAAACAATTAATGATAGAGTTATAAAAGTAAATAAAAATTCTTTTGCTGTAACTAATAACTGTCTCTTAAAAAGATCAGAAAAAACTATCAAAGAATAAATCATCATGAGAGACAAATAGGCAACAAGCATAATTAATAACAATTCACCAAAAATAATAAAATTAAATCCCCACTTACTTAGTCCTAAAGCTCTTGATAAACTTAAAAATTTCGCTTGTAACATTGCTTTCTCACTCATAATACTTAGTAGGTTAATGATGATAAAAATGAAGCAAACAACTATGATAAGTTCTTCTGCTTTTAAAATCGGTTCTAAACTAGCTTTCGCTGTTTTAGTGGTATCAGAAATACTTTGTAGACTGTAAGTTAACCTAGGATTAACTTTTTTTATTTGTTGTTCAAACTCTTCTTGATTAAAATTAGGTGCTTCAAAATAAAGAAAAAGTTGTGCCTGTGCATGATGATTTTCTAAGGTTTCAAGAAAGCTATCTGCCGGCAGTAAAACTTGATTATACTTCATTTTAGTTAATTCTTTAATTTGGTACTTATCACCCAAGATACTAATTGTATCTCCTACTTCTAACTGGTTTTTACTCGCTAATTTTTGATCGATAAAGCATTCATTTCTACCGAGATTTGAACCTATATTTTCATTTGTCTTGACAGGTTTAAAAAATTGATTGCTATTTTTGGCCTTACCTGAAACCATTAGACTCTCTTCTTGGATTTCAGCTATGTTAAAAACCCCCATCAAACTATAAGTATAACTATCTATTTGAGATTTTCTCATGATTTTTTCAATATCACTTTTTTTTAGAATACCACTTGTTTGTGTATCTAAAACATAAGTTATTTCAGGGTTCTTTATATCAATTGGTTCAATACTATTTTTTAACTGATTCATATTTCCGAAAATAAAGATAGGAATAATCATGCCTAGTACTAGAGAGAAAACTAATAAAAGATTTAATCGTTTGTGTGCTTTTAACTGCAACAAAATAATATGGAATAAGTAACTAATTTTGCGAGTGGGCTTCATCTTTAATCACCCCATCTTCTATGTGATAGACTCGATGTGCTTTTTTTACCAGTGATTCATCATGCGTTACTAAAATAATTGTTACACCCTTTTGATTTAGTTCTTCAAAAAGTTTCATAATTATTTGAGTATTTTTTAAATCCAAATTTCCTGTTGGTTCATCTGCAATAATTATTTTAGGATGATTAACTAAAGCCCTTGCTATAGCTACTCTTTGCTTTTCACCACCAGATAAAAGATTAGGATAAAGTTCTTCTTTAGAGATCAATCCAACCATTTTTAAAACATCTCTACTTCTCTTTAGACGATTCTTTTTAGAAATACCCTGATACCCTAAAGGCATCGCAACATTTTCTATAACTGTCAGTTCATTAGCTAAATGAAACGATTGAAAGACAAAACCAAATTTTTCACCTCTAATCAAAGCAAATGAACTAGAATTTTCCTGAGTTATTTCTTTATTTTCTAGTAAATAATCACCACTACTTGGGTTATCAATTAAACCAATAATATTAAGTAACGTGCTTTTTCCAGAGCCAGAAGTTCCTAAGATACAAACGAATTCACCTTCTAAAATCGTCAAATTAATATCTTTCAAAACAATATTTTCTATATCTCCATTAGTAAATTTTCGAGTAACATGCTTTAGTTCAATCATTTGTCATTACCTCCTTTTACTACTTTTTGGGAGAATATTCGATTAATTTTCCATCAAGACTATTAGAAAGAATTATTTTTTCGTTAACTAAAGTAATATGACTATCACTTTGTTTTTTATTTTCAGGATATTTTTTTAAGGTAGATTCATACTTTCCTTTTAGATTAAAAAATGAAACTGCTTGAAACAAACCACTATCTAAAATAAGCTTATCTTCTGTAACTAAAAATGAATGTGTATAGAGTCCATAAGATAACTCACTTAGAATTTTTAGTTTATTATTTTCAATCGTCATAAAGAAATTTTTACCAGTTTGGTAACCATAATCATGTTCTTTTTCGTTCTCTCCCGTTACATCCCCAAAATTAATCGCATAAACTTTTCCATCTTTATTAAAGACACTTCCAACAAAATAATCAAACTTATACGTTTGTTTCCCTGAATTATCCAATGTATAGATACCAGGATATTCAATCGTATTTCCTGCTAAATGAATAGTTTTAGAACTATCTACTGCGATATGATAAAACATAGCCTCTGGACTAGAATCTCTTATTTTAAACGCCATCTCCTTTACAAATTTCAATTCTGAATCTAATACTTGAACACGCTTATTGCCAGAATCTAAAATGTAAAAATTTCCATCTTCATCAGACGTAATACCTGTTGGATGTTGAAATTCTAAAGGAGCGTTTCCAGTTTTCCCAATTTTTTCTTTTAATTCATAATTTTCATCTAAAATAACCAATTGATTATTTTTACTATCAAGCACATAAAGACTACCGTCTTTAAATAAAAGCCCTTCTCCACGTTTAACCTTATCGCCAAGATCGACAACATTTAATTCATAGTCCTTATTGTCTATCGTTTTTTCAATATACTTCTCAGTCTCAGGATCTCGTGGTTTTATTAGAGACAATGTCGTTTCTTTTTTCTCAACCTTTTTTTGAGGTTTATCAACTAAAAAAGACACAACGACTGCAAAAAAAGTTAATAAAATTAATACTGCTAAGATGTTTTTCTTTTTCATTACAATCATCCTTTCTAACTAAAAGAGACAATTCAACAAAGAGAATATTACAGAAAATTAACTAGTAAGTATGGATAAAGATGTTATTGAAGAGGTTTAATATTTAAAGTGGATAAAGAAGTCTTTATTATTAATTATATCTTGAAACAGCACATTTTGTAAACGTTTTCTATTTTTGTGAGCAAAAAAAATAGAACAAGAGTCTTGCCACTCTTGTTCCATCTCTTTTATCTAATTCTTATAAACCAACTCTTTCAAAAATAACATCTACATTTTTTAAATGATAGTTATAATCGAATACGTCATCGATTTCTTCTTGATTTAAAACAGAGGTAATCTTTTCATCTGCTTCTAATAAAGGTTTGAATTGTACTTGATTGTCCCAAGCATAAGCTGTTTTAGGTTGAACTAAATCATACGCTTCTTCTCGTGACATTCCTTTATCAATCAATTTTAATAAAACACGTTGGCTATAGATCAAACCAAATGTTGCATCCATATTTCTCTTCATATTCTCAGGGAAAACAGTTAGATTTTTTACAATATTTCCAAAACGATTTAGCATATAGTTTAAAAGAATTGTTGTATCTGGAATAATAATTCTTTCTGCTGATGAATGTGATATATCTCTTTCGTGCCATAAAGCGACATTTTCATAAGCTGTTACCATATGACCACGAATGACACGAGCTAACCCTGTCATATTTTCTGACCCAATCGGATTTCTCTTATGAGGCATTGCAGAAGATCCTTTTTGACCTTTTGCAAAAAATTCTTCTACTTCTCTTGTTTCTGATTTTTGAAGACCTCGAATTTCTGTTGCGAATTTTTCGATACTTGTTGCTATTAAAGCCATAGAAGACAAATACTCTGCATGCAAGTCTCTTGGTAAAACTTGAGTCGAAATGTCTTGTGCTCTAATGCCTAAATGCTCACAAACATATTCTTCAACAAAAGGAGGAGTATTGGCAAATGTACCTACTGCTCCACTTACTTTTCCAGCTTCTACCATTTTAGCCGCATGTTCAAATCGTTCAATATGGCGAGTCATTTCTGAGTACCACAAAGCTAATTTTAAACCAAATGTTGTTGGTTCAGCATGAACACCATGAGTTCTTCCCATCATAACCGTATATTTATGTTCTCTAGCTTTTTCTGCTATAATCTCAGTAAAATTTTTCAAATCTTTTCTTAGGATATCATTAGCTTGTTTCAATAAATAGCCATAAGCAGTATCCACCACATCAGTACTTGTTAAACCATAATGAACCCACTTACGCTCTTCTCCTAAACTTTCTGAAACAGCTCTCGTAAAGGCTACAACATCATGTCTTGTTTCAGCTTCAATTTCTAGAATACGTTCAATATCAAAACTGGCATTCTCACGAATTTTGGCAACATCTTCTTTAGGAATTTCTCCCATTTCAGCCCAAGCTTCATCTGCTAGGATTTCAACTTCTAACCAAGCTTGGTAACGATTTTCATCTGTCCAAACATGACCCATTTCTTCTCGTGTATAACGTTCTAACATTGTATTATCCTCTCTATTTCCAAATTTTAGTTTGCTTGATTTCTTCAATTGTACTTTTAAGACTATTTGATAATATCGTAATATGACCCATTTTTCTATCTTTTTTTATTTCTTTTTTTCCGTAGAAATGAAAATACCAATCTGGTTTTTCAAAGATTAATGTCTCAGCAATCTTCATCTCATTACCTAGTAAATTAAGCATAGCTGCTGGTTTATGCAAATAAATTTCTGGGATTGGCCAAGATAAAATCCCTCTAATATGTGTGTCGAACTGGCTTAAATTACAAGCTTCAATTGAATAGTGCCCAGAATTATGGGGTCTAGGTGCTATTTCATTAATGATTAACTCATCACTTGGTGTAACAAACATTTCAACTGTCATTGTTCCACAAAAAGCAAGCTCTCTTGCTATCATTAATGTTAATTTTTCAGCTTCTTTTTGACATGACTCTGAAATGACAGCTGGAATAGTTGAAAGCTGTAAGATGTTATTATAATGCTTATTTTCAGCAATAGGAAATACCTGATAGTCATTTTCTTGACTCCCTGAAACAATAACTGATATTTCCTTCTTAAAGTTTACCCATGATTCTAGAACACATTCGCCGCTTTCTAACAATTCAGATATATGTTCCAAATCATCTTGTGATTTAAGAACAACTTGTCCTTTACCATCATAGCCACCTGTACATGTTTTTAAAACGGCAGGATAATTAATTTCTTCAATAGCTTTGCTTACTTCTGACAAATGATTAACTATTTTAAAAGGAGAAACTGGTAACCCTAATTGACTTAAAAATAATTTTTCATTTTTCCTATTTTGACTCATTTTTAAAAGCTCTAATCCTTGAGGTAGCGGTACTATTTCTTGAATTTTTTCTAGAGAAGCCGCATTGACATTTTCAAATTCATAAGTAATCACATCTGATTGTTGAGCTAATTTTTCCAGAGCTTTATCATCATCATATGATGCCTTTATTGACCAATCACTTACTTGGGAGGCTGGACAATCTTCAGTAGGATCTAATACACCAACTTTGAAGCCAAGCTCTTTAGCACTCATTGCCATCATCTGTCCCAATTGACCACCACCAATGATACCAATCGTTGAACCTGGTAATAATAACTTAGTCAAAATTGGCCTCACTTTCTAGCACTTGATTAGCCATGTTATTTCGATAAACATTTAGTTTCTTTATTAATGAATTATCCGTAACAGAAAGAATTTGAGTTGCTAAAAGAGCTGCATTTTTAGCACCAGGAATTCCAATAGCAGTCGTAGCTACAGGTATGCCACCTGGCATCTGTACAATCGATAATAAGGAATCCATTCCGTTGAGAGCTTTTGAGTCAATTGGAACACCGATAACTGGTAAAGTCGTTTTAGAGGCTACCATTCCAGGTAAGTGAGCTGCTCCTCCAGCACCTGCAATAATAAGTTTAAATCCTTTTTCTCTTGCTTTTTCCGAAAAGTCGAACATTAAGTCTGGTGTTCGATGTGCTGAAATAATTTTTTTCTCATAAGATATCTGAAATTCATCCAAAATACGACAGGTTTCTTTCATTGTTGTCCAATCTGAAATACTTCCCATAATTACTGCCACTTCATTCATAATTAAAGAACCCCTTTCTTGTCTTCATTCTAACAAGTCAAGAATATAACTTCAATTAATAAACGAATTTTAATATTATTTTTTTGTTTATAGTTCGGTTTTAACCGTTTTAGCGAATCTAGCATAACTTTTATTATACAATTTATGATTTTCTTCGTTAAAGAAAACTCTTTTGTGTTCTGACAGTATATAGCTGGTTGGCTTTTCAATTAAACAAATAGAACCAAAGTTGGGTTCTGAATAATGAGATTGAATACAGTTTTTACCAAAAATATCGGCAGCTAAAGTGGTTAAAATCGGTTCTTCAAACAATCCACCACTAACTGAAACATCTCTTGGTTCAAGTGACACTAAGTCTCCAATTAGCCTTAAATTAAAGAAGACTCCTTCGATGATACTTCTAAGTAGATCTTCTTTCTTATTAGCTAACGTTAAACCTGAAAAACTCCCTTCAATATCCCCGTCCCATAAAGGAGCTCGTTCTCCTGTAATGTAAGGTAAAAACTGAATACCATTACTTCCAATTGGAGCTTCCTTAATAATATGGTCTAATTCTTTATAAATTGTTTTATCTGAGTAGAACATTTTATTAGCCCATTCCAACACTTGTCCGCCGTTATTGCTAGCTCCACCTACAACCCAATAATCTTTCGTTAAGTAGTAACAAAACGTTTGGCCTTCGTCATCTAATTCAATTTCTTTCGTTAATTTTCTGACAGCGCCACTAGTTCCCACTGTCAACGTATTGACTGTTCCATTAGCTAAATAACAAGCATAACTAGCTAAACAGCCATCACTTGCACCTACATAAACTTTAACTTCTTCAGAAAGAAAAACAGCTTCTGCTTGTTTTTTAGTAATTGGATAATAAACATCTGTATCAACAAGTTTTGCTAGTTGATTTTGAGTAATTCCAGCAAAATCTAAAATCTCTTCATCCCATTTTTTTGTGTGAATATTAAAAAGTCCTGTTGCAGAAGCTGTCGAATAATCAACTACTTTTTTACCCGTAAAGGCCTCAACTAAATACTCTTTTAATCCAATCCACTCTTTGACATCTGAAAACCATCCCTTGTTCTTAAAATGAGCTATTTTCATCAATGGAGACATCTCATGAATCGGTGTCCCTGTTTTTTTATAAAACTCTAACGCCTTCTCCTCTTGTTTGAATGTTTTGACAAAATCTTTTGCTTGTCTATCTGACCAAATAAGTAACTCTTCTTCTCGAGGTTCTTCAAAAATTGGCATAATACTATGCATAGCTGTGCTAAAAATAACTTCTTCTATCTCATATCCTTTTTGAGTTAAGTTTTTAATACCTCTTTTTATTTGCTGTAAAATACGCTCAGGACTTTGATAAACTTTTCCTAAATCACCATAATACGTATCCACACGCATTTCTAAAGATTCTTTTATTTTATAATTTTCGAATATATTAAATTTGATATTAGTTGTTCCTACATCTATTGCTAAACGATACATCATACTCATCCTTTATCTCTCACGTAATATGTTTCTATTTTAACACTTATTCTAACATTCTCTAAATAAAAAATAGGACTTTAAGATAAGTTATAACTTCTTATCTCAAAGTCCTTTATACAATTTTTATTGACTAATGATAATAACCCCAATAGCAATTAAGCCAATTGAAATTAATTTTAAAGGTGTAATTTTTTCTTTAAACGTAAAATAAGAAATAAAGACAGTCCAAACATAAGTTAGAGAAGTCATCGGAAAGGCAATTGAATAAGCTAGATATTTAAACAAGACAATATTAGTCGCCGCACTCACTATATAGAGAAAACTTCCTAAGAGTAACCATTTATTTGTAATAGCTTTAACAAATGTTAAATCAACTAACTCGTTCATTCCCTGCTTCAGGGCTAGAGCTCCTGCACTTCCAGAAAAAGTAGTGATAGCCAGAATAGAAATAATAATACCTAAATCACTCATCACCACGGCCTCCTTCATATCCTAAAAGAGCAGAACCTGCAATAATAAAAAAGGTTCCAATAATTTTAGTCGTTGTAATAGGTTCATCCAAAAATAAAAAACCAAAGACAATTGATAAAGCAAAACCAATACTCATCATTGGTTGTAAAATCGACACTTCTCCAAACCTAAAAGCAATCATTAAGAAAACCATACCTAAACCAGCTAAGACAAAACCCAAAATAAATAAGCCATACTTTAAATTTGTCGTCGTTGCATCTGCCCCAAATTTCCAAGCTAATTGCCCTAAACTGCTCATTGTTGCTGCGACTAAAATAATAATCATCGCAAGCTTCATATTCTTTTTCGTTTCCATTTTAAACCCCTTTTTCTAAATTGTTTTCAATAAATTGGAAAACTGTTTCAAAATATCTCTTTTCATCATAAATCCACGATGATAAGTGAGGTGCCTCTTCAATTAGCAAACTTTCTTTAATTCCTTGAGTCGCTTCCATATTTTTATAAATGGCTTCATGAGGAACAAATTTATCTTTTGTCCCATGAATAAATAATGCCGGTAAATGATTTTTTTGAAGTTGTTTCACACTAGAAGCTTGTTTCAAACTAAATCCCATTTTTGATTGGCAAAATAAATTAGCAAAAAATAAAATTGGAAAACCTGGTAAATGGAGAGCTGAACGTAACATATCATTAAATTCATCATAGACAGATGAATAACCACAATCAGCAATTAACATTTTTACTTGTTTAGGTAACTTATCTCCACTTGCCATCATAATAGTCGCTGCTCCCATTGAACCTCCAAATAATATGATTTCAGCTTGATCGTTATGAGATAGTATTTTTTGAATCCATGCTTTTACATCTTCTTTTTCTAACCATCCCATCCCAATTTTTTCTCCTGTACTTTTTCCATGAGCACGTAAATCTGGAACTAAGACATTATACCCTGCCTCAGCAAATTGTTGGGCTGGAAATGACATATCTCGTTTTCCTGATGAGCGGTAGCCATGTACAGCAAGAACCCACTTATTTGTTTCTGGAAACACTTTGAATTCTCTAGCACAAAGCATTTCACCTGAAAACTCCATATGAACCTCACTCGTTGCTTCTCTTTCCCAAAAGTGATGAGCGCCTTCATTTTGTCGATCTTCAATCTCTGTATAAACTGTTTTTTCCCGATTAAAATTATCTGGATTTAACATTTTATGGCCTTTGTTGACATACCATGGAGAATTTTTGAAGAGCGCTGCATTGATAAAAAAATGACCCGCATAAGCGCAAGCACCTATTAATAAAAATAAAATAATAACAATAATCCATCCTAACATTTCATCATTCCTTATCAGACTTATTTTTTAAGTTAGTATATTTATTTTAACATTAAATAAGGGAAATAGCTTTAATAATTGGAAAAAGAGACTAGTCGAATTCTAAAAAAAATTCTCTAGTCTCTCATATTAAAAATCAAATTTCTCTTTTAACAAATTGATTTCATAAGTATCTTGATATCGATTCAAATGATCAATTGCATTTTTAGCATATTCTTCAGGTGAACGTTTTAGCCAATCAGACCAATCTTCTAACCTCTCACCATTAGCCACTAATCCTTTTGAAACGACTGCTTTAGCAAACTCAACAATGCCAATATCTCTATTATTCCCCATTCTTTCAGCAAACTCTTTTCCTTTTTCAAGGTAATATTTTATTTCTTTCTCATTTTTTTCTTCTAAATAGATCATTGCTAAATAAGCATCTAAACGAGGGCGTTTCCAAAAGGTTTTTAATTCTTGATAAATCTCTCTGGACTTTAATAGATACTCTTTCGACTCGCTTAATTTTCCTTGAGCAAAAAGTGCAGCTCCTGCATTAGTGTAAAAAACAGACAAACTTGATAGCGAGTTTTTGTCCGAGCAAAGTTCAATTGCTTTTAAAAACATGTCATAACTTTCAGAAAAATGGTTCTCATTAAATCTAATTTCTCCCAAGTAATTATAGGCTGCTGCAATGTTAACAGCATACTTATCAGCTATTTCTTTCGTTAACATGAAAGTATTAATTGACTCTTTCAATAGTTTTTCTGCCACTATGTTATTACCACTCATAATGTAATATAAGCCTTTTAATCGAAGTAACACACCAATTGACTGATGGTTATTCTCTTTAATAGATAAATCTAGAGCTAACTCAATATATTCAATCATTTTTTCAGGAGCATCTATTTGAATATAATAATAAATCATTTGTTTATAACCATCTAAAAGATAAGTTGAGTCTTTCAAGTCTTTTGATTGAGCTATAACTTTTTTTATATCAGAAACTCCTTCAGAATACTCACCATACCGAATCAAGTAACGCCCCTCTAAATAAAGATACTGATGTTCTAAAATTGCTAAAGTTTCATGATTTTCAGATTTAGCATCCAAAGTTTTTAAACTATTTTTTATTTTATCAAATTGTTTAAAAACTTGTTCCTGATTAAAACGTAAATTATCTGTTCCACTATCATCACCCTGAATATCAACAGGAAACAATTCGTGATAAAAGCTCAAAT
This sequence comes from Vagococcus carniphilus, assembly GCF_014397115.1. Classification (NCBI taxonomy): domain Bacteria; kingdom Bacillati; phylum Bacillota; class Bacilli; order Lactobacillales; family Enterococcaceae; genus Vagococcus; species Vagococcus carniphilus. The sequence continues at coordinate 2,170,481 of NZ_CP060720.1, forward strand.
ATTTTTCTAAATATTTGAGTTTATATTCTAATTCTTTTAATGGATTATTTCCTTTTCTATAATGATAGGAAATATTGTCATATAGCAAACTATCTATTGAATCACTTGCTAATTTACTCTCTAAATATCCAGCAATTTTATTATGAATAATTCTCTTTTTACCAATTGATTGGTTTAAATAAATAAATTCTCGAAGCTTGATATGAGTAAAAGTCATCCCAATTTCACCATTAATATTCAATTCTTTCAAAATATTTTTCTCAATTAATGATTCCATTAAATTAATAATGTCCAAACTATCTTTTTCAAGTAAATACACTAGATCATCTAATAAAGTATAATCATAAAAATAAGAAACAAAATTCACTAAAATTTGTTCCTCTTCTGTTAAATACAAGAAACGATTCTTTAAAGCATCCTTCATCTTAACAGTCATTGTATTCAAATTTGAATTACTTTGAAGCAACGTGATGTATTCAATTAAAAAAAATAGATTTCCTTCTGTATGACGATAAACATTCTGAATTAATTCTGGTGTTATTGCATCGCTAGATATCTTTTTACAAATAAATTCTTGAGTTTCATCAAAAGAAAAAGGGTTTAAACGAACTTCTTTAATTAAACCGCATTTGGTTAAGTTATTTAAAAAGAAATCTAAATTTTCCTTTTTTACGTTTCTCGACGTCATCACAAAAAGAACATTTTCATTCGTATGTAGCATAATACTTGTCAATAAATCTAAACTATTCCGATCCATCCATTGAATATCATCAAATAAAACAACCATTTTTTTAGTAATGGAAATACGATTTATAGCGTCAATTAATACTTCAGATAATACTGATAGATTGAATCTATCATCATTTTCAATGGGCTTTATTTCTGATAAATGGTCTTCAAAACGAGGAAAAATTTTTAAAATAACTTCATCCCAAAGTTTTGGTTCAATTTGATCTGTTTCTTTTATAATTTCTGATAAACCATCTATTATTTTCTTCCATGGTCTAAAAGCATAGTTCTCTTCAACTTGATAGCACTGACTCTCTAGTATTAAAAAGTCATTTTGAATATGATCTAAAGCGACATTTGCTAATGCACTTTTGCCAATTCCAGCCTCACCGCTAATAACAATTGAATAAAAATTTTGGTTATTTTTAAAACAATTAAAATTAACTTCGATTTCTTGTAATTCTTCGGTTCTTCCATGAAATAATGAATTAAAGCGTTGTTTTTCTTTGTTGCTTTGTTCATTTAATTTTTCTAAAGAGGTTTCATAAAGAAGTCTAGTATCTTTATTTGGGGTTATTCCTAATTCAATTTTTAATAAATTGGATAGATTATAATAGGTTTCTACTACTTTACCATGACGACGGTTTGTTTGATAAAATCTCATCAATAATTGATAATTGGATTCATCAAACTCATCAATATAAATTAAACGCTGAATATTCTTTTCAACTTCATCTAGTTCATTATTATTAATGTCAGATTCGATTTTCTTGAAGCATTCTTGTAAGAATTTCTTCTCGTAAAAATTACGCATCTTCACCATCCAAAACTCATAAGATTCACAATCTTTCAAATAAAATCCTTTTAAAAATTCATCTGTGTATAAATCTAAATGACTTTGCGGTAATTCTAAAAAATCAACTACATCAATCTCAAGATTAAGCTCTTCATTTAAAACAAGAATAGCCTTATTAGGAGAACTGATTATTTCAATTCCTAACATTTTATTGGCTTGATAAATTGCATTTCTCAAATTTTTCTTAGCATTTTGATCATTCTTTTCAGGCCAAAGTAGCCCAGCAACTTCATCTCGACTTGCTGATTTGGTTACTGCTAGATAGTAAATCAATGCATCTATTTTTGAAAAAGAAAATAAAATAAGTTGGTTATTTAATAGGATTTCAGGATTTCCAAACAATTTACATCTTAAGCTATTAGACAAAAAAGTTTCCTCCTCACTAGCTATGAAAATGGTAACTAAGTTATTTATATAATGTTTTCACAAATTTTTCTATACCTAATATTATACCCTGTTTTTCAACTAAAATAAACAAACTACTAAACGACAAAAAACATTAATCTATTTTTTATAAAAAAACTGTAAGAAGAAAGAGACTTCTCTAACTTCTTACAGTTTCGTGAAATGTTACTATGATTAATTTGATTTGGATAGGAAGTTCGCAAAATCAATTATTTAAATAACTCACTAATTGCTGAATTTACTTTATCGTCATCCGCAATGTAAGGAATAGTAATATGGTCTAAACCTTTTCGCATTTCATTATATTCCATAGAAGTTTCAATAGCATGAGGGTTACGAGCCCAACTACGACGTGCTACTCCACCCATAGTGTCCCATGCAACAGCTGATTTAATAATTTCATCAGTTGTTTCACTTCCGTCTAAAACTAAACCAAATCCACCATTGATAGATTTACCAATACCAACACCACCACCGTTATGTAGAGCAATTAAACTCATACCACGAGCTGCATTACCTGCATAACATTGTGTTGCCATATCAGCTGTAATATTACTTCCGTCTTTGATATTTGATGTTTCACGGAATGGAGAGTCAGTACCAGACACGTCATGGTGGTCACGACCAATCATAACAGGTCCAATTTTTCCTTCTCTAACCATTTCATTAAATTTAAGGGCAATGTTAACACGTCCCATAGCATCTTGATAAAGAATACGAGCTTCTGTACCAACAACTAATTTATTTTCTTCAGCATCACGAATCCAGTTGTAGTTATCACGATCTTGATAACGACGGTTAGGATCAATAACTTCCATAGCAGCTTTGTCAGTTGCCATTAAGTCTTCATGTTTACGGCTTAAACAAGCCCAACGGAATGGTCCATAACCATAGTCAAATAACATAGGTCCCATGATATCTTCTACGTATGATGGCCAGATAAATCCGTCTTTGTCATCAATACCATTTTTAGAAATTTCTTTAATACCAGTATCATAAATAGCTTTCATAAATGAGTTGCCATAATCGAAGAAATAAGTCCCTTTAGCAGTTAACGATTTAATTACTTCAAAATGACGTTTTAACGTTTTATCAATTTCAACATGGAATTTTTCTTGATCCTCAGCAAGTAAACGAGTTCTTTCTTCAAAAGTCATACCTGCAGGACAATAGCCACCTTCGTAAACATTATGACAAGAAGTTTGGTCTGATAGTAAGTGAACATGAATATTATTTTCGTTGACATATTCTAATAAATCTACGATATTACCATGATAAGCAATAGAAGTAGTTTCTTCTTTATCCATATATTCTTTAGCTAACGTCATTGTTTCTTCTGGTGTTTCAGTTACGTGAGAAATCCAACCTTGTTCTAAACGAGTATCGATACGAGAACGGTCAACTTCAGCGACAATTGCTACAGCTTTAGCAATTTCTCCAGCTTTACCTTGAGCTCCACTCATACCACCTAAACCAGATGTAATGAATAGTTTTCCTCTTAAATCGCCATCATCAGCAATTCCTAATTTCAAACGACCAGCATTTAATAAAGTATTGAATGTTCCGTGAACAATACCTTGTGGTCCAATGTACATCCAACCACCAGCTGTCATTTGTCCGTAGTTAGTAACACCCATTTGTTCTCCGATTTCCCAGTCATGAATATTATCATATTCACCAACAAGTAAACCATTCGTAATGATAACGCGTGGTGCGTCTTTTTTAGAAGAGAATAATCCCATTGGATGTCCAGATTCAACGACAAGTGTTTGTTCATCTGTCATTTCTTCTAAATAGCGCATGATTAATTGATATTGCATCCAGTTTGAACAAACTTGTCCTGTTTCGCCATAAGTTACAAGTTCATAAGGATATAGAGCAATATCAAAGTCTAAGTTGTTATCAATCATTACTTGCATTGCTTTAGCAGCAGTACATTTACCTTTATACTCATCAATTGGTTTTCCATAAACACGAGTTTTTGGGTACCAACGATAACCATAAATTCGTCCACGAGTTTTTAATTCTTCTAAAAATTCTGGAATCACTTGGTCATGGAATTTTTCTGGAACATATCTTAAAGCATTTTTTAATGCTAATTTTGTTTGAGCTTCTGATAACCGGAATCCTCTATCTGGAGCACGTCTAATTCCTTCTTGGAAAACTGGCATATCTGGTAAAACATCAGGTAATTTAATTGTCATTGCATCACTAATATTTTGATTACTAATCATTTTATTTCCTCCTTAAAATATTTAAATAAAATTATTTCAAAAAAATAAATCCGATACTTCATAATAAGTAATATTTCTTTTAGGTTATATCCATACTATAAGACTTTTCAGTCAATTAAAAGTCTATCACTTAAATAATTGTTTATTTTTTTTAAAGAAAGTCGGCAAAAAAAGCCCTTTCAAAAATTTGACAAAAATTAGATGGTAAAAGAATACAGTAATTACGATTAATTCTTGTTATACTTATAGTAAATCAAAGGAGGAAAAAAGCAAATGACAGCAGATAAAATTTTAATAAATTTTAGCCAAATTTTTTGTCCAATTGACAAAGATCGCCCACTTAAAGGGAAAGAAATGAGTCAAGCAACAATTATCGAAAATGGGTACATCGCTATTAAAAATGGCAAGATTTTAAAAGTAGATTCTGGAGAACCAGAAAAAAACTTAGTTGGAGAGCACACTAAAATTATTGATTATACAGGTAAATTAGCTTCTCCTGGTTTAATTGATTGTCATACTCACTTAGTTTATGGTGGCAGTCGTGAAAATGAATTCTCAAAAAAATTAAATGGTGTTAGCTATTTAGATATTTTAAAAGAAGGTGGCGGTATTTTAAGTACAGTTCGTTCAACACGCTCCGCTTCTTTTGAAACACTTTATGACAAATCAAAAAGATTATTAGATCAAATGATTATTCACGGCGTAACAACTGTTGAAGCTAAAAGTGGATATGGTTTAAACTGGCAAACCGAAAAGCGTCAATTAGATGTAGTAAAAGAATTAAATCATAACCATCCAATTGATTTAGTTTCTACCTTTATGGCTGCACATGCTGTTCCACCTGAATTTGAAGGCGACGGAGATGCATTTATCGAAATGATTATTGACGAGATGCTTCCAAAAGTAAAAGAAGAAAACTTAGCAGAATTCTGTGATATTTTCTGTGAGACTGGCGTCTTTACAGCAGACCAATCTCGTCGTTTATTAACAGCTGCTAAAGAAATGGGATTCAAATTAAGAATTCATGCTGATGAAATTGATTCCATTGGCGGAGTAGACGTAGCTGCTGAAGTTGGAGCTATTAGTGCTGAGCATTTAATGGCTGCTACAGATGATGGCATTAAAAAAATGAGTGAAAGTAACGTTATTGGTAACTTATTACCAGGAACAACATTTAGTTTGATGGCAAATACTTATGCACCTGCTAAAAAAATGTTAGATGCTGGAATGGCTATTACATTATCAACTGACAGTAACCCAGGTAGTTGTCCGACATCAAATATTCAATTTATCATGCAATTAGGTTGCTTTAAAATGCAATTAACACCTATTCAAGTCTTCAATGCCGTAACTATCAATGCTGCTTACTCAGTGGGCTTAGGAAACTCAATTGGAAGCTTTAAAGAAGGTAAAATAGCAGATATCGCTATTTGGGATGCTCCAAATGTAGATTATCCTCTATACTTCTTTGCAACAAACTTAGTTCAAGATGTTTACAAACACGGTGAACTTGTTTCTAAAAATCATCAAATTCTATAAAAAAAAGCAGGTATAAAGAATTTTAACGATTCTTAAACCTGCTTTTTTTATTTTGGGACCGCTACATCTAAAAAATCTTTTTTCCAATTTAATGTTAATGGCAAGTCAGGCCCAGGATCTCCATCAATTCTTGTTTGAATAGAAACTGTCTTATCTACATTTTCTAATTTTAGTGTTTCAGCCGCTAAGTAGGTAATTGCTTTTTTCCCTTTCAAATTTCCAGTAAAGGCATATGTTAGATAGGCTTTAATTTTTGAAAAACTAATATTATTTAAAATACTCACATGAAATGCATTTTTATCATGGCTTGTGTAAGGTATTCCTCCTACAAAAGATGTCGTTGTCGCAAGGGCTACCCAAGTTTTTAATAAATACTCTTTGTCCTCTGTTTTATATTTAACCAAATAGGATGTTTTAGAACCTAGGTGTTTCAAAGCCTTATACGGATAGACGATTAAACCATACTTTCTTTTTTCACTTTGTCTCACATCATTTGATAGATCCGCCAAACGTCCAAAAGTAAATGAACTAATAATTGCTTCATTATTACATTCACCAATACTAATTTTTTTAGTATTTCTCTCTAGAATAACTTTCATTGCCTCTTCTTTAGCAAGAGGAATTTTCCATCGTTTAGCAAAATTATTAATCGTTCCACCGGGGATAATTCCTAGAGGAACTGTTTTTGAGGATTGTATAAAAGCTGTTCCAACAATATTTAATGTACCATCTCCTCCAATAGCAATAAGTCCATCAATTGTTTTCATGGATTCTTTTATCATTGTAACAGCTTCTTTTGCATTTTTAGCTGTTAAAAATATTGAGTCTATTTGATTGTCTTTTAACATATTTTTGACATATTTCGCCGTTTCTTCCGATTTTCCATCACCAGCATTGGCATTGTAAAAAATACCATAAAGCTCCATTTCTATCACCTACTCTATATTTTCCTACATGATACGCCAACTTTTCTGATACTTCAAGGAAGACGAAAAAAGACAGACGTACTAAACGTCTGCCTGACTCTCTTTTACCAATAATTGATAACTTTCTAAACCTAAATCATCTTTAGTTTCAACTACTTTGAAACCTTTTTTCTTATAAAAACTCAATGCATTTTTATTTTGTAATAAACATTTTAAAGATATGTCCTCATTAGGAAAATCAAGCTCTATTTTTCCTAATAGCGCACTACCAACACCACTTTTTTGCAGAGCTGTATCTATAAAAAGAAAATGAATAAACGTGTCAGGTTCATAGAGTGTTAAAAATCCAACTAACTGTTCCTCTTCATAGGCAAGATAAGCCAGTTCAACATCAATCATTTTAACAAATGAATCTAAATCGATTCTAGACTCTTTTTGCCAAACAAAAGCTTTCTCTAAAGTATTATTATACAACTGACACAGCTCTATTAACTGTTCACTTGATAATTTATTAAATGCATATTTTTTTATTTCTATGTACTTCATCTCCCAAAATGATTATAAACCAAAGTCATCAAACTTCCCTAGCGTATGAACATTCTCTGAAATACTCACAAAGCTATTTGGGTCGCCTTCTTCTATTGCTTCTTCTAATTGATGCAATTCATAACGAGTGATAACAGTAAGTAATACTGTTTTCTTACGATGGTCGTAAGCTCCTTCTGCTTCATCATTTAAAACTGTAATACCTCTTAAAAGACGTTTTTTTAAAGAAGCAATAATTTTATCAGGGTTTCTCGTGATAATTAAAACTTGCATTTTTTGTTGTTTCGTATAGACAAAGTCTGTTACTTTTCCGCTAACAATAATTGATATAACGCTATAAAAAGCATATGGAAATCCAAATAAGAATCCAGCAGCTAAAACAATAATACCGTTAATAATCATTGATATGGAACCTATACTCTTACCAGTTTTTTTTCTTATAGCAATAATTCCTATATCTAATCCACCAGTTGCTATTCCATTTTTTAAAGCTAATCCAAGAGACGCCCCTCCAATAGCCCCTCCAAAAAGAGCACAAATGATAGGATCCTTAGTTAAAACGATAGTCGGAACTAATTCAATCGCAACTGTTGCAAAAGTTACACTAATGACAGTAAACACAACAATTTTTTTATTCATTTTAAACCAGCCATAAATTAAGAACGGCAAGTTAATCAAATAGTAAATGACTGAAATTGACGGTTGAAATCCAGTATATTTTTCAAAAATAGTTGTAAGAATTTGAGAAAAACCTGTAATTCCACCTGTATAAATATTTGCGGGTCGCCAGAAGAAATTAAGTGCTACAGCGTATAGTAAAGCATATAAAAAAACTACCGTTAATTTATGCGTATACTCCGAAATAATCCAATTTTCTTCTTCTGTTTTAGGCTTCACCTGTTAAAACTCCTTTTTTATTTATTAATTATTTTTTCAACTATTCCTTTAAAATCAGTATAAATAACTTCTAAAGTAACAGTTTCTTCTGTTTTGTTTACCATATCTTTTAAACGAACTACTTGATTTTCTAATTCATCTTCACCAATTGTTAATACGACTTTTGCGTTTAATTTATCTGCTGATTTAAATTGAGCTTTTGCTTTTCTATTGAGATAATCTCTCTCTGCTACAAATCCAGAATTTCTAGCTGCTTGAACTAACTTCAAACTTTCTTTATTTGTTTTTTCTCCTAATCCAACTACATAAACATCAACCACGGGTTTAGTCGGAATTTCAATACCTTCAGCATCCATCGTAATAATAGCTCTTTCTAATCCTAACGCATAACCAAATGCTGAATCATGAGTTTCTGGTCCACCTAGTTCTTTTACTAATCCATCATATCGCCCACCAGCACAAATAGTTGTAATTGCTCCATTAAATCCTGGGGCATTACTCATGATTTCAAAAACAGTATGGTTATAATAATCTAAACCACGAACCATTCGGTGATCAACAATATATTCCACACCTACTGCATCTAATAATTCTTTTACGTCATTGAAGAATTTATCCGAATACTCATCTAAGTAATCTAAAATAGATGGCGCATTTTCTACGATTACTTTATCTTTTTCATCTTTACTATCAAGCACACGCAATGGATTGTCATGTAAACGACGTTGAGAATCTTTACTCAATTCATCATATTTTGGCTCTAAATAATCAATTAACGCTTGGCGATATTTCATACGGCACTCTTTTGTTCCTAATGAATTAATTACCAATTGTGTGTGTTCAATACCTAATTCTTTATAGAAATCAAGAGCTGAAAGGATTCCTTCCACATCTATTGTTGGGTTGTTACTCCCAATCATCTCAATACCAATTTGGTGGAACTGACGTAGACGACCTGCTTGCGGTCTTTCATATCTAAACATCGGTCCGATATAGAACGCCTTGAAAGGATTTTGATGCTCTGGACCAAATAATTTATTTTCTACATATGATCTAACGAGTGGTGCTGTATTTTCAGGACGTAGCGTGATATGACGACCACCTTTATCTTCAAAATCATACATTTCTTTTGTAACGATGTCAGTTGTATCGCCTACAGCTCGTGTAATCACTTCAATGTGTTCAAACATTGGTGTTCTCATTTCATGAATATCATATTTTTTAAATACTGAACGCGCTACTGCTTCTACATATTGCCATTTTTCTACCTCACCCGGTAAAATATCTACTGTTCCTTTTGGTTTTTGATATCCCATATACAACACTTCCTCTAATAAGTTTACATTTATAGTACAAAAAAAAGGGAGTGCATACAAGGGCTACTCCCGTTTTTTCCGAATAAAGCTCTGAATACTAATTATTCAGAGCTCAACTTTGTAATTATTTAAAATCAAATTCGATTTCTAAATCAACTACTTCTTCAACTGCACGTAATAATTCACCCGAAATTAAAACATCTGTTGCTTTTTCTAATTCATCATAGATTTCAACGTCTTTATCATTTTCAATCACATTAACATATTTTCTAAACGTATCATAAGCTACTTGAGTTCCCTTACCTAAGTCACCACGATCAGAAACAAATTCAATGGCTTGACAAGCTGCCATAATTTCAGTAGCTACAATTCTACGTGAATTAATTAAAATATCACGAGCAGTACGTGCTGCTGTTGTTCCCATGCTGACAAAGTCTTCTTGGTTTTCACAAGATGTAATTGAATCCACACTTGCTGGATGAGCTAAAATTTTATTTTCTGAAGCTAATGACGCACAAGCATATTGAGTAATCATGAAACCTGAGTTAACGCCTGGATGTTTAACTAGGAATGATGGTAAGCCACTTAAGTTAGTATTAACTAAGCGTTCTACACGTCTTTCAGAAACATTTCCAATTTCTGCTGCACCAATTCCTAAGTAATCAAACGGTTGAGCCATTGGTTCACCGTGGAAGTTTCCTCCAGAAATAACATCTCCATTACGAGTGATAATTGGATTGTCTGTTACTGAATTGATTTCAATTTCTACTTTTGATTTAACAAAAGCTATTGTATCTTTACTTGCACCATGAATTTGAGGCATACAACGTAATGAATAAGCATCTTGAACGCGTTCAGCTGTTGCTGGTGTTGTCAATGTGCTACCTTCAAGTAAATGACGTACGTTTTTAGCAGTTGCCAATTGTCCACTATGAGGACGAATAATATGTAATTCTTCATCAAATGCATTAATGATTCCGTTATGGACTTCTAAAGATAATGCTCCTGCAATATCAGCTAATTTTAATAATTCAATTGAATCATGAGTTGCTAAAGCTCCGATTGCTGTTAATACAGTTGTTCCGTTGATTAAAGCTAAACCTTCTTTAGCTTCTAAGTGGATAACTGGAACGCCTGCTTTTTCCATTGCTTCTTTACCTGACATTAATTCGCCGTTGTAATAAGCACGTCCTAAACCTAACATTGGTAAAACCATATGAGATAATGGGGCTAAATCTCCTGAAGCTCCTAATGATCCTTTTTCAGGAATATGAGGAACAACACCATTATTTAACATACCCATTAATGTTTCGATTGTACTTAAACGGATTCCTGAATGACCTTTAAGTAAAGAGTTCACACGGATTAACATAGTTGCACGAACTTCATCTTCTTTTAATGGATCACCAAAGCCGCTTGAGTGTGTACGGATTAAATTTTCTTGTAATTGACGAGTTTCATCTTGAGGAATACTTACTTTAACTAAAGAACCAAATCCTGTATTAACGCCATAAACAGTGCGTTTACTTTCAACAATATCATCTATGATTTTACGTGATGCATTAACAGCTTCAATAGCGCCTTGAGATAACTCAATCTTAGCTCCACCACGAGATACTTCAATTACTTGTTCTAATGTTAAATCTTTACCATTCAAAATAATATTTTTGCTCATTCTCTATTTCCTCCTATGGGTTCTAGTAAAACTAGAGCCATCTGATTTCATTTTAACCTAATAACCTATTACTTATGTTTCTATTATATCTTTAAATTAACTAAAAAGGGTCAAATTTTTCTAGCTTACCTGTTTTTTTCCACCATTTAATGCGAAATAGAAACCAGCCGCTATTAGAATCCCGATTCCACCGGCAATTAAACTTTTCGTATCGGCACCCATGTACAACATCCAAACACTAACAATAATCGCTAATGAAGGAATAACTGGTCCAAATGGTAATTTGAAAGCTGTTTTTGCATTTGGGTTTTTCTTACGCATGAAGATAACCGCTAAAGCAGTTGGGATATATTGTATAAATCTAAATACAACACTTAATTCTGCTAACTGCTCAAAACTACCTGTTAATAATAACAAACTAGTTAACACACATGAAATGATAATCGCAATATATGGTGCTTCTTTTGAATTTTTCTTTGAAACAACTTTAGGCAGTAAGCCTTCATCTGCAATAGAAGCTCCGTAACGAGGAATCATCATCGAGTCACCCACATTAAGCCCTAAGATGGAAATCAAAGCTCCAACCGAGATAATCCATTTACCCCACGGTCCAACCATTTGACCAAATGCATCTTGAACAGGTGCACCACTTTCTAAAATACCAACGCCAAGCATAGCAATTGTTCCAGCAATAATCATGAAATAAAGAATAGAAACAACACTAATGGAACCTAAAATAGCACGTGGCATGTTTTTCTTAGCATCTTTAATTTCACCAGCAACTACTGGTAAAGCTTCAAATCCAATAAATGCATAAAAAATTGTCATTGATGTAGAACCCAACGCTTTAGGTAATGTCATGCCTTCTTTTAATTGTAAGAATGGTGTGAAGTTACCTTTATCAAATCCACCCTTGATAAAGAAAATAGCAATGAACACAAAAGCAAATATCGGTATTAATTTAGCAATTGTTACTGTAATGGTGAAAATCTTAGATGATTTCAATCCGGTACTATTAATAACTGATAATAAAATAACAAGAGCAATACTGATAAACGTATTTGTTCCTTTTAAACTTGGAAAAGCCATAATTAACAACTTAGCAAACCCAGCTGCCATAGCTGACCAAGCAATGATCGTTACAAACCACCCTAGTAACCCTACAATAAAACCTACAAAATCTCCAAACGCTGCTTTTGAATATTGGAACGCTCCACCATTTTTATCAAAATAACAAGATACTTCTGCAAAACACACAGCAAGTAACAACACTAAAACAGCATCGAAAATCATGGCAAGTAGTGACGCTGGTCCTAAATCTTTATAAATAGTAGCTGGCAATAAAAATATCCCAGAACCGACTACTGCATTTATACCATATAATGTCGCGCCACTTAAACTAAACTTTGCTTTTTCGCTCTCACTTTCAACTGCATTTACATTTTCAACTTCTGAACTCATGTAAATCCCCTTTCTGATCTGTCAGATCACTTAACTCTGGTTCTTTTTTTCCATACTCTTTGGTAACTTAATAAGAAGAGATTATCAAAAAGACTTCCTATCCAAATCAGTTTTCTGACGAAACGGTTGGTTCACTCACGTTCTACTTCAAGTTTAGTCACTTTTTCCTTGGCAATTTTCGATACTCTCTTACTGCATCATTTGTCAACGAATACTTATTTCTATAAGGACTGGTGCATTATTTTTAGTTGTCGAATGAATTAATGCTTGGGTTTCTTCTTTTATATCTTCAAGAACCAAACTCGTTCCTGCTTCTAAACAGATCGTTTCTGTCTCTTGATAAAAAGTGATTTCAACATTCTTTAAAGCATATAAAACATAAGTTACTTGTTTTTTTAGCTTTATTACTTCATCCGATTGTTTCGTTTTCATCTCCCCACCGAATTTAGGTGAATAAATCAAATTAAAATCCGTACATTTTCCGAAACTCTTAGTCTCATCATCTCCAGAAAAATAATCGGTTTGATATGGAGCTAATTTTACTTTTCGTAAGCCTTCTTTTCCTCTATGGTGAAGCTCTAAAGGATTATCTAGTGACATAATTATTCTTTTATATCCAGGCAGACTTGAAAAAGTACTTTCTGCTAATTCAACTTTAGCCGTTGATACTCTGAAATCAAATTCATTCAATGCATAACGTCCCTCAGGTGGGTAGAGAAACACTTCCGTTGTTTCTCCACCACTCCATTTTGAGACTTTATAAGATGATTGTGAGATAATTTGTTTTTTCATTTATCTCACCCTTTTTTAGAATAAACCAGTAATATTACCATCAGAATCAATATCAATTCTTTCTGATGCTGGTGATTTTGGAAGTCCTGGCATTGTCATAACAGCCCCAGTAAGAGCAACGATAAAGCCAGCTCCTTTAGAGACTTTCAGATTTCTAATAGTAACCGTAAAGTCTTTTGGTGCTCCAACTTTTGTTTGATCATCTGAGAATGAATATTGTGTTTTAGCCATACAAATTGGTAAATTACCATAGCCTAATTCTTCTAATTTTTTCAATTGTTTACGAGCAGCAGGAACGATTTCTACTCCCTTACCACCATAAACTTTTTGAACGATTTTATTTAATTTTTCTTCAATACTATCTTCTTCGTCATAAACAAATTGGAAGTTATTTGGTTTGTCAGCTAATTCGATAACTTTTTCAGCTAACTCAACGCCACCTGCTCCACCATTTGCCCAAACATCTGAAAGTACTACTTCTACTCCACGTTCTTTACATGCTTCTTCAACTGCTTTAAGTTCAGCGTCAGTATCTAATGGGAATTTATTAATTGCCACTACAACTGGCATACCATAAACATCTTGAATGTTAGCAATGTGTTTGTCTAAGTTAGTTAAACCAGCTACTACTGCTTCCACATTTTCTGGTTCTAATTCTTTTTTAGGAACGCCACCATGCATTTTTAAAGCACGGATAGTTGCTACTAAAACAACAGCATCTGGTTTTAAGTTTCCTAAACGACACTTAATATCAATGAATTTTTCAGCACCTAAATCTGCTCCAAATCCAGCTTCTGTAATGGCATAGTCAGCATATTTTAAAGCTAATTTTGTTGCAATGACACTGTTACAACCATGAGCAATATTGGCAAATGGTCCACCATGGATGATTGCTGGTGTATGTTCAAGTGTTTGAACTAAGTTTGGATGAATAGCGTCTTTAAGTAACGCTGCTAAAGCTCCTTCAGCTTTTAAGTCTTTAGCTGTTACAGGATCTCCTGAAAAATTATAACCAATAATCATTTCGCCTAATTTAACTTTTAAATCATCTGGATCATTTGCTAAACAAAGAACAGCCATAATTTCAGAAGCTACAGTAATATCATAGCCATCTTCACGAGGCACACCATTAACTCGTCCTTGTAAACCATTAACAATATGACGTAATTGACGATCATTCATATCCACTACACGTTTCCAAGTAATGTTACGGCTATCAATTTGAAGTGCATTACCGTGATGAATGTGGTTATCAATCAAAGCAGCTAACAAGTTATTAGCAGCTCCAATCGCGTGGAAATCTCCTGTAAAATGTAAGTTAATATCTTCCATCGGAACAACTTGAGCGTGTCCACCACCAGCTGCCCCACCTTTAACACCAAATACTGGTCCTAATGAAGGTTCTCTTAAAGCAATCATTGCTTTTTTATTTAATTTAGTAAACGCATCAGCCAAACCAACAGAAGTTGTTGTTTTACCTTCCCCAGCAGGAGTTGGTGTAATGGCTGTTACTAAAATTAATTTACCATCTTCTTTGTCTTTTAAATTTTCTAATTCATGAGCGCTTATTTTCGCTTTATAGTTACCATAAAGTGTCAATTGATCTTCTGTGATTCCTAAAGGAGCTACTACATCTTTAATTGGTTTCATTTCTACTTGATTTGCGATTTCGATATCTGATAAAATTGCCATTTGTAAAATGTCATCCTCTCTATTTTAGAAAAATTCAAATTAACTAAACTACTTTTAATGTTTCCATATAAATTTCATCAGCTAAAAGACTTCCTTTAGCTAATAATTTTTCACCTTCAGAACGATGTTGAGCAACAAATTCTTCATTTTTAATGCCTGATAAATTAATTAACACATTTAACCAAGCTCCTTGAAGTCCAGCTTTTAAATTAAGAGCTGCAACACCTAAGTCACTCGCTGCGTTTGTATTTGATTTACCAATTGCTTTTTTAGTCACTTCTAAAGCATTGACCATTAATTTCATCATGTTAAAAGGAGACTCTGCAGCACCTTCTAAAGCTGATTGCATCGCTTTTCTACGAGCCGCTTTATCCTCTTCAGTCTCTTTTGGCATACTGAATACTGCTGATACTACATTAAAAGCTTCTGTATCTGCATCAATAGCATGTAATAAATGTTGTTGTAACTCTTTTGTTTCATCAAAAACAAGTTTAATTTCATCCTCATACTCAGCATATTTCTTCTTACCGATAGTTAATTCACAAACCATTTTAGTTAATGAAATACCCATAGCAGCAGATAATGCAGCCGCTGAGCCTCCACCTGGAGCTGGTGCATCAGAACCTAATACTTCAACAAAATCTTTTACTGTTAAATCAACTAATTTCATTTAGATAGTCTCTCCTTATCCTAATAAATGGTTTTCTAAAATTTGTTTGTCATAATCAAAGTCTTCTACTTGTAAGTAGTATTCCGCACAATCAATCATTGCTTTTGCTGGTGTTAAACCAATGATTTCACTTCCAATGATATTAACGCCATAACGTTTTGCTTCCATACGGATTGTCTCAAATGTTCTATATAAAGGTGTTCCTTCAAAGTTAACCATATTCATTGATACTTGAGCGATATTACGATCTTCTAACATAACGCCAATACCTTTAGCGTATTTGAATCCTCCACCTGAAGCACGGATGATTTTAGCAATTTTATTAGCAATTGTAATATCAGAAGTATCTAAGTTAACATTAAACGCTACTAATGGCATTCTAGCTCCTACTGCTGTAATACCAGCTGTTGGATGGATTTTCCTTTCACCAAAATCAGGTGCCCATTCTTCTTCTTGTAATTTTTCAGGCATTCCTTCAAATTGACCTTTACGAACTTTTGCTAAGTTTTTACGATTTGGTGTAGATGCTGAATCTTCATAAAGAAAAATCGGAATATTTAATTCATCATTAATTCTTTTAGCTACTTTTTTTGAAATCTCAATACATTCTTCAACAGAAGAATCTTTTATAGGAATAAATGGAACAACGTCTGTTGCACCCATACGAGGATGTTCACCATGGTGTTTTGTCATATCAATATTTTCACTTGCATATTTTACTAATTGAAAGGCTGCTTCTTGAATTCCTTCCTCATCCCCAACTAAAGTAAATACACTACGGTTATGACTTGCATCAGATGAATGATCTAAAAGAGTTACGCCTCCTACACTTTTAGCAACAGAAACTAATCCATTAATAACAGCTTCATTTTGACCTTCACTAAAATTTGGAACACATTCGATAATTTTTGCCATTGAAACAACATCCTTTCCATTTTGTTTTATTAAAATGAGTCATTAAATTACTCATTAAGATAACTATACCTTATTATTGAAAAAATTGAATATATGAACGGTGGTACAAAAAAATATTTTTTTAACCTCCTTATTTAATTAGAAAGCCCTCTTTTTAACAGCGCTTTCATTAACATCCAAAGAATAACATTGAGGTTTTGGACTGTCAACAGACCAAAACCCTTAAATTACAGGCCTCTTCCTAAATCTATATTGCTCTTTTTTACCATTCAATTTTTAAAATTTTTTTTTAAAAAAGGGAACTAACAAAGTTTATTTTTTTATCGATAATTTTTTGACACTTTTTTGACTTAGTAGATTTTTACTGATAGAAAGATATCAATTTTTCCTTAAAAAAATGTCTTGAGTATCCATTGATACACTCTGTTACTATTAAATTAGAAAATTTTATTTTATTTAACTCACCTATTAACCTATTTTATTTTTATCAATTAAATCTGTTATTTTTTCATTAGATGAGTTTTAGACGAAAAATAGATTAATATTTAGCGTTTAAAAAAAATTAAATAACAAAAATTTTTTTTGTTTATTTCAATTTTTATACATTTCTCTAACTACTTCAAACAAAAGAATAGGAGTTTTTATTATGAATAATTGCTTACTGATTGATTTTGGTAGTACTTATACCAAACTAACTGCTGTAGATTTAGAACAAGAAGAAATACTTGGAACGGCAAAAGCAAAAACAACAATCGATACATCTATAATGGAAGGTTTTGAACTTGCAAAAAAAAATCTAATTCAAGATTACAACCTTGAAAACACAATATTTCATCATCATTATGCTTGTTCATCTGCTAGAGGTGGGTTTCGAATGGTTGCTATAGGCTTATCTCCAACTCTTACAACAGAAGCTGCAAAAAGAGCTGCCTTAGGAGCAGGGACTCGTATTCTAAAAGTATTTAGTTATGGTTTAAAAGAAAAAGATGTTAGAGAAATAGAAGATCTTTCTCCTGATATCATTTTGGTTTGTGGTGGAACAAACGGTGGCAATCAAGTAGGAATTGTGAATGATATTAAACAACTATCTACTCTTAAAAAAACATTTCCCATCGTAGTTGCTGGAAATGAAGAAACTTATTCTACTATTGAAGATATTTTAAAGAAAACATCCCATCCTTACTATTTAACTGAAAATGTTATGCCTCAAGTCAATATTTTAAATGCTCAACCAACTAGAGAAATTTTGAGAACGATTTTTATGGAAAAAATTGTGGAAGCTAAAGGAATGGGTACTGCTGAAAAAGAAATTGGTCAAATTTTAATGCCCACACCAACAGCTGTCTTAAGAGCTGCTGAACTATTAGCAAAAGGAACTAATAAAGAGCCTGGTTTAGATGATGTGCTAATAATAGATATTGGTGGTGCAACAACAGACCTTCATTCTGTTGGAGATGGAAAACCTCGAAATCCGGAAATACGTGTTGAAGGCTTACAAGAACCATTTGTTAAACGTACAGTAGAAGGAGATCTTGGTATGCGCTATTCCGCACTAAGTTTATTAGAAGCTGTTACACCGAAGGCTTTTACTAATTATTTGCCTATTGAGGAAGAAGATATTATTGAATCATGTACGTATCGATCAACCCATCCTAATTTTGTTTCAACTAATAAAAAAGATATCTCTTTTGATGAAACCATGGGAAAAATAGCCATTGAAACAGCATTTAATCGACATGCTGGAAGCTACCGAAGAGAACCTACACCATCTCGGATTGTTTATTATCAATCAGGAAAAGATTTAGGTTATTTTAAAACAGTTATTGGGACAGGTGGCATCCTTGTTCATAGCCAGCAAGCAAAAGAAATGATGTCTGCTTGTCTCAAGAAAGAAAACGACCTTTTCTTGAAACCAGTTAATCCAGATTTTTATTTAGATGCTACTTATATTCTATCTGCTATGGGACTACTAGCAGAAGAGTTTCCTGAAATAGCTCTTAGAATAATGAAAAAATTTTTGGTACAACTTTAAAAGAAAAAACTAGTTTAGAATAATCGGATTTACCGACTACTCCAAACTAGTTTTATTTATTAAATAAATTTTTAGTTATTTTCTGTTTCTACACGATATTTTTTTTGAATGAAAAAAATAGGAATACCTGTTGCTGTAATCAAAATTCCTGTTAGTGCTAACATTGTTTGCGTTAGTAAGGTAACTCCTAAAATAAATACACCACCCAAAATTGCAAGTAATGGAATAATAGGATAAAGAGGGACTTTATATGGCCTATTTAATTCAGGTTCTCTTTTTCTTAAAATAAAAACTGCAAAGAAAATCATAACGCTAAATAGCCAAATAACAAAAACTAGCATATCTGTTAGTAGATCAAATGATCCTAAATTAATCATAATAAATGCGATACCAATTTGAACTAAAGCTGCAATATAAGGAACTTTTGTATGTTTAGATAATCGACTAAGCCATTGACTACCAGGAATCAAGTTTTCTTTAGCTAAGGCATAAGGCACTCTAATACCTGTCATTGTATAACCATTTAGTGCTCCGTAAACAGATAACAGAATACCTAATGTTACAATTTTTCCTCCCACTTCACCAAATAAGACATTAGCCACATCAGAAGCTGCATTTTCATTACCACTAAGCGCTTCTATTGGTAATGTTTTTAAGAAAACATAATTAATCACAACATAGACTACTGTTATAAAGAGTAATCCTGAAAAAATAGCTTTAGGTAAATCCTTTTCAGGACGTTTCATTTCACCTGCCACTGCACCAACTCCCAGCCAACCATCATAAGCAAAAAGAGTCGCAAATAAGGCACCGCTAAATCTAGAAAATGCGGAATGATTACTTAATGTTGACGGGATAAAAGAAACAGTTTCTCCACTACCTTTAAATAGGCCTACAACGATAATTAAAAAAATAGGAATTAACTTCAACACAAGAGAAACTGATTGAAATCTTGAAGCGACTTTTGTCCCTAGTAAATTTATTCCAGTAACAGAAAAACCTACTATCATTGCAATTGGGATCAACCAGCTTATTTTTAAATGGAACAAGTTAATAAGTTGCGTACTAAAAATAATTGATAATGCTGCAATATTAGCCGGAAAATAAATTAACATTTGTGCCCAACCTAATAAAAATCCCCAAAGTTTTCCATAAGTATATTCTATATATTTTACAGCTCCACCTGTTTTAGGTATTGCCGTTGCCAGTTCTGCACTTGTTAATCCAGCACATAACGTTAGTAGCCCACCAACAAACCAAGCGAGTAAGGTGATACTTGCCGAACCGCTTTCTTTTGTAACTGTTGCGACCTTAAAAAATACTCCTGCACCAATAACAGTTCCCATAACAGTCGAAAAAGCACCGAGTAGGGAAATTTCTTTTTTCAGTTTATCTTCTTCCATTTACTCACTCCTAAAATAACATTATGCTTAATGATAAGCCTATCTATTAAGAAGTGCAATATTTATTTAACCCACCAATATAAAAAACTATTTCAACAATGTGAAATAGTTTCTTCATTAATTTTGTTTTCTACGTCTAGCAAACTCAACAAAGCGAAACTTATCTAAACGGTGAATAGACTCTGTATATTCAAAACATCTCGTATCTTCGAGATACACCAAACTCTTAACTACTACGACATGTTCATCACCATGTAAATCCATCAAATCTTTGATTTCTTTTGTAACAGGTTCTACTAAAATTTCTTTTTGAGCATAGGCAATATTTAATCCTAACTCTTCTTCAAAATATTCATAAATTGAGTCTTCCGCTTTTTTTATAGGTAAATCTTCAACGACACTAGTCAGTAAATAATCCTTATCTAAAATAACAACTTCATTATCAATTTTTCTTTGTCTAACCAATTTCCAGATTTCAGAAGCAACTGGCCACTCAGTTAATTTGCTTAATTCTTTTGGTGTCGCAATTTTTTTTAACTCAACAACTATCGTTTCACTTGGTATATGCTGATTTTTTTGTAATTCTTTATAGCTTGTCAGTCCTGAAATAGGAAAATCAAAACGATTCATATCTAAAACGATTGAACCTTTTCCTTGTTTTTTATGAATATAACCCGCATTTGTTAAAAGGTTCAATGCTTTTCGAATTGTTTCTCTTGAAACACCATACATTTTGATTAACTGATTCTCACTAGGGAGCAGTGTATGCGGAGGATACTCATTATTTAAAATTTTTTCTTCTAAGTCCAAAAATATCTCTTTAAATTTATTCATCTCTGTTCTCCTTTATGTCTCTTCATTATAAAGGGGGGAAAGAATTCTCGCAATCTAAAAAAGTTCAAAGCATAATAATTGATATGCTTTGAACTCCTTACTTTAATAACTAAACTTATTTATTTTATTTGGTAAAAGTAACCGTTTTTCTTTATTAACATATATTTCAATTTCTTTATCGACCAAAATTATAATCGACTCTTTTGAAAGAGATACTTCTAATTTAACACCTTGTTTTTCAAAAGAAAAAGCTAAGCTATTCCATTTTTCAGGTAAGTGTGGTTCAAACGAAATCACATCTTCTCTAATATCCAATCCAGCAAAATCAGAAAGTGTTACAGCTAATGTTGAAGCCATAACTCCTGTATGGATTCCTTCTGCAGTTGTTCCACCTTGTATATCTCTGTAATCAGAATAAAGAGCTTCTTGATATAGTTTCCATGCGAGTTCTCTATTTCCTACAACTTCCGCTAGTTGAGAATGAACCACTCGAGATAGAGTCGAACCATGAGATGTTCTTTGTAAGTAGTAATCTAGGTTTTTCTCAACAAAATCAGTAGGTAATTGATACCCTAAATTAACTAACAAATTTTGTATTTTCTTAACGGGAAAATTATAAAAGATCATCAAACTATCTGCTTGTTTAGCAACTTTAAATTCATCAGCAGATTTACCTTCTGCATTTAAAATACGATCCATGCGGTAAATATTTTTATATGTTTTTCTGTAATACTCCCAATCTATCTCCTTAAGGTCAAAATACCCTTCAAATTGAGCAATAATACCATCTTCATTGATTTCTAAATATAATTTTTCTTTGACTGCTTTCAGTTTTTCAAAGTCTAAATCAATTTGTTTGTCATATTTTTGAGATAGTTGTTCCATCACATCTAATAACCAAACAACCATTAGATTTGTGTAAGCATTATTCTTTAATCCACCTTCATTAGCACCCGGATAAGCTTCATGAAATTCATCAGGTCCCATCACGCCTTCAATTACATAACGATTTAGTTTAGAATCATACTTAGCTAATGATAACCAGAACTTACTAATTTCAGTTAGCATTTCAATGCCATAATTTTCTAAAAATGCTTGATCTTTCGTATATTGAAAATACATCCAATAATTATAAGCAATTGCTAAAGATACATGTCTTTGTCTTCTACTATGATCTTCTTTCCACTCTCCACTTAAAGGATTTAGATGTAATTTTTGTGATTGCTCACTTCCATCTAAGCCTGACTGCCATGGGAACATAGCCCCGTCGTGTCCCTCTTCTTTAGCAAGCTCTTTTGCTTTTTCTAACCTTAAGTAACGATACATTAACAATTGTTTTGCTGTTTCAGGAAAATGAATTAAATAAAACGGCATCATAAACAATTCATCCCAAAAAATATGTCCTCGGTAAGCTTCCCCGTGAAGTCCTCTTGCAGTAATAGAGGCATCAATCATTTCATTTCCTTTAGGAGAGGCAGATACAAGCATATGATATGTGTGAAGGTTTAACATTTTTTGAGACATCAAATCACCAGAAATATCTATCTTAGCAGCAGTCCATAATTGACCCCACTCTTTTTTAGATGCTTGAAGTAATTCATCATATCTCGAAAAAGTAATTTCTTCTTCAACATCTTTTGAAACATGAACGATTTTTTCGATGTCATACCATTCGTTTTTCTCAACATCTAAAGAAATAGATTGAATAACTTGATTATCACTTGTTTCTATATTGATCTCATCAAATGATAGTTGGTTACTGAATAATTGGCTTGTTTCCATAATTTTTATCTTTGAGCTAGTTGTTTCAACTTGCATACACGCTTGAGTACTAAGTCCAGAATTTTCTATTACATTTAAATGCTGACTAGCTAACTTTCTATAGCGCTCCACATTATAATTCTTAATATTCCCATCAATTTCTGAAATCAGCTGAACGTTTTTAGTTGAATAATCAAGACTGAACCGATATTTAATGCCATAGAAAGAACGATTTTCCATACTAGCAAATTTTCTTGTTTCAATGTTTAGTCTTTGTCCATTTTTTAAAGTTATTTCAGAGCAGCTATTAAACTCACCTGTTTTCAAATCTAAGTTTCTATGCAGATAATTGACTTGATTATCCTCTAAATTAATTAACTCATTATCAACAACTAAATAAATTTTTTGAGCATTCGGTAAGTTAACAAAATCTTCATTAACAACTGAAGTTCCTTCAATACTTGAAGTTAAAGAATTATAAACACCTGCTAAATACGTTCCTGGGTAATTAGCATCTGATAAGTCCATCTCTGGTGTAGTTCCTCTTAAGCCTAAGTAACCATTCCCAACAGTCAAAAGTGACTCTATTGAATATTCTTCTTTACCTTTTGGATAGTCAAAGTAGGATAATTGCCATTGAAACTCTTCAAGTGCTCTACTAATTTGTTCGTCCATTGTTTTAGTCTCATCATAATAAAAAAGAGGAATATTTAAAGCTTCGGTTAATCGATATAAAGTTTCTTTAACATCATCACTTGTTAACGTTTCTCCAAAAAATACACCTGCTTGATATTCCATATCTCTTAATTCATCTATGATTTCACTTATTTTTCTTTTATCTAAAAATTCATTTAAAGTAAATTCCCTTTTTAAATCTTCTGAAGATATACTTAAGTTTTTTTCACAAATTTTGATTAACTTCATAACCGCACCCCTTTTAACTTGTATATACATTTATGCCGTTATCATAGCAAACTATTTTTTTAAAAGCAATAATTAATATTTATCAATATTTTTATTTTTTTATAAAACGTTGATTTAAAGCCTATAAAAAGCTTTTAATTTTTCTTTTTTATTATTTTTTTATGTAAAACGCTTGCAATCCCCCAAAAAAATAGGTATGATTGCCTTACAAAAACAACTTGACTAGACAAGTTAAAAAGGAGTGTAAAATATGGGAAAGTATCAAAAAGATGCTGAAGATCTTTTAGCTTATGTTGGTGGTAAGGATAATATTGCCGCAGTAACTCATTGTGCAACAAGAATGAGATTTGTTTTAAATGATCCTACAAAAGCGGACGAGGATAAAATCGATGAGATTCCTAGTGTTAAAGGTATGTTTACCAATGCAGGACAGTTTCAAGTCATTATAGGAAATGATGTCCCTGTCTTCTTCAATGATTTTTCTGCTGTTTCTGGTATTTCTGGTGTTTCTAAGGAGGCTGGAAAAGAAGCTGCCAAACAAAATTTAGGTGTTGTTCAACGTGCAGTTTCAGTTTTAGCTGAAGTATTTGCACCAATTATTCCTGCTATTATTATTGGAGGGTTAATCCTCGGTTTTAGAAATATTTTAGATGGTGTCCCTATTAGTGCTTATGGTGGACAAACGATCATTGAACATTCTCAGTTCTGGGCTGGTGTTCATAGTTTTCTTTGGTTAATCGGCGAAGCAATATTCCATTTTCTTCCAGTTGGTATTACCTGGAGTATCGCTAAAAGAATGGGAACAACCCAAATACTTGGGATTGTTCTTGGTATTACTTTAGTGTCACCTCAATTACTTAATGCTTACGGTATGGCTGAGATAGCTGCAGATAAAATTCCATTCTGGGATTTTGGTTTTGCGCAAGTACAAATGGTTGGTTATCAAGCACAAGTAATTCCGGCAATGCTTGCTGGATTCATGTTGGCTTATATGGAAATATTCTTTAGGAAGATAATACCTCAGTCTATTTCAATGATTTTTGTTCCTTTCTTCTCTCTTGTTCCAACCGTTTTAGCGGCTCACGTTATTTTAGGACCAATCGGTTGGGCAATCGGTAGTCAAATTACCAACGTTGTTTCATTAGCAATCGGTTCAAGCTTCTCTTGGTTATTTGGAATCATCTATGGAACATTCTATGCGCCACTCGTTATCACCGGTCTTCATCATTTGATGTTGACAATTGACTTACAAATGATTGCGGACTTAAAATTCACTACATTGTGGCCTATGGTTGCTTTATCAAATATTGCTCAAGGTTCAGCTGTTTTAGCTATTATTTATTTACATCGTGGAAATGAAAAAGAAGAACAAGTATCTATTCCCTCTACTATTTCAGCTTATCTAGGTGTTACTGAACCGGCTATGTTCGGGATTAACTTGAAATACTTATATCCTTTTGTAGCTGCTATGATAGGATCTGGTATTGCTGGTTGCTATATTACTGTCATGAATGTCAAAGCAACAGGAATTGGGATTGGTGGTTTACCAGGTATCATTTCTATCCAATCAGGTTCAAAAATGCATTTTATGATTGGTATGACAATTGTTTTAGTGGTACCTTTTATTCTAACTATTCTTTTTAGAAAATATGGTATCTTGAATAAATTAGATCCTGTTAACGTTCCAAATACTCAAAATCCATCACCAGAGTTTGATCAAGTTGAACCTACTTCAACTCAAACAGAAGTACAAATTGAAGCTTTTTATGCTCCAGCAGATGGTAACTGTCTAAGTATTGCTAATGTTTCTGATCCTGTCTTTTCACAAAAAATGATGGGAGATGGTTTTGCCGTTCAACCAGATAATTCAGATGTTTATTCACCTGTTAATGGGGTTGTATCAAATATTTTTAATACGAAACATGCCATTGGTATCACTTCAACTACCGGAATTGAAGTTCTCGTTCATATGGGATTAGACACTGTTGAACTAAACGGAACTCCATTTGACTTATCTATTTCTGAAGGTGATGCTGTCACACCTGATACGTTAATAGCCAAAATGGATATTGAAGCAATTAAAAATTCTGGAAAACAAACTGATATTATTGTTGCTTTAACTAATATGGATAAAGCACCACATATAGCTTTAGAAAAAGAAGGTTCTGTCAAACATTCTGAAACAATTGGAACTGCAGAAGTTTTCTAACTAACATAAAAAAAAAGCATCTAAAATCAAACAGATTTTAGATGCTTTTAATTTATTCATTCTCAACTCTTTTAATTTTAAAGGTAACAACTAAAAATGTACTAACTAGTATAACAATCCCTACAATAAATGAAACAAAACTATCCTTCTCACCAGTTTGTGGTAAAGTAGGTTTTGGAGTAGTTGGTTTTACAGGAGCAACTGTTTTTTTGAAAACTTCAACTGTTGCAGTTTCTGTTTTGTCTCCATAAGTGTAAGTGATTTGGTATTTACCAACTTTGTTAGTATTCACACTTCCTTTTACCTTGATATCTTTTACGACGTCTTTCCAAACTAATTCTCTTCCATCAGCCATTTTCACACCAACAAAATTATCTGATGCTTGCCATTTATTTCCAACTTGAAGTGTTGTGTTTTTAACAAACAAGCTATGAACACCAGTGATAGCTTTTTCTTTAACAACAATAGTAGCTACGGCAGACTTTCCTCCATACTCATAAGTGACTTTGTAAGTGCCTACTTTTTTAGTATCTACATTTCCTCTTACTTTAATATCCTTTGCAACATCTTTAAATGCTAATTTACTACCATTTGTCATCAAAACATAATTAAAGTTATCTGATGCTTGCCATTTGGCACCAACAGTTAAGGTACTATCTTTAACAAATACTTTATCTACTTTAGGTTTAGCTACTTCTTTTACTTGAATAGTAGCCACATTAGATTTATCTCTAAATGTGTAAGTAACTTTGTAGGTACCTACTTTGTTAGTATTTACCTCTCCACTAATTTCTATCTCTTTTACAACTTCATCCCATGATAATTTGACACCATCTGACATTAATACATAGTTAAAATTATCTACTGCTTGCCATTTCATGCCAACAGTTAAAGTTGTATCCTTTAACGAAATTTCTTGAACCTTAATAACTTCCATATCTTTAACAGTTACAGTTGCTACCGCACTCTTGTCTCCATACTCATACGTAACCTTATATGTTCCTGCTTTTTGTGTATCCACTTGTCCTTTAATTACAATATCTTTTTCAACATCTTTCCATGTTAATTTAACGCCGTTTGACATCATGACATAATTAAAGTTATCAGCAGGTTTAAATGAAGTACCAATTGGTAAAGTACTATCTTTAACAGATACTTCCTGAACCATAATAACCTCTACGGCTTTAACAGTCACAACAGCTGTTGCACTTTTATCGCCATACGTATAAATAACTGAGTAGGTGCCTGATTGACTTGTGTCTACTTTTCCATTTACAACTATTGTATTAGCAACATTTTTCCACGCAAGTTTAGTTCCATCTGACATAACAACTGAATCAAAGGTTAACTCAGGTGACCAAACATCGCCAACGTTAAATTGACGATTAACTACTTTTACCTCGACAGGTGTCACTTGTTTTCCTTGAACGGTTACTTGTGTCACATTAGAAATACCTTGATAACTATAAGTAATATTATAAACACCTGGTTTTGTAACATCTGGATTTTGATCAATGATAATATCTGATTGGACTGCATCCCAACCTAACTGACTTCCGTCTGACATATCAATAGAAATAAAATTGTCTCTAATATTCCAAGTATTTCCTGCTTCAATAGTTACCGGTTTTAAGTTGATTTTTGTTGGTACAGCTACAACAGTCACTTCTGAAATAGCTACGAGATTACCATAAGTAAAGGTCACTTTATGAGTACCTAATTTGGTTGTATCCACTTGATTGTCTACTTTTAATAAGGTCGCTACCTCTTTAAAAGCTAATGTTTTTCCTTCACTATCAATAGCAAAATCAAATGATTGAGAAATATCAAAAGCTCCCTTAAAAGGTATAACTACATTTTTAGCTTTAATTTGAGTTAGTACTTTTTTATCTTTTGGAGGTTCTACAGGTTTAACAGGTTTAGGTTGTTCTATCACCTCGATTGTTGCTGTTTGAACTAGTTTATTATATGTGTAAGTTACTTTATACACACCGACTTTTTTTGTATCCACAGTGCCAGTTACAACTACAGCCTTCTTGATATCTTTCCATTCTATTTTTTTCCCGTTAACATCAGTTGCTGAAACAAAGTTATTTTCAGGTGCCCAGTTACTATTAAGATTTATTTGACTATTCTTTACATTTAAAGTTTCTTTTGTTGCTTGTTGATTGACTGGAGTAACATTCTTATTTGAAGGTGCTTGAGCCATGGTGACTAAAGGAGCAGAAAATGACATTAGATACATCGCAACAATTAATAATCTAAATCGTTTCATCTTACTCACCTCTCCATTTATTTGTCTTTCCTTTATAAATTCATTTTACCATGTTTTGTAACACTTTTGTAATATTTCCGCAAAAAAAGTAACAATAAAAATTAATTGGTCTATATAAGATTTATAAAATAAAGTAAATTTATTAAAAGTACCTGATGTGATTATTTTAATAAACAAGGACATAAAGTAAGAGATTTCTAATAATTTCCACTTTACCTTTGAAACCGTTTTCTTTTAGTGGGATATTAGAGTTGGAAAAATAATAAAAGGAGGATAGTACGTTATTTAATATTTATATTTGTAGTAGCACTTATAACGAGAAAGAAGGAATAAAATATGTCTATTAATTGGCAAGAAGAAGTAAATTCAAGAAAAGATGAACTTATGGAAGATTTATATTCACTAATCCGTATTAACAGTGTGAAAGACTTAGAAAATAAAACAGACGATATGCCTGTTGGACCTGGTCCTGCTAAAGCCTTACACAAATTCTTAGAAATTGGTGAAAGAGATGGCTTTATCACTAAAAATATAGAAAACGTAGCTGGCCACATCGAATACGGTGAAGGTGATGAAACTCTTGGCGTTTTAGCTCACGTTGACGTAGTTCCGACTGGTGATGGTTGGGATACAGATCCTTTTGAACCAGTTATTAAAGATGGAAAATTATATGCTCGTGGCTCAAGCGACGACAAAGGTCCTGCTGTCGCTGCTTATTATGCCCTTAAAATTATTAAAGATTTAGGCTTACCAGTATCTAAAAAAGTTAGATACATTATTGGTACTGATGAAGAAAGCGGCTGGTATTGTATGGACCGTTATCAAGCAAATGAAAAAATGCCTGATTTTGGTTTTTCACCAGACGCTCAATTCCCTATTATTAATGGAGAAAAAGGAATTGCTACTTTCCTTCTAACATTCCCTAACCTTGATACAAAAGGTGATGTTGAATTGAAAGCATTCCAATCAGGTTTAGCTTCAAACATGGTACCAGGAAACGCTTCTGCTACAATTGTTTCAAGTGAAGTAGATACATTTAAGCAAGCTTTTGAAGCTTATATTACTAAAAATAATTTAGGTGGTTCAGCAGCTGTTAATGGAAACGAGCTTGAACTGACATTAGTTGGTAAAGCTTGTCACGCACAAAATCCTTCTTTAGGGGTAAATGCTGGAACTCATCTTGCTAACTTCTTAAAAGATTTATCTCTTGATGCTTCAGGTATGAAATATGTTTCTACAATCGCTGAATTCTTCCATTTAGATCCTTCTGGAAAATTAACAGGTATTGATCATACTGATGCTGTTATGGGTGAACTTACTTCAAGTCCTAATATTTTTGTTTATGAAGCTGAAGGACAAAAAACACTAGCTCTTAACGTACGCTTCCCTAAAGGAACAGACGCTGATACTATTATCAAACAATTAACTGGAAAATTAGATAACGTAGAAGTTGTAGCGGAACCTGGTGTTAAAGGAACTCACTATGTACCTGCAACAGATCCACTTGTAGTAGCTCTTCTAGGTGCTTATGAAGATAACACAGGTGAAAAAGGCGCTGAAAAAACTATCGGAGGCGGAACTTACGGTCGTCTATTTGAACGTGGTTGTGCGTTTGGTGCTATGTTCCCAGGTAGAGAAGATACAATGCATCAAGCAAATGAATATATGTATGTAGAAGATATCTTCAAATCAGCAGCTATTTATGCTGACGCTATCTATCGTTTAATTAAATAATCTCAACACTTACTAAAGTAGAAGTCCCTTTCTGCTTCTACTTTAGTCTATTTTTTTAAGAGTGGTAATCTTTTTAAGGTGTTTCAAAAAAGGTATGATAAAAATAGATTGGGGTAAAATACATGAAAAAATTATCAAAAGACGCTTACGGTGGCATTAAGGGACAAGACTATAAGCCTTATGTTGCTGACGGAAAAAATCGTAAAAACGGTGGCGGTTTAATTATTTTATTTGGTATCTTGCTTTCTGTTATCTTTGCTGCATCAACTGCCTATTCAGGGATGAAAGTTGGACTGACGGTTGCTGCTGGTATCCCAGGTTCAATTATTGGTTCTGGTTTAGTCTCAATGTTTGTTAAATCTAAAAATATTTTAAGTAAAAATATTTTATCTGGTATGTCTTCAGGTGGGGAATCAATTGCTAGTGGAATGATTTTCGTCTTACCTGCTATTATTTTAATTGGTGGTAAAATTAATTTCCTTGAAGGTGTTTTAGTTGGAATTACAGGTGTTCTCTTCAGTTTAGGAGCGACTAGTTTGGTCCAAAATTATTTACTTGTTGAAGAACATGGTAATTTAGTCTATCCAGAAGCTATGGCAATTGCAGAATCGCTTGTCGCTTCTGATGCTGGTGGAGATTCTTTAAAAAATATGGGAATCGGATTTGGAATAAGTGGTGTTTTAACTGCTCTTACTTCTTCTGTTTTTGGTCTTGTTAACAATACTATTAGTTATGTTAGTGAAGGATTCTATAAATCTAAAATGGAAATAGAAGCTAACCCTATGTTATCAGGTATTGGATTCATCGTTGGGTTCCAAGTAGCCATGACAATGTTTGCAGGATCACTTTTGACTAACTTCGTCCTAATTCCATTAATCGGTTACTTTACTACCCTAGCAGACTCATCTGCGGCCGTTTGGGATGTTTCCAATCTTTTAGTTAAAGAAATGACTGTTAATAATATTGCCAGCTCATACGCAAAATATATTGGTGCAGGAATGATGATTAGTGGTGGTTTAATTGGTGCTATTAAATTAATTCCTACTATTTTCAACTCTATTTCTCAAACACTAAAAGCTAAATCTTCAACTCAAGGTGGAAACGATGCTTCTGGTATGATGGTCCTTCTTGCTGGAACTGTAATGACTTTTATTATGGGATTCATTATCTCTAAAGACATTGTTATTACACTTGTCGGCTCATTAGTATCACTTATTTTAAGTTTGCTTTTCGCAATTGTTTCTGGCCGTTTAACAGGTACTATTGGTACATCTAATTTACCTGTTTCAGGAATGACTATTGCTTCTCTTGTCATCATGACACTTGTTTTCGTGATGATGGGTTGGAAATCAGAGCAACATAATATTATTTTACTTTTATTTGCAACATTCGTGGTTATTGTTATTGCCGTTGCTGGTAGCTACATGCAAGCTCAAAAGGCAACATTTGTCATGGGTGGTAGTAGTACTGAAATGATGAAATACTTCCTAATTTCTGGCGTTGTTGGGGTTATAACAGTTGTTGGGGTTATCTCTTTATTAGCTCCACAAATTGCAATCACTGGTGAAGATGCTCCATTTGCTGTACCTCAAGCTAATTTAATGGCTACCTTAACAAGTGGTATCATGCAAGGTAAATTACCTTGGTTAATGATTATCGTTGGGGTTGCTTTAGGAATTGTATTCTTCCTTCTGGATTTATCTGTTATGAGTATTGCTGTTGGGGCTTACCTACCAATCGCAACAACTTCAATTATTCTAATTGGAGCTCTTGTTAGAGTATTCGTTGAAAGAACTAGTAAAGAAGAAAAAGTGAAAGAAGAACGCTTAACAAACGGAATCAGTTTATCATCAGGCTTAATTGCCGGTGGTTCAATTATTGGTTTAGTTGGTATCATTCTTCAAATTACTGGCGTAGTCACACCAGGCAATCCAACTGGCATTTTCAGTGGCAACTCTGGAGGATATATCCTGTTGATTGGATTACTCATAGCTAGTTTAATTCCTATTATGAAGGTTAAAGGCTCAGGAGGAGATGTTGGTAATGAAAGTAAAAAAGAGTGATGCTTTAGATGAAACTTTTTTACAACAAATTTATCAAATCAATCCACAAGTAATTTTTACGATTAAAGATGGGCAAGTTATTATTGAAAAAAAACAAAATCATTGGACTCAACGATTATTTAGAAAGTTATATGTTAAAATACCTGAAACGTCATACATTACCTTAGACCCTTATGGTAGCTTCATTTTTCAAGCCATAGATGGTAAAAAAGATATTGAAGAGTTAGGCAAACTACTTTCTAGTAAATTTGAAGAAGCTGATACCTATCTTTATGATCGTTTAACCCTTTATCTTCATTATTTAGAAATTGAAGAGAAATGGATATACTCTGTTAACTAAAAAATCAAATTCAACGTTAAAGAGATTGTGACTAATTAATCACAGTCTCTTTTTTATTTTATATAGGTCGTTTTGTTTGCGACTTGTTTTCTTTTTTTGTAAACTTTACTCAAGCTTATTTTACTAAGGGGAAGACAAAATGAAAAAAATAAATTTTGAACCTGTTGATTGGAACTATCAAGAAAAAGAGGCTTGGACTTGTCCATCTCATCAATTTCAATCACCTATTAATATTGTTAACGATCATGCTAAACCAATGAAAGAAGACGGTAGTCTCATTTTACGTTACCGAAAAAAAATTGATGCTATAGTCAATACAGGCTATTGTGTTCAGGGTTACTTAAAAGGGGTTGCCTCTATTAATAATCGTCTTTTTAATTTTCAACAATTTCATTTTCATGCCAAAGGAGAGCACACTATCGATGAAAAAGAATTTCCTTTGGAACTACACTTAGTACATCAATCTGAAAATGGAAAAATGGCTGTTATTGCTGTTTTATTTGAAATCGGAGAAGAAAATAATAGTATTGATTTTATTTTAGATCATCTTAATGAATCTGAATTTGATAATCGCTTTAATTTACTTTCATTGGTTCCTAAAAATCTAAATTACTATCATTACCTTGGATCTTTAACTACACCTCCTTTAACAGAAAATGTTGAATGGTATGTTTTAATGGAGCCAATGACTTTATCAAAGAAACAATTAAATCGATTAACTGAAATTCATAACCATAATTACCGTGAGACACAAGAAATAAATGATCGCCAAGTTTTAAAAAAAATATTTCATGCCTAATTACAAAAAATAAGACAGATAGGAAAAAAGATTTTACATCTTTTTTCCTATCTGTCTTTTTTTGTCTAAGCTTTTATTTTTTTAAAATTTAACTTTTTCAGTTTTTCACCTACAAAATACACCAGAACAATCTTTATGATAGCTGTTGGAATAAACGGTAAGACACAAGCTGTAAATGCAACCATTAAAGTACTTGATGTCATTAAAGAAAAATAAAACATTCCAACTAAATAATTAAGAATAGCTCCAATTACTAACCAACTAATCACAGATATTTTAGATTCTTTTTCAGAAGCAATACCTGAGCAGTAAGCCATCAAAGGAAATGATAAAATAAATCCTCCGGTAGGTCCTAAAATAATACTTAGTCCGCCGGTAAAACCAGCAAATACCGGTAAACCTATCAAACCTAAAATCATATAAATAATTGAGACATAAGTGCCTTCTTTTTTTCCTAGTAAAAAGGCAACTAAAGGTATAATGAATGTCTGCATGGTCATTGGAACTCCGTAAGGCATTGGTATACTAATTTGTGACATAATAATAGTTAAAGCTGTAAATAAGCCAATTCGACTTATTTGAGCGGTTGATAATCGAAACATAAAAACTCCCCTTTCTTTTTTCATTATAAAAAAAGAAAGGATTATCGTCAACCTTTTTTTATAAAAAGGTGACAATTAATTAAGCATGATTCTTATTTCTCCTGAGTTAAATGTCTTTGTCTCTCCTTCTTTTGTTTCAATGACTAATTGTCCAGCTTTATCAATATCTTTTATAAGCACCTCGTAAGTTTTAGAGCCTTGTTGAATAATTACTTGTTTATTCAAAACAATCGATCTACTTTTATATTCTTGCATCATTAAATCAACTGATAACTCCTCACTTGGTTTCACTACTTCTTCATAAATCTTAGCTACCAAAAGATTTCGACTTATATTAGTATCACTTGAGTTAAAAATTGATCCAGCCTTTTCCCTAACCTCTTTAGAGAATGTTGTTTCTGACGTTGACAAGTTAATCCCTATTCCTAAAACAATCCATTCGATTTGGCCACTTTCAAAATCCGTTACTGCTTCAGTTAAGATACCGCAAACTTTTTTATTTTCGTAGAATAAATCATTTACCCATTTGATGCCAATTTGTTTGCCTGTTAACGTCTCTATTACTCTTGAAACAATCACTGCAGCATAAGCCGTAACAAGAGTTGGATCATTAAAAAATAACTCTTTTGGTTTAAGAACAGCACTCATATAAATACCTGTATCTTCTGGAGACTCAAATTGTCTGCCATATCTTCCCTTACCCTTTGTCTGTTCGTTTGCAACTACAAGAGTTCCATGTGTAGCTCCTTCAAGTGCTAACTCTTTAGCTTTTTTATTGGTTGAATCGATGGTCGAAAAATAATGAATTGGGGCATCTTTGAAATTAGTTCGTAAATTTTCTCTAATCCCTATTTCAGACAATTGATTATTCTCTTTTAAAAGAGAATATCCTTTATTAGTCACTGCATCTATTTTAAAGCCTTCTTTTTCTAATTGCTTAATGGCTTTCCAAACTGCATTTCTAGAAACATCTAATTCTTTGGCCATCTTAGCGCCTGAGATATGCTGTCCCCTATTAGCTTCTAAAAAAGTTAATACTTTATCTTTCGTACTCACTTAATTTTCTCTCCTAACTTCTGATTTCATTTTTCTCATTATATCATGGAGAAAATAAAAAAGACGAGATTTCTTTTGAAATCATCGTCTTTATCACATCATTTAGCATAGTTTACTTCAAATCGTTTTGAAAAATAAGAAAGTGAATAACAAATAATAAAATACAATAATGCCATAATTAGGAACATAGGTAATACCGTATTTGGGTACTCAGCATATATTATTTTTGTATTATGCGTTAATTCTGGTAATGAAATAATTACTGCTAATGAGGTATCTCTGATAAGTGATACAAACTGACTCACTAATGGTGGAACCATTAATTTTAATCCTTGAGG
The DNA here is from genome assembly GCF_014397115.1 of Vagococcus carniphilus. NCBI lineage: Bacteria > Bacillati > Bacillota > Bacilli > Lactobacillales > Enterococcaceae > Vagococcus > Vagococcus carniphilus. The sequence goes on from NZ_CP060720.1 coordinate 2,205,504, forward strand.
TAAAACAATATAGTAAATAGTCTGAATTTTAGTTAACCCCGTAGAAATACCCGCTTCTAATTGTCCTTTTGGAACAGCTAATAACCCACCTCTAATAATTTCAGATAGCATAGCTGATTCAAAAATAGTCAGTGCTATTACTGCTGACCAAAAAATACTAAACTGAATACCAATCTGTGGTAAAGCAAAATAAGTAAAGAATATAATTAAAAGCAACGGTAAATTTCTTATAATATCGATAATGATTCCAACACCTACAGAAATGACAGGTATTTTTAAATACCGAATAACACCAAAAATGCCTCCAATAACAAAACTTAAAATAATTGAAACGATAGCTACTTCTAATGTTACCCATAGACCATCCAAAATAAAACGTAAATTACTCCATGTTAATGCTTGTTCTAAAGCCATAAAATAAACCTCCCTTCTCTACGATACCGCTAGTCTAGTTTCTAAATATTTCATTAGATAAGATAATGGTAGCGTCAAAACTAAATAAATTAAACCGATTAATGTATAAGTACCAATCGTATTAAAAGTTGTACTAGCAATTAAATCTCCCTGATACATTAAGTCTGCTCCTGTAACCATTGCTAATATAGAAGAGTTTTTAACCAAATTAATAAATTGATTTCCTAATGGTGGAATAACAATTTTAAAAGCCTGAGGTAAAATGATGTACCACATCACTTGAACATGAGTTAAGCCAGATGAAATGCCTGCTTCCATTTGACCTTTAGGTATTCCTTCGATTCCTGCTCTAACAGTATCTGCAATAAATGCTGATGTATAGAGAGTTAAACCAACTGTTCCAGCAGTAATACCATCCATTTTTATACCATATAATGGTAATACAACAAATAAAAACATCACTACAATTAGTAATGGCAAGTTTCTAAATAGATTAACATAACCATTACCTATTCTTTTAACCCATTTATTTCTTGATACTTGAAAAATTGCCATTAGAGTTCCAATAATTAGGCTAAATATTAATGCTGTAATACTTGCTATTAGTGTTACTTTTAAACCTGATAAAATATCACTTTGATACATTTGCCAAATGTTAACCATATTTTACCTCCATTCTACTTAGGTTCTTCATTAAACCATTTTTTATAAATTTTTGTATATGTACCATTTTCTTTAATCTTAACAATAGCTTCATTAATTGTTTCTCTAAATTTATCTTGACCTTTATTAATCGCAATTCCGTAAGGTTCATCTGTAAACTTCTCACCCGTTAAAACATAGTTAGGATTTTCACTAGACATTCCTAATAAAATACTATTATCAGTCGTAAAAGCATCTCCTTGCCCTGATTGAAGAGCAGTGAAAGCTTCTGCATAATTTTCCAGTTCTAATACTTTAGCTTCTGGAGCATGCTTTCTAATATTTTCAGTTGAGGTAGATCCTTTAACAGCTAAAACTGTTTTGTTTTTATTTAAATCAGAGATGTCCTTAATATCACTGCCTTTTTTAACAAGCAATGATTGACCTGCATCAAAATAAACATCTGAAAAATCAACCTGTTTTTTTCTTTCTTCACTGATTGTCATAGTCGCAATAATTGCATCAATATTCCCATTTTTGAGCAAAGGAATTCTTGTTTTTGATGTCACTTCCACAAATTCAGCTTGAGCGTCTTCACCTAAGATCTCTTTGGTCAAAGCACTTGCGATATCAATATCAAAACCTTCAACTTTTCTTTTTTCAATATTGATTGAACCAAATAACTTTGTATCATACTTAACACCCCAAGTTATTTGATTACTCTCTGTTGCTTTTTCAAGTATTTCCTGATTTGCTACTGTTTTACTTTGACAACCAGCTAGCATTACCATTAAAAAAGTAAACAAAAAAAGAAAAGGTATTTTATTTAATTTTTCTTTCATCCTTACCACTCCTAATGATTAATAATTTTACTTAAGAATTGTTTAGCTCTTTCATCTTTTGGATGATCAAAAAAGCTTTCTGACTCTCTATCTTCTAAGATTTGCCCATCTGCCATAAAAATAACTCGATCTGCTACTTCACGAGCAAATCCCATTTCATGAGTGACTACAATCATTGTCATACCAGAGTCTTTAGCTAGAGATTTCATAACATCTAGTACTTCCCCAACCATTTCAGGGTCTAGTGCTGAAGTTGGCTCATCAAACAGCATCACATCTGGTTCCATCGCTAAACTTCTTGCAATAGCAATACGCTGTTGTTGACCACCTGATAATTGTGTTGGATATTCATCTTTTTTATGTAACATGCCAACTTTTTCTAATAATTTTTCAGCTTTTTTAGTAGCTGTTTCCTTATCTTCTTTTAACACCTTAATAGGAGCAATCGTCACATTTTCTAAAACCGTCATATTTGGATATAAATTAAAATGCTGAAAAACCATTCCTAAATTTTTTCGCACTTCATTTAAGTTTGTTTTTTTGTCGTGAATATCAACACCATCCACTAATAACTCTCCCGTAGTGATTTCTTCTAGCGCATTAATACAACGAAGCATTGTGCTCTTTCCTGATCCAGATGGACCTATCGCTACAACGACTTCCCCTCTCTCAATTGTTAAATTGATATCTTTTAAAGCATGGAATGAACCATAGTATTTTTCCACATGTTTAAATGAAATCATTTATACTCACCCCTTAACATTAAATAATGATAAAATAATTAGAAAGTTAATTTTTTTATCATAATAAGAATATATTATAACTTTTTTTAAAACAATTTGTAAAGTATCATGAAATTTGTTTGTGATTTTTTCATCAAATACTCATCTAAATTCTATAAAAAAAGCCTTGAATAATTATATTCAAGGCATTTCTATCGATTATTGTTTTTGACTGCTCTGTCTTTCAGACACAAACTCATGATTATAAAATTTACTATTTTTGGCTAATTCATCATTAACTTTTTCTAATGAATCTCTTTCAATTAATGTTTTTTCACCAGAAGATAAATCTGTTCCTAGTCCTAAACGATTTCCTTCTATTTTAACACCCATACCTGATAAAATTGTCGGATACATATCAAAAGGTGCAAATTTTCGATTAGTTGTTTGAATTGATTTTTCATCAAAATCACCATTCAAGATTAGGTTAGTTGTTGTACGATGATAACTCGGATCAAAATCTTTAAAGAATTTTTTATCCATACTTAAATGATCTCCAGTTAAAACAATCGTAGTATTATCATAAAATGGTTGTTCCTGAATCCATTTAACAAAATCTGTTACTTGTTTTTGAGAATGGAAAATAACATTAGCATACTGCTCATCAAATGGTCTTGGTGTATCCTTTTCAATATAGCCATCTGGAAAATGAGTATCCGCATTTTCCATCGTAAAGTTAAATGGTTTCCCTTCATTAGCTAATCGAGTAATTTCTTCTTGAGCATACGCGTATAATTTCTTGTCTTCAAATCCCCACCAGACATTGTAATCATTAGGTATTTTACCAATTTTTCTGGCATGCTTAACATCATAAATATTGAAATCATGATGATTATTAAAGAATGACGTTAAACCACCAAAATCTGCATCTGCCCCAAACATGATTGTTTGGTTATAACCTTCTTTATAAAGGATATCACCAATTCCTACAGCTCCTGGTAAAAAATAGCCTGATTTTCCATAAGAATTACCATTCATAGGTATTTTAAGTGGTAAGCCAGTACTCATATTCACCATCGAAGCTACTGACCAACTTGATCCATATGTTTGATAGGCCCCACCACGTTTTTCTGATTCAGAGAATGAAACACCTTCAGCATACAATTTTTCATAATCCGGCATTAAATTCTTCTTCATATACCCGCCTGATTTTTTATCAAAATAGGTATTTTCATACGACTCTAAATAAATATGAATTAAATTTCGTTTTTGTTTTGGAAACTCTAATTTTGTTGTTTTAGGCGAACGATAATTATCCTTGATGTAGCTTGAATCATCAAAGTATGCATGATAAACCTTTACAAGTTGTAATTCTTTCACGCTATAATTAAGTCCAAATAAAAGTAAACCTAGAGAAAAAATCCATCCAAATCGTTTTACTAAACGATCAGAGAATACTTTTTCTCCGTGCCATTGTATTTCAAATTTTGCCATCATTAAAAGAGAAAATCCAACTAAGATAGCTACAAGTAGTAATACAGGTCCATTTACCGCTTGTTCTGTGACACCTGAAGCAGTACCTGTAACAGGTGAATTAAAATTAAATAAAAACTGTTCTGGAGTTAGTTTACCGAAAAAATCAATAAACCAAATAGTTCCAATCAATAAAAAACTACCTAAAAAAACAAAGATTCCAGAAACAATTGAACACACAATAGCTCCTTTTTTTTCTTTTTTTTCATTGGTTTTAAATGTAATATCTTTTAAAATAACACCTTTAATAAAAAGGATTATGAAGCCAAGCACCATAGTAAATAAAAAATATTTCAAAACAAATAATGTTTTATAATTCTCTATACTTAACACGTACTCTTTTTTTAAAATATACCTCATTATAAATAAAGACAATGTATTGACTCCAATAGTATAAACAATACCGGTTTTTATTTTCTTTTTGATGTCTGTTTTTTTAAACAACAAACTATCGATAAAAAATAGTAAACCCCCAACAATTAAAAATAATAATAATCTCATTTCTTTCCCCCTTTTTCATATAATCATAGAATAAGCAATTTTCACCTAATAAACAACTTATTTTTTCCTTAGAAAACAAAATAAAAAGACCAAATTTAATTTTGGTCTTTTTTTGTAACTGAGCTTATTGTAATAATTCTATCTGCAACTCTTTCGAACATTTAAATTCTTTAATTTCATGTTGAGTTCTACTCATTTTTTTTAAGTCGACTTTAAATAATTGATTCGTTTCATAATAATTAATAACGTAAGAACAATCATTAAGAGCCATATAACTAATGAATTGAGTATAATCATCTTTTCCATTTTCTTTCTTCTTTATTCCTTTAGGGATAAAAACAGATGATAATAGCCGAGTTATTACGTTAATACTTTCTTCAAATCCACCAACTTTTTCAATATGTTCACTTATAAAAGCAGTGCGAATAAATCTTGAAATAGATGTATAATCACCTGGCAAGCCAAGTGCACCACTACCTGCACCGTTTCCTTTGGCTAAAAAATGATGATAAGAGGACTCTTTCAATGTTGTATTAGATAGTTGATTATATTGATTCAAATTAGTTAAATGCCAAGAAAAATCAGGACTATTTGTCATAACTTTGACAGGATTATCATAGATTATTAGACCAGCTTTTGTCGGTTCAATAACAATCGTTTCTCCTTTTTGATCTGATACTATCCAATGAAGTGGTAAAACATTACCAATCACAGAACATTCTTCAGCTTTAATAGTTTGACTTGCTATTCCTTTTTTTACCTCCGCTACCGTTTTAAAAGAACTAAGGAGCCAAGCTACTACATCATGCGGAGCTAAAAAATGTTCAGCTTCATCATCTAAAGCAGTATAATTTGCATCATCTGAAAAATAGAGAGAGGCTACACCTAACCCTTCCTCATTCACTCCATCTGCAAATAAATAATCTTCTATGTGTCTACCAGATCCAACAAAACTATACTGAACATCAAAGTTCTTTGAATCGTTATCAACATAAAATGTATAATCTTTTGGAATAAAAATAGGAGAGCCTCCAAGAGGGAATGAAAAATCCATCGTTCTTGCTAAAAAGAAGTTATTTTCTTTATTTTCGTAAACAATACTCGTACACATAAAAATCATCCTTTCTCTTTTTCAAGAGCCTTAATACCTTCACTTTAAATCTTTTTTAATAAAAATGTCAACTAAAACCAAAGTTATTTTAAATATACCTTTTGCTTTTTTTAGTTTTGTGTGATATATTTAAAAAAATGAAAGAGAGGGATTTGTATATTGAATATCTAAGCCAATTTTTTAAGCAAATTGTATGTAACTCCGTTTTTTTAACGGGATTAGTCCGCAATTTGACAGAATTGGTAAGATGACAATAAATACTCCTTCTAGCATGTTTATGTAGAATACTGTCGATTTCTTAACAATCCGTTCTGTCAAAAGGACTGATTGTTTTTTGTTTTTTAAAGAAAGGATGATGACATTATGTCTACAATCGAAATTAAAAATCTATCATTTAGTTATGATGACGCTGGATTAACATTATTTGATCAAGTTAATTTAAATATTGATACCAATTGGAAACTTGGATTAATTGGACGAAACGGCCGAGGGAAAACAACATTCTTCAATATTCTTCAAAATGAATTACCTTTTTCTGGCTCTATTAATCACCAAATGTCTTTTTCTTATTTTCCTCAATCAATCTTGGATAAAGAAAAAATGACATATGAAATAATAGATGATTTAAACTCTGGAGAAATTTGGGAAGTTGAACGAGAGTTAACGCTTCTTGGAACAGATACAGATATTTTATGGCGACCTTTTTCAAGTTTATCAGGAGGAGAACAAACCAAAATTTTACTAGCCGTTTTATTCTCTAAAAAAGACTTATTCCCTTTGATTGACGAACCAACTAATCACTTAGATGCTTCTGGAAGAAAACAAGTTGCTAGCTACCTAAAATCAAAAAAAACAGGATTTATTGTTATTAGTCACGATCGTTTATTTATCGATGAAATTTGTGATCACATTTTAGCCATTGATAAAAATCAAATAACCATTTCTCAAGGTAATTATTCCAGTTATCATTTTCAAAAACAACGCCAAGATGAATCAGAAAAAGATAAAAATGAAAAACTAAAAAAAGAAGTTGATCGATTAAAACAAACTGCTGTAAAAAAAGCTGACTGGGCTCATTCTAGAGAAGGCGATAAATACGGTAGTGCTAATGTTAAAAATAGTGGTGCTATTGGAGATACTGGATTTATCGGTGCCAGAGCTGCCCGTACAATGAAAAAATCAAAAAATCTACTCCACCGAATGGATAAAGAGATTGAAGAAAAAGAAAAACTGCTAAAAAACATTGAATACATTGATCCTTTAAAAATGAACTATCAAGCTTCTCACCAAAAAAATCTATTAATAGCAGAAGATTTTTCCTTAAGCTATGACGGAATTGATTTATTCAAACCAATCAGTTTTGATATCAAACAAGGTGAAAGAGTCGCTATTGTTGGTCCTAACGGTGTCGGAAAGACTTCATTTATTAAAGCATTACTTGGTAACTTTAATGGTGAAATGTCAGGAACATTGAATCACCCTAATCAAAATGAATGGAGTTTAGTTAAACAAAATTACGAAGTTAATGAAGGCTATTTGAAAGACTTTTGCGTGACTCATTCATTAGATTACCAAACTTTTTTAAGTAACTTAAAAAAATTAGGTTTAGAAAGAGAATTATTTAACAATAAAATTGAACAAATGAGTATGGGACAAAGAAAAAAAGTTGAAATTGCCAAATCTTTAACCATGGAAGCCTCATTTTATTTATGGGATGAGCCTTTAAATTACCTAGATATCTTTAATTATGAACAACTAGAAGAAATTATCCTTCTAACAAAACCGACTATGCTTTTTATTGAACATGACAAAGCTTTTATTGATACTGTTTCCACAAAAATAATTGAACTAGAGAGAATTTAAAAAGAACTCAATCGACGTCTAACAAGCATCGATTGAGTTCTTCTACTTTATAATGAAAAAAGATAAACTTTAGAGTATGGTGTATAGCTATAAATTTCAGAAATCTTCGTTGCTGGCCAAGTTGCATGGAAGAAACGATTATGACTACTGTAATCTCCCCAGAAAATACCAATATGTGGATCTGGTCCTGGTTTACTAAAGTCAGCTTCTAAATAAATAATATCACCTTTTTTAGCTTTTCCACTAGAGAGTAATTGCCCAATTGTTCCAAACGTTTCATAATCAGTGTTTTTTGTTAATGCGTCACGCCAATTATAAGCATTTGCTGCACCACCCCAAGCATTAGCAACTTGTGTGATTTTATTTAGATTAGCTCCTCCATCTTGATATGCATAAGCAACAAACCCAGTACAATTCATACCTGGTCCATAACCATTTGATCTACCTCTTGGACTCATAGAGTAAGCCGCGTCATAACTTAAACCTCTAAACGGTGTTCCAACATAAAATCCATCATGTTCATGGCGTTTCAAGTTATTCAGTACACGATCTGGTGTTGTCCCCATATAATCTGACACAGTTGTTTTAAAACGAACAGCACTTGAATTTAAATAACCATGCCACTTGCCACTATTATCATATAATGAAAAATAAGTATCCCCATTAAAGTGATTGTAATAACCACCTACACGATATTTTTTATTGAGCATTGAGTTAGTACTACCTTTTTTCTGCCAATTAAAGTTTTGCCAAGTTGTATAACCACTCTTAGCAATAGTACCTTGTTTATTCATTCCAAACCAAATACCTTGTTTACCTGGAGCAACTTTTGCTCCTGTAGCATTCAAGTAACCTTGCCAAGTACCTTTATTGTCATACAATGAATAATAGGTATCACCATTCATATGTTTATAGAACCCTTTAACTTGGTAAGTTTTATTTTGCAAGGCACTACTTGATTTTTTCTTTTTCCAATTAAAATTTTGCCATACTGAATAATTTCCTTTAGTTACCGTCACAAAATCTTTCGAAGGAATATACGCACCTTGTCTGCCACTACCTTCTTTTACCCCTTTTTTATTGATATAGCCATACCATTTATTATTATTATCATAAAGGGAATAATAAGTAGATCCATTTAAATGTTCATAACGACCTGTTACTTTAAAAGTTCGGTTAACAAGACTTGTTCCATTATGACGTACTTGCCAATTGAAATTTGAATATGTCGAGTAATTTTTATTAGAAATAGTGACATACTTAGATGTTTTTATCCACGGACCCTGTCTACCACTTGTTTTTGTAACAGCATTTTTATTAACGTAACCTTTCCAATTTCCATTACCATCATATAACGAATAGTAAATAGAGCCATTAAAATGATTATAATAACCCTTTACATGTAACGTTTGGTTAAATAAGTTAGTTGTATTATTTTTTTCAGTCCATCCAAAATTTTGCCAAATCGAATAATTTTTCTTTGTCACTGAAACATATTCATCCATTTTTCGCCATAAGCCTTGTTTGCCTGCAGCGATGGATACATTTTTCTCTTCCACATAACCTAACCATTTATTATCTTTGTTATAGATAGAGAAGTATTTATTGCCGTTTAAATGAGAGTAAACACCTTTTGCATGGAGTGTTTCATCTTTTGCTGGTCTACCTTCCTTTATTTTCCAATCAAAATTTTGATAAATTTGAATATTGTTATCATTTAAAGAAACAAACTGATCATTTTTTTGCCAAATTCCCTGAGCACCTTCAGCTTCTTTAAGCGCTTCTTTAAGAACATAACCTATTTTTTTATCATCTTTATCAAATAATAAATAATAAATTTTTCCTTTTTTAGTTGTAGCTATTTCTTTAACTGAAAAAGTTCGATTAAATAAAGACTCTGTTGTTCCAATTGTTTCTTTATTAATCTCTTTCCAAATATGCTCTTCTTTATTAATAACTGTGATGAATTTATTTTCAACTGCTTCAAAACTAATTTCATCCTCATCAGGTTGTTCTCCACTAGAATCAGTTGTCTCTGTTGTTGATGTATCTGTAGTTGATGAAGAGGTACTTTCTTCTAATGAACTACTTGATGTTTCTGAAATGCTTTCTGATTCAGAGTTAGATGTACTCGACGTTTCAGTAGTTGATTCACTTGTCATGCTACTCTGAACAATTTCACTGCCTTTGTGTGTGTCTATTGTTTTTTGAACCGTTTCCGCAGATACTAAACTTGGAAACATAAGCAATAAAAAGGCTGATAGTTTAACAACATTCTTTTTCATTTCTTTTCCTCCAGTAAAAATACTAATATAACTTAATTTTGTTATATCTATTCATTTACTATTTTAACATATGATAATCGCTAACTAAAGGTAATAAAAAAAGGTAACGACGGCTAAAACTAGACAAGCAAATCAAAAAAAGTACCAGAAAAAAGCAATTCTAACTTTTATCTGATACTTAAAAACTATTTTATTTAGTTAACTACTTATTGCGATAAGAAAGAGCTAATTTAACACTTTCATCAGCTAGTACATTTTGCGGGTCAATCACACAAGGATTTTTATAACCTTCGATATCTTCCATTAAAGAAAGTTCTGTACATCCCAGTATAACGACTTCACAATTTAATTCATCAAACATTTTAGATAATATTTGATTATACAACTCAACATCTAAAACGTTTTGTTGTTTAATTTTATCAAAAATCAATGTGCTAACCATTTGTTGAATTTCTAATGTTGGATGAATTAAGTTGAATCCTTCATTTAAAATGAATGGGTCGTATATTTGATTTTTGATAGTTCCTTCTGTCCCGATAATTCCAACCCTTGTACCTTTTGGAAATGATTTAGCTGCCGCTTTGGCTGCTAAACGTGGCATATGAAGAATTGGTATCTCAGTCGCTGCTTCTAATTCATTAAAGAAATAATGTGCTGTATTACAAGTTAAAACAAAAAACTTAGGATTCAAAGCACCTTGAGTTTTAATAATGTTTAAAAGATAAGGAAGTGGATTGATACTCTCATCTTTACTCATTAAATAAGTGCTTCTATCTGGTATTGTTGAATAATTAACTAACACATAATTTAAATAGTCTTGGTCATTTTTAGCAGGTGTTTTCTGGTTAATTTGTTTAATATATAGCTCTGTTGCCATAGTTCCCATGCCACCAATGATGGTAAAAAAATTATCCATATAACTTACCTCCCGACACGATCACCATATTGTTTAAACGCTTTTCGGTAATAACGGAACATGCGTTGGAGTAATAAATAGCGTTTAAAACTTTTATCCCCTTCATAATAAAACGTATAACCATAACGTTTTTCAGCAATCATTCGTTTTGCCTTTTCTTTATATGGTGATTCTGGTGTGTATTTATTGAAGACATCAACCGGAACATTTAACCATAGTTTACCTTCTTCATCAGAGATGTCTGCAACAAACATCTCTTTATCTTTTAAATCGTCATAAACATAATCTCTGACAACCCATTCTGCTAAATTAATACCGTTTAGAGAAACAAAGAAACTACTTCTTCCTTGTCTTAGGTTAATCTCGAAAAATTTATATTTTTTATCTTTGATATCATACTTCAAATCAAAGTTAGCAAATCCTGTGTAATTAATATCTTCCAAGAAGTACTTAACTTGATTAAAGATTTCTTCATTATAATCAGGAATAATGGCTAGGTAATTACCGATACCTAATGGAGTTGGGTCTGCTAAAACAGCATTACCAAGACACATCATTTTTACTTTATGATTTTTATCCACGTATACATTTAGAACTCGCATTGGACTTTCATCCCCTTGAACGAACTCTTGTAAAATCATATTATCTTCGTAGCCATCTTTATAAATACCATGAATAATACGGTTAAAATCTGTTTGATTATCAATAATATAAACTTTCTCTTTAATAGGAGACTCAAAATCATTCCAAGTCACACTATTAGCAGATTTTAAAGCAACTGGGTAATCGTAAAGTTGTAGTTCTTCCTTATTTTCTACCATTTCTTTTGTAAGAACTTTGGTTTTTGGATAAGGTAAATCATATTTCTCACAAATTGCATAGAAGCTTTCCTTATTCTCTAATTCTTTTTCTAATTGTTTGTCAATATATGGACAAATAAAAGTTTTAGATAGTTCTTCACGATGTCTAGATATTAATTCTGTATACCAATCTCCCATTCCCATTAAGATAACAGGAACATCTGAATCAGCATATTCTTCAGATACTTTTCGCATTTTTTCAATAAAAGTTGGGTCCGTATCAAAGTTAGAAACATACTCGATATCTAGAATACTAGAATATTTAGTGGGAGCAATTTGAGCACTTGCTATTACTCTAACGGGTTTGTTTGTTAACTCATAAAAAGACCGCGCCATTCCATATAGATTTAAGTCTCCACCTAGTAATACTGGAATAAAGTCCTTTTTAATTGTCGTCACGTCAATCTATCCCCTTCTATAATTAGTTTTCTATAAAGAATACTTGATACCACGCAATGAAGGTATAAATTGTAAATATCTTTTGCATATTTGCAATTCCTTGTTTTTGTTCTTCAAGCAATCTATTTAAATAGTCTACATTGAAGAATTTCTTAGCAATATCAGAGTTAAACGCTTCTTTGATTAATGCTTGGTATTTATCTTCTTTTAACCATGTTGCTAGTGGTGATGGGAAACCTAATTTTTCTCTGTTAACAATTCTTTCTGGTAATTGACTCTCAGAGGCTTGACGCCAAGCTACTTTAGTTACACCATCTTTTACACGAGTGTTTGTTGGCATTTTTTGAGCAATTGCAGCTACTTCTTTATCCACTAAAGGTGTACGAACTTCTAATGAATTCGCCATGCTCATACGGTCTGCTTTATGTAAAATATCATAAGCTAACCAAGCGTGGATATCGAAATGTTGCATTTGTGTAATAGAATCTTTATCTTTTGCTTCAGCAAAAATATTTTTAACAAATCCAGAAGAAGGTTTATTGTATTTAGGATCTTTTAATAATTCTTCTCTTTCCAATTCATTAAAGACATAATTTACTCGGTAATATCTTTCACTTATATCTTGTGCCCCACGAACTAAGAATCGTCTTCCGTGGAAATGTGGCATACGTTTTGCTGTTTGAGCAAAAAGTTTTCTCATTGGTAAAGTAGTAAATTTTTCATATTTTTCAAAAGTATTTGCTTCTAGGTAAGTATTATAACCTCCAAAGAATTCATCAGCACCTTCACCTGATAAAGCAACTTTAACATGCTTGCTTGTTTCTTTTGACAAGAAATAAAGTTGTAAAGCAGATGGATTAGATAATGGTTCATCCATATGGTACATTGCTTTAGGAATAATATTGAAAAAGTCTTCATCATTAATCATGATTGGCACATTTTTTTGATTGATCTCTTCAGCAAATTGTTCTGCCCAAGGAAGCTCACTAATTTTTTCATCATCAAATCCTAGAGAGAATGATGTAATATCACGATCTCTTGACGCTTCATTTAAAATGTAGCTAGAATCAATCCCACTTGATAAGAAACTACCAACTTCAACATCAGCGATCATGTGTTTTTTCACTGATTCTTGAACTGTTTCAACAATTTGTTTTTTAGCTGTTTCCATATCAACAGTTTTATCTTCCTTGAATTCAAAATGATAATATTCTTGAACTGATAATTTATTATTTTTAAATCTGAAGAAGTGACCTGGGTTTAATTTGTAAACATTTTTAAACATTGTTTCATCACTTGGAATGTACTCAAAACTCAAATGAACAGGTAATAACTCTTCATTTAATTCTTTAATAAATCCTGGGTGATCTAAAAAGCTTTTAATTTCTGATCCCCACATGAAATTTTCTTGATCTTTATAGTAGTATAATGGTTTGATTCCAAAATGGTCTCTTGCTCCAAATACTTCTTGATTTTTTTTGTCATAAATAACAAAAGCATACATACCACGGATTCGGTCTAGTAAACCTTCTCCCCAAGCATCGTAGCCATGAATTAATACTTCTGAATCCACATCTGTTTTAAAGTTGTAACCCAGTCCGATTAATTCTTCTCTTAATTCTAAATAATTATAAATTTCACCATTAAATGTCAATACTTTCGTATCATCTTGATTACTCATTGGTTGAGCACCATGATCTAAGTCAATAATTGATAATCGTCTAAATCCCATTGAAATTGTCTCATCTTGGTAAAAACCTTCATCATCTGGTCCTCTATGGACAATTCTATCTGTCATTTTCTTTAGGGTTTCTGACGCTGTTGTTGGGTGATTAATATATCCTACAAATCCACACATTTTATAATCCTCCATCTATCTAGTTATTTAAAAAAGCTATAACAAGCTATTTAAACATGTAACGTATCAATTTACAAGTATACTGGAAAAAGACAATAAATTAAAGACTTTGACTCATTCTTTTCTTAATTATTAACATTTTTTTATAACTTTTTTTCTTTTTTCAGGGGAAATTTAATTCTCACTTCTACTTGTTGATTCTCTAAAACATTAAATGAAATGGCACCACCATGCCTTTTAGTAATCTGTTTAGCAATAGTTAAGCCCAGTCCATGCCCGTTTTCATTTTGAACATTCCCCCGATTAAAAGCTTCAAATAAATGGTTTAATTCTGATTGATTCAATCTCTGATTTGTTTTATTTGAAATAATTAGCTGTATCTCATCCAAGCTTTTGTCTACTACAATAAAAATAGTTTGGTCCTTCTCACTGTATTTCGATGCATTATCTATTAATATCTTGATTAACTGTAGGAGTCTTTGGTAATCACCAATAAAGACATCTCTTTCTGATAAGTTACTCGAAAAATTAACCACTTGTTTTTTTTGAATCAAGATAGGACGATAAGATCTGATTCCATCTTCAACGACATAGTTTAAATTAACCTCTTCTGCTACTATAGAAAATTCTGTTGATTGTAATCTACTTAATTCCAATAGATCATTAACAAGTAAGTTCAATTGTTCGATTTCAACCATTAAATGAGAAAGATACTCTTTTCTTTCGAATTCATTTAAAAAATCATCATTCAATGTCTCTAAAGAATTTTTTATGACCATAACAGGAGTTCTTAATTCGTGAGAGATTTGAGATAAGAACAATTTTTGACTTCTTTCTTTATTATCTTGTTCTTTTTGAGCATTCAACAACCGATTTTTTAGAACAATCAATTTGCTTCCGAGTTCTGCTAATTCATCTTTTGTTTTGATATCAAGGCTTGACTGATAATTTTGTTTAATTAATTCATCTGTAAATTCTCCCATTTCATGAATCGGTTTAACAAAACGTTTAGCCATACCAATTGAAATAAGAACGGTAATTAAAAGAGCAATTAATAGGCTCCAAATCAACAATCGATAATCTGCTAAAGATTGAGTAAAGCTTCCTTTTTTAGTCGAAAGAACAATAACACTACCATACACATTTCCCTCTTTATTTTTCAATGGAACACCGTAACCAATTCTATTATTGTCCTTAAGTGTGCCTTTTTCAAAAAAAACAGGCTCTTTTACTCCTTGAACTTTATCTAAAATAAATCGTCCTTCTTCATCTAGCTCTTTTGGTTCTTCTTGATTCATATGATTACTACTATACAAAGGATTCCCAAAATCATCCACGATAAAAATATCATCATTTGATAAGCGACTAATTAATTCAAGATAGGATTGAGTACTAGATTGTCGATCCATTCGATGTCTCATTCGACTATGCCTGCTTGTTGATTCTTCTGCTCTTTCCTCATTTTCAATTTGACTTTCTTCTATGTTTTTGGCAATCGTATCTCCTTGCTCTTGGAGTTGATTTAAGTGAATTTCACTTTCTTGTTTATTCAGTAGGGTAAAAAATATTGTTAACATAACACCAGCAAATAAAACTAAAATAATCGTATAGTTTCGAATTAATCGTGTCACAATTTTTCGTTTAGTCATTATTTAGATACCTCAAGTAAATAACCTTTTCCCCAAACTGTTTTTATTTGCCAGTTAACAGTAGTTTCATGTTTTAATTTCTCTCTAAGTCGTTTGATATGACTATCCACTGTTCTAAAATCACCAAAATAATCCATTCCCCAGACACTATCTAAAAGATGGTCTCTTGTAAAAATTTGATTTGGATGCTCAATCAAATGATGCAGTAACTCAAATTCTTTTTTAGTTAGATGAACTGATTCTTCAAATAATTTCACTTCATAGGTTTCTGGGTTCACAGTTAGTCCCGAAAGAATATTTTTTTGATTTCCTTTTGGTTCAATTCTTCTCATAATAGCACGAATTCTAGCTGCTATTTCTTGATGAGAAAATGGTTTAACGATATAATCATCTGCTCCTACATCTAAACCAAGTATCTTATCATGATCCTCACTTTTAGCTGTAATCATAATAATTGGTACCATCGACTGTTTTCTTATTTCTTGGCAAACTTCAAACCCATCTATTCCTGGAAGCATGATATCTAGTAGGACTAAATCAATTACTTCCTCAGAAAATAGTTTTAGTCCCTCTTCTCCACTTTCTGCTTCAAAAACTTTATATCCTTCATTTGTTAAAAAGCGACCTAGCATTTGTCTTAACGACTGATTGTCTTCAATAATTAGTATTTTCATCGTTTTTCTCCCGCTATTTTTTTACTATGACATAATTCTGCCACATTTGTCTTATATACTTACTATATCAAATATATATAGGAGGTTTAAGATGAAAAAGAAAATTATTATAACAAGTATTTTAGGTTTAATAGGTATTTTTCTAGTAGCTGGTACAATGACTCTAGCAAGCACTACCAATCAGAATCGTTCAGAGACTACTGTGGCACCTAAAGAAAATAAACCAGTTAGGAATGAAGAAAATAGCTATTGTCAACGAGAAGGGCATCAAATGAATGGCGACTCTTATCGTTGTGACGGACCTAAAAAAGGGTATCATAATGAAAATTGTGATTACTATGATGAATTAAAAGAAGAGGACAGCTCTAAAGAAGAAAATTTTAGTCGTAGAAGAGGAGGTTGTCACGACGATAATGGTAGTGGTCGTGGAAGACATCGCAACTCTGGGCGTCATATGAGAATGAATAATTATTAATTAAATAAGACTAACATCTTTGTGCGCCTTACAAAAATGTTAGTCATTTTTTCTGTACATCAGACAGCCTCTTTTATAAGATAGTACTAAAGGAGGAGTATCCAATGGCTTCATATGCTATTCCATTGTCCACAGCATTTTTCACTTTTTTTGTCATTGCTTTTTTAGGTACTATGCCTTGGACTATTTATCAATATCGAAAATATGGTTATTTTAACTTTTGGCGTAATGTTATTATTTTTAGTTTTATTTATTATTGTTTGACAGCCTTTTTCTTAGTTAGTTTGCCATTACCTAAAAACAGAAATAACGATTTAGAATTTAAAGATCATGTTTTTACGCAATTAAAACCCTTCAATATGATTCATAATTTCCAACAAGTTCCTGGATTTGTTCCTAATAATATTCGAACCTATCCTACTTTATTTAAATCCTTCACCTTTTTAGAGGTAGCTTTCAATATAGCTTTATTATTTCCTCTAGGAGTCTATCTCAGATTTTTCTTGAAGAAAGTAAACAAATGGTATCTCGCTCTTTTAATTATTTTTTCTGTTACTTTATTCTTTGAAGTCTCTCAACTAACAGCTTTATTCGGTTATTATGCGTACCCGTATCGTTTATTTGATGTAGATGATTTATTAATGAATACATTAGGTGGAATGATTGGTTTTTTCTTTGCTCCTATACTACTTATGTTGATCCCTAGTCGAGATCAGATTCATCAAAAAGATAAGCATTACGACCAACATCAATTAGCTTCTTACGGAGCACAGTTAATCGAAATATTTGTTAGTATGGCTATTGCCAGATTTTTAGGAAGCCTATTTGCTACGATTGTTTTTCATGGTAATTACTTATTTTGGTGCAATACCGCTTTTATTTTTCTAATGATTGTTATTTTTCCAATCATAACAGATGGTAAAACGATTGGTGGTAAAATCGTAAAAATTAAATTTGATGTTACTTCACTAAAGGATTTCTATAAGTTAGTTTATCGCTTTTTAATGATTTATTTTCCTTCGTTATTAAGCCAAGCTACTTTAGTTATGAACAGTAAACAATCAGACAATGTCTATACGGTTTCTGCTCAATTAATTCTTTTTTTAGCTACTCTATTTACCTGGGGTTTATTTTGGTTAATGATTCTTAGAGATTGGGTTCAAAAAAGAGAAGAACCTTTCTTCAATCGATTTATTTCCGTTAAAATGAAACGTTATACAAAATAAAAAATAGGTAGAAAAACTAATTTAAGTTTTTCTACCTATTTTTAAACTATTTTTCTATAACTTCTTCAAATGCCGCAGCGTTAGCGTTTAAATAACCCATCCACTCATCTTTATTATTATACAACGAAAGATAAGTTGAACCATTAAAGTGTTCATAGCGTCCCTTAGCTACAAAAGTTTTATTAAGAAGATTTCTTGTATTATGTTTCTCCGTTTTAAAACTAAAGTTAGACCAAACGCTATAATTTTTTTTAGTTATTTTGACTGTTCTACCATCTGATATGTATGCTCCTTGTCTACCATTACCAAACTTCAGAAGACTAGATTCAGCATAACCATGCCATTTACCATTTGAATCATATAATGAGTAATAAGTTTTGCCATTCATGTGTTGGTAACGACCACGTGTATTAAACGTTTTTTCATAAACCTCGTTAGTTGACTTACGCTCTTTCCAATTAAAATCATTAAATAAAATTTCATCTTTTTGATTAATTGTAGCGTATCTACCGTCTGATATATACGCTCCTTGAGCGCCGTCTCCCACTTTAGTTGCATTTATGTTGATATACCCATGCCAACTATCTTTTTCATCATATAAAGAAAGATAAGTTGAACCATTTAAATGTTCGTAACGCCCTTTAGCTACAAAAGATTTCTCATGAACCTCACTTGAATTTTCTCTTACTTTCCAAGAGAAATTTTGCCAAGTATTATAATTTTTCTTTGTAACCGTAACATGTCGTCCGTCTGATATATAAACACCACTTCTATTTGGAATAGTCTTAGCTCCGCCATCATTCAAGTAACCTATCCACGTACCATTTCCATCATAAAGTGAGTAGTAAGTACTTCCGTTAAAATGTTCATAACGTCCTTTAGCTTGATACGTTTTTTGGTAAACGTCTTTTGTCATCCCTTTTTTACTACTAAAGTTTAAATTCGACCAAATCGTATAGTTATCTTTACTAATAGAAACATAACGGCCATCTGATATGTATCTACCTTGTGGTCCATTTAAAACAGTAGTTGCATCAGCATTCAAATAGCCATACCAAGTGCCTTCGTTATCATATAAAGAAAAGTATGTAGAACCATTTAAATGTTGATAACGACCTCTCGCTTGGAATATTTTACCGTAAATTTCATCTGTTTTTCCTCTGAAGTCCCAGTCAAAGCTTGACCATCTACTATAGTTCTTTTTAGTAATTTCAACGTATCTACCATCTGAAATATAATTTCCTTGTGGTGGTAACGGCTTACTAATAGCTTGTTCTGAATAACTACCATAGTAATCACTTGAAATATCAAAGACTCCGTGAACACCTGGGAAAGTCATTTTTGACGACCATTGCCATGCACCATATTGCGTATGTTGTTGCTGACTTGTTGGTGTAAAAGGATAAGCTGCTACCCAAACTTTTTCATTTCCTAATTGTGCAGTGTTAATACGGTTTTCTCTAATCCAATGTAATCCTAAATAATGATTCACTCGGCTAAAACCTTGTCTGTTTAACTCATTTTCAAATGCTTTGGCATTTTCAGTATGTCCATTTTTATATTTAATTTTGTTGTCTTCTAAATCATTAATCATAAGAGTTGATTTTGGCAAACCTAACTCGTTAGCCATTTTAGCAAAGTACTGTGCCTCTGCTTTAGCTTGAGCAGTCGTTTCAAACCAACTATAGTGATAAGCAGAAACAATTAAACCTGCTGCTTTTGCATTAGCAATTTGATTTTTGGCATAAGGATTTCGATAACTAGTCGCTTCTGTTAGTTTAACCGCAACTCCTTTTACGCCATATGAACGAATAATATTAAATTCTTCAACTGAAATATCATAATTGTGAGAAGAAATATCGATAAAGTCCGCTCTAGGTTTGTTCTTATCAGTAATAGATAAATTATCATCTTTTGCCTTTGCTCGTGGAGCTGCGAAAGCTCTAAAACTTGGTTCTAAATCTGAGCGATTAGTAGGATAATAAAACTCATCCTCTTCTTCATCTAAAACTGCTTCATCTGATTCACTTACTTCTTCTGAATCAATGGAAACTTCTGTAGCTTTTTCTTCAACTTCCGGTACTACAGGTTGATTTTTTTCTTCTAAATCAGTAGTACCATTTAAATCTTTCTCAACTGCATCTCCAACGATTGTTGAGCTAGTTTCTTTAACTTCACTTGCCTGAGTTGACTCCGCTAAAACAGTAGTCGAAACAGATAGACTCCCTAACACAAGAGTCGCTAATAAAAAATGCGATCCTTTTTTTCTAAACACTTAATCATCCGCCAATATTATTGTCTATTTCCCATTCTATCATAGGTTATAATCTTGTAAACAACTTATTTAATGTCTTATATCTTTTCTTGAGAAATTGCTCTTACTTTCCTCTCAATTTCAAGGAAATCCCTTTGATTAAAAGGAAATTCGAACAAATGAACTTTATGAGAGAATCTTAATTCTTCCTCCAACACATTCGGAATATTTGTCAATATTAAATCAGCTGAATCCTCGTCATTTGCTTCAATAAACGTCAAATTAAATTCATATTTGAAACGATTAACAATTTGATCCGTTACACTACTCTTTACAAAATATGGTAAATCACTATCAAGGAAAATTTGAATTTCTGGTTCATAATAAGTTAGTTGTGAAATTGATGAAAAAAGTAACATGTATTTTTGGATTAAAAAAGTTTCCTTTGAAAGAAGTTCAGCATCATTTTCTTCAGCCATTTTTCTTAATAAACAAGATAATTTTTCATACAAATTAGGATAATCATTTTCTAGATCTGAAAAGATTAAATAGCCATCAATATCTACCTGAATACTCTTAAATAACTGACAGAATAAATGGGCACAAAAAGCAGTTACAAAAAAACGTTCCTCTAACTCTTCTGGAATTTCAGCAATTTCCGACTGAAAATCAGTCATAAATTGTTCTGTAATTCGATAGACAGTTGAATTCATTTTTTTATGATATTTAAAAACGCTTTTGCGATATCTTTCTGACTCATAAAACTTAGTTTTCAATTGAATCAACACCAAATAAAAGTAGAGTTCAGATTCAATATAAATATTATAATCATCAGCAAATTCTTTTAAGACTGGTAAATTAGCCATTAGTTTAGGCAAATTAGCATAATCCTTCCATTCCTCTTCCATCTCAATAACATGTTTTTTTCTTAATCTTAAAATATTTACGGCTAACATATAGGCCATTTGTTTTCTATGAATAATTGAAAACCCTAGATTAAGTTCCTCCGAAAAACTATCTACAGACAAATAAATCTTTTCCTGACTAATAAAATCAAATGGCCAAGTGACTCCTTTAAAGATAATCCATCCACTAATATAGATAATTAATCGTATTTGCTTTTCTTCACCCTCAATAATAAAAGTACTTCTTGATAATGATAAATGGTAAATACCTAAAAAATCTTTTATCTTCTTTAAAGATTTTCTAACCGCATTTTCACTGACAAAGTAAGTTGAAGCATATTTTTGAATTGACTGAAACTCTTCAAAAATAATTAATTTGAAAATTTTCATCGTCTCGTCATTTTCTAAAATATAACTTTTTAGCTCCATGTAATTACTACCACTGTCAATCTCTAATAAAACACCTTTGTATTTTTCATAGCTAAGAGCAATGTGATGATTTCGTTCCTCATTGTAATCGTCGATTGTTTCTTTCAACCGATGAATATAACGCTGTACAGTTCTTTCAACGACATTTAGCTCATGACTTATTTCATTAACTGTATACCATCTGTGGCTTTCAGAAACCAAATCTAAAATATTTAACATAATTTTATTTTGCGTATCGAGTAAATTTAAAATATCTTTCTCCATTGAGATTCATCCTATTCTTTTAAATCATTCCAAAAGTTTTTATTAATAAACATTTGATAAGCAACTAGAACAATAATTAAAAGAAGTAGACCAACGAGATTAACAAGTAATACCTGCGTTGTTATATTAATTATCGTCACTAAAACAAGAATAATAATACCACCGACTAACATAACACCAAAAAGACTAGCAACAACTTGAAAAGATCCCATCCCTCGGTTAAATAATTGATTCACATTTGTCCAATTTAGCGATAAATACTTGGAATCTCTCTTTAAGTAGTAAGACGTACCAGCATAACAACCAAAAAAGTTCCCAATTAACATACCTATCATTAAAAGAACATTTAATTTAACCAATAGACAAGTTGCTAATATGATAACTGAACTTAATACTGTCTGTAAGATAAAAGCAAAATTGAATTTTAGTTTAATATATTCTTTAAATGAAATAGGCAACGATTTGATAAAAGTAAGATTCGATTGATCTAATGAAATAATAACACTTGCCAATGAATTTGCTCCTAACGTAAAGGCAGAAAAAAGAATACCTCCAACAACTAGAACAATAAAGTAGTCAATCGTTAAAAAGCTAAAATTACCTTGTCCATTAATCAAGATTGGTACTAAAAATATAACCGGAAAAATAATTAAAGATGACAACATTTGCATTTGAAGAGTTGGATTTTTAATTAGATTAAAGTGATACTTTATCAGTTGACTCCGTAAACCTTTATAACTTGTTGTTTTAGGAGCAGCTTGTAATGTTTGATAATTATTTTGCATACTTGGTAGTACACGTTTTTTAATAAAAAAGGATAAGCCAAAACAAAGGACGAGTAATCCTAAAACTCCAATAACACTCTTTAATGAAAAAGGATAAACTAGTAGTTGGTGGAATACATCTAAAACAGGAATAACTGTTTGATCTTTAATAACGCCTGAATCAAAAACTTCACTTTGTTTGTGATTCAAATACATCATCCCAGCTAGCATTCCGACTGTTGGAATAAACATTAAAAGAGTTGTTAACAACGTTTTAAAACGGTTAAAGACTTTTGTTTGAACCAAAAGAGAAACTAGACAAATAACTAAAGTTAACAAAATAGCAAAGAAAAGTAAAAAAACGACTATACTGATTGGCACCATCAAAATAGCAGTCACACTACTCCTAATGGCCGTCAAAATAAAGAGAGCAATTATTGGGAGTGAAAATGGCAATAGAAAAAAACCAACAATTAACATCTTCGCAAGAAATATATTTCGTTCACTAAAGGGGAGTGGCAAGTAATCCTCAAAGTCTTTACTATCAAAAAAGACATTAAAAACAACTGATACACCCTGAGAAAAACTTAAAATACCAAACATGGCCATGTAATTAGTAAAAACACCTGGTAAAGTACTAAAATCAATAATGAACATACTTGCCCCATACAAAACAACAAAAAGAATTCCTAAAAATGCTTGTTGAAGTAAAATGCTTTTAAAGATATCATTTCCATACTTACCTTTTTTTCTTAACTGATCAGTTACTTGAGGATTGGCATAAAGTAAATTCACTTTAAAGAGTTCTTTTAATTGTCTTTTATTGTTCATCAACTCTTCCTCCAATCTCTTCTTCCTGTTTACTACCAATCATTGATAGATAGATGGTTTCAAGAGACTGCCCTGGATGTTTTTCTAAAAGTTCACTCACTGAACCATTATAAATTAATTCTCCTTGTTTTAAAATCGCTAACTCGTCACATAGCTGCTCAGCCGTATCTAAAATATGAGTAGAGAAAATAACTGTTTTTCCTTGTTCAACATGTTGTTTCATCAAATGCTTTAAGTCATAAGCAGCCTGAGGATCTAATCCCTGTAAAGGCTCATCTAAAATCCAAATATCTGGATTTGATAATAGCGCACCAATAACAATGACTTTCTGCCTCATCCCATGAGAAAAACTATCAATCTGATTATGCTTTTGAGCATTAATCTCAAATAAATTAGCTAATACTTGAATCTGCTTATCTTTTTCAGTTTCTTCTAAATCAAAAGCAGCAGCAATTAAATTCCAATATTCCATTGCAGTCAATTGTAAAAAGATATTTGGCGTATCAGGTACATAACCTATTCTCTTTTTTATTTCTAAACGATGTTCCTTTAGATTTTTTCCATCAAAATAAATATCACCTGATGTTGGCATCGTAATACTTACTAAACTTTTAATGGTCGTTGATTTTCCAGCACCATTATGACCTAGAAAGCCAAATATCTTTCCTTCTGGTATCGTTAACGATAATCCTTTTAACGCTTCTTTAGTTCCATACCTTTTCTTAACATTCTCCAAAACAATCATCTGAACAAACTCCCTATTTAAATATTTATTATCCTTTATTATACCTTATTTAAGCCAATAAAATAAAAACTAATTAGATTTATCTTGGTTTAAAAGTAAAAAAAATAGAGCAAACAGGACGTTTGCTCTATTTTAATGTTATTTAAAGGTAACTTAATGCTTGTTCAAGATCAGTCAGTAAATCCTCTGTATCTTCAATACCACAAGAAAGGCGTAGTAAACCAGGTGTCACACCTTGTTTTAATCGTTCTTCTTCAGATATACAGGCATGAGACATCGTACGAGGATAAGAAACAATAGATTCAACTCCACCTAAACTAACAGCAATTATCGGTAAGTTTAAATGCGTTGTAAAAGTATGAACGTTTTCCTCACTACCTAATTCAAAGGATAAAACAGCTCCCCCATTTTTCGCTTGACTTAGATGAACGTCTGAATCTGGGTGACTACTTAGTCCTGGATAGAATACCTTCTCAATTTTAGGATGTTTTTCTAAAAATTCAGCAATCGTTGCTGCATTTTGACAACTTTTTTCCATTCGGATTCCCATTGTCTTCATTCCTCTTAATATAAGCCAAGCATCTTCTATTCCTAAGATTGAGCCAAATGATTTTTGATAGACAGTTAACTGCTCAGCAATTCGTTCGTCATTTAGCGCCACTAAACCAGCGACAACATCACTGTGGCCATTTAAAAATTTTGTCGCACTTTCAATAACAATATCAACCCCTAATTCAAGTGGTTTTTGGTATAAAGGCGTCATAAACGTATTATCCATAATTGTTACTAATTCATGTTTTTTAGCAAGAGCAACTAATTTTTTGATATCAGCTACTTTTAAAAGTGGATTTGATGGTGTTTCAATGTATAAAACTCTCGTATTTGGTAAAATAGCTTTTTCAACAGTTTCAATATCACTATAGTCAACAAATGATGATTCAATATGATAGCTTGGTAAGATGTCTTTAACAAACTGACAGGTTCCTCCATAAACTTCATTTGGGACAATAATATGATTGCCTGTTTCCATTAACATTAAAACAGTAGAGATAGCTGCCATACCTGATGAAAATGCAAAACCGTATTTTGCTCCTTCAAGTGTTGCAATTCCTTCTTCTAAAGCTGCTACCGTTGGATTTCCAAAACGTGTATAACTATAATCTTGTTTTTCAAAGACATCCTTTTGATTAAATGTTGACGTTTGATATTTTGGTATTGATGCTGCTCCTGTATATTTATCCACAACAGGATAACCATGAATTAATTTTGTGTTTTCTAACATACTAAACATCCTTTCGACTTACTCCTTATGTTTCATCATACACTCAGAAGTAAGCGTTAACAATATTTATTAAAACACACTAATAAACTCCCAAAAGAACCTCATTAAAAGGTAAGATAGTATTAATCTTGTTAAATTAAAGGAGCTGTTAGTATGACACTTGATATTGGCTTGTCTTTTGAAAAAGAAATTACAGTTAATGAAACAAATATAGCCTCTAGATTTGAAGAAGGTTTACCTGATGTCTTTTCAACACCAGATATGATCCAGGAAATGGAGTCAGCTAGTTATCGTTTGTTAAAAGAAACATTACCTGAAAATCAAACATCTGTTGGAACTCATGTCAATGTCTCTCATGATAAATCATTACGAGTAGGACAAGTTGTCCATGTAAAAGCAGTTGTTATTGATATTGATCGAAAAAAAGTAACATTTTCTGTTACAGCAACCTCAGATGAAGATATTGTGGGTCGAGGTACCCACTCACGATTTATTATTGATAAAGAATAATTTAAAAAATCACCAAAATGCTTTTTAGCACTTTGGTGATTTTTATTGCTTTTAAATAATATGATATTCTTCTAAAAGAGCCTCAATATCAGTT
The DNA here is from genome assembly GCF_014397115.1 of Vagococcus carniphilus. Classification (NCBI taxonomy): domain Bacteria; kingdom Bacillati; phylum Bacillota; class Bacilli; order Lactobacillales; family Enterococcaceae; genus Vagococcus; species Vagococcus carniphilus. The sequence goes on from NZ_CP060720.1 coordinate 2,231,552, forward strand.
CCTTTTATTTTTTTAGTTAATTCATGTTTTACAAGATGTGGTAATTTGATATCTGGTGTTTCTCCATCAAGTAAGCTTAGTCCCGCATAAAGTAAATAACGAACATCATATCTTGAATTAAAGACTTCTGGCACTCCTTTTTCTACTCCAGTTAAGACATAAACTGCTTCCATTGCTGTTCTACCTGAATATTCAATCGTGAATACTGTATCTCTTCCTGGATTATCCAACGTTTCAGCAAACTGACCTAAAAAGGCAAAATTGACTGCTTTACTTGGAACGACAAACGGACGGTCTCCTTGTTCTCTTGGCATAAATTGTGCAGTAATATAAGGCATCATAACTGGAACTGCTGTACAAGTTTCGGCAAGTTCATCAATTTCACCGACTGGTACTCCCATATGATACAACCATTCTTTAGTAATTTCCTTACCTGTACAATCTCTCATTGTTTTTTTGATATAGTCTCCTTCAACATCTGAGAATAACCCATATACCCATACAATAACATCTTCTTTTGGTTGTTCAACATATTGTTCTTGACGATTAATAGTCCAGCTAAGTAGCCAAGATGAGTCTTTCGCTGTAACAATACCTCCTGTGACTGTTTTACCTCCATAAGGGGAACGTTTAGTAATTTTTTCAATGTATTTTGGTACCCTGTCATTATGACACGTAACTGTACAAGATTCCCAATTGGATTTTTCCAAATCAAAGTTGAATTTTTCTGGTTTACCAAATTCTGGTGATTGCTCAGCGATATTTTGCCATAAATTCCAACAACCTGTTAATTCACGATTAAATGGAGCAGGTGTTTGATCATCCCCATAACCAGAAGCTTCTGTAATAGATCCATTAGTAATGAAAACCAAGTCATCTTCTGTTAAATTAATAGAAGCATCTTTTCCATTAGCATCACTTGCTACTATTTTTTTAGCTACTTTATGTTGATCATTAATATCAAAAATAACATTATCAACAGTTACACCATATTCAAATTTTGCACCATGTTCTTCTAAATATTTCACCATTGGAAGAACAAATGATGTGTATTGATCATGTTTTGAAAACTGTAAAGCAGATAAATCTGGTAAACCGTCCACATGATGAATAAAACGATTCATATAGAGTTTCATTTCTAGAGCACTATGCCAATTTTCAAAGGCAAACATTGTTCTCCAATATAACCAAAAATCACTCTCTAATAATTCTTTTGAAAAAATATCTTCTATTGTTTTATTTTCTAATAATTCATCTCTCATCATCACAAATTCAGCTAACTCTTTAGCCAAGTCTTGTCCAAGGTTAAACTTGCCATCATCGTATCTTTCACCACGATTTTCAGTCACACGGCAATTACTGTAGTTAGGATCATCATAATTAGTATAATAAAAGTAATCTAAAACACTCATACTTGGATCTTCTGTTGCCGGTAAAGAACTAAATAAACTCCAAAGTACTTCAAAATGATGTCCCATTTCTCGTCCACCACGAGCAACGTAACCAGCATTTTGTCTAACGTTTCCATCTAAAGAACCGCCTGCTTTATCTAATTGTTCTAAAAAGACAATCTTACTACCATCCATATGGGCATCTCTAATTAGAAAACAACCTGCTGCTAATGAAGCAATACCAGTACCAATCAAATAAGCTTTCTTATTTTCAATGCCTTCAGGTTTTCTGGCTTGAACCAATGAATGATAGCTTCCGTTTGTTAATGTTAATCTAGGATCAAATGTTTTAAGTTCCATGATCAATTCCCACTTTCTAATTATCTAATTTCCTTCAACACAATTAGTATAATCCTAGATCAATTGATAATCATTAGACACAAAAAACGAATGTCTAAAAATAAGACACTCGTTTAATTTGTATAAAAACTAGGCACTAAGATTCATATGCCTAGTTTTTATAATTATCTGAAATACTTCTTTTTAAAGAGAGCGCAATATTACCATCAAATAAATAACCAATTCTTTCAATGATTTCTTTAGGCTCGCCTCTCATACCTGTTTCTAGCCACGCAACAACCATCCCAGAAAGAGCACATTGATAAAAGCTCACAATTAAACGTTGATCTTCTTCTGTTGCCTGAATAGATTCATTTTCTCTTTTAATATAGTCAGTCATCATATTGCCTGAAACGTCATAAATAAATTTAATTAACTCATCTTGTTGCATTGAATCATAAACGTGATAAATAGCTTTTTTATTAGCTAACGCAAAATCTGTTGCCTTAATAAAACTTTCTTCCCAGGAATTTGTATCATTAAACTCATCTACTACCAATTGAATTTGAGTTTCAAAAATTTCAGATAACAACTCATAAATATCCGCATAGTAATAATAAAAAGCATTTCGATTAATTTCACAGGCAAGAGCTAAATCTTTTACTGTAATTCGTTTAAGTGGTTCATCGTTTAGCATTTGAATAAAGGTATCGTGAATCAATTGTTTCGTGTATTTTTTTGCCATTCTTCCACCGCCTAACACTAACAATTATAACACCTATTCTCTAAATTTCTAAGTAAACTTAAGAAGTAAACCCTTTTAAATACCACTTATCCATAAAGGAATGAACAGATCCTTCTAACGGGCTTTCTAATAAATCAAAGTCATATTTTTCATATAAATGGCAAGCAGCTCCTAAATCAGAATGGGTCTCTAAATAACATGCTTCATAATTATCTTTTGCAAAAGACAAAGCTTGATCCATCAATAGTTTTGCTAAACCTTTTCCTTGTTGAGAAGCATCAACATATAATTTTTGAAGTTCACATGTGGTTTCATTAAAAGGAGCAATTCCTACACCACCAACAATCACTCCATTTTCTTCTACCACCCAATAAGCTGATTTTGGTTGCTTATCATAAAATGAAAATAAATTATTTAACTCTGGGTCAAAGTATGCCGTTCCTGGTTTATCAAGCCCTAAAGATTTCAAAGATGATTGAATTAACTGTTTTACCCCTTCGTTATCTTCTGCTGTCATTGATCGTAATGTCATCATGTGCCTCCTTAATTTTATTTTTAAAACCTATCATACATGAATTATCAGAAAAATCAATTTTTTTAGTCTAAAAAAACTAGTTATACTAATCAAAAATTTGATTAGTCATAACTAGTTTCATGTTTCTCTATTTAATTATTGAAAAATATGAGTTAACTGCTGCATGATTTCTTCCATTTCGCCTTCTCTAATGGTTCGTACATCAAACCAAACACAATTATTTTTTACACGAGTGATAATTGGTAAATCATTTTTTCTTAATTTTTCTTCCAATTGTGTTGTACTTAAATCGTCACTTGAAATACCTACTAACTCAGTTGAAAGCTGGTATTCTGGATAAGAACCTCCGCCAACTTGACTCTTTCCAGCTTCACGTTTAATTTGAATTGGCCATTTAGTTGAGCTTAGTTTTTCTTCAAAAGATTTTGCCTCTTCTAGACACTCTTCATAACTTTTACTAATCATTTGAAGTGTTGGTATTTCCTGAACTGCAACTTCTGGTTCTAAATAAAGAGAAAGCGTTGCTTCTAGGGCACTCAATGTTAATTTATCTACTCTTAACGCTCTTAACAGCTGATTTTTTTTCATTGGTTCAATAAATTCTTTTTTCCCAACAATCACACCAACTTGAGGGCCACCAAGCAATTTATCGCCACTAAACATAACCACATCACAGCCTTGATCCAGACTTTCTTTAATCGTCGGTTCGTATGGCAAACCAAATTGTTGCATATCTATTAGTAAACCACTGCCTAAATCATTAATAAGAGGAATGTCGTGACTATGCGCTAGTTCAGCCAATTCAGTTATTTCTGGTGACTCAGTAAAACCGATTACGCGGTAGTTACTTGTGTGAACTTTCATGATAGCTCCTGTTTCTTCTGTTATCACTTTTTCATAATCTTTTAAATGTGTTTTGTTAGTAGTACCTACTTCTTTAATCATCCCACCACTTAATTCGATTACTTCTGGAATTCGAAACGAGCCACCTATTTCAACTAACTCACCTCTAGAAATAACAACCTCTTTGTTAGGAATTAATGTACTTAAAGCAAGCATCACAGCTGCTGCGTTGTTGTTAACAACAACAACATCCTCAGCACCTGTTAGTTTTTGAATAATTTTTTCTAAATGTTGATATCTAGAACCGCGCTCACCTTTTTCTAAGTTATACTCTAAATTAGAGTAAGAAAAAGCTGAGGTTTCAAGTTGTTCCTTAACTCTTGAACTTAAAAGAGAACGCCCTAAATTTGTATGAACGATTGTCCCGGTTGCATTAATAACACGTTTTAGAGAAAAGTCATCTGTATCTTTTTTCTCATTAAGTATCATATGAATAATTTCTTCTTCAGTGGGTAGATTCACTAGTTCATTCGAAACAAAACTATTTCTGATATTTTCCAGCAAATGCCTAATTGTCTCTTTCCACACATTCGGAGATTCTTTAACTCGTTCTTTTAAATCTGGATGTTTTAACAAATAATCTACAGAAGGTAAATTAGCTAATTGTTTAAAATCGACCATTACGCTGTCACTTCCTTACTCAATTCATTTATTGCTTTAATCGCTACTTCAACTTCCTCTAAAGTATTGAAAGTAGAAAATGAAAAACGTAATGTTCCTTGATCTTTTGTTCCTAAAGCTTCATGCATTAGTGGAGCACAATGATAGCCAGGTCTTATTGCAATCCCATAATCCTCCCAAAGAACATCACTCACAGTTGCCGAATCAATGTTTTTTAGATTAATCGAAACCACACCTGCTCTTTCAGCTGTAAAATCACCATAGATTTCAATTAAGGGATTGTCTTTAATCCCTGAAATGAAGACATTAGCAAGATCGTTAACATATTGATGAATTGCTTTCACCCCACGTTGATTCACATAATCAATACCAGCCCCTAACCCCTTAATACCTGCTACATTCAATGTGCCAGCTTCAAGAAGAATTGGCAACTCTCTTGGTTGGATTTTAGAAAAAGTTTGCATCCCGTCACCACCTGAAATTAGTGGTGTTAAATCTTTTTCTAGTTCTCTTTTTAAGCAAATACCGCCAGTACCTGTTGGACCATATAAAGATTTATGACCAGTGAAACAAAAAGCATCAATGATCCCATCTTCTAAAGAAACAGGATATTGTCCCATCGTTTGCGAGCCATCAATAATTAGCCTTAGTTGATGTTTCTGAGCTATTTTTTTAACTCTCTTTAAATCCATAATATTTCCTGTTACATTCGAGCCATGAGTAACTAGTAAAGTTGTTGTTTCTTTTTTTATTGTTTTTTCTAAAAAATCAAAATCTAACATACCTGTTTTTAAGTCACTTGGTACCACATCAAAAGTTACTTTTTTTTCTTCAGCTAATTGATATAGAGGTCTAAGAACCGCATTATGTTCCCAAGAAGTTGTTACAACATGCTCACCTTCTCCAATGAGACCTTTAATCATCATATTAAGGGACAAGGTGGCATTATTAGTAAACGCGACTTCATATTGATTACTAGCTTCTAATAACTCTTTAATTTGTTGTCTAACCATAGAAACATCTCTAAAACTATTTAAGGAAAAATCATGACTGCCACGAGCAGGATTGCCAAATTCACCAGAAAGAAGGGTTTCACAAACAGCTTGCGCTACCTCTTTTGGTTTAATCGCTGTTGTTGCTGCATTATCAAAATAAATTGACATCGCATTTTCACCTAACCTTCCATTAGTTCTCTTGTATTCTCAACTCGTTTAGTTACTTTTTTCTCATCTAAATACTCTAAAATAAGCATTGAGGATTTCCGACTAGAATCTGTCATATCTCTAAAATCTGCTAAAGTCATTGCACCGTTTTTCTGAATAAAATCTTTGACTAAATCGACTGATTTCAAATAATATTTTTTACTAATAACATATTCAAACGTTAAAGAGACTACCGATTGATCTTCCAACATTTCTAATACATCGCGACCATTCTTAGCATCTAGAGCTTCAAGTTCTTCTTTCTTGATTGGTGTAAAACCAGATTTTTCAAGTTTTTTCTCAATGTCATTTTTTACTTTTTCTTGGTATTTATTAAGTTCAACTTTAAAATCAGAATGAGATAACCGATGATTATTTAATTGGAAAACGCCTTGTTCGACAAATAATTTTACTAATTTATCTAACTGCTTTGGTGTTAAGAATTGTTTTACTTTTGAGCGAATTTCTTCTAACGGCATACCAGGTCTTAAACGAAAAGCTTTATGATACGTTTCAAGTTCTTGATAAATCATTTTTTCAATTTGTTGAAGTTTATTTACATGAATCCACTCTGTTTCAGATAGTTGAATTAATAGTTTTTCCTCTAACAACGTCTCAAGCATTCCTTGTACTGTTTCTTTTGGAAGATTCATATAATCACAGATATCTTTCAAACTACCAACAATAGCCTGTTGATTTAATAAGAAATCTAAAATCAAATGATCTAGGTTACCTTCTTCTTTAACCTTCAAGCTATCTAGAACATCTTGTTTGAATCGACGATGTTTACTAGGTACCGCATCTAAAATCTGCCCTCCACCGATAGTAACCATTGGAGAATAAGCTCTCATAATAAAACGATCACCTGTTTTAACAGCTAATTGTTCTTCTAAACGTAATTGGACAAAACCTTCTTCCCCTGCTTCAATTCTTTCTTGTCCTATTGGAACCAAGCGAGCAAAGACTTCTTGCGTTCCAATTAAAACTCGTACTCTATCCCAAAGGCTAAAACCGAATTTAACATCTTCCAAACAACTTACTTTAGCATCAAGCATCCATGTTGCTTCAAGTGCTGCTCCATTAGTTAAAACATCTCCACGGGAAATTTCATCTTTAGAGATATTAGTTAAATTAAGGGCTGTTCTTTGACCAGAAAAAGCTTCTTTTTTATCAGTTTCATGAACTTGAATCGTTCTAATTTTTGTTTTTTTACCACTTGGAAAGACCGTTAATTCATCTCCTACACGGAATGTACCATCAATCAATGTTCCTGTGATAACCGTTCCAAATCCTTTAACTGAAAAGACACGGTCCACATTTAAACGCCCCACTTCTTGAACTGTTTTTTCTGGAATGGTTTCAGCCAAGTCTTGGATAGCTAATTTCAATTCATCTAATCCAATCTTCTCAACTGCATCTGTTTCAATCAAAGGAGCGTCTTTTAATGCTGTATCAGCCAACTGCTCTCTAATATCCTCTTTTACCAATTCTTTTAAATCTTCATCCACTGTTTGGCACTTCGTTAACACAATCATGAAATGTTGAATTCCTAATAAACTCAAAATATCAATATGTTCTTTGGTTTGTGGCATAATTCCTTCAGCTGCGTCAATTACCAGTAAAATTAAATCAATTCCTGGAAGACCTGCAACCATGTTTTTGATGAATTTTTCATGTCCTGGAACGTCAACAATACCCACACGTTGTTTATTCGGTAAATCTAAATAAGCAAAGCCTAAATTAATCGATAAGCCTCTAGTTTTTTCTTCTTTTGTCGTATCTGTTTCAATACCTGTTAATCCTTTGATTAATGTTGTTTTACCGTGGTCAATGTGTCCTGCGGTTCCAATTACAATATCTGCCATAAGCCCTAGCCAACCTTTCTATACGTCATGTTAAGACCTTTACCACTTGCATGATAGTACGCCTCATATAAAACTTTCTCTTGATTAAGTAAATTTAAAATTTCTTCTTCTGAATCAATCTCATATTTTAAAGAAAATCCGCAACTAGCCTTTATCTTTTCTGGTGTTGAAATGATTCGAGCCGGTAAGTTTAATTCTTTCAAATGCTTTTCTGCCTCCATTGCATGATGGGTTGATTCAAATAATAGAACACCGTACTCTTTCATCTCAAATCCTCCTAAGGTTTAACCACTTTAATGGCTGAACTCATCATTTCTACAATACGATACATATTAGTTACTTCACCAATTGCAAGTTGTTCTGTTAATCCATAAAAATTCAAACAAGCGCCGCAAGCATAAATAGTCACACCTTGTTCTTCCATTTGCTTCAAATCATCTAAAACATCTGAGCCTTCAACAGCAAGTTTAACGCCGCCATTATAAAAAATAATGGTTTCAGGCAATTCATCTTGCTCTAATAATGAATAAACAAATGCTTTCATTAAATTAGCTCCTAATTCATCAGAGCCTCTTCCCATAACTGCCGTGTCAATTGCTACGGTATAACCAATTTTTTCTGATACTAAATTTTCTACCTCAGGAGTCTCTTGAATCTCAATTTCAGCCCCATCTTTACTAATTATTACCACAAAATGAGTTGCTGAAAGTTCTTCTCTTGTATAGTTTAATCCTAATTGTTCTGCTAATTTTTTTAAATTTTGAGTCGCTATGTCATTATCTACAACTGTTTTAACACTTTCATTTTCCTTTAAGGCTTTTTTAGTTTTAATAACTGGTAATGGACAAGCCATTCCTCTTGCATCTATTTCAAACATAATTATCTCACCTTTCTTATTTAACAATCATTTCATTAGTTGTTTTTTCAATAATTTGACCAAAATCTTTAGCAGGAATTCCTGCTTCTATTAATTCTTTAACTAAATTTTCTGCTTCATCCTCAGCAATACTAATAAGAAGACCACCTGACGTTTGAGGATCAAATAATAATTCCTCAATACCAAAATCATCTATTTCAAAAGACACGAAATCAGCTAAATAGTTTCGATTACGTTGACCTCCTGCTGTTAAAATAAATTCTTTAGCTCCAGTATAGGCCTCTTTAAAATAAGGTAAATTGTTACTTTCAATCACTGCTGAAAATTCTCCATGAAGCATCTCATGTAGATGGCCTAATAGACCAAAACCTGTCACATCTGTACAACTATTAACTGGGTATTTTTTAGCAATATCCATCGCATACTTATTAAGGGTCTGCATATAACCAGTTGCCTCTTCAAATGCCTCTTGACTAATTTCTCCTACACTATACCCTGTAGTAATTACGCCTACACCAAGTGGTTTAGTTAAAATCAAATGATCTCCTATTTGACCAGCATTATTCATTAAAACTTCTTCTGGGCGTGCTGTTCCTGTTACTGATAAACCGTATTTTACCGAATGATCATGAATTGAATGACCTCCCGCTAAGATACCACCAGCTTCTTGAACCTTTTCAGCTCCACCTCTTAAAATTTCTTTTAATATATGAAAATCTTTTTCTTCTGGAAAAGCAACAATATTCAGGGCTGATAAGACGGTTCCACCCATAGCGTAAATATCGCTTAAAGCGTTGGCTGCTGCAATTTTTCCAAAAAGATAAGGATCTGTTACCATAGTTGGGAAAAAATCCAGGGTTTGAATCAATACTTGATCATCGCTTATTTTGATAACAGCTGCATCATCTGTATTTTCGAAACCGACTAATAATTTATCACTCGTTACTTTTGGTAGATCTGCTAATAAATCACCTAAATCTCCTGGTCCAATTTTTGCATTACATCCACCACATACAATTAATTGTTCTGAATTTTCCATATTGTCATCTCCTATTATCTACTAAAATAACAATACCATAAAAACGCTATTATATTGTTATTTTAAGGGATAAAATAAAAAAGAACGAAAATAAAGGTTAAAAAGAGCTTTATTTTCGAACTTATTATATATTATGCTGCTGTTTTTCTGCTCTTTAAGATATAAGTAATACCTGTATAAATAATAACGGCAATAATAACCCAAGTTAAAACATCCATTGGCATATTAGTAACAAAGTTAGCTGCAATTGCTACCCCAATAACACCACCAATAATGATACCAATTGTTCCTTTTCTTGAATAATTACCGTTTTTAATAAACTCAACTCCAGCAACTGGCATTAAACCAGCACAAGAAGCCATCATAATTGGAAATGCAATCAATGGATTAAGTCCTAACATATAAACCATTGCCATACATGGTGCATAAAGTCCAACACCAATTGTCATTAAAGCACCAAAAATGAAGTTTCCTACAACACCAATAACTAATTTAATACCAGTTAAAGCTGTTGCTGTATTACCAGCACCTAACATATCAAGCCAACCTAATTGTCTAGCTGCCATTAAAAAGGCAGTTACAACTAAAGCTAACCCAATATAAAGTTGTACTTTCTTTTCAGGTAATTTAGCTACAGTTTTAGAGCCTACCCAAGAACCTACAATTGCTGCAAATACAAGGGATAATAAAGTAACTGGTGAAACATCTACTACTTTAATGAAGATAAATGCTTCAATCATTACAGGAATTGTATGAGCTATATTAAGCGTTCCTGGAATTTTTTTATCATCATCCATGTATTTTGTTAATTGAAATAACATTGTCGTTGGTGCGAAACTACCAATTCCTAAAGTATCCAAAAAGTCTGTAACAAAGCCTATTCCGACAGCTATCGGAAGACTTTCATTTCCTAAATTAGATTTGTTTGCGATTAAATCTTTTACTAAGAAGACTGTATAGTAAAGAAGTAATAAACCTAAAATACCTAATAATACTGCTACCATATGTGTTCTTCCTTTCTATCTAACCTAAAACAAATCCATCTTTAAGAGGATCTTTTGGATCAATTAAAAATGTATTAAATCCGTTAATATTTGCTGAACCTGATACGCGAGGAATGATTGCTTTGTAATCACCTAAGTCAGCTGTACGTACAACTTCCCCTTTAAATTTAGTTCCTAAAATACTTTCGTAAACAAATGTATCGCCAACGCCCATTTCACCTTTCGCATAAAGAGTTGCTAATTTAGCACTTGTTCCAGTACCACATGGTGAACGGTCAACTTGTCCATCACCAAAAACAACAACGTTTTGATAAGTTGCATCAGGACTAGTTGCTGGTCCATAGATTTCAACTAAATCAACTGTTTTAATGTGTTCTAACGTAGGATGTTGGATTTCAATTTGTTCGTTTACTGCATCTCTGATTTTAATTCCTAAATCTGAGAATTTAGATGCATTTTCAGGTTTAATTTCTAAGCCTAAATCAGCTGCTGGAAGAATAGCAAAGAAGCTACCACCAAAAGAAATATCAATTGTTAATTCACCAATTTCTGGTACATTAACTTTCACGCCTTCTTTATAAAGGAATGATTCAACGTTTTCAAAAGATACTGATTCTGCATAGTAATCTTCACTTAAATGTACTTCTCCATGAACAATTCCTGCAGGTGTATCTTGAACAACTTTTACTTCTCTTTGACCAGGTTCTACATCTACCCAACCAGTTTCAACAGCAGCAGTCATTGCTGCAATTGTATTATGTCCACACATATTTAAGTAACCACCAGCATCCATAAAGATAATACCGTAGTCCGCTTCATCGTGAACTGGCTCACAAATAAATGCCCCAAACATTTCATTATGTCCTCTAGGCTCATGCATAATTGACGTTCTTAAATAGTCTTTTTGTGTTTCTAAATATTCTTTCTTTTCAGCCATTGTTTTTCCTGGGAATTTTGGAATTCCCCCAATAACTAAACGAGCTGCTTCTCCAGCTGTATGTGTATCAATAGCTGTCATCATTTTTGAAAATTTCATTTTTTATAAAACTCCCTTCCAAAAAGTTAATTACCTTTTATCTTTTCTCATTTTTAATTTAATTGATGCAAGCGCTTTATTTGCGTCGCGATAATCAATTGTATTTTCTCCTACGACTTCCGTTTCAATCCCTTGTTCGGATTTATTAAAATCAAGGACAAAATCAGTATAACTATTCTCAACTACAAATTTCGCTTGTTTTCCGATAAACTTCAAACCGATTACGCTGACATCACGTTTTCCTATTTCTTCCAATGTATTGGCAAAATCAACATCTGAGTTACCCCAGCCATCCGTTGAAACGATTGCTCCATCACAACCCATACTTTTTACCCAAGTTGCTGCTCTGTTTCCCACAAAATGTTTCATTTTATTGCTTTGCGGGGTTCCTACTACTACAACTCCTAAAAAGTTAATATCTGGATCATTAGATAAACAATCAACTAATGGATCTCTAAAATGGTGTAGGGTAGTTTCTTTCGTTGAAGGTCCTATTCCCATAGATATCCCACTTTCTTTTTCACAATAACATCAGACCATAGCTCTTATGGCACCATCACGATATTCATTTGGTGAAATAATAACTGGCACATTGTTCATATCAATAATTGATGTTCCGCCTGTAAAACCACTTGGTTCATCAGGAAATACCATTGTGTCATACATAGCACCTTGACCTGCTACCTGTTTCACAAGTGCAACTCTAGGTTTACCTTCATTAAATGTTTCAACAAAGGTATGTACTTCCGTAGCATTTCGTCCATCCATCATTTTTAGTGCTTCTCTTATTTCTTGAATATAATTGTCAGTAATTTCAAACATCTTTAAACATAACTCGCGTGTGAATTTTGCCTCAGGGTAAGCTAGCATATCTATATGGATAATATAGTCATCATCTGTAGGCGTTCCTACACGGTTCAGTTGTAAATTCTCTGACAAAATTCCTTCTGAAGAACCAAATTCATGCATTTGTTCTCCATCTTCTATCGCTCCTGTTAACACAACATAAACACCCGTTAAGGTATGCGTGATTCCATCACCAAGTTGCCCCAACACTTTTGTGGATATTGGAATAATATCCATAATTGTGTTGGTGCGAACATCGTGATGCTTAGGAGTTAAAAGCTGGATTGTCATTTGCTTAATATCTTCTTCTTCAAAAGAATGATTGGTTTTAATTTGTAAGGCATTTGGGTCTAATTGAAACTTATCTCCTGATGTAACTGTGTTCATATGAAAAGCTTTAATTTTTAATTCTTTCTGACTCATCATTCAACCCAGCTTTCATTTCAATAACTACTAACCCTTACCCTTTAAACGTGTGCAATGTACTCGTAAGGTAAACTAACAATTTTTCCTGGAGTTTCAATTGCTACTAATTCTTTTAATGTATCTTTTAAGATACCTGTTTGCATTTCAATATTATGTGGTTCCCCAGCATTTGCACCCATTGGTACAAGTGGAGCAACCGCTCTAGGTGAACCATTTTGACGCACTACTGGAGGTAATGCGGCGATTAAAATTGTAGGAATTCCTGCTTCCTCAATAGCTCTCTGCACGATCACGGCAGTTCTGTGGCAAGTCCCTCAACCAGCTGTTAAAACAACTGCGTCGACGCCTTCGTCCACTAATTTTTGAGCAATTTCTGGACCAGTTACATCGTGAAATGCTTCTTGGTCTCCCCCACCACCCATGAAACCAAAGTGCATAGGTGCTACTTCTTTAATGAAGCCTTCCTTAGCAAGTTCATGTAAGCGATCGATTGGGAACATAGCGTTCACGTCACGGTTAACGTCTGCATTATCATAACCACCGTGAGACACCATTAATTCGTCTGTTGTTGCAGTATCTGGAATTTCTCTATAAGAAGTATCCCCTGCTAAATTAAATCTTGCATCTGTTTTCAAATGTACTCCGGCTGCTGTTGCCATTGCTACACGCATTTCTTTTAACTCTTTTTTCACAGGAGTAAAAATTGATTTTGGTGTAATAGGTACATAAATTTCTGATTGTAAACCTTCAAAAACCGTTAAACTCATGGTTTAAATCTCCTCTCGTGTTTTCATCATATTTTCTTGTCTTCTTTGATGTTCTGTTATTGCGTTGACATAATGTTCGTTAGGATTTTCATCTAAAACTTCTGGATATGACATCATAAAACCAACCTCTTGGCCAATTTTTACATCATATTCTGAAATTAACATTCTTCTAGGAATTTTAAACTGTCCCAAACGACCTTTAATATCAATCGTAACACTTGCATCGGTAATATCTACTAGAACGCCTTCAAACATTCTCTCTGTCGATAAGTATTTTAATTGATCTATTCTATCCATCTTCTCACCTACGATTTAATTATTCTTTTTCGTAAATCTCTTGACGTTTTTTACTCTTAGGTAAGATTTGTTCATTTTCAACACGTTCAACCTTTTGGCCAAGTGTTTTTTCAATGACTTCAATGTTATTTTCTTTCACATTAGGATTCCATTTACGTTCAGCTTCTTTAATAGTTCCGCCACCCATAAGTGTTTTAAGCATAGCTAAATCACGGATTGCGTCCTCTTTACATAACGTATTATTTGAAAGAATTTCATTTTCAATACCTTGTTTAGATTTGTTGTTATCAACCATTGCGATCATTTGTTTGTTACCAACAACTAAAGCACCTTGAACAGCACTATAAGTGTCACCAACAACATGAATACCACGTTTACCAACTTCTTCAATATGTGAAGCAAAGTCGATATGGTTATTACCAAATCCTTCAGTTGTTACAATAGCACCATCGATACCCATTGCTTCAACTGTCATACCTAAACGTTTTGAGACATAGTATTTTTCAGAGTTTGCTTGAGGAGAACCTACAAACATAACCCCAACTAAGTCAATTTCTTCATCATTCATTGCTTCAAGAACTAATGGTTCACGCCAATAATGACGAGAAGTTTCTTTTGAAGCTGGTCCAATACATGTTAACGCATGGATACCACCATCCATAACTTCTGTTGGTGCTAAAATAACTGGTAAGTTACCTAAGTCAACGTTAGGTTTAGCGCCTAATGTTCCAACTGGTTCCACAGGCATGATTAAGTTATCATGCATAGCACCTTGTCCCATGATTTCTTTAATGATAAGAACTTTTTTCTTACCTGGACGACGATATTGAACTAATTCGTCTTCTTTATAAACTAAAGAGCTATCAGCAACTTTCAATGCTTCTCTAATTTGTTGAGTGATATAATCTGAAGCTTTATGAGCAGCTAGAGGTCCAGGTCTTTCCATGTTTGCGCCAGCTTTAATAGTTACTTGCGTTTTAACAAAGATTTCTCCTTTTTCAGGAGCTCCTGGGCGTCCCCACATAATGTTACGATCTAATTCACCTTCAGATGAACCGAACTCACCAATTTGTACGCCATTTTCATCAGTACCAGTTACAACCATAACAACGCCATCAAGCACACGAGTTACCCCATGACCTAAGTCGCCTTCTGTTTTTGTTGCGATTGGTTGAACATCCATGATTGTTTCACTATATTCACCATAACGATCTGGTGTAATAATATCAATTTTCATGTCAGTTACTAATTCTTCTAATTCAACAGCTTCTGGTCCTAATACTTTAGGATCTTTAAGTGTTAAAGTAGTGCCTTCAATTTTTGTTTCTTCACCAAAGACAACTTCTTTAATTTGGATGTGTTCTCTTTTAACCGAACGCATTTTAATTGCTTCTTCTTCAACTTCAGCTTCAACCGTTTGAGTTGCTTCTAATGAAGTTGCTTGAGCGGCTGGTGCTTCATTTTGTGCTACTAGCGCACTTTGAGTACCACCTGCCATAACGATTGGTAATTCTAAATCAATACCTTTACCTTCAGCAATATGAATTTTGATTGTTTGATTAGTTGATACTGCTGCTGTTTGTACTACTTGTGTTGGAGCAACTGCAGCTGTTTCTTCTACTGCTTCTTCAACAGTTTCTTCTACTGCTACCTCTTCTTCAATCACTTTAGCACCTTCAACTAAATCTGGTGTTAATGGAACTAAAGCATCAGTTGTTGCTAATAATTTAGCACCTAATACTTCTTCAATTGTTAAACAATTTTCTGGGATTTCTAGTAAGCCTGAATCCTCTAAATCAGGGAAAATAGCTGGATCTTCCAAGTTAGATGGTTCAATAATGATATTTCCCTCAGCACGACAACAAAGTACGGCTGGATCTTTTGCATGATCTTTCGCAGTTTCTACAGTAATAGACATTCGAAAACTCCTCCTAATATATTTATAAATTGTATTTCTTTTATAACATTATTAATTTGGTAGTCTACGATATAGCTTATGTCCAACTGCGCGAAGAACATGATCTGTATGATGATAAACTGGAACTCCTAACCTAGGAGCGACACCTAAGACGGTGTTTGTTCAATCGGAACAAGTACCTGTCAATACTACTTCGGCGCCTTCTTTTTTCATCTTCATGACTTTTTCGGCTTGACCCGGGCAAACACCCGGTTTCGAACATCTATATCGTCCATTAACCTCTACCATTCGTTTACACATTTCACTAGCAACAACTTCAGCACCCATATTGTTAGCAATTTCTGTTAGGCGTTCTTCGGAACCACCACATTCACAGATTAATATACCAACTTTACGGCTTTCTTGTGGGAATGGCATTGCTACCAATACACCACCAGTTGTTTTAGTTACTGGGCTGGATTCTTCTCCACTACGCCCAGTCATTGGTCCACCAAGAACAATCTCACCATGAGGTTCAATATAGCCTCCTGCTTCATCAATTAAAATTTTTACAGGTAAACCGATAGGAACATTGAAAAAGACATGCGATTCATCTTTCACTCGACCGGAAACTGTCAAGTCTTTATCAATAAATGGTTTACGATCTTCTATTGCTTCAACAATATGTTTAATTGTTTCGCTATTAGAAACCACTGTATTTACCTCAATTGGTAATTGGCCTGGTTCTAAAACAATACCTAGAAGTTCACGAATAATCATTCGTTCATCTCCAGCAGGATATATGTCAGGTAATCTAAAGACTTCAATCATCGGTTCGTCTTTAGTTGCTTTTAACAACTCGATAACAGCTTGACGATTTTTATCTTTTATCGCAATGTAACTTTTCGGTGCTTTCGTGATTTCCATCACATATTTAACGCCGCGAATTAATTGATCAGAGTATTCTCTAATTTGTTTAATGTTATGGCTAAGTAAAGCCTCACACTCAACCGCGTTAGCAATAAAGCAGCCCTCAGGTATCTCAACGTTTAACTTAACATGTGTTGGAAAACCTGCGCCACCTGCTCCGACAATCCCTGCAGCTTCAATCAAAGCCAAGTTAGATGCTTCATCTTTCAACTTAACATAATCTACTTCTTGTTCTTCATTAGGAATAATAGCAATAGTTTCTTTTGTTACTTCTGAAATTTCACCAGAAATACTTGCGTGAATATTAGCTCCTAAACCATTTGGCTTAGCAATTAATTCACCTCTTTTAACAGCATCTCCTTTTTTCACTAACGCTTCACATGGAGCTCCTACGTGTTGTTTTAATGGGATATAAAATACGGTCATTTTTTTTCACCTCCTGTTTTTGTGATGTTATGAGCATTTGAAGGTTAACAAATCTCGTGAACATAATAACATATCAGAAAAAAATATGAAACCCCTTTTCCATTAATTATGTTACATTTCTTTTTAACGAGACTTTTAAGAGCTATCAACAACACTCTATATTCCTTAAGTTACTTAAATGGTTTTAATGATAAAATTCACAAATTAAATAAAATAACGAAAAATAATTTTAAAAAAATTTGATCACTTTTCACAATTTAATAATGTGTCCGCTTTCACGAAAACACTGAGAAAGTCACTAACTTTTTTTCAACATTTTTGCTGCTCCAATTGCTCCAGTATATTGAGCTAATGGATGGGTCCTTAATTGACGACCTGTGAAATCTTCTAGGATTTCTTTCATGGCAACACTGCTCGATAATCCTCCTGAGAAGAAAACTAATTCATCTTGTTTTGGCGAAATTTTTAGATACTGACCATGAATTCTATGGCAAATAGAGTGAAGAACCCCTAGAGCTATATCTTCTCTAGCTTCTCCTTTAGCCGTTAAACTAATTACTTCTGTTTCAGCAAAAACTGTACACATACTATTAATTTTTATAGGTTCTGCATCTTTAACAAAGTCATCTAAATGATCTATGTCTTCTCCTAAAATTCTCATCAAAACTTCAACAAATCGGCCTGTTCCTGCCGCACATTTGTCATTCATATTAAACTCTTCAACTTGACCAAAACTGTCCAACTTGATTGTTTTACTATCTTGACCACCAATATCGATAATACTTGTAATATCTGGATTTAAAAATTTAGCACCCTTAGCATGACATGTTATCTCTGTGATACATTTATCAGCATCAACCAGTTTTCTACCATACCCAGTTGTCACAAGTTTTGTCTCTTCATCAAAGCCTAAAGTTTCCAAAATATCAGACATCGCTTTTTTAGGATTACCTGCTGTTAAAACTAGGGCTTGATTGATGATAACATCATCTTCCATAAGCACCCCTTTTGTGGTCGTCGAACCAGAATCAAGACCTATAACACGCATGTTTTAACCTCCCATCATTTCGATAAACGCTTCAACTCTTGTGTTGATCTGTTCAACGTCAGCATTTGAATAATCTGTTTCTAAGTAAAGATAAGGAACTTCTTTTTCATTTTGGCAGAACTCTTTAATTTTTAATGATTCAACTGAGAATGGTGTACAGAATTGTAAGACCATATCTAACACGCCATCCACTTGATATTCATCAATCATTCTATCTAACATATCGATACGAGGTTGATTATTAGAAACACACGCACAACCAATATCTAAATATTTTTCGGCTAAAGCATCATAAACATCTGGATTATTTTCATCTACTAGTCGTTCAATTGGTTTTGCTACTGTACAGTTTTCATAAGCAACAATTTCTCCACCATTTTCTTCAATTGCACGAATTACTTTTTCTGTAACCCCTCCAATTGGTGAACCTGTAATTAAAATACGAGGTTTATTACTTTTTACTTTTGGTGTTTCTTCATATTCTTTTAAAATACTTTCTGTCATATCATTTAGATCTTGAATTAATTTTGGCTTATCAAAACTATAGTTAGCTCCATACATCACTTTAAAAATTTCAGACCCCTTAATTGGTAACGGATTCAATTTTCCTAATCCATAAAAATCTTTTCTTGCTTGTCTTTCTTTGTTTTTAAGAACAATTGCTTCACGGATTGCTTCTTCTGTGACTTCTACACCAAAATAATCTTCTAATTTTTCTTTAAAACGAATCATTTCTGCTTTCCAAAGTCCAGAGGCTTCTGGTGAATTTCTCATATTTGGTAAATGCATCAAATATAAATCTTTAAAATCAGTCATATATTCATACATTTTTTTCTTACCATCACAAGTTGATTCTCCAACAATTAAATCTGAAAAATAGAAATAAGGACATTTGTCTGTCTTTCCAAAACCAAAACTAGATTTAATTAACGGACAAAGATTTCTTGGTAAAACTTCTTCAGCATCTGGGATAGTTTCATCTGATGTTGAACACAAACTAATTTGTAGCGCACCTGCTGCCATTGTTAATTCCTCAGGCATGAATGTACAATACACACCAACAATCGGTTTTCCTTCATCTTTTAATTTTTTAACAGCTAAAAACCCTTGCTGTCTCGCTTCTGCAAAATCATTAAACATCGTTGGTAATTCAGTTCTCAACTCCATAATAAAAGCCTCACTTTCATTTTGTGTCTGTTTTCACAATAAGCTTAGTGGTTTTCTATTTTTATTTCAATCTCTTTTCAAATTTATTCTATTTAACCTACTTTTTGAATAATGAACTTTTAATGAACATAAGTAAAAAAAGTGTAAACAAAAAGACAAAATACCGGTCGAAAGTATTTTGCCTTTTTGCCTAATAATATTAAAAATAACACACTGTTTTTTTACCTATTTTTTATTAACCTTCAGGAGCTTTTAATAAGCTCTTGCCCAGTGCATCATATATTTAGCGTCTTTTCCATTCCATAAATCTTTAACGCCTGTTAAATCTGCATCTATATACTCAAAGCTTAAACAACGAGATGAAGCGCCTGTTTCTTCTTTGATTTGATCCTCTACTTCAGTGTCGCCTGACCAAGGTGCAATAACGAATCCACCGTCTTTAACAAGTTCTGCAAATTCTTCTTTTGAATGTGCAACTCTTGTTTTAGCACTTTGACGTTCACGCGCTTTATTTAACATGTCATCGTGAATTTGGTTTAATAAGTTATCAATGTTGTCTGTTAGATTTTCATCTAAAGCCATTGTTATTTTTTCCAAAGTATCACGACGAACAACGACTACTTCACCAGCTTCGATGTCTTTAGGCCCAATTTCAATTCTAACTGGGTAACCTTTCATTTCAGCTTCACTGAATTTCCATCCTGGTTGTTTGTCAGTTGCATCAACCATTACAGTCACTTTTTCTTTTAATTGATCACGTAAGTCATACGCTTTATCAAGAACGCCTTCTTTATGTTGAGCAATTGGAATAATTGCTACTTGAGTTGGAGCGATTCTTGGAGGTAAAACTAAACCACGGTCATCACTATGAACCATAATTAAACCACCAATTGCTCTTGTTGTAATTGCCCAAGAAGTTGTATTAACAAACTGTTCTTGACCATTTTTATCAGCATAAGTAATTTCAAATGCTTTACCAAAGTTATCACCTAAATGGTGAGAAGTTGTAATTTGTAATGCTTTTCCGTCATACATTAATGTTTCATTTGTATAAGTTTTATCTGCTCCAGCGAATTTTTCGCTTTCAGATTTCACACCAGAAACAACTGGAATAGCTAAGACGTTCTCACAAACATCTACATACATATCTAAAATCATTAAAGCTTCTTTATCAGCATCTTCATAATCAACATGACAAGTATGTCCTTCATGCCAGAAGAATTCTGTTGTTCTTAAGAATGGGCGTGTTGTTTTTTCCCAACGCATAACACTTACCCATTGATTATATAAAACAGGTAAATCTCTATGAGAGTGAATAATCTTTTTAAAATGCTCACAGAACATTACTTCAGATGTTGGTCTAACAGCTAGTCTTTCTTGTAATGGAGAATCTCCACCAGCTGTTACCCAAGCAACTTCTGGGGCAAAACCTTCTACGTGTTCTGCTTCTTTTAATAATAAATGTTCAGGAATTAACATTGGCATAAGTACGTTTTGATGTCCTGTTGCCTTAAGGTGAGTATCAACAATATTTTGGATACCTTCCCACAAAGCTGTACCTAACGGACGAACAACCATACATCCTTTAACACTTGAGTAATCACATAATTCAGCTTTCAAACAAACGTCTGTATACCACTTAGCGAAGTCTACGTCACGACTTGTTATCTGCTTAACGAAACCTTCTTTTTTTGCCATCTTAATTCCTCCTAAATTTAAATAAAAAAAATCTACTTTGAATGCAAGGACCATTGACTGGCGGTACCACCTTGCTTCAAAGTAGAGTTACTTTACGACTTAATGGGATTGATAAAGGTGTCCAACCTATTGTTAATTTGGTAGGTTCAAGGGCTAACTATTAGAATCTTTTCAGCTACCGATTCTTCTCTTTTATAGTAAGTTTTCCTTTACTAGTCCATCATTTATATTTAATTTATTATCAAATCTCTTTTGGCGGGAAAGTGTGGGAATCGAACCCACCCAAGAAGCTCCTAACTCCTCATACTGGTTTTGAAGACCAGAGGGAACACCAGAACCCATCCATTCCCAAATAAAATTAACTTGATAACAATGTATCACTAAAATTTTTCCTTGTCAAACCCATAAATTGAATTTTTATAAATTATTTGTCTTTTTGTTTCTTCTAATCAGATGTTTTTGTGAAAAATAAATAACACTTTTTTATTCTTCATCGTCAAATGAATGATAGTTTTGAATATATTTTTCTCTAAATTCCTTCGGTGTTAGACCATTAAGTTTACGAAACATTTTGAAGAAATAAGTCGGGTTATTATAACCAATATCATACCCTACCTCATTGATTGGTTTGTCCGTATTAAGTAACGCATATTGTGCTTTTTTTATTCGTACTTGGTTTAAATATTGAGAAAAACTTCGCTCAGTTTCTTTCTTAAACAGCTGACCTAAATAAACTGAATTAACATGTAATTCTTCAGCTACTGTTTTCAATGATAAATCTTTTGAATAGTCTTTTGAAATAATAGTAACGGCTGATTTCACAAGTTCTGAATAACGTTTTGAAACGTCTGGATTGTCACAAATGATATCTAAAATATGATCTAACCATTGTTTTAACTCCTGCATACTCTCGCTTGAATGTATTTTATTTAATGTTTTATCATAGATTTCTTTATCAAGGGAAGGATATTGTCTGTAAATATCTGTAAATAACAAAAAAGTGACATGACGAACATTTTCAGGTGTGTATCTAAATTCTGTCATTTGTTGATAAATATGTTGTAATTCTTCCTTGATTGTTGGCATATCTCCAATCATTAAAGCTTTATTGAATGACAAAAAGTGAAGTTTTGCTTCTTCTTCATCTGTTTGAGTCAAATTAACAATCATTTGTGACGCTTCTTTTGCACCATAAAACTCTTGAAATAAAAGTAATTTTCTAGCTTTTTCAAAGCTTTCATACACATTTTCCCAATCAGAAACACTTTCTCCTAAAATAATTTTAAATGTTGCCCCTTGCAATTGAGACTCTATTCCTTTAACAAATTGATTCAGTTCTGAGCGAACTCCTTGAAAAATAATAACAGTTTGATTAGATGATAAAATATCATACTGGATAACAAAGGGCTGATTATTCTGTAATGCATAATCTTCTAGATCAATAGAGTCATCAGCTTGATTAACAATGATAACTGAATAAGAGGAGGCTATCGTTAAGTTGAGCTCTGCTAAAAAAGTTAAAAATTCATCTTCATTAATTTCATCATTTAACCATTTTTGAACCATCGTTTCATAATACATTTCTTTGTGTGATAAAAAGCGCTCTTTTTGTAGTAACTCCTTTTTAATTTGTTTCACTTTTTCCTCTAACTCTTTTTTATCAACTGGTTTTACTAAGTAACCTTTAACACCTAACTCCATTCCTTGTTTAACATACTCAAATTCTTGATAACCAGATAATATTAAAATTGGCATCTCAGGTGATATCTCTCTTACTTTTTTGACTAAATCAATTCCAGACATTTTTGGCATTGTTACATCTGTTATAAGTAAATCTATCGTCTCTTCCTTTAGATAGTCTAATGCTTCTTGAGCTCTCTTGGCTGTTTTAACAACTTCAAAACCTAGCACTTTCCATGGAATAATTTGTTTCAATCCTTCTAAAATCATATACTCATCATCAACAAGCATCACTTTATACATTTTTCTACCACCTTTATTGCTCAATTTTTATGACAATTGAAACACCTTTATTTTCTTCAGAAGTAACTCTCATCTCTGTTGACTCACCAAAGAAACCTTTTATTCTTTGATACACATTAGAAATGCCAATTGAATTTTGTAAAACAACATTTTTCTCATTCAATTTATCATTAACTTCTATCAATCGTTCTTGTGTCATACCTAAACCATTATCTGTTATTTGTATTTCTACCTCTGTCCCCATTTGACGTGCTTTCACACTAATAGCATTATCTTGTCTTTCATAATCAATCCCATGAACAAAGTAATTCTCGATTAATGGTTGGATAATAAATTTAGGAATAATAAATTTATCTAAACCATCATCTACAACAAAATGATAAGCAATACTATCAGGGTATCTCATTTGATAGAGATAAACATACTTCTCACAAAAATCTAGTTCCTCTTTTAGAGTCGTTGTCTTTTCTTGGGTAATATTATTTCTTAGAAGAGCAGAGAACGCATAAACCACATCTGCAAGCTCATTTTGCTGATTACTTAAAGCGTACATCCTAATATATTCTAAGGTGTTATATAAGAAGTGTGGATTGATTTGTGACTGCAAAGCCCTCATATGAGCATCTCTTTGTTTTATTTCAAGATAATAAATATCTTCAATATATTTATTTAAATTAACCACCATCTGGTTAATTGCATCCGCTAAATCCTTTAGCTCTAATTGCATTGTACTTGTGTCTACTTGAGCTTTTAAATTTACCTGACTAACTTGATTAGTCGCTTGAACAATCTGCTCCATTTGGCTAGAATAGCGTTTAAACACCTTATTAAGAATAACTAGAAGTAAAATAATAACTGAAAAGCCAATAACAAATATCGGAATAATCTGCATAAAAGAATTCCATCTTACTTGTTTTTTCTCAAGGAGCGTTACCATAGATAAATCTTTGACTGAAATCAGTTTAACAAAATATTGCTTATCTAGATCCTCCTCGCTTATCCAAGAATTTTCCTTCATGCTTTTTTTTAATTGATTTAAATCTTTTTCTGGAATTCCTTTTTCATGACCATAAATCAACTTATCATGAGAATCAAAAATAAACGTATTAATCTCTTTTTTATTTTCTCCATGGCTATTATAAAAAGATGTCAGACTATCTTCAGTAAAACTAACATAAATAGCGCCACTAATTTGAAAAGAGCTTGGATCTCTGATTGATCTAACAAAAGTCAATTCTTTTGTCGGTTTAACAAAAGATTTTGTCTGTTTTTTTCCTATTACACGAGACTGATCACCGTGAATATAATAATCATAATCATCAAATACAATATCAATTGACTTAACATCTGTATAATTTGAAAAAATTGTCCGCATAACATCTTGAAAAAAAGTACCTGTTCCGCCCTCATGCCACTCATCAATGACTGTTTCAAAATACTCTTGTTGATCCATCAAAAGATAATTTCGCATATTTTTATAGTGAGTAGGTGTAATAGCTACCTCTCCTAAAATATTCGAAACAACATTGCTGTCTTTATTTCTCAAACTTGTTGCTAATTCTGCTGATACATTTTCAATCGAACTTTTCGCTTCCTTAAAGTTTGAGTTAACCATAAATAAACTTAATCCTAGCATGATTATTAAAACAATCATTACTAAAATTAAGCTATAGAGCATCATTAACTGATTAATCAAAAACCCTCGATTGAAAAAATTAGACCATTTCTTCTTCATTAAATCCCAACTTTTCATGAATAACATCTCGAATTTGTTTTGTTGCTATCGTACTCCACATAATTAATAAACTAAATGTAGCAAATACAAATAGTCCCTTCATTTGCCAAGTGACAAATCCTATTGTTAACACCCCAAAAAGTAATTTCCAGAAGGTGCCAAAACCAAAGAAAACACTAATTGCTGATAGTTTTAAAATTTCTAAAAAAGGCATCTCATACGTTGATTCATAAGTAACTAAATACTGATAAGCAACGTAGATAAATAGCATAGCAGACATTAAAACAAAATCGATGATTAACCATATTATACCAACTAATTGCACAGATAAATATAAATTATAAGCGAGTAATAAAAACAGACCTGTAAATAATAAAAACTGAACATTACTTCTTACCCAATGCTTCTTCCATAATTCAAATGCTTTTTTAAAAGTAACCTCTTTATAATCAAACTCTGATAATTGAAATAAATCACTTACCATCTGAATGGATGGACCTATACCTAAACAATAGCCTCCCATAAGGCTGAACAAATGAAAAAATAAATTCAATTTAATCACTAACCAACTGACTTTAAAAGCTCTTTCTATTCCCGTACCGAGCATTTCTTTACATTTCTTTCTTTCATTTATTCTCCATTTATTATAAATTAAATGGATTGTTTTTTTAATAAAAAAGGTTGAAACTTAAGAAAGTCTCAACCTTTTCATCGTGGTAAAGATTGCAATTCTTCTTAGACTATTTTAAAAATTCATCTAATTGAGTTTGCATTTCTTCTCTTACTTTATCCCAACCAGCTTTTTCTAAATCATTAATTAACTTAGGAACATTTTTTTCTGGGTCAACAGAACCTGTGTTCAAGCTGTCTTTATAACGACTCATAACGTTTGAGATATTTGTTATTTCTGTTTTCACTTTATCTGTTTTGAAGTTAAAACCTAATGTTGGTGAAGTAATTGATTCTTCAATTTTCTTGTCACGTTCTTTAACTAAATCATCTGATAAAGTATCTTGCGTATAAAGAATCATGTTATTACCTGTGTTCCAAGCTGCCATATGTGTATTAGGTTTGTAACCATCTAACAATTTAATTTTATCTTCGCCAGCTTTTTCCCATGCTTTTCCTTCAACTCCCCAAACTAAACCATTTAATAATTCAGGGTCGCTATTTAGAAGACCTAGAAGCTCAACAGATTTTTCTTTGTTTTTTGAAACATTTGCTACAACAAAGTTAGCCATTTGCGCTTGAGCAGTTGTTCTATAAGGTTTTGTAATGGCTTTAGAAACAATTTCTTGTCCCGCTGCATTTGTTAAAACAGTATCACCATAATCCATAGGTCCTTGTGTTTCTTCACGCATGAACCAAGTATTTCCTTCTAATGGGAAACCAGTTGTGTTAGTCGCTGCATCAACTGGAATAATACCAGCTTCATGCCACTTACGATATAGTTTTAAGTTATCCATCATTGCTTTGTCATCATATTGATTGATGATTTTAGGATTCTTATTATCATCCAACTTGATAGCAAAAGGTAAATCTTTTCCTAATGGATAGTCATAATCACCAGAAATATTAAAGTTTTGACCAATAGCAAATGCTGCTATTTTAGGTTCTTTTTCATGGAACTCAGTTAAAACTTTTTCCGCATCTGCATAAGACTCAATATCATCAATATTTAAATTATATTTATCAATATATTGTTTATTGAATGTTAACATTTGTTGAGAATAAACATTACCATTTACCGGGAAACCATATAATTTATCATCCACTAAGTTCCCTTTAATATAAGTTTCATCTAATTGATCATACGCTTCTTTTGCGTATTTAGGTGCTAAGTCAGTTAAATCTGCATAAGCTCCTTTTTGAGCATTAGCTACATAGTTAGAAGCAAACGAAATATCATAATTTTCGCCTGAAGCGATAATTGTACTCATTTTTTGGTTCCAGTCGCCCCAACCAATGTATTGTAAGTCAAGTTCAGCGTTAATCTTTTCTTTAATTTGCTTATTAGCGATTGTCATTAACTCATCATAGTTATCTGGTTTATCACCAACTTGGTACATTAAAAGTGTTGTTGTACCATCTTTACCGCCTGACTTATCTTTTTTAGCGTCTTTATTAGAGCCACCACATGCTGCTAAACTAACTAATAACAAAGCTGCTCCTGCAACTGTTGCTACTTTTTTAAAACCTTTCACAATCAATTCCCCCTATATATTTTTTTATTCTTTAACGCCACCAATTGTTAATCCACCCACAAAATATTTTTGGAAGAATGGGTAGCTTAAAGCAATTGGTAGTGTTGAAATCACAACAATGGCCATTCTTGCCGATTCACTTGGTAAAGCTGCTAATCCACCGGCAATTTGTGACCCCATACCTGTACTTTTTGCTAAGAAATCCAAATTATTTTGAATTTTCATTAACAAGTATTGCAGCGGAACTAAGTTATCATTTTGAATGTATAATAAGGCGTTAAACCAATCATTCCAATAACCTAATGCTGCGAATAAACTAATCGTTGCAATCCCAGGTACTGCAAGTGGTAAAACAATTTTTATAAAGATTGTCATCTCACTGGCACCATCAATACGAGCTGACTCAATGATACTATCTGGAACTGTCTTCTTGAAAAATGTTCGCATAACTAAAATATTAAACGGCCCTAATGCCATTGGTAAAATTAATGCCCAAATCGTATCTTTTAAATAAAGCATGTTAGTCATAACAATATAGTTAGCTACCATACCTGGTGCAAATAACATTGTTATTAAAGCAAACATCGTAAAGAATTTACGAAATGGAAAATTAGAGCGAGATATAACGTACGCATAAAGTGAAGTCATTGTCGCATTCACAAGTGTCCCAAAAACTGTTACAAAAATAGTCACACCAAATGCTCGAAATATTTTAGAAGACATTTGACCAGCAAAAATATAATCATAAGCTGCAAAAGACCATTCTTGTGGAAAGAAACTATACCCATGCTCAGCAAGAGAGGTTTCACTTGTTAAAGATATAATGATAACAAAAATAAATGGTATTAAACAAGATATCGCAAACAAAGCAATTAAGATATTAAAGAAAAAATCTGCTTTTGGACTAAATGCTCGAACCTCTACTCTAGCTACTTTTTTTCTACTCATTTGTTACCCTCCTACTAGAATAATGATGAATCTGGATCAAGCTTACGAACAACCATATTAGCGCCAATTAAAAGTGCGCTACCTACCACTGATTGATAAAGCCCAGCTGCAGCGGTCATTCCAATATCTCCTGTTGCTGTTAAACCGTTATAGATATAAGTATCTAATACACTAGTTACTTCATATAAAGCATCTGATTTCATTGGCACTGAGAAGAACATACCAAAGTCTGCTTTAAAAATCCCACCAATATTTAAGATTAATAAAATACTCATCATTGGTAATAGCTGAGGAAGTGTTACATTCTTAATTTGTTGCCATTTACTAGCTCCATCTACCATCGCTGCTTCATAATATGTTGGATCAATTCCCATGACAGAAGCATAATAGATAATACTATTGTAACCCAAGCTTTTCCAAACATTTAAAACCACAAAGATTAATGGCCACCACGTTGGATCTTGATACCACTGAATTGGTGTTCCACCATTTTGAGCTAACCATTGATTGATGATTCCTTTGTCTGGGCTTAAAAAAGCATAAACAAAATATGAAATAACAACCCATGATAAGAAATATGGTAGTAATGACATCGTATTATAGACTTTTACCAATCTTTTATTTCTCAACTCACTCATAATAATGGCAAATGCAACTGCAAAGAATAAGTTACAAGCTAGAAAAATAATATTATATAATAATGTATTTCGGGTGATTAACCAAGCATCGTTAGAAGCAAATAAAAATTTAAAGTTATCAAAACCAACCCACGGACTTTGTTTTAAACTAGCAAGAAAGCCGTCTGGTGAAATATGAAAATCTTTAAACGCCACCACGTTTGCTAATACTGGTATATAAAAGAAAAAGATAAACCAGATAAATCCAGGAATAGCCATCAGAATTAATGCTCTAAAACGATAGACGTCTGCCCAAAACCCTCTTTTCTTTTTTTTCACTCTCTTTCCTCCCTTCATTCACACTAAAAGTATAACGCTTACTTTTTATTTTTATAAGAAACAAACTAAAGGTGTTTTATAACAAACTATAGTTTATCTTTCAATTTTTTTGAAAGAGTTTAACCGAAAATAAGCCATTTAGCACTTAAAACCGTAAAAAAAGAGCCTAAACAAATTAATGTTCAAACTCAATTTTTTATTGATTAAAATGGTAAGATGGAATATTTTTAGTATTACAGTGAATACCACCGCCAAATAAATTTAAGGCTAGTGTGTTAATTGGAATGATTTTTTTATCTGGAAAAACTGATTGTAATATTTTCAAAGCTTCTTCATCTTTTTCTTTAATTTTTTCAGGTAAACCTGGTTGATAGTAGCTTTGTGCTAACACAACTTCATTGAGAATCAAGAAATTACAGTAACTAAGCGCTGGTAAAACAGTCAAGTTACCTTCTGGTGCTTTTGTTCCGTCTAGATACTCTCCTGTAAACGGGTAGGCATATTCATACATGATATCACTTGGTGTTAATTCTATATAAATTGGTTCTGGAACAGGCATATTAATAACTTTGAAAGGTTTGCCACTTATTTGTGTTGCTTCTTTTAAAACCTTCCTAGCTTGATCAAAACGCTCTTTATTATAGTAATGTAAAAAAGATTTACTTGCTTCCTCATTCGTCACATGACTCATTAAAATAGTATCTTCTGCCACAAATCGGCAAATTTCATCAATATGACCATTCGCTGACGAAGAACGAAAAGCCTTCATCTCGTTTTTCTCATCTGGAATTGGTCCTAATAAATAGTCCTCATCTTCATACGAACCTTGAGGTAACCAGATAATTTTTTCAACCCCATAAGCTGCTTTAAATAAATCTTCAACTTCTTCTTTTGACAAATCCGGATTTCGTTTATCCACTTCTGTCTCCTCAATCATCATTAAGACACCATTACCATTAAATTCATGGTCCCCACCTTCTGTTACTAAAGGTAAAGATACGCTTGATTCAATCCCGTGTTCTTTTGCTTGAAACGGCGTTAAATCTATCAAAGATTTACTTCTTTCATCCTCTAGGCCAAAATAACCATATCCATCAAACAGATGACTTACATATTTCTTCTCACCATTTTCAAGTACAATATCCATTCCAAAATCTCTTGGATAAATAACTTCTGCGGGATACTCTATACAGACTGAGTTATCTCTATTTAAGTTATTTTTTGCTATTTTCTCTTCAGCTCTTTTTTTAACTTCCTCATCATAACAAATAATAAAAATAGAAACATCCCTTGGTATATGTCGAAGTATCTCTAAAGTGACTAAATCTGTTTCTAGTGTTTCTGTCGCAAATTCCTCAATCGGCCAAGACAACCAAACACTCTCTTGTTGATGGAATTCCGCTCCCATATATCTTTTCATTTTTTATTTCCTTTCTTTAAAAAAAACTCCAACCATCACTTATCTTTCAAGATAAGTTAGATTGGAGTTTACCTTATTCTATAATGATGATTTACCATCCACCAGAAAAGCCTCCGCCACCTGATGAGCCTCCGCCAAATGAAGAACCTCCGCCTCCACCTGATGAACCGCCACCACTATGGTAACTTGACCAAATCATCGACTGCATGTAATAAGAACCTAGTGTCATATTAGTTAAGTCATCCAAAGCTTTTTGCTTTTGATCACTTGCTATTTCTTTACGTTTCTTCTCTGCAAATCGATATGACTTAGCTAATTCTTGTGTATTAATAGTAATCTCTTGAAGAAGATTTGGATTGGATAAATCTTTACTTCTTAAGAAATAGTAGACCATTAGTGCTACTTGAAGGTCGTTGTTAACCCTACTTAAGCGTACACCTTTCTCACTTAAAAATTGTTCACACATCTTTTCAATAAAACGTTTATTATCTTTTGAAATTTTTAAAGCTCTTTGATGTTTCTCTGTTGTAGCTGCTGTGTAGTCACTGATTACGCCAATGTAGTTTCCTTCTAAGTAAGGGTTACTCATCACTGGATAAGCAAACTCTTTACTCTCAGGAATTAATTCTGCTTTAAGTGAATTTAAATATTTACTTTCTAAGTAAACTGAGACATCATAAGGCGCTTCTTTTTTAGCTTTTCTCCAATACTGGATAATTCCATCTACTAAGATATATTGAGCTATCCACTCAATCATTTCATTTCGATCTGAGAATAGCATTTCTTTTTTATTATTAGTTAAACGATTCAACTGTTTTGCTAGATATTCAGGAAGTTCAACTTTTTTTATACCTTTACCTAGCCCTGTTATTTGGTTGGCTTTATCAATATAAATATAGCCCTTCAAATCAGCTCCTAAGTAGTCTTTAGTTAGTATTTTTCGGATTCTAGCAATTCTTAAACGATACCACATAATAGCAAGAAGTCCTATTGCGACAACACCTAAGAAAGCAAACATAACACTAATAGCTATTTTTTTATCTCTTGCTTTTTCTTCTTCTATTAATCGTTTAGCTGCTTCAACGTCCCCGTATTTTTCGTTAACTAAGTTTTGAACATTTCTTGAAATAAACATAACCGCTTGGCCATATTTTTCATCTTTCAAAAGATCAGTTGCCTCATCTGGCACAACAGAATCCTTCATACTATCTGTTATGACGTCTTCAACTCCGTAACCTGTTTCCAAGCGATATTTTCTATCCTCAACAGAGATAACGAATAAAAATCCATTATCTAATTCTTTATTACCAATACCCAAATGTTGGAATTTTTTTTCTGCATAATCTTCAATTGAATCATAACCATCTAAATTGTTTAAAGTAACAACAACATATTGAGGTTTTCCAGGCAAATTAGCAAAGTCATACTCATTCATATTTTTAATAGCTGTCTTATCTTCGTTCGATAAAATATTAGCGTTATCCTCAACAAAAATATTGTCTGATTCAGCAAAAGCACTTGTTGTAAAGCCTATAAGTACCGTAAAGAATACTATCAATAAAAAACCAATAAACCTATTCCTTTTTTGATAACTTAACTGATTCATCTACTCACCTCCATAAGTAGTTGATTCTAGTTACTTACTAAAATCAACTTCAGGTGCTTTTTCAGCGCCTTTTTCAGCTTCAAAGTATTCTTTTTCATCAAAGCCAGTCATACCAGCAATGATTGATTTAGGGAAACGTTTAATTGAAACGTTATATTCTTTAACAGCTTTATTATAACGATCACGTTCAACTGAGATTCTATTTTCAGTTCCTTCTAATTGAGTCATTAATGTTTTTACATTATCATTTGATTTTAGTTCAGGGTAGTTTTCCATAACAACCATTAAACGAGATAAAGCTGTTTCCATTTCTCCTGAAGCTTCTGATGTTTCTTTAACAGTTTTAGCACCTGCCATTTTACTTCTTGCTTCACTAATATCACCAAATACTTCTTTTTCTTGTTTCATACTTCCCTTAACAGAATTTACTAAGTTCGGGATTAAATCATAACGTCGTTGTAATTTTGAATCAACCGTTGCCCATTGACTCTCAACATCTGCCTCTCTTGAAACTAAACTATTATAAGTTGAAAAACCATATATCACAAAAACAGCAACAATAGCACCTATGATTAATCCAATTTTACTTCCTTTTTTCATTTTTTATTCCTCCTTATTATATGACAAAAATAACAAATCATTTACTTATGTGACAATTATAAATCAAAACTATCTTCTTTTCATCCGACCTAAGTCTGATGCCACGTGATTTTCCATTTCGTTTCATACATCTTAACATTATTTAATTTAAAATCGAAATAAAACCCTTGTTTTTTTCTTGCTATGTTAAACTTATATTATAGTAGAAAGATGAAGGGAGTTTTATCATGGTTTTTTATTTAGATAGATATGATACCTTTATTTTTGATTTTGATGGGACAATTGCTGACACGCTTCCCCTTTGTTTTGATAGTTTTAGACAAGTTTTTTTAATGTTTAACAATGAAGAAATGTCTGATGACAATATCGAGAGCTGGTTTGGTCCAAGCGAAATTGGTATTATTGAAAACAACTTAAAAAATAAAGCAGATTCAAAAAGGGCTGTTGATTTATATTATGACTTGTATAAAAAGAATCATTCTTCTTTTGTAAAACCAAAAAAAGAAATTAACTCTTTACTCTTGGCTTTAATCAGTTCTGGAAAAAAGATAGCCGTCGTAACTGGTAAAGGAAGAATTTCTTACGATATTTCTATAAAGGAACTAGAACTAGAAAAATTCATTGACTACAGCATTGCTAGTGAGGATGTTGTTAATCCTAAACCAAATGGTGAAGGTATCATTAAAACGGTTAATCATTTCGATACTTCTTTAGAAAAAGCTATTTATTTTGGCGATTCTAATGCTGATATTCTAGCAGCAAATGATGCTGGTATCGATAGTGTTGGTGTTTCATGGTTTTATCCTAAAACATTTGATGTCTCTCCCACATTTTTATCAGCTTCTCCAATCGATATCATCTAAAAAAAAGATGTTGTCCATCTTATCAATGGACGACATCTTTTTATTTTTGACCATGCACATACAACATTAATTCTTCTTCGGAATAATAATCTTGTTGTCCTGCACTAAATTTGATTAAGTATTTATTCTTTTTACTATCTCTTGTCATAACTAATCCAACAATTGGAAGGTTAGGATCTAGTAACTGAACAATATCTCCAGTTTTAAACTTTTTCACAGTCCGACTCCCCTTAATTCACTAAATTAATAGAGTTCAGTTTAATATATTTCATATCAAAAGACAAGTGTTGATTTAATAATTATCCTATTTTTTTAAGTACAAGCAATAACTTGAGCCAAGAATAGTAAAGATACCTAATACACCAAGAAGTGCAGCTTCATTTTTTGATCCTGTTTTTGGTAGCGAACCATCTTTCTTATTAGCCACTACTTTTTCCTTGCTTTCACTTTGACTAATTGAAGTGGCTATACTAGAGCTTTCTGTTGTACTTGTATTTTCTGTTCCTTCATCTTTAATTACATCTTGAATAATCCCAGCAATTCTACCAAATGGTAACTTTTGTCCTTTGGCTGCTAAGTCTTCTTCAAACTTTTGTAATTTATTTAATTTGGCAATTAACTGTTCATCAGTTAAGTTAACACCTGGAATAAACGTGCTGTTAACTGGATAAAGAGTTTTTAGGTAAACTTGTAACTGCTCTACTTGTGGAATCATCTCAGAATAACTATTAAATGCAGATGGATTAAATGATAATTGTGTTAACGCGTCATTGGCATTAACTGTCTTATCTACAAATAAAGTATTTAACAATCTCGCATAAGCTCCGTAATCCATACCAATAACATCATAATTATAACGCGTAAACAAAGTCATTGTTTGTTCTAATTGTTCATCTGTATACTTATCCAAGTCTTCTTTTGAAATACCATAATTAGTACTTAATAACTCTTGTCTAATTTTTGAAGGAGCCGGTGTTTCATCAACCGGAACTTCCTCACCTTTTTTCTCACCAACTAGTTTTTCAACATTTTTTTCAACTTCAGACACAACTTGTTCTACTTCTTTAGTAGGTTCTTTACTAGTTTCTACTGTACTTGTAGAGCTTGTTGGTACTTCTTCTTGTTCAGATGATACTTGTGTGGCTTCTTTATTTGATGTTGCAACTGTAGCCTCTTCTGCAAGCGTTGCATTAGCATAACCTAAAGTTCCTAAGACAAGCATGCTCATCAATACTATTTTTTTCTTTTTCATAAAACAAACCTCCCGCTTCTTTCAACACAATTTTAGCACTTATGTATTTTTGAAACTAGGTACCTTGTGTTAAATTTTATATTTTCTTAATTTTATACAAAAAAACTTCCATCCTATCGAATTCATCTAAGCAATTCGACTACGAATAGAAGTTTATCTTATCTAGTTAATTTCTTGACCTAAGTTTTCTTTTTTTGCTTTTTCAACAATTTTATTTGCAACATACACATCTAGAACAGCTGATCCTACTGTTTTAAAAATAGTGATTTCTTTGTCATTTTGTCGTCCAGAAATTTGACCTAATGCTAATTGACCTAGCTCACCATTATAATGGTCTTCAGTCACATAGCCTTCTTCTAAAGGTTGAATAAAATCACCGGCTTCTTTTAATACACCATCCATCGTATCAAAAATAACTGTTGATGCCTTCTTAATGATTTCTTTTGGAATCTCACACATTTCAGGTGTATAGGCTCCGACTCCGTTAATATGTGCTCCTTCTTTAACCCATTCAGCTGAAAAAGTTGGGCGTTTTGATGTTGTTACACTCGTAATAACGTCTGCGCCTTCAACACATTCTTTAGCTTCTTTACATGGAATCATTTCAACACCGTATTTGGCTTCCATTTCTTTTGCAAAAGCGGACGCTCTTTCAAAATCAATATCGAAAATACGAACAACTTTTAATGGTCTAGCTGTTAACATCGCCCATAATTGACCCTCAGCTTGTCCACCAGTACCAATCAATGCACCAATTTCTGCATCTTCACGAGCTAAAAGCTCTGTTGCTGCACCTTGAACAGCTCCTGTTCTTAATTGAGTTAAGTAAGTTCCATCTAAAATAGCTGAAACCATTCCTGTTTCTGCGTCTAACGTTACCATTGTCGCTGGAACACTTGGAATATTTTTTTCAATATTTTTAGGATAAACAGATACAATCTTAACGCCTAATGCATCTTTATCAGCTTCAACATAAGCTGGCATATATAAACTTTGGCCTTCTTGTTTAGCTACATTAATATTAGTTCTTAATGGAACACTTGCTTTACCTTCTGAATACAGTCTTAACGATTCGTTACAAGCATCCATTGCATCTCTCATTGTGAAACTATCGATAATATTTTCTTTCGTTAAAAATAACATTTATAAAATCTTCCTTTCTACTCTATGCTTCTTGTCTAACTTGTTTAAATTGCGCGATTAACATTGAATAAGCGCTATATAATAATACAAAAATAACTAACCATTTTAATAAATAAGTATTTAATGATTTAACTAAAAATACTGCTACTAAAACACCTAACACACCAAATGTTGACGTAAAGAATGTGATTTTACGACTATATTGATCTAATTTAATAAATTGAACGCTTCCGATTGGTACTGAGAATGTACAAGCACCCATCATGATTGGGAACGCTGCAATTGGATCCATACCAAGTAGATAAACAGTTACCATTGTTAAAGCATAAGAACCAATTCCAATATTATTTAATGCGCCATAAACAAATAGTAAAAATCCTGCTAATACTAGTTTACCACCGTACAGTTCTGTTGCAACTCCGTTTGATTGAATCCAATTCATTTGTCCAGCGAAAATTAAGAATGCTGCTACAATTAAACCAACACCAACAAAGTTCTTAATTGTTTTTTCAGGTAATTTAACAACAAATTTCGGTCCAATGTAAGCTCCTATGACTTGTGAAATAATACAAACTGCTAATGTTTTAATACCAACTTCTACTGAAGAAATATATGATAATGCCATAGCTGCAACTGGTATAACACATTGTGTATTCAAAGTTCCTGGTAATTTTTTCATGCTTGTCCAATTAAGTTTCGGATACAAAACAGTTCCAATCGCAAAATCAGAAATACCGAAAGTTGATAAGAAAAACATAAAAAATGATGTAAATGGAAGCCATATATTACTTCCTTTTTCCTCTTTAAATTCTTTTTTATTTTTTAATAAATCTTTCACAAATACCAATAAAAAGTACCCATTCACTAAAACGATTAAACTTAACAAAATTGTTTTTACCATTGTTAATCCTCCCTATAAATTAACCTGATTTTCTCAAATTCATTTCCATATTTTTCTTTAAGCTCTTCTGGACTTTCTTTTATTATCTTTAAGGTATAAGCATCATGTTTTACATATTCTTTAGCTAAATTAACCATTGCTTTATTATAAGTCCAAGTAACATCAACGCTGCTATTATCATTTTCGACTGTTCCAAAAATAACTTCTTTTTCATCTGCTACAACATTAACCCATCTCGCACCAAAATCTTGCAATTTTTCTTCTTCAAATCCATGAATATAAAAATTATTAATTGGAATATCATAATGATGCTCATTACTAAATAAAATAAGTACAAAATTCTTAACTGTTTTTTCTGCTTCCTGCAACTTTTTCAACAGATTAGGTGATAAGTCATTTTCCCAAATTTGAATCAGAAGACTTGTTTTTGCATTGTCGATTAAGTGTTCCATTTTATTAGAAACGCTTTCATAGTTCTCCAATTTCCATAATAATTCTTCTTCTTCTTGTTCTTTGATTTTTCCTAATTGAGATTCTAGAGTGTTTAAATCATTTTTCACATTTTTTTCTAAACGTTCTAAAAACTCATCTGATGAAATGGCATTATATAGTTTAGGTTCTGATTTATTGACGACAACCAAATTCTTTTTAATTAACTTTTCTAAAACGTTATACACTTTCGATCTAGCAACGCCGGATTGTTTACTGACCTCATAACCAGTCATAACTCCTTTTTCTAAAAGCGTTGTATAAACAAGTGTTTCCATTTCAGAAAAATCATATTTTTTCATTATTTGTATAATCGTATCCATTTTTTTATCTCCTAAATTTTAGTAGCTACTATGGTAACTACTATATACGATAACTTTTCTTTTTTCAACACTTTGTGTTTATTTTTACAATATATTTCCCTTTATTATCAACAACAACTAACATAAAAACTTAAGATAGTGAATTGAAAAACTTTAAAAAAGATTAACTTTCTGCTGTTCTTATTTAATCTTTGAATTTTTTTCACATAGTTTTGCTTTAAAAAAATATATCATTAATGGTACTATTAATTTATTAAGACAAATGTCAAACAATTCTTCAGTAAACAACTTAATTTAGTCTAATACTTGAGACATTCGTCATTTAAATAAAAGCGCATTCATAATAAACTAATATTATTGGAGGAACAAAAAATGGAAGAGTTACTATGGATTATTGAATCGAACAAAACAATTAATTATATGTTAAAACATTGCCCTTATAATATTTTATCCAAGATGGAATTACTTCATGTGAAAGGTAAGAAGTTTTACTTATCTCAAGGGAGCACCTACCTTTCTGTTTACATTATTGTCAGTGGAAAACTAAAAATATTTGTTTCGGAAGAAAATGGTAGACAAATTTTATTAGATATCTACGAAGAAGGAAATTTAATTGGAGAACAAGAAGCTTTTCTTAATACTTCTTATAGTGCTTCTGTTGAGAGTTTAACTGATTGTTTACTCATTAAAATACCAAATAATTACTTTTTAGAATGGATTAATCTAGATAAGCATTTCAATCAACAATTAATTCAATCATTATGTGAACAGATGTATGAGTTGACAAATAGAGCAGCAAAATATAGCCTCTCGTCAGTTAAAGAACAAGTTATTACGACTATCATAGATCTTGAAGAAACACATGAAATAATAGATAAAAAACTTGTTGTTGAATCTGTTTCTGCTACACCTAGAAGTGTTTATCGAATTCTAAATGAATTAGAACGACTCTCACTTATTCGAGTCAATCCAAAGTCAATCTCTATCATCAAGAAAGAAAAATTATTAATTGAAAGGAAGAAAGTTTAATGGAAACTCAAGCGCATATTCAACTATCACCTTTAGAAAATGTCAAAAAAGCCATCATTGTAGGTGATCCTAAACGTGTTGATACAATCAAACATTTTTTAACAGATACAAAAGATTTAATGTTTAATCGAGAATACAAGTCTATTCTTGGTACCTTTGAAGGAGAAAATATTCTTGTTATATCAACTGGTATTGGAGCTCCTTCAACAGCCATTGCGATTGAAGAACTATACAATATTGGCATTAGAACAATCATTAGAGTCGGAAGTTGCGGTGCTATGCAGCAAAATATTCCTTTAGGTGAACTAGTTATTTCTACAGGAGTTGTCAGAGACGAAGGTTTAACGAAAAAGTATGTGCCAGAAGATTACCCCGGTATCCCTGATCCAAGTCTTGTTCATCAAGCTAAACAACTATCACCTGACTCTCACTTTGGTATTACCCGTTCTCATGATGGTTTTTACATGCCATCTAACACTGAAACAGAAGCACTTTGGTCTAATTTTGGTATTCTTGGTGGTGATATGGAAACTAGTACTTTATATGTATTAGGTACTTTAAAAGGTATCAAAACCTTATCCATTTTGAATAACGTTGTTTTATATGAGGCTGATTTAAATGAGGGCGTTAATAATCTGGTTAATGAGGCTGAAGTTGTAGCAAATGGCGAAGAAGCATCTATCAAACTAGCTTTAACTCTTTTAAAAGGAGAATCAAACTAATGACAACTGAAAAAAAATCTTGGCTTTACCAACAACTATTTACTGGTTGGAAGAAATTTGAGATAACTTATATTATTGCTTTATTAGCTTTACAAGTAATTGCCTATTTAGTCGCTCCTGATTCAATTATCGGAATGATTAGTGGATTATCAGGAGTTATTTGCTTGGTTTATGGAATGAAGGGCCGTAAAATAACCTTTATCTTTGGTTTTATTCAAACCATTGCTATGACTTATATTGCTTGGAAGACTCATGCTTACGGCTCATTTGCTATGAACATCGTTTATGTTATTTCTCAACCAATCGGCTGGTTTTTATGGGGAAATGATGAAGCTGTTAATAGCTTTAGCGCAAGCGTTAAAAAGAAACTATTTATTGGGGCCTTCTTTGCTTGGTTAATCGGCTGGGGAATACTTGCTAATGTTGGTGGTCAACTTCCTTACTTTGATAGTATTAACTTAGTTATCTCTCTAATTGCCCAAACTCTTTATATTTTTAAATACAAAGAAAATTGGTCTTTATGGATATTTGTTAACATTGCTAATTTAATTTACTGGTCATTATTAACTTACCGTGTCTTTACTGGTGCAGTTGATATTGGAACTCTTGGTGGTTGTTTGTCCCAAGTCGCCCTTCAAGCTGCTCTTTTATTTAATAGTATTTACGCAAATAAAGTATGGAATGATTACGAAAGTTCAACTGAAAATGCCTAAAAAAATTGTGACAGAAGAATTTCTCTTTTGTCACAATTTTTTAATTTATTCATCTAATAATCTTTTTTGCCCCTCAAGAGACTTAATCCTTGTAATATCTTGAGTTACTTCTAGACATCCTAAGTAGTTATCTTCTTCATCTCTCAACGCAAAATATCTGATATAAACATTTCTAGGTCCTAAATCAATCCAAAATTCTGCTTCTTGGCTTTCACCTGATTTGAAATCTCTCAATATTTTTTCAACCATATGCATACTTTTTGGAGGATGACAATTAACCACTTCTCGGCCAATAACCGAAGTCGTTCTAGGAAATACTCTGTTAGGTCCTTCCGAATAGAAACGAACTTTATCGTTTGCATCAACAATCGTTAAATCAACTGGCAATACTTCAAACATCGCTTTTAATTCTTTCACACTTAAATTTCCAGTTGGAAGTTTAATACTGCCATCTTCAACTGTCTTTTCTTCCTTTTCCATAGAAACCTTTTGGCTCTCACTAAATTTGATTGATTCCTTAATAGCATTTTGTCTCTTTTCTTCCATTGCTTCACTTGCCATTTTAGCTGATTCACTTGCTTTATAAGCAATAGGTTCAGGAATAAAAGCAAAACCGATGTCATAACTATTTTTAGCAATCTCTTCCCAATCTTCTAAGCTAAATACTTCTAAAATCATTGGAATCATAATTTCTTCTTCTTTAAAAATCATCTCTTCAATATCATCTATCATTGTTAGTAACGGTTCTCTTAATTGATTAATGATGAATTTAGGGGATGAAAACTCGCTGATTAATGTTTTAATTTGATCACGAATATCATCATCCACTCCCCACATAACTTGAGGTGGTGCTGTGATACCGTATTTCTCCATGTAAGAGAAAATCAACATTTCTTTACGAGTATAATGCTTATCAATTTGATATAAGTCTTTCAAAGTTGAAACTAATTTATCTTGTAACTCTAATTGACCTGTTACTATTTTTTCAAATGTAGGCAACAACTCGTCTCTTAGCAACGAACGAATAACAATATTTTCGAGCTTCAATGTATGAATTGGATGACCTGGTGTTTCATGCTCATAATTGGAATGGTGAATATCTTTAATGGAGCCTTTAAAAACAGCTGCATGAACCGTACATAATTTTTGAATTTCTTGAGGATCTAATCCTCCAGCAATCAATTCTCTTTCCGCAGAAGTAATTTCACTCACATCTACATCTTTAAAAGAATCATCAAACATTTGTTTTGCCGTCTCAAACTGACCGCCTTCATGAAGTAAAGTCAGAATTTCAATTAACTTTTTTTGTCGATCAATCGCTCTGTTTTCTGTCATTTTTAATCCTCCTCAAATATAAATCCTGCTTGTTCAAAAGTCATAACAACTTTTTCCCAAGGAATTTTTTTCATTTTAGCTCCCTTTTCCAAGGTCATTTTTTTCCCAGCTGTCTTTAAAACTAATGGATTAGTTACACCATCTAGTCCAAGTTGAACAAATATATCTTTCAATTCCGGATAGGCTTGAATTAAATCAAATACAGATTGATTCTTTTTTAAAACGTTCATCATTTCCTCCTGTTGATAATCATTCTCAATCTCTTAAATCATAGCATTTTTAAACAAAAACCTCAATGTGTTATGCTTCACAAATAAGTAAAAAAAAGAAACTGACTTGAACTCGCCAGCTTCTTTTTTTATGTTTATAGCATTACTGTAACTGTTGCTGCAACAATAATTAAAACTAAACCTATGATTGTCATTGTCATTTCTTTTTTGGTTCTCTTTTGTCCTAAGAACCAAATACCAGTTAATGTTGCTAAAATAACTGAAGTTTGAGAAAGAATGAATCCTGTTGCTAAACCATTCATGTCTGGTTGTGCTGATATTAAGTAAGTTAAAGCAGCAAATGCAAAGAAGAATCCAGAGAAGATATGTTTATATGAAACAACTTCTACAAAGGCTGATTTTTCTTTATTTTTAACTGTTAAAAAGATACTGTAAACAACAGCTACAAGTAACATACCAATTGCTTGTGGTAAGAAAGCTTCTTGACCAGTTAAGTTTGTTGCTTGTGGAGCTGCAGAGTAACCCCAATAACCAATTTCACCAATTGCTAACATAGTTACTGCTTTTTTAAGAACACTTGAATTTTCAGCAGATTTTTCTTCTGACCATACAGTTAAGCTTGCGCCAACAATAATCAAGATTAAAGCTAATCCACCTAAAACTTTTGCTGTAACACCAGGCCAGTTACCTAAAGCAATAACTCCCCAAAGTGAAGCTCCTAATAATTGAAAAGCAGTTGTAACTGGCATTGCTTTTGAAGAACCAATTAAACCAAAACAATAAAATGTGATGATTTGAGCAGATGCCCAACCAATACCTGATAAAATACCTAATAATAAATCAGAACCACTAGCTAAACTAATTCCTTGAGACATTGAAAAGACAATGGCAAAAATTAATGTTCCTAACGTTGAACCTAAAATTTGATTAACTGGTTTTCCACCAATTTTAGAAGCGATTGTTGGGTATAATCCCCAACCAAGTAATGGACCTAAACCAATTAGTAATGCTGTTGTATTCATTTTTATTCCTCCAATTTATTCAATCTTAAAAGACTACGCCACTTTCTAATAAAATATTGGCATATGGTGACATTTCACCTGTACGAATAAAAGCATGACACTCATTTAAATCTTGCTTCATTTCGCTATGTGGGATAAATTCAATTGGTGTTTCAGGTAATCTTTCTTGAATTTGTTTTAAAACAACTGGATTCATCTCTTTAATTTCTTCTGCTAAATAAACTTTTTGAACTTCTAATTCTTCTAAAACATTATTTAAAACATCCATAAAACTTGGAATACCATTGTCTACGGCTAAATCAATTTTTTCTGTTGTCATTGGAACTGGCATACCAGCGTCCCCAATACTTAATTTATCAAAATGGCCCATTTGAGAAATAACTCTTGAAATATCTGAATTAATAACTTTTGATTTTTTCATTTTTAATTATCCTTTCTTAAACCAATTCATTTTTATATGGAATTGA
Organism: Vagococcus carniphilus; assembly: GCF_014397115.1. NCBI lineage: Bacteria > Bacillati > Bacillota > Bacilli > Lactobacillales > Enterococcaceae > Vagococcus > Vagococcus carniphilus. The sequence continues at coordinate 2,274,552 of NZ_CP060720.1, forward strand.
AGGTTGTGCACCAAAACGTTGAACTGTTAGAGATGAAGCTTTGTTACCATAAGTAATTGCTTCTTCAATATTACTAAAATCTGGTTTTAAAACTGTACTTAATGCTCCAATGAAAGTATCTCCTGCTGCTGTTGTATCAACTGCTTTTACTTTAAAAGCTGGAACAATTCCAGTTTTTCCATTCACATCATAAAAAGCACCTTTACTGCCGATTGTAATAATGACAGCTTCAATACCTAAGTTATGTAAGTAATCCGCAGCTTCTTTTAAACTTTTTTCATCAGTTACTTTAATACCTGTTAAAATTTCTGTTTCTGTTTCATTCGGAATAATCATATCAGTTACTGACAATAAATCTGTTGGAATATCGTTTAAAGCTGGTGCTGGATTTAAAATTGTTTTAACTTTTTCATTACGTGCAATATTAAACGCTTCCACTGTACTGTCCATAGCACTTTCAAATTGAGAAATAACAAAATCACTTTTTGAAATAGTTCCTGTTGACGCTTTCACTTGCTCTGGCGTAAAGCTATTATTAGCACCTGAGAAAATCATAATGCTATTTTCTCCTGCATCATCCACTGTGATAAAGGCTTGCCCTGTTGATTGATTATCTAATGTACTAACACCATCTGTATTAATTTCCTCATGAGATAATAAATCATTCATCATCATGCCTGCACCATCATTTCCGACTGCCCCGATAAAGTAAGTGTCTGCACCTGAGCGTTTAGCAGCTACTGCTTGATTAGCCCCTTTTCCACCGCCAGCTGTAAAATGTTCTTTAGCGTGTAATGTTTCTCCTGGTTTTGGCATTTGGTTCACTCTAAGTGTTGTGTCTAAGTTTATGCTTCCAATAACAGTAATCGTATTCATTTTTATCCCTCCGAATTATTTTATCTAGTTTTTAAAAATTAAAACGTTTTATTAAAACGTTTTAATAAGACAACAAAAATATAACACATGTTGAAAGCAATTTCAAGACAAGTCTATCAAAAAGTTAAAAAAGAATTTTTAAACAGAATTTAAACTAAGTTGATCTATTCTTTAAACTCATCTCTTTATAGTAGATAGCGAGGTGAGAAATATGAAAACAATCGTTCAAACAAAAAATTTATCGAAATCATTTAAAACGTATCAAGCAGTTAACCAATTAAATTTAGAAATAAAGGAAGGCGAAATATACGGTTTTCTTGGTCCAAATGGTGCTGGAAAATCAACAACGATTCGCATGATTCTAGGATTAATGAAGCCTTCTTCAGGTTCTGTCTTTGTTTTTAATAAAGACTTAGCTAAGGAGAGAATTGATATTTTAAAAGAAGTAGGAGCGCTAGTCGAAAATCCCTCCTACTATCCACATTTAACTGCAAGAGAAAATTTAGAAGTCATTCGAACTATTTTGAAGGTACCCGTATCTAGAATTGATGATGTTTTAGAAACAGTTAAATTATCACATGTCGCAAATAAAAAAGTGAAAGAATTTTCTCTTGGAATGAAGCAACGATTAGGGATTGCTCAAGCTATTTTACATCAACCTAAATTATTAATTCTTGATGAACCAACTAACGGTTTAGATCCTGAAGGGATTATTGAGATGCGCCTTTTATTAAAAGAGTTGGCTAAAAACGGGACAACTATCATTGTATCAAGTCATCTATTATCTGAAATCGAGCACATTGCGACAACTGTTGCTATCATCAATAAAGGAAATCTGCTGTATCAAGGGAAGATGACTGAACTAAAAGAAATATTCCAACCAAAAATTCGACTTCGATTAAACAACCCAAGTCTAGCTCTAACCATTATTGAGGGAGAAATAATTAATGACGACTTGATAATTGAGCAACAAACAGATGAAAGTATGGCAATACTAGTTAAACAATTGATTGAAATGTCTATTAAGATTTACCGAATTGAAGACATGGAGCAGTCTTTAGAAGACACATTTCTATCAATGATTGAGAGGGATACCAATGGGACAATTAATTAAATCTGAATTTCAAAAAATTAAAAGAAAAGGTTTTTGGTTTTTATCTTTCTTGGGAGCTTTTGGTGTTGTTAGTTTACAAGCTCTCAATTACGGTGTTAGAAAAGATTGGTTACTCCAACAAAATCCTGATTATTGGGAGTATTTTTTATTAAATATAACAAGCTACATTCCTATTGCCATTGTATTGGGAACGATTATATTGAGTACTCAAATTTCAAGTATTGAGGAAGAAACAAATGCTTGGAAAATGCAAGTTGCCTTGCCTATTTCTAAGAAAAGCCTTTATGCTGCCAAGTTTTTTGTTGTTCTTTTCTTTTTAATCATAGCTTGCGTACTGCTTACCTTATTTACTTTATTTCTTGGCTTGTTTCTTGATTTTAATCAACCCATTCCAGTTTTAGCTATTATTAAACAAAGCTTTTTACCTTTTTTAGCCGTATTACCTATTGCTAGTTTTCAGCTTTGGGTAGCTGTAATTGCTAAAACACAAGCAACGCCAATTACTATAGGTGTCTTAAACTTTTTGTTAACTTACTCTTCACAATCATTACCAGACTGGGCCCCTTGGAGCTGGATAAGATTACCCAATCCACTTATAAACTCTTTGTTAGGTATTGGGGTAGGTCTAATAATCTTTTTTATCGGTCAACAAGATTTTTACAGAAAGGATGTTAAATAATGATTGCTCTTTTAAAATCCGAACGCGTTAAATTAAAACATCAACATCTTTTAACCATTTTATTAGTTGGACCTCTGCTTAGTTTATTTATTGGTTTAATCAATCCTATGGTTAAACATATGGATGAGTTTAATCCTTGGTTAGTTACTCTTATGTTTGTTAACCTTCCTTATGCTCTTTTATTTTTACCCTTAGCAACAGGAATATTAGCTGGTATCATTTGTCGATACGAACACCTCGCTGGAGGTTGGAAACAATTGGTTGCCTTACCTGTTAAACGATATCAAATTTATTTAAGTAAGTTTCTAATGATTGTTTTATTGGTTCTTGTGATGCAACTTGTTTATGGTGTAGTTATTTTTATGACAGGAGTCATCAATCAATTTAATGAACCTTTTCCATTTGAACAAATTCTTAGCTTTATTCTACTTGGATGGTTAGCCACTTTTCCAATGATTGCTCTTCAATTATTTGCTAGTATGCATTGGCGTAGCTTTGCAGTTTCTTTTACAATGAATATCTTTTTTACCATCCCAAGTATTTTAGCCATCAATTCAGAAAGATTTGGTCCCTTCTATCCTTGGGCTCAACCCTTCTTTATGATGTACCCTAGTGAAAACAGCTTAGGTTTCTCTTTAATATCAATTCAACAAATGATTTTAGTTACTGGAGTAAGTTTCCTCGTCTTTTTCTTAATGGGAATTATCTCCTTCCATCGTAAAAATATTTAAAAACCTTATCGTATCTTTGAGTCATAATAACGCTCAAGATACGATAAGGTTTTAATTTTTTTCTTTTAACATGATTTTTGTTCCCAATTGATTACTTTCTATTTTAAAGGACAGAGACATTTTTTTCGTCATCAAATCAATCACATTCAGACCGATTCCTGCTCCTTTATTTTCAGAATGAGCTTCAATGCCTGGTCCTTTATCTTGAATAACTAAGCAATTATCTTTTAAAAAGATACCAAGATATTTGCCACTATCAGCATGTCTTAAGACATTTTGAAACACATTATCTAACACTCTAGAAAACTGATTATCATCTACTACCCAAGTTGTTTGCTCTAATTCTACTTCTACTTCAAAATCTCTTTCTTCAAACACTGGATACCATAAAGCTATGGAATGGTTCACTAAACGATCAATTCGATTTTCTTCCAATTCAAATGTCACTTTATCTGCTGTTAGTAACGTGTATGACATCAAATTATCAATTAATTCACTCATCTTATCGATATTTTGGTCAATTAAGTATTGATTTTCTTTAGGTATATCTCGACTAGCTGCTCTAATTTTAGTTAAAGGTGTTTTTAAATCATGTGATAGATTAGCAATCAGTTCTTTTCTTAACTGCTCTTCTTCTTCTTGTTTTTCTTTTGCTTCTTCTAATTCATCAATCATTTGATTAAAAGCTACTTCTACTTTACCAATTTCATCTTTTTTAGCGACTTTCGTATGAACTGGAAGTCCATTTTCACGAACTGTCATGGCTTTTTCAAGTCTAACAAGCCGTTTGATTATTTTAAAGAAAAAGATAAAAGAAATGATTAAATAAAGTATTAAAAAGATTCCACCAATGTAGATAAAACTATTATCTACTTTAGTTGGTGTCACTACATCTCTTGGTATTTGTAAAACTAAAAAGCCATTTTCTTCATTGTCACCAACAAAACGGATAACCGTATAAAGTTCAGCATCATAATGTTCTTGGATAAACCTAGTTGTGTTCATCGTATCCCATATTTTAGGTAAAGATTCATCTATTTGGATATACCATTCTTTTTGAAGTTTTCCTTGTCCATCTACATAAAAATATTGGGACCTTTCAAATTGGGAATGCCATTTTTCAACTATTTTATCAATTGAATCAGGAGCAGCTTCTTTAACATCTTTTGTCCATTTCTCTTCGATTTGAGTTAGATTTAATTGATTGTTCTTCATTTTTTCAAAATTAGCACTAAACAAATAGAGTATCATAACTGTTTGTAAAAAACCTAGAGCTATCACTATCAGTACAATAAAACGAAAGAATAAAGAGTTAGCTATTTTCTTCATAGACGAACCCTATACCCAATCCCCCTATTTGTTTCAACAATTTCTGGGTGTGAAGGATCTTCTTCTATTTTTTCTCTCAAATAACGAATATGAACCATTAGCGTTTTATCCCCATCTATATAATCTTCATTCCAAACAGCTTCATATAATTGTTCCTTTGTTAGAATCTGATTACCATGAACAATAAAATAATTTAGTAAGGCATACTGTTTTTGTGTTAATAAAATTTCTTGAGTATTATTTGTGTTGATGATGGTTTTATTTTTTAGATTAATTTCTAAATGTTTAACAGAAATGACTTCTTCATCTTTTTCAAAACGTCGTAATAATACTTGCATTCGAGCTAATATTTCTTCTACTTGAAAAGGCTTGGTGATATAGTCATCTGCTATACTTAATCCTTCCAACTTATCTTCTAGTTGAGAACGAGCTGTTAGCATAATAATTGGTAAATTGGTTTGCTCTTTCTTCAATCTTCGTGCAATTGAGAACCCATCTAGTCCTGGTAACATGACATCTAAAATAGCCAAATCAAATGTTATCTCTTCAGAATGATGCTCTTTAAATTCATGATAAGATTTAAAAGCATAGACTTCATAATGAGCTTTTGTTAATTCCGCTCTTAACCACTCATTAATTTCTTTTTCATCTTCTATGTAAAGTATTTTCATATCCTACTCATCCTAAATTTGTCTTGTTGAAAATCGATTAATCAAATTAACTGGTAATTTTTTGATTACTTGTTCTTGTTTTGGATGCTCAATTCTTTCAAGTAACATCTCTGCTGTTTGTTGTCCTAACTCATAAATTGGTTGAGCAATCGTTGTTAATGGCGGTGTGACATACTTGCACATATCAACATTATCATAACCAACAACGCTATAATCATCAGGAATACTTTTATCAAAATCTTTTAAGCCTAAATAAAGACCAAAAGCAATCTCATCATTGATGGCAAAAATACCAGTTACATCAGTTTCAACAATTTTTTTTGCGGCTTTTCTTCCGCCTTCTTTTGATAATGAAGAATAGATTATAGATATATTTTCATCCATAACCTCTTTAAATCCTTCTAATCTTCTTGCTATGTTAGTTGTCGCATTCTCTGGGATAACAACTGCTACTTTTTTATGCCCCAGAAGTTTTAGATGGAGTGCAGCTAGCTTTCCTCCTGAAAAGTCATCTGTTTGGATACTATCACTATTTTCGTCGGAAGATTTTTGATCCAATATGATAAATGGGTGGTTTTTATTAACTAGCAATTGTTGGATGTCTTTATCTGAAATTGCAGAACTTGCAATAATAAAACCATCTACCCCTCTTCTACTAAGCTCTTCTAAAACAAGGCTTTCCTTTTTATTATCCCCATTTGCATTACAAAGCATTGTAATGAAATTTTCTTTATAAAGAACGTCTTCAATTCCCCGTACAAGAGTTGAAAAAAAAGGATTTGAAATATCGGGTACTAGAACTCCAATTGTTTTGCTCTTTTTCATGACCATTCTTCTAGCAAAATAATCAGGAACATAATTTAATTCATCTTTTATTTTTAAAACTTTTTCCACTGTTTTTGGACTAAAGTTTTTACTATTACCATTAACAATTTGGGAGACTGTTGCAATTGATACACCAGATGCTTTTGCAACATCTTTGATAGTTACTTTTTTCTCTGCCATTTCACGACACACCTCATCTTCATCATTGCTCTCATTGTAACCGATTTTTTTACAATTCTCATTAAAATAATGGAAAAAACCTTCTATTTGACTAGTTACTTCTTTAATTGTGTTATCACAATGAATAATTTTTCTTTATTCAATATCATGGCATTATCATAGTTACTATATAATTGAACTTCAAATTCATCTGTCAATTCGATAAACGCTCCTTTATATTCATCATACTCATTTTCAAAAATTTGAGCATATTCTTTTAAAGGCATTGATTTTTCTCGAGGATATTTCTTTTGTGCCTCAGTAAGAATTAAGTGGTATATTTTTTCAAACGGAGGATTCTTTCTAGTTAATAAAACTGAAGTATAGACATAAAACCAATTGTTAATAACGACAAGCAAGAGTGTACAAAGTAAAATCAAAATTAATATTAATAAAAAATAGTTTAGTTGTTTTTTATTTTTGGTAGTTTCTTTTTCTTTAGATATTTCATTTTCCTTCTCTATTTTTTTAGAGTCATCTTTTTCAGATTGATTTGTTTCTTTTGTTTTTAATTCTTTTGAATCAACTGTCTCCTTTTTTACTTTATTCTCTTTTTTATTTCCATTTTGTGGTTGATTAAATGTTGGTGTTGGTTCAAATGAAAGCCAACCAAATCCTTCAAAATAAACCTCCACCCACGAATGAGCATCCTTATTTCGAATGATATACACATCTCTATCATTTTCTTTCGTGATAACACTCCCCGTGTTAAATCCTTTTACCCACCTAGAAGGAATTTTTATTGTTCTAAGCATCGTCACCATCGCAGTAGAATAATTATTACAATAACCTACTTTTGAATCAAAAAGAAAATGATCTACATAGTCTTGATCTTCCTCTGGATAGGATACTTCTTGTTTAGAATATGACAATTCAGAATTATTCTTTAGATACGCTTCAACTGCTCTTACTTTAGAAATAGTATCAGTTTTATCTTTGGTTACTTGCTTTGTTAACTTTTCTATTCTTTTTGGAAAATTATTAGGTAATTGTAAATAATCTATTTCGCTCTTTGGCGACTTATTAGAACTAGATTTTAGTTGTTCATCAGAAATAGCTAATTCTTGTATGGTCATTTCTACTTGGTTTTTATAATTACTTTCTTTTGAATCAATACGGTCTGTTGCCAAATTTTGTGAAAAATAACTGGTATTATCAGTTCCTTTTACAATTAAATCACCATACGTAATTGGTATATATTTTTTCGAATAGTAAAAAGTCATGTCGATTACTTCTTTTGTTTCATCTACCAAATTTTTCTTTTCTATTAGTAACTGGTCCGTAAAATCACTATTTTGGGATTGGCTATCTTTAGAAGCAATCCAGCCCTTACCAGTATATGTATCCTTACTACCAATTCTCCAATAATGTGGATTTTTTTGAACGACTTTAAACTGCTCTGTTTCATCATCATATAAAGCTCCACCTAGCTCGCTGTCATCTTCATCAAAGCCCGTGCTACTTGCTTCTTTATACTTTCGACTATTGATGTAAGCATACAGACCCTTATTTTCTATTTTGGAGCGGTATGGTGCACTAAAACTAAGGATACTTGCTTGAATCTTTTGTGTTGGTAAAAGGACTGACATAAAGCTTACCCCTATGATAAATACAGACGAAATAAGAAATAATTTATTACTTTTCATCAACAATAAATTTCTTGTCACTAAAGTTAATCCAATAACTAATAAAATATTGGGAACAATGGATAAGTCATTAAAAATATTTAACAGTAACAAATAAAAAACAATAATAAATCCAACAAGTAATACCTGTTTATTGACCATCTGAATCTCAATTAGACTAACTAAAAAAAGAAGTAATAAGAAAAAAGATAAATTAGAAGAATACTCCTGTGAATTATTTATAATAAGATCTTTTATTCCCTGATATTCTGTCAAAATAAAAGAGGTTATTGAAATCTTATTAACTAATAAATTTGGAAGAGAAACACCTAAAAAAGAAATGAATAAATAAAATAGTGTTCTAGACAGACCACTTGGAACAAAGCAACCCACTAAACATAGAACAAAAACGATAAATGGTAAAAATGAAATAAAAGGAATTTCAAACACCCATAGCATAGGCGTAAAAGAAGTAATGAATAACAAAATAGAAATAAGTAAAAATAAAAAAGTAGTTTTTCTAGACATCATTTAAAAAAACCTCCTCTTTTAAACTAGTAAAATCTACTACTTGAATCTTTTTACGCTTATCCAATTGATCTAACTGTTTTTCAAAACGTTTAGTTCTTTCTGGTGTAAAAATAATGAGATTCTCTGCTTCTAGTTCTGGAAATTCCCCTGGATCATCGCTTCTTTCTATTTCACAAAATTGATAAATACTAGGATTAAACCAGTACTTTGTTTCACTTTCAATTAATAAAAAATCAACATCGTCTATGATTTGGTAAAGAGAATAAAAAACAGCTAATGTTTGTTCGTAATAAAAACTTCTAACACCATAAAAAATTAGCAAAGGCCTAACTGATTTAACTTGTTCATACTCCTTAACAATCAAAGTTTGCTTCTTACTAGAAATTTTCCAATCAATTTGCTTAACAGAATCACCTTTTTGATAGGTTCTTAATTTTTCTAAATCAAATGTAGATTCTCCAAATCTCCATTTTTCTTCTTTTAACTTAATTAAAGGTAAAAGATTCATTACTTCTGGCAAAAAATGAGGTAAAACAAAGAGATTTGCTTTTATTAATTGTTTTTTTTCTTTATATAGCAAGCCAAATAAATCACTTGATCTTATTGTCATTTCAAGTGTTTTGTAAGCACCTCTTCTATTCGGAATTAATTCAATAACAAAATCTTCTCTTTTCTTAAAAAAAAGAGGGAGTATTTTTTGAAAAGATACAACAGCATTTTCAAGAACTAAAACAGGATAAAAAACTTTTATCTTACCCTTACTTTCTATTTCAATTTTCAAATGACTTTTTTCTCCAATTTCAAGAATCCTTTCATCTAAATCTTTAACATAAATTTTACTAATAGGAGAAATCATTGAAATGAGACTAATAAGAAAAAATAAAGTAAAAAAAGTTAATAAAATCCATCCTAATTTATTATTAAAGGTTACCGCGTATAAACAAAGAAGTGAGTAAATCACTAAAAATAAAAAACTATTTAGTTTATTCATCCTTATTACCTCCCAATTGGTACTGGGACATGTTTGATAATTTGATTTAATATTTTTTCGAGTTCAGCTTCTCTTGATTTACCGTGGTATTTTAATTGTAAACGATGACCAAAAACAGCTGGAACCAAGAGTTGAAGGTCACTAGGGACAACGTGCTCTCTACCTTCAGTTAAAGCATAGGCTTTAGCGGCTTTGATAAGCGCTTCACTTCCTCTTGGGCTTACGCCCAGTAAAATACTCTCATGCTCTCTTGTTGCTTGAACTAACTTCAATGCGTAATTTGCTACTTTTTCATGAATAAAAATTTGACTGACTTGGTTCTTTAAAACAGCTATTTCTTCTAGTGACATGATTGGTTCAATTGGTATTTCTTCTCTATTACCACCTAATATTAATTTCAATTCATCCTCAAAACTAGGATAGCCTATTTTTAAACGTAATAAAAATCGGTCTAATTGAGCTTCTGGAAGTAGGTAAGTTCCTTCAAATTCAACAGGATTTTGAGTCGCAAGAACTGTAAAATCATCTGATAATGAATAAGTTTGATTATCTATCGTCACACTTTTTTCTGCCATTGCTTCTAATAATGCTACTTGAGTTTTCGGTGTTGTTCGATTAATTTCATCTACTAATAAAAGGGTAGTAAATATAGGCCCCTTATGAAATTCAAATTTATTTTCTTTCTGGTTAAACATAGAAACACCTAAAATATCACTGGGTAATAAGTCTGGTGTAAACTGAACTCGTTTATAATCACTTTGAATAGCACTAGCAATTGTTTTAACCAAAAGAGTTTTTCCGACGCCTGGGACATCTTCAAATAGAATGTGTCCGCCAGCTAAAATAGCTGTTAACGTTAATTGTATGATGTCTCTTTTTCCTAAAATTGCTTTTGACACTTCATCTATTAGTTGGGGAATCTTGTTTTTTTCTTCAGTCATCGTTCTACCATCCTCTCTTTGTATTTTATTATACTATATTTTCTTATTTTTCTTATTAAAGACATGAAATAGACTGTATATCCTATGATATAATCATAATGAGGAGTTATATGGTAATTTAAAACACTATTTTTCTTTATGATTACAGGAGGAGTAAACATGGATCATTATAAAATTCTAGGAATTGATGAAAAGGCAACAATCGATGAAGTTCGTGCAGCTTACGCAAAAAAGCTAAAAAATATCGATATGTCAAGGAATTTAAAAGACTATCAAGAATTAAGAAAAGCCTACAATGACATTTTAAAAACAATCAATAACAGAGAAACATACTCTTTTCAAGACAGTACCCCTAAATCTAAAGTCGATATTCAAAAAAATGAAACAGTTATTGAAAGCAACAAGCCTACAACTATCAAAGAAGAAATTTCTAAAAACGTTGAAAGTACAACACAAATAGATGAGTCAAAAAGAAATGAAAAGCCTACACAAATTGAAATAGAACCATTGAAAAACAAAATAAATCAAATAATAGAAGAAAAGAAAAAAACAGAAGTCAAAAAAAGAAACGCTAAAAAGGATCCTCTTCCAAAAAGGGAAGCACCAACAAGTCATTTTATAGAGGACATGACAACTTATTTAGCCCAAAAGAACTTTTACAATGATGGTCATGGTTGGTCTAATCTACTCTCCCCTTACTTACATCAATCAGAAGATATTAAAAATCACGTTCAGACAGTAATGAAAGTCTATTTGATTGAAAACTACTCACTCCTTGACGATAAAACACGACAAGAAATTATTAAACTTTGTGAGTTAACTGAAAGAAATTATGATACTGATCAGGATAAAACTATTTTTAAAAAGCGAGTTGTTAAAGAAAACTATTTAAACTATGACATATTTAATCACGTTGATAAAAATAGTCGTAATCAATATTTTAAATTAAGATATAAATTTCATGATTATATTCAAGTAGAAAACTCCCATACATCAATACCTGTCACAGACTTAAACGAAGTTTCTTCCATGTCTTATTTAGATGATGACTTTATTTATTTGAATAGCCTGTGCTTGCTGTTAGAAGACGCCGAACCTAAAACAAAAGAAATTAAACTTCTTTTAGCTAAAATTACTTCTGATAAATATCATCATGATGTTAAAGTGCTAAGTGATTATCTTAATTTTCTAGAAGGAAAAAGAAATTTTGTTATTACTAGTGCTGACATCATTAGCTTGAGCTGGGTATCAGAAGATACGAAAGAAAAAATCATTTCTCAAATGAAAATTTTTAAAACAAAAAAGATTGTTCCAGAACAAAATCAAAAGAGGAATACAAATCGGATTCAAGGAAAAAAACAAGTCGAGAAAAAAGCCAAAAAAAAATTTAAAAAAATTTTTGCTATTATATTGGTAGTAGTTCCTATCTTTTTTGTATTAATCAGCTCTCTTGATGAAGTAGATTCTAACAAAAATTCTCAACAAGATAACGATGAGGTCTCTAAATTTCAAAAAGAAAAAGGAGAAAAAGAAAGAAGAAATGACTACATAAAAATTAGAAAAGAAGAGAGAGAAGAGAGAGAAAAAATCAACTATCAATTATTTCGTTATCTCTTTTCTAGTAAAGAACAACTACATGAAGATGTTTATATTTCAGATGAAGCTTTAGAAAAATTAAATACACTTAAGAAGGATTACGAAAATACTTTAGATTATTCAACCGAAATTTCTAGACCTAAACCAACAGGCTCCCGATACTTATCAGATGACAATCAACTAGTTGTTTACGTATCATTTGATCTATTAGATGACTTTTATTTAAAGTTAACCGTAGATAAACAAAATAAAATTGTCGATATAGAAAAAATTGAAGAAGACAATTTAACTTACCTTGAAAATATTGGAACTTATGATTCAATAGAATACTTTTTCAAAGATATTAATAGAAGATACGATGGGGTTGAGGCTTTTAAAGAAGAGTTAAATCAACTTTATGATACCTACATGACTGAATCAATGTATAATAGTTTGGAAAATATAACTGAAAGTGACTTAGAATACTTAGATACTTTTGGTTATTCATATCCTTTAGTTATAAAACCCGAAAATGTCAAAACACATGCTGTTGTTCTTGCTAATCAAAAAGGGGAAGTTCTTTTCATTGAATTCAATGAAGAAAATAAAATAAACCAACTTTACTCTGATTACTTTGAAAATGTACCTGATAACTACACAAAATCAATTGAAGATAAATCTCCTCTCGGTTTTATAAAAAAACCATGGCGATATGACGTTGGATCGAAAAGATAAAAAAACAGTTTGACTTTTAAGTCAAACTGTTTTTTATCTTTTATTTAGTCATCTAATTCAAACTCCAATACTTTACCACTTTTAGCATCTATTTTAATTTGGGCTTCCTTACGTCCTTCTACTCCTTTAACTTCCCAATAAGTTGTGCTTAAATCTTTATCTAAACTCCATTCCTGTGCAGTACCAAAACCTGTTTCTTTTTCAGCAATTATTGTAGCTTCATCAATCGAAATAATATCTTTTAAGTCTAATTTATCTTGTTTTCTTTTGACACCAGCTCTATCTTCTTTATCCAGTTTTTCTGATTTGTCACGAAGAATTTCTTTTGACGAAGCGTTGATAGTTAAATCATACTCAGTTTCATCATCAACTCCCTCAATCTTATAAACTAATCCGCTACGTTCTGATTCAAGTTCTACTGAAGTAATATCTGTTTTAGGATGTTTTTCTTGATAGATTTTAATAGCATCTGACACATCGATTGTTTTAACTTTTTCAACTTTTGTTTTTTCACTTACTTGAGAGTCTGTTGTTGATACATTTGTTGTCTTATTTTTAGATTCACTTGCTGGTTGCTGTACCGTTTTATTGCCACACCCTACCATAACACCTAGTAACACGAAAGTAATACCTGCCAATAAAGTTTTTTTCATCATTTTTCTCTCCTTATTATTTATTCATTTGATACTATTATCATAACAAATATTCTTTTTTTCTAAACTCATTTCATTTAAAGTTCAGATGAAGATTTCTTCATTTTTTTATCTAAAATAATCTAACTTGCTTTTTTTTATTTTTAGGACTATAATTTTCACAATTATTAAATGATAAATTTTTGAAGAAGATTAGTAGCAATATTTTTACTTTTAGAGAGTAAGTGGTTGGTGAAAACTTACATAAAAATAGTGTGAATGGCCTTCTGAATGATCTTTCAAATATGTTTACATTAGTAGAAAGGTCCGCTAACTAGCGTTATTAGTGTAGGTTAACTACGTGAGTTAATTTTGAGGTGGTACCGTGATTTCAGTCACCCTCAAACAAGTTTTGCTTGTTTGAGGGTGACTTTTTTTATTACAAGGAGGAAAAAAATGGAAAAAATATACTTAACAGGGGATCGTCCCACAGGAAAATTACATTTAGGTCATTATGTTGGTTCATTAAAAAATAGAGTAGCTATTCAAGAGTTAGAAAATACGCAGCAGTTTATCATGATTGCCGATCAACAAGCCTTAACCGATAATGCGGATAATCCGTTAAAAATTCAGAAAAGTGTCAGAGAAGTCATTTTAGACTATTTAGCTATTGGGCTAGACCCAGCAAAATCAACTATTTTTATTCAATCAAAAATTCCTCAACTATCTGAATTAATGATGTATTACTTAAATCTCGTAACAGTATCCCGTCTCTACCGAAATCCAACTGTTAAATCAGAGATGAAAGAAAAAAACTTTGAAACAAGTTTACCTGCTGGTTTTCTGACTTATCCAGTCAGCCAAGCAGCAGACATTACAGCCTTCAAGGCAACTCATGTGCCAGTTGGTGGCGATCAATTACCTATGATTGAACAGACAAAAGAAATTGTTCGAAGTTTTAATCGTATTTATAACACCGATTGTTTAATTGAGCCTGAAATTGTTCTTCCTAAAAAAAATCAAGAACGTCTAAAAGGAATTGATGGACAAGGTAAAATGAGTAAATCCCTTAATAACGGTATTTATCTTTCTGATGATGAAGCCACTATTAAGAAAAAAATTATGAGTATGTATACTGACCCTAACCATATTCATGTTTCAGATCCTGGACAAGTTGAAGGGAACATGGTTTTTGAATACCTAGATATTTTTGCGACTGATAAAAATGAAGTAGAACAATTAAAACAACACTACAGAGAAGGTGGACTTGGTGATGTTAAGATTAAAAATTATCTAAATGAAATCTTACAAGAAACTTTGTTATCTATTCGATTAAAACGCAATGAATTTGAAAAAGATGATGCTTATCTAATGGAAATTCTAAAAGCTGGAAGTTTAAAAGCCGAGGAACGCGCAACAGAAACACTTGATGAAGTTAAACGAGCAATGGGAATTAATTATTTTTAGTAACCCTTTTATTTAGAAAAGGATATAATAATATTTAAAGGAGTGAATTCAATGAACCAAGAGAAATTAAGTCCAAAAACAGATTTTTATGAATACGTTAATGAAAAATGGTTGAAGGAAGCAGAAATCCCTTCAGATAAACCTAGTATCAATAGCTTTTCAAGTCTTGCTGATGAAATCGAAGTTCTCTTAATGGAAGATGTTAAGAAAATGGCAACAGGTGACATTCCAGTGACATCAAAAGAACTTCAATCATTTAAAGATTTCTACGAATTGGTTTCTGATGAAGAAACAAGAAACAACCTTGGCATGACACCTATAAAAAATCGTTTAAATCGAATCAACGATTTAAATGCTTTAAGTGACTGGAGTAATCAATTAGAAGATTGGCTATTGTCTGGCTATCCTAATCCCTTTGTTTTAGATGTCAGCTCAGATATGGAAAAAGCAGATACATATGGCGTTTATCTTGCTCCTACTAATTTAATTTTACCTGACACTACTTATTATGATGAAAAACATCCTAATAAAGAAGAGCTTCTTACGGTTTACAAAGGTATGATGATAAAATTACTTAAAATGGTAGGTTACAAAAAAGATGAAGCAGAATTAATTGTTGTAGACTGTCTTTCTTTCGATGAAAGTTTAGTACCTTTTATTAAGAGTGCTGAAGAAAGTGCGGATTATACTAAAATGTATAACCCTAAAACACTCGAAGAAGTAGCTAATTATCATTCTTCTATTAATTTTAATCAGTTCTTAACTGCCCTACTAAAACAATCGCCAAACAAAATTATTGTGACAGAACCTAACTATTTTGAAAAGTTAGAAAAACTAGTTTCTGATGAAACCTTTGAAAAAATGAAACATTGGATGATTTGTTCGTATGTTCTTTCTTTTAGTCATTTATTAACAGAAGATTTTAGACAAATTGCTAATCAATATAGCTTAGCTCTTTCTGGCGCAAAAGAAGCTTTCTCAAAAGAAAAAACCTATTTTTATCAAGCAACTGGACAGTTTAATCAAGTAATTGGTCAATACTATGCTAAAAATTATTTTGGTCAAGCTGCTAAAGATGATGTACATGAAATGGTTCAGCAGATGATTCAAATCTATCAAGAACGTTTATCAAAAAATGAATGGCTAGAGGAAGAAACTAAAAAAACAGCTATTTTAAAACTTAATCGATTAGGTATTCATGTTGGCTATCCCGAAGAGATACCTTCGATTTACTCTCGTTTTATTACAACAAGCAAAGCTGATGGAGGTTCTCTAATCGAAAATGTTGAACAGTTTAACAAGATTACTTCTGATTATTCCTTCCGTCGCTACAACCAAAAAGTTGATCGTAATGAATGGGAAATGAGTGCTGATACCGTTAACGCTTATTATCATCCTCAAAAAAATGTTATTGTCTTTCCAGCTGCTATTCTTCAAGCTCCGTTCTATGATTTTAAACAATCAAGAAGTGCAAATTATGGTGGTATTGGAGCTGTCATTGCTCATGAAATCTCTCACGCGTTTGATAATAATGGCGCTAAATTTGATGAATTAGGCAATCTTAATGATTGGTGGACTGAAACAGACTTAGCACATTTTGAAGAACTAACAAAACAAATGATTGAACAATTCGATGACATACCTTTTGGTAACAGTAAAGTTAATGGAACACTGACTGTATCTGAAAACATTGCTGATGCTGGTGGTTTAAGTTGTGCCCTTGAAGCTGCTCAATTAGAAGAAGACTTTAGCGGAACTGATTTATTTGAAAATTGGGCGCGTATCTGGCGTCAAAAATCTCAAGAACAATACATTGATTTACTTTTAGCTGTTGATGTACACTCACCAAATAAGTTAAGAGCTAATATTCAAGTAAAAAATCTAGACGAATTTTACCACTTGTATGATATTACAAAATCAGATGCCATGTACTTGGAACCTGAAAAAAGAATTAGTATTTGGTAAAAATTAGCACAAATAAACGTAAAAAAAGGCCATCTTTGATGATAGCCTTTTTTTACATTTTAGGTAAATTTACTTTAAAAATGGTTCCTTTTGGCTCATTATTTTTAATATCAATCGTTCCTCTATAGGAAGAGACAATTTTCTCAACGATTGATAAACCAACTCCAGAACCTTCTGTTTGGCTAGTTCTTGAATTATCGACACGATAAAATCTTTCAAAAACTCGTTTCTTTTCCTTATCAGAAATTCCCAAACCATAATCTGATACAGTAAAAATAATAGTTGATGTTGTTTCTTCTAAAGCTATTTTAATCTCGGTTTCACCTGGCGAATATTTAATAGCATTTTCAATTAAATTTTGAAAAATCTGCTGAAATTCACCTTTTCTACCAAAATAAGATACATCATTTTTTACTTCTGTTATAAATTCAAAGGTAGTCAATAATTGAACTTTCTCAATCTCATATAGAAGCAACTCTGATAAATTAATTATCTCTTTTGGTGTTGTTAAATCTTCTCGCTCAAGCGTTAATAGCTGATTACTCAACGTCTCTAACCTCTTTGATTCTTTATCAATAAAATCAATGGAGTTTGGAATAACTTCTGGATGACTTTCTCCTCTTCGTTTAATGAGTTGAACATGTCCTCTAATCGCTGCTAAAGGTGTTCTGATATCATGAGACGCATTGGTTATAAACTGTTTTTCTCTTTCAATAGCTTCTTTTTGCTCTTTTATCAATTGATTAAATGCTGTAGCAACATTCGATATTTCAATAGGATTATCTGGAATAGTTAATTCTGCTTGCTTCATTAAATCGACTTGTGCAATTTCTTGAGACATAACACTTAACTTATTGCTCCATCTTCTCATGCTAAAATAAATTAGGATGCTCCCAAAAATAACTGCCATTAAATTAAGAATAAGGCTAATTAATATCATTCCAGAAACGAGTTCAGTTGCCATTTCAGCATTAACAGCCAGTTTAAAACTAAAATCATTCGCTTTTTCTTCTACGACATAATATAATTCGTCATCACTTAATACAATATTTTTTAATATCTTAAAACTTTTTCCCTCTTCTAATTCATGAAAGACTTCCTTGCTCTCATTGGAAAAAAAGACTTTTCCTTCATTTGTTTCAACAATCAAAGCATCATCATCTTTTTTAGAAACAAATGTATCTATCATTTTTTCCCAATCAGTTTCTTGATTTTGTTCTCTTTTCAAAGTACTAACAATACTTTTAGCTTTATTCTCAACAAACTCATAAACAAATCTAGAAGCAGCCACAATATAAAGAAGATTCATTACAAGTAAAACACCTAGAAAAATAAGTAAAAATTGTTTTGTTAATTGGTATTGGGCCGTTCTTTTCTTAGTCATCTTCTTTCCTCAAAACATACCCAACACCTCTAACAGTTTGAATCATTTTACCAAAGGTTTTGGCACCTAATTTATTACGCAATGTTCGAATATAAACATCTACTACGTTAGTTTGACCATCGTAATCGTAATCCCAAACTTCATTAAGTAATTCATCTCTTGTTTTGACAATTTCAGGTGTCTTGATTAGTTCGTATAATAGTCCAAATTCTTTTGGTGTTAAATCAATAACCTCTTGATTTAAACTAACTTGGTGTTTGGCAATATCCATTGTAATACCTTGATAGCCAATCTGAATACTTTCCTTTTCTCGTTTATCTAGTCTCCTTTCAATCACTCTAATACGAGCAAATAATTCTTCAATTTCAAAAGGTTTCGTTAAATAATCATCTAGTCCTGTATCTAATCCAATCACAATATCTGTTGTTTGGTTTCTTGCCGTCATCATAATAATCGGCATATCACTTTGTTTTCTAATTCTTCTTGCTACAGTAATGCCATCATAAATTGGTAACATCCAGTCAAGCAAAATTAAATCAAGAGATTCTTTTTTACTTTCAAAAATAGATAGGGCTTCTTGACCATCCTTGGCCAAAGTCACTTCATATCCTTCAAATTGTAGTTCAGTTTGAATAAAACTAGCTAAACTTGCTTCATCTTCCACCAATAAAATATGTGAATTACTCATTCTTATCACTCCTTGTAAAGCTTCTTATCTTAATTTTACTAGATTAAATGAACTCTCACCACTTTAAAAGTTAAAAAGAAAATGAAGATTTCTTCATAAATAAAAAGCAACTACCCTAAACACAGGTGTTTAGGATAGTTGCTAATAATTTCTACTTCATTCTCTTTAAATCTCTTTCATAATCAGATTCATTCGAACGACTGACTCTTCTCATACGTCCTTTGATAGGTGTTTTTTGTAATGTTTTTAAAACAAGAGGACCTTTGCCATTTAAAATTTCCACAAAAGTAGAGATGTCTTTTAAATCAATAACACCAATGTCATCTCCTGTTACACCTTCAATGTTACAAATAGCCCCTACAACGTCTCCAGGTCGCATTTTAGTTTTTTTACCTGCATTAATATGAATTTTCATAATATCTTCTTTGAAATCGAAGCCTTTATCTTTTTTTAGTTGCGGTTTTTGACTTTGTTTTTCGTTAAATGCCATCTTATATTTTTCAACAGTTGCTTTAGACGGACAAGCTATTTCTTCAATTAATCTATCTTGTATTTTTAAGATTTCCTCAAAAGATGCTTTATCTTTTGGATTGATTAAAGACAAGGCTTTTCCACTGTTTTCAAAACGAGCTGTTCGACCAATTCGATGAACATATGTCTCTGGTTTTTCAGGTAAATCATAGTTAACAACTAAACCAATATCTGCTACATCAATTCCTCTTGCTGCAACATCTGTTGCCACTAAATGTCTGAAATAACCTCGTTTAAAATCTTTTATCACTTGGCTACGATCACTTTGTTCCATACCACCATGAAGCATATTTATCTTAATACCAGATTTTTGTAATTCACTTGTTAATTTATCTACCATGATTTTTGTGTTACAAAAAATAATACTACTATCAGGATTATCTACAATTAAAATATCCTTCATCGTTCTTAATTTATTTCCATCTTCTACTCGAATAAATTGTTGATGAATTCTTCTTTTAGTAGCTTCTGTTGTTTCTATTTCTACATATTGTGGTTTTTTTAAGATATTCTCTGATAAACTTTTAACAGCTTTAGGCATCGTAGCTGAAAATAGAGCAGTTGTTCTTTTTTTAGGTAATTCTTTTAAAATTTGTTCAACTTGTTCAATAAAACCCATTGCAAACATTTCATCTGCTTCATCTATGATAACTGTTTTAATCTTTCTTAAATCAATTGAACCTCGCTCAATATGATCGAATAAACGACCTGGTGTTGCTACGACAATGTGTGTTCGTTGTTTTAAATTTTTAACTTGTGATTGATAAGAACTTTTTCCAAAAAGTGCCTCTACTTTGATTCGTTTGTAACGACCAATATTAAAGATTTCTTCTTTAATTTGTGTAGCAAGTTCTCGTGTAGGTGTTAATACTAAAGCTTGAGGAGCACGCTCTTCCCATTCAACAAGCTCACATAACGGAATACCAAAAGCAGCCGTTTTACCACTACCTGTTTGAGATTTAACAATCACATCTTTTCCTTCTAAAAGAAGTGGGATAACTTCTTTTTGAACTTGTGTTGGATTTGTATAATTTAATACATCTAACGCTTTAATAATTGATTCATTCAATGGATAATGCAAAAATCTATTTTGACTCATTTAATCAACATCCTTCAATTTAACAAGTAAAATACCATTACCATTTAACTTGCTCTATATTTTTTTAGCTTCAACAGTTTAACATGATTTGAAGAAAAAAGCATTTTTTTAAGAAATTAGACAAACATAAAGTAGTTATCTGGCTCTTCCTTATTTTTTAAAATATTTTCCAAAAACAGTTTAAACCGCTTTTGAAACGTTGGTTGATCTAAGATATTAAAAATTGAAATAGCTTGATAGCATTTTTCAATTCCTTTATCTTTTTCTTCAAAGATAATATGATACCATCCTTCATAAAAGAGTAGCATCGTACTATTCATTAAATCTTTTTCATCTCTTAATAAATCTCTGGCCATCATCAATGCTTCTTTAGCCCACTTTTTATGTCTAAAATTAGCAAAGTACGAAAAACTAGAAAAAATGATTTCAATCTTAAAGGTTGCCATCACATGAAATTCACTTTCTTTTTGGGTTCTTGAAATGGCAATTGGTAGTAGCTGATTAATTTGTTCTACTTTAAATGTAAACAAGAATAACTTAAATAAAGCAACTTCAAATACACCCCAATCTTCTACTTTATACAAATAAGAGACAACTGGTTTGGATAAATAATTAATCTCTTTCATTAATGCTTCTGCTGTTTCTCCACTATTAGCATCATCTCTTTGTAAAATATTTGACTCATACATCACAATACAAATATCGCAAAAAATCCCTACAAATCGTTGCCAATTAATAGCGTGATCCATTTCTTCCTTTACTAATTTCATCTCTACGATGCCTTTTTCAAACTCATTTTTTTCCGAGCATTTATTAATGTTTAACAATCTCGCCAAATAGTAATAAAAATCACTCGTTAAATAACCTCGTAAAACTTTAATGTCGTCATTTAAAAAAGGATTATCCTCTAAAGCTCTTAAATAAAGAAACTCTTCCATTGAGACATTCACATTTTGAACTAAACGCTCAAACCTTAAAAAGCTAATATTAGATTGCCCTTTTTCAAACTTACTTATAAAAGAAACACTGTTTATCTCATCAGATACTTGCTCTAAACTAAATCCACGGTCTTTTCTTAACTTTCTAAATAATTTACCTTCATTCATTTCTTCACCTTTTTTCCACTATAGTAGAATTTTTAATTATCTTCATTTTACCTCAACTATACTTAATTTAACAAATAATCAATGAGGTGAAAAAAATGAATGTTTACTTAAAAAACAAAGGATATCGCTTTTTAACAAATGCTTCTTTACTAAATGCTATTGGAAATAGTCTCTATAACATTGTTTTTATTGTCTATGCTAGCACTTTACCTTTCAACACTTTAGCTGTTTCTCTTGCTTCTATTACCATTTTTATTCCTAGTTTCTTTCAACCCTTCATAGGTCACTTCGCTGATAAAACAAAGAACAAAACTAAGTGGATTATTGGGGCACGGATAGGGCAATTTCTTTTATTTTTATTATTAGCAAAAGTCATTCTAATTGAACCAAGCTTACCATTATTTTTACTATTGCTTATTATAAATGTCCTTGGGGATTGTTTAGGTACTTTTAGTGGTTCACTTCAATTACCTTTCTTCAAACAACTTATCTCTGAAGAAGATTTAACTGAAGCAATGGGTTTTCAAAGTGGTTTAAATACTCTTATTCAATTAATATTCCAAGGCCTTGGCGCTTTTGCTATTGTTAAATTAAACTACAACTTTTCACTTTTTGGCCTGATCAATGCGATTACTTTTTTACTTGCTGCTTTAATAATTGTTATTCACTATAACTTTATCAGCTCATTGGAACAACAAATGATCTCTCAAACAGAACAGAAAAAAACTACTTTTATTTCTGATTTCAAAGAAACCATGACTATTTTCTTAAACAATCCATTCTTGAAAATGATTATTTTCTTTGCGGTTTTGATTAACCTCCTATTTTCATCTGCTGAAGGTCTACTCAATATTTCCTTGTTAGACAGACAAATTCTGTGGTTTGGTAACTTACCAAATACAATTGCTTTGGTGAGTATTAGTACATCTGTTGGCTTACTTCTAGGCTCTCTTTTAACAATGGACTTCTTTAAGCATATTAAATCATTAACAATTATCAGCCTTATTTTAATCAATGCTTGTTTGCTTCCTTTTTCATTAATTGTTATTCAATCAAAATGGTTAATGGCTCTTCTATTATTTAGTTTTGGCTATCTATTAGGAAAAATTAATCCAAGACTTTCTGCTTATTTAATTAGTGAGGTTCCTACCGAGAAACTCGGTTTAACAAGTGGTATTTTTAATGTTCTTGCTATGGCAGGAGCTCCATTAGGACAACTTATCTTTTTAGGAACAGCAAATTTAATAAACGACCTACTAAGTTGGCTTATCTTTGGTGCTTTAAGCTTTTTATTCTTCATCTATGCTGTTTTGGGAAATAATAAAGTAAGTGATCCTATTACTATCAATTAAAAAAGAGGAATTGTGATATAAAACTTCACAATTCCTCTTTTATCTTATAATGAATATTTTCTAAGTCTAATTTCTAACGGTGTTACTTCAGCACACTCATTTTCTTTAATAAATGACATTGATTCTTCTAACGTCATTTGTTTAGTTGATCTTAACACATAAGTTGCCTCTTTGGTCGCTGAATGCATATTATTTAGATGACGTTTTCTCGTGATATTAACTTCTAAATCACTTGATTGATGATGCTCGCCAATAATCATCCCCTCATAAACTTTATCACCAGCATTAACAAATAAAGTGCCACGATCTTCAATATTTTCTAAACCATAAGTCGTTACAACTCCTGTATATTTAGAAAGCAATGAACCTGTTTTTCTTGTTAAGTATTTTTGATTTTTAGCTAATTGATACGAATCAAACTGTTGATAAAAAATACCTGTTCCTTTAGTCAGGGTTAGAAATTCAGTTAAATAACCTATCATCCCTCTTGTAGGAATCGAAAAAGTCAGATAAGCTTGACCTTCTTTTACTTCCATCTCTTGCAGTAAGCCGCCTCTTTGACTAAGTGATTCAATGACTGCCCCTGAAAAATCTTCTTTTGCTCGGGCTATTACTTTTTCAAATGGCTCGTATTTTTTTCCATCTATTTCTTTTTCTAAAACACTTGCACTAGACACTTGAAATTCAAATCCTTCTCGACGCATTTTTTCAATTAAAATAGAAAAATGTAATTCGCCTCTTCCATAAAGTAACCACTTATTAGGAGAATCAGTACTATACATTTTCAATGAAACATCTTGTTTTAACTCTCTTAAAAGTCGTTCTTCTATTTTTCTCATCGTCAACATAGAACCATCTTGACCTGCAAAAGGTGAGTCATTAATTGAAAACAACATTTGCATAGTTGGTTCCTGAACATCTATTACTGGTAGACAATCTGTCGTACCTAATTTAGTAATAGTTTCACCAACTGTCATTTCATCACAACCAGAAATAGCAACAATATCACCAGCAAAAGCTTCTATAACAGGAACTCTTTCTAAATTCTTAAACACAAATAACTTACTAATTCTAAACTGTCTCACTTTACCATCCAATTGAAGTAAAGAAACCGTTTCTCCAGATTTAATACTTCCTCTAAAAACTCGTCCGATTGCTACTTGACCTAAATAATTATCATAACTAACTAAAGCAATTTGAAATTGAAAATCACCAGTTTGAACAACTGGACTAGGCATTTCTTTTAATATCAAATCTAAGACAGGTTTCATTGATTTTTCTTGTGAGGTAGCTTCTGGTAGATAGCTAGAAGTGCCATTTAAAGCTGACGTATAAACAACAGGAAAATCAAGTTGTTCTTCATCTACACCAAGCTCAATCAATAAATCGAGTAGTTGATCAACTGCTTGCTTCGGATTTGCTCCTTTTCTGTCAACCTTATTAACCACTGTTAAAAGCGGTAATTGATAGGCCAGTGCTTTTTCCAAAACAAATCGAGTTTGAGGCATAGGCCCTTCAAAAGCGTCGATTACAATAACAACACCATCTACCATACCCATAATTCGCTCAACTTCTCCACCAAAGTCAGCATGTCCTGGTGTATCTACAATATTAATAGTTGTCTCTTTATAATAAATGGATGTTGCTTTAGCTAAAATAGTAATTCCTCGCTCTTTTTCTAATTCATTAGAGTCTAGAGCTCTTTCCTCGACTGTTCTATTGGTCAATCCATTTGTTTCTTTAATCAGTTCATTTACTAAACTTGTTTTTCCATGATCCACATGAGCTATAATCGCCACATTTCGTTTATTCATCATGGTTTCACTCATGTTTCCAGAAAAAATTTGGTTTGGATCATGAAGGATGTTTTCTTCCATTTTTATCTCTCCTTGATACTTAGTGGGTTGAAAAAAAACATCCTTCTTGCGGAAACGGTGGGACCATGATTTCTATTCTTGTTGCATAGAAATTCATGTTATCTCTCCTCTTGTCTATAATAAAATAAAGTCTAACAAGAGTTATTGAAACTGTCAAACAAAAAAAAGATTGGAATAAGAAATGCCAATCTTTTTTCAAACTATCTAATAGCCATTTTTTTAAATCGTTTCATTCCAGTTGTTCCCATAATGATTGTGAAGATGATAATACCACCTACACTTAACCATAATGGCATAGCTGTTGTTGTCTCAATCATCGTGCTTCTTAAAGCTTCATTAATGTAAACAAGTGGATTTAATAAAACAATTCCTTTTAACCATGGAATTGCACTTAGTGAATCCCAACTAAAGAAAATAGCTCCCGTAAAAATAATTGGCATTAAAAATCCAGGAAACATCGCTGCAATTTGCATTGGTTTTACAATGGTTCCTACTAGTAAACCTAAAGTTGCAGAAGTGATTGAACTAACTAATAAAATAACAACTAACATTAATACATCAAATCCAGACATTGAAAACTCTAAATAGCTTCCCATGAATAAAATTGAGACTGGAAGAACAATTAAAGCACCAATCCAAGATTCAATAATTCCTACCACCATCTTTGACCAAGCAGTCACTTTAATACTAACAGGTGCTTGTAACCTGTCTTCAATTTCTCTGGAGTTATTAAAATCCATTGACAAAGGAACAGCTGTCCCATGAATTCCAGTAATCAACAAACTCATACCAACCATACCTGGAAACATTTGATTAGGAAAATCAGGTGACAAAATACCGATTTTAGGTAACACATAACCATAAGTTAAAATTAAAATAAAAGGTAACATTGCAACCCTAAAAATAAATTCTGACCAATTTCTTAATTGAATCATTAAATCACGTTTTACCATAATCCAAAATACTGTTGATGTACTTACTTTATTTGCCATTTTTATTTCTCCTCCTCATCAGTCGTTAAATGAATGAAAATATCATCTAAAGTAGTTGAACTCAATTGAATATTTTCTAATTGCGTTTTAGATTGTTCAAATAAATGAAGTATTTCTGTTAACGCTTTTTTACTCTCATTAGGGTAAATAACATAATTCTTTTCATCAACAACTTTTAAACTTTTAACTGTTCCTAATTTTGACAGTTGTTTAGAGAACAACTCAGAAGTTTGATCTACTTTCAAATAGATTAAACTTTCAGAGGGAATCTGTTTTCTTAATTCATCGATTGTTCCAATTGCTTTAATTTCACCTTTATTGTAAATTGCTACTCTATCTGAAAATCTTTCTGGCTCTTCCATATAATGGGTTGTTAAGAATACTGTTGTTTTATTTTCTTTATTTAATCGCAAAACATGTTCCCATAAAATTTCGCGATAAGCTGGATCTAGTCCTGTGGTTGGTTCATCTAAAAATAAAATAGCTGGTTTATGCATGATAGCACGAGCAATTTTCAAACGTTGTGCCATCCCTCCTGAAAAACTTTTAACATAGTCGTCTTTCCAATCATAAAGCCCAAAATCTTTTAATAATATTTCAGCACGTGTTTCTGACTCATGTTTACTTAATCCAAAGTAACGTCCATGATATAGTAAGTTTTCATGAGCTGTTAATCCTCTATCTAAATTATTATGTTGAGCAACAATCCCAATTTTAGTTCGAGCATTGATTGGTGAAGATTGAATATCTTCTCCATCAACCTTAATCGTTCCTGCTGTTGGAGAAAGTTGGGTCGTTACCATATTAATTGTGGTACTCTTTCCTGCACCATTTGGTCCTAAGAAACTAAAAATTTCACCTTCGTTTAAATCAAATGAAATGCCATTTACCGCTGTATGAGATTCACCATTTGCTTTTTTAAATACTTTTGTCAGATTTTTTACTTCCAAAATACGTTTCATTGTAACCCTCCTTTTTCGTCTACATTTGTAACTTATAACCATAGTTTACAATCGTAAACATTATTTGTCAACTATTTTTCTTCATTTACTACAAAAATAAAAAAGCTGGCGATTTTTCGCCAGCTTCTCTTTTCTTATTGATTTAGTTTTTTCTTCTAAAGAAGATACCTACTCCAGCAAAAGTAATTAGTGATAATCCCATTAAGGCAGTTAAGAAAGGTTGGTCATTAACTTCACCTGTTTTTGGTAATCTATTAGGTCTCTTACCTAAACTACCTGTGTTTGGAAGAAATGGTTTTGGTTTCTTACCAGGTTCAGTTTCCTTAGTTAACGTATTAGTAATGGTTGTACCTTCTACTTTACTAGTATAATTTTTAACTGATACTTCTTTTAAAGTATACTTAAATTCATTTAATTCTGAATCGTACTTCGGTAAATCTTCGAATTCAAATTGCCACTCACCAGCTTTATTTGGTTTCACTTGCTGAGTTTTTAAAGGTACTTTGCTATCATTTTGATACAATTCAACAGTAATTAAATCCGGACGTGTTTGATATTTATTATCTTCATCCTTCCAAAGTTTTTGACCTGATATTTTGGTCAATTCATCATTACGATAAGTATTCGTAATAAGAGTGTTTGACTCATTAACTTTCCCGTCATAATGAGATACTTTTTGTTCTTTCACTGTATACTTGTATTCATTTAACTTAGCATCATACTTCGGTAAATCAGTAAACTCATAGTACCATTTACCCTTTTTATCAGGTGTTACTTGTTGTGTTTTATCTTCCATTTTCACACCATTTTGATATAACTCAACTTGAATAAATTCTGGTCTGGTATTTAATTTATTATCCTCATCTATCCACTGTTTTTCACCTTTAATAGTGGTTTTATCAATGTTTTGATAAGTATTTGTAATCGTTGTACCCTCCACATGACTTTCATAATGAGGAACATTTTTCTCTTTTACAGTATACGTAATTTCATTTAAGTTCTCATCATATTGTGGTAAGTCTTTAAATTCATAGAACCACTGGCCTGCTTCATTAGGTGTCACTGGTAGCACTCTAAATGGTTTTTCTCCATCATTTTGATACAACTCAACATGAATAGATTCTGGTCTTGTATTCTGCTTATTGCCAAAATCTTGCCATTCTTTTTTACCTTTAAGATTGATTGTTTTTTCATTCTTATAAGTATTAACAATTGTTGTTCCTTCTACTAATGAGCGATAATCAGTCACTGACTGTTCTCTAACTGAGTACTGATATTCATTAAGAGAATTGTCATATTTTGGTAAATCAGCAAATTCATAGAACCATTTACCCGATTCATCAGCTTTGACTTCTTGCGTCTTCCCAATCATTAAGACGCCATTTTGATACAAGTCAACCTTGATGGAATCTGGTCTTGTATTAAGATGATTGTTAGAGTCGTTCCACTGTTTCTCACCTTTAATAGCTGTTAATTCTGTGTTCTGATAAGTGTTTACAATGTTAGTTCCTTCTACTTTACTCTCATAATGAGGAACTGATTTTTCTTTTACCGTATAACGATATGCATCATAATCTTCATCATATTTTGGTAAATGATCAAAACGATAGAACCAATTACCTTTCTTATCTGGTGTCACAGTTTGTGTTTCAAATGGTTTCTCTCCATCATTTTGATACAATTCAACTTGAATAGATTCTGGACGTGTGTTTAATTTGTTCCCTTCATCTTTCCATGTTTTTTGACCTGTTAGCTCTGTCTCTTCATCATTTAGATAGGTATTGGTAATCGTCGTACCTTCTACTTTTCCTTCGTAATGAGGGACAACTTGCTCTTTAACGGTATAGTCAAACTCATTAAGCTCTTTATCATACTTCGGTAAATTCTTAAATGAATACAACCAATTACCTGATTCATCAGGTGTAACAGTTTCAGTTTTTTCTGGTAACTTCACACCATTTTGATATAAATCAACTTTAATTGCTTTTGGTCTGACATTTAACTTATTATCTTTATCATCCCATTTTTTCTCGCCTTTAAGTTCAGTGGTCTCGTCATTTATGTAAGTATTTGTAATAATAGTGCCTTCTACTTTTCCTTCATAATGAGTTACATCCTGTTCTTTGACTGTATAGCGATATTCTTCCAAGTTGTCATCATATTTAGGTAAGTTGGTAAATTGGTAATTCCAATTACCGTCTTTTCCAGCTCGAACTGTTTTAGTAGCTATTGGTGTTTTCCCTTCATTTTGATAAAGCTCAACTTTAATTGCTTTAGGTCTAAGATTTAGTTTATTATCCTCATCATCCCATACCTTTTTACCAGCAACTTCAGTTTTTTCATTATTCACGTATTGATTCGTAATGATTGTTCCTTCTACAATTGAATTGTAATGAGGCACTTCTTCTTCAGATACGGTGTATTGATACAGATTAAGCTTATCATCGTATTTCGGTAAATCTTTAAACTCATAATCCCAATAGCCTTCAGCATCAGGTGTTACCTTTTGAGAAGCAAAGACTTCTTTAGAACCATTTTGGTGAAGGTTAACAGTAATAGATTCTGGTCTAGAATTAAGTTTATTCAGCTTATCTTCCCAACGCTTTTCACCTTTAAGAGAAGTTGTTTCTTTGTTTTGATAAGTGTTGGTAATTGTCGTACCTTCTATCTTCGAATCATAATCTTTTACTTCTTGTTCCTTAACGGTGTAATGAATCTCGTTTAATTCTTCATCATATTTCGGTAAGTTCTTAAATTGATAACGCCAATGACCTGCTTTATTAGCTTTAACCGTTTTTGAATCAATTGGTTTTTTCTCATCATTTCGGTACAAATCGACTTGAATCGTTTTTGGTCGAGTTTTTAATTTGTTATCAACGTCTTTCCATTTCTTCTCACCATTAAGTGATATTTTTTCATCATTTCGGTAAGTATTAGTAATCGTTGTATCAACTAATTCTGTATCATAATGTGGTACCTTTCTTTCTCTAATTTCGTAATTGTACTCAGTTAACTCTTCGTCATATTTTGGTAAATTAACAAATTCATATTCCCATTTGCCATTTTCATCTGCTTCAACAACTTCAGTTGCAAATGGTTTTTCACCATCATTTCGATATAAATCAACATAGATAGTTGTAGGTCGAACGCCTAATTTGTCATCAAAATCTTCCCAATTTTTCTCACCTTTTATGCCAATTACTTGATTATTTTTATAGGTATTCGTAATATCAAACCCACTTACCTGACTATCATAATCAGCAACATCACGTTCTTTTACCGTATAATTATATTCATTTAATTTATTGTCATACTTCGGTAAGTTATCAAATTCATAGGTCCATTCATCTGTGCCATTTGATTTAACAAATTGTGTTGCATAGAGTTTCTTTGTGACACTATTTTTACTACGTTGATACAAATCTACCTGAATAACAGCTGGACGAGTGTTGAGTTTATCGCTCTTATCATCCCAGATTTTCTTGCCAACGACTTTCGTTTTTTCTTGATTTTGATAGTAATTCGTAATCGTTAACTCACCATTATCCGTTTGATAATCCGGTTCATAACCTGCTACTTTAGTTTCTTTTACCGTATACTTATATTCATTCAAATTCTTATCGTATTTTGGTAAATCCACATATTCGTGAGACCAATTTCCATTTGCATCAGGTGTCATTAATTGTGTTTTATCTTTCATCTTATAATCATTTTGATATAAATCGATAGTGATTGACTCTGGTCGAGTACCCAATTTATTATTTAAATCAACCCAATCCTTCTTAATATTAATCGATGTTTTATCATCATTGATATAAGTATTAACAACATTAGTTCCGTCTACCTCTGACTCATAATGCGCAACATCTTTTTCCTTAACAGTATAAAGATACTCACCTAATTCATCATTATATTTCGGTAGATCATTAAACTCGTAATACCAAATACCTTGCTCATCTGGCTTAACTTCGGCTTCATTCATTTTTTGAGGATTAGCTATATTTTTAGGGTCAGTTTGGTAAAGTTCGATAGTAATCGATTCTGGTCGAGATTTAATTTTATTATCAAAATCGCCTTTCCAAACTTTATAGCCATTAATACTTGTTACATCATTATTTTGATAAGTATTAGTTATAGTCGATTCATTTAAAGACGCACCTGGTTTAACTTCACTTGTATATCCTTTTACCTTACCTTCTTTGACGGTGTATTGGTACTCGTTTAATAATTTGTCATATTTTGGTAAATCATTAAACTCATAATGCCAAAAACCATTTGTATCAGAAATAACAGTTTGTTTTTTATAAGGTATCAAACCATTGTTACGATATAAGTAAACCGTAATACTTTCTGGACGTTTATTTAATTTGTTATTGAAGTCTTCCCATTTTTTAACACCTTTGACAGTCGTCTTATCATTATTAAGATACGTATTGTAAATAGTTGTTCCTTCTATTTCACTTTGATAAGAACTATCTTCTGGTAGAACTTCTTTGACCGTATATTTATATGCTTCAAACTTATCATCATTCTTTGGTAAATTATCGAAATGATAATACCATTTACCTGATTTATCTGGTTTGACTGTTTGAGTCTTATCTTCTAATAACTTACCATTTTGATACAACTCAACTTTTATGGATGACGGTCTAACACCTAATTTATCATCCATATCAAGCCAGATTTTTTCACCTTTAATCTCAGTTATTTCGTCATTCAAATACTTATTCTTGATATTATTATCTTCAATAGATGATTCGTAATGAGGAACACTCTGCTCTTTTACCTTATATTCATAAGGGGTAAGATTATCATCATATTTCGGAAGCGGCTTAAATTCATAGTGCCAGTCACCAGAGTCATCAGGCTTAACTGTCTGCTCATCTACTTTTTCATTATTTTGATATAGCTCCACAACAATCGAATCTGGTCTAGTATTAGCTTTATTATCTAAGTCATCCCACGTTTTTTGACCAATAACTTCTGTCGTTTCTAAATTTTGATAAGTATTAGTAATGTTTTTTCCATCACTAGATGCGCTATAACCGTCTACTGGTAATTCTCGGACAGTGTATTTATAAAGCTTTCCATCTCCATCGTATTTAGGTAGATCATCAAATTCATAGCTCCAGTTGTCGACAATTGATGCTTCTTGAGTTACTGCTTTTGAATCTTCATCTATCATCGGTATATCATTTTGATATAAAACAACAGTAACTTTATCAGGTCTTGTTCCTAGCTGGTTGTTATTATCGCCTTTCCAAATCTTCTTGCCTCTTATAAAGGTTTTTGCATCTACTAACTTAGATCTGTTAACAAAATTAGGCCCACCTTGAACTTGCTCATAGCCATCAACTGCTCCTTCTTCAACAGTGTAAGTAAAAGGTATCCCGTCATCATCATAAACTCGTAGATCGTTAAATTCATAGTACCAATTGTTCTTTTCAGTAGCTTTTGTTGTTTTACCTGTATCCATGCCATTTTTGAAAAGCCTTATTTCAATTTCTTGAGGTCTTTTCTTATGCGCATTATTAAAATCATCCCATGTTTTACTACCTTTAATTTGAGTTGTTTCTGTATTTTCGTATTTGTTGACAACGTTATAACCAGATATTTCTTCTTCTTTTTCGATATCTTTACCTGGATTTTTAATAGTTGTTACATAACCTTGAACATCTTTTTCCAACACACGATAATTATAGACATCTCCCTTATCATCATAAACTGGATAGCCTTTACCCTCATTATTAAATTCATACTTCCATTTATTATCTTTATCTGCGATTACTTCATCAATTTTTTTATTGTTTTGTAATAAATAAAGAGTTACTTCTTCTGGCCTTGTCTCAAATTTATTGCCATAATCTTCCCAGATTTTCTCACCCGAGAATTTTATTTTTTTATCATTAACATAATGGTTAACAATATCATTTCCAATATACTCTGTTTCATACTTAACAGAATTAACAGATGTATCAATAATTACTTCTTTGACTTCATAAGTATACAAGTCACCTTTAGCATCATATTTTTCTAAATCTGTAAATCGGTATTGCCAATTAGAATCAGCTGTTACTTGCTGCTGAGCATGTGGTGTTTTTTCATCGTTTCTAAATAACTGAACTGTAATTTGATTTGGTCTATTCTTAAACTTATTACCGTAGTCATCCCAGAATTTTTCGCCAGATACTTCAACTTTTTCCTTATTCACATAAGTGTTGGTCAATTTAATTGTTGTCGTATCTCCATCAACCATTGACTCTTTTTCTAATGTATAAGGATCTGGTACATCTTCTACAATGTCATAAGCATAAAGAACTCCATTATCATCATACTTAGCTAGGTTTTCAAATTCATGCTTAAATTTGTTTTTGTCATTTAATTTAGCACTATCAATCACCTTATTGTCTCTTGTAAGATGTATCGTAATTTCCTTAGAACGTGTATTAAACTTATTACCATAATCTTCCCAATGTTTTTCAGCGTTTATTTTTACTTTTTCATGATTACGGTATTTGTTAGTGATATTAGTACTTCCAGGTTCGATAATAGTTTCATAGCCGGGAATCTTTTCTTCTTCAACGGAATAAACATAATCCTTTGCTGTTTCATTATCGCGTTTAGGTAAATCAGTAAAAGAGTAGTGCCAACCTTTTTCTTCATTGGTAGTTGTCTTCACCTGTTTATTATTTTCATCTAACATTGGTTTTTCATTTTGGAATAACAGAATAGTAACCTCTCCAGTCCTTGTTCCTAAAGCATTATTATAATCATCCCAAATTTTAAGACCACTAATATCAACTTTTGTCTCATCATTTAATTTATTGGTAATTGTTACTTTACCATCTGTTGCTTCATAGGTTGTTAGATAATTTGGAATCCCTGATTCAATAACAGTATATTCAAATTCATTTCCATTGTTATCGTATTTTTCTAGATTATCAAAGGTGTGAGACCAGTTATTTTCCTCTTTTAACTCAACACGCTCTTTTTCTTTTCCGTTTTGAAGTAGGACAGCATCAATTTTTTTAGGTCTTATTTTAGCACTATTATTTAAATCATCCCATTTTTTCTCAACAGAAATTTTAGTTGTCTCTTTGTTCACATAAGTGTTAAAGATATTATCACCTTTGACTTCAGTCGTATACTCTGGAACACTGATTTCATTTACCGTGTACTTAATTTCTTCACCATCGGCATCATACATATCTAGATCCGTGAAACTATATTTCCAATGCCCATTTTTATCTGGAGTAACTTTTTGAGTTTTGAAAACTTCACCATTTTTTAGAAGCTCTACTGTAATTGAATCTGGACGTTTTTTAAATTTATTATTATAATCGTTCCAAATTTTTTCACCAGAAATTTCAGTTTTATCTGAATTTCGATAAGTATTTGTAATAGTTGTTCCTTCAACTTTAGATTCATAGTCTCCTGGTACATTTTGTTCTTCTACTCGGTAAACATATTTCTTTCCAAAATTATCATATACTTGAAGATTATCAAATTTATAGTTCCAGTCTCCGTTATTATCAGGTTTGACTTGTTGTCTTTCTTTAAACTTATTATTTTGATACAAGTTAACGGTTATTTCATTTGGTCTTGTATTAAATTTATTATCGTAGTCATCCCAGATTTTCTTTCCTGAAAGGCTTGTTACTTCTGTATTTTTATAAACATTGGTAATATCAAAACCTAAAACTTGCGATTCATACCCTGCTGGGACATTTCTTTCTTTTACTTCATAAATATTTTCTTTCTTATCGTCTCCATATTTAGGTAAATCCATAAAAGAATACTTCCATTTAGCTGCGCTTGTTACAGTTTGAGAATCATAGACTTTGCCATTTTGAATTAAATCAACTATAATTTCCTCTGGTCGGCTTTCAAAACTATTATTATTATCTTCCCAGATTTTTTCACCTTCAACGTTGATTGTTCCTGTTGGTTTATAGTAATTAGTAATCGTTGTCCCATTACTGTTTGATTCAGATTCAAAATTGGGAACGGCTTCTTCCACACAAGTATAGATATACTTTTTACCAGTTTTCATATTGTAGACATCTAGATTTTCAAACTTAACTCCCCAAGCATTCTTAAAAACTTCATCGTCCTCAGTTAATATCTTTGTTTCTATTTGTTTTCCATTTTGAAGTAAGTGAACAACAATACTTTCAGGTCTAACAGACTTATCAAATGGATAATGCTCCCATATTTTTCTAAAGTCAATCGATGTTTTTTTATTTTTTGCTGTGTTAACTAAATCTGCTCCTATACTTTCTGTATCATATGCCTGAAGTGCTTCTCCACCACTTTCAACCACTCGATACTCATATAATTGATTATCCAGATTCATTTTTTCTTGATCTTTAAATTCATATGCCCAGTCTGGACCTTTAATAACATTTCGTTCTACCCATTTCCATTTTCCAGTTTTAGGATCTTTTCTCTCAAGTGTAATTTGAAGAGTCAAAGGTCGCCCTCCAATTGTTCCGTCAAAATCATTCCAATATTTTTTCCCTTTTATATCAATTAGTTCTCTATCAAGAAATGTATTCGTAATATCCATACCATTTGAAGTACTTTCATACGCTACTGGTACTAAAAATTCTTCAACATGATAATTATAAGGTTTTCCATTTTCATCTTTGCGAGGCATACCATTAAATTCGTAAAGCCATCTACCATCTGGACCTGGTTCAACCCATTTACGATCTACTTCTCTATCATTTTGATATAGTTTAACTAAAATTCGTTCAGGTCTATATGAAGGACTATCACCTACCCAATGCTTTTCACCTTGTAAATCGATGAACTCTCCTTCTTCTAAATAATTTTTAATCGTCGTACCGTCAATTTTAGTCGTATATCCTTCTACAGGCTCTTCTTCTACCGTATACTTAATAACATTTAATTCGTCATCATGTTTATTCAGGTTAGTAAATTTATATGCCCAATTATTATTAGATGTTACTTTTTGACTAGCTACTTTTTCTTTTTTACCTTTAGATTCTCCGTACAGATTAACAGTAATTGACGATGGACGATCTTTTTCTGTGTCGTCATACCACTCTTTTTTACCACTTAATTCAGTTTTTTCGCGAATCAAAGTATTCTTAATATTATACTTATCACTCGAACTGCTTTCATAGTGATCATACTCTTCACGTTCTTCTACATAATAAGTGATTTCGCGCTTTTTATTATCATGCTTAGGAAGATTTTCAAATGAATAATACCATTTTGAAGACATCATACTTCCTTTAACAATTTGATAGTCAATACGAGTATCTTTTTGTCCATCAAACCCTTTTTGATACAGATCGACAATTATTTCTTTGGGTCTAAGATTTAATTTATTATTTTGGTCTTCCCAGATTTTTTCTCCATCAATATCAACTAACTCTTCTTCTTCAGGTTCAAAATGATTGATAATATCTTTACCATCTACTACCGATGTATAACCATTAGGAACATTTTCTTCCTCTACTGTATAAACATTTTCATCATTAGAGTTATCTTTATATTTTGGTAAATTATCAAACGTATACTTCCAATTATCATCTGATGTAACATCTTTTCTTTGATAGAAAGAACCATTTTTTAATAATTTTACTGTTACTTTTCCAGGTCGATCGTTGGTTGTGTCACCCTCCCACTTTTTCTCGCCTGAAACACTAACAACTTCTAATTCTGAATAAACATTACGAATATTGTCGCCTTCTACAGTTGACTCATAACCATCTGGAACATTTTTTTCTTTGACAGTATATTCAAATTCATGATTTCCCTCTTTTTTAGGTAAGCCATTAAATTCATAATTCCATCCTTCACTAGCTTCTGCTTTAGTTTCTGAATAATATTTACCATCTTGGTGTAGTTCTACCGTGATATTATTAGGACGTTTTCCTGGACGGTTATTGTTATCTTCCCAGATTTTTTTCCCTTTAACACTTGTTGTTTCTGATTTAGTGTATGTGTTAGTAATATCATATTTATTGACAGTTGATTCATATCCATCTGGAACGTTTACTTCTTTTACCGTATACTGATAATCTTCACCAGTCCCATTATCTACTTTAGGCAAATCTTTAAACTCATATTTCCAATTATCATTTTTAAAAGCTTCTGTTTCTTTAAAAGAATGACCATTTTGTAACAATTCAATAGGCACTTTATCTGGACGATTGTCTTTAACACTTTCATCATCTTTCCAAATCTTCTCACCTGAAATAGTCACTTTTTCTTGATTATTATAAGTATTTGTAATTGTTCCGTCGTTAATTTCAGTATCATAATTGATGATAGGATCTTCTTTAACTGTATAAAGAATTGGTTTATTGTTCTCATTTAAGGGTAAATCTTTAAACGTTCCTTTATAAGTATTACCTTCATTTAAAACCATTGAGTCTTTTTCTTTGTCATTAGCAAATAAACGAACTGTTACTTCTGGTTTTTTCACTGAAGAAGGAACATTTTTCCATTTTTTCTCAACTGGAAACTCAGTTAATTCTTCTCCACCTTGAGAATTGACAACTACTTCTTCTAATTCTGTTGTTTCATTATCACTAATTGTTACTACTCTACCAGTCTTCATTTCATTACTAATGTTATAGCCAGCTGGCGCTTTATTTTCAACGAGTAAATAATCACCCTTTGTTAATTTAGTAAATAAAGCATTACCACTTCCATCAGAAACAGCACGGTCTACCACCTTAGCTGGATCTTTAATAATTCCTCGATAAAGTGTAAACTCTGCACCTTTTAACACTTGATTTTGATTCTCGGCTGACACTTTTTTAACTCTTAAGTTTCTTGTTCTTCCTTGAATCGTTCCAGAACTATCAGGTACTTTTACTGGTACACTAACTTCAATTGGATTGGCTGTTGTGTGAACATCTTTTGCGGTCATTCTAATTTTATTTTTTACTGGTTTATTTTCCCCTGGAATTGTCCCACTTGGAAAAACAATCCGACCTTGATAAGTTAAATCTAGTTTTTCTTCGATGTCATGTAGCATTTTAATATGAAATTGACGTTCTGTATAATCCAGAATATAGTCATATCCCTCAACTAATGTATTACCTGAAGAATCTGTTAATCGAATTGTATCTCTGATAACAATTTGATTTTCCCAACTATCATCAAAAATTTCTAAATCTCTTAATTTATAGCCATGAGGATTAACATCAACATGCCAGTCAATCAAATTAGGATTCGCCGGATTTGTCTTTCCTTCTTTTTTCAAGAAAAGATCGTTTCCTATGTTTCCTTTAAGAGAACCCGTTGCTTCTTTTTTAGGTGTATATTTATCTTCATAATAAGCTGTATTAAAAATCTCATGATCAACTACATCTAGAGGATTTTTTAACTTAGTGCGGAAAATAACTTGTTGAACATATTTATTTTCCATAAAGCCACTTACTTCAAGTTGATTTTTCGAATGATTAAATTCGATTTTTTCACCTACACTATCTACCCAAACACCGTAACTTTTATATTGAACTTTTGCTGAGCCATCAACGTACGTTTGATCATCTTTAATAGGGTCCGTCAGTAAATTATTAGGACCAACAGCAACTGTTCCTTTTTCGTTAAGAACTACAGACCACTCAATTTCATTATCCCCTGGAATAAATCGACCTGATTTTGATAATCCTATTTCTGCAGTTGGTTTAGGAATATATTGTTCCTTATCATCGTCTTCTTTTTCATTACCTTCTACAAAATAATGATAATTGGCTTTATTATTTTGAATAGTATTGCGCTCAAAATCCGTTATATACTTAATAGTAAAAGCGTCACTTGTTGGATTTTTATAGGTAATTTTAAATCCAGTCGCGTAACCTGGCATATTATCGATATCTTTCCACTCAATATCATAGTCTGAGGGTTTTACTATTTCTCCATAAGGTAGACGTTTGAATACAAGACTACTTTTACGAATCATACCAGTGTCTACTTCATCTTCTACCCACCACTTATCTAACTTTTGTTTTTCTTTATTGATCGTTAACTCCCATAATGCGCCTCCTTGAGAGTCAATCGGTTTACTTTTTGAAATACTGCTCTTTCCATCTCCATCACCGTCGCCATCTCCACCGTTACCACCACCGACAGAAATGTCTTTACTAGCTATAACCTTTTGACCACCACTCAACACATCGTTAACTGTAAATTTTTCATCCTTGTTCGTTACTTTAGCCTTGTAAGTAATTGTAACAGGTTCATTGACATCTGTTTTAAATTCAAAGTCAAAACTTTTCTTGTCATCACTCACCTTTACTTCATGTGGTAAGTTAGGAGATACCGTCATTGAATCTTCAACAAGTGTCCCGTTTGTCATCGTATCAGTAAACTTAGCATCCTTTTGGTCGATATGAATTCCTTTTGGGTTGTAAGTTATTTTCCAATCAATAATGCCATCTTTTTTATTGTAGTCTCCTGCTTCTTTAGCTATCACTTCTTGTCCTAACTGTTGAGAAGCTGAAGCTGTTTCTTTCAAATAATTTCCATTGTCCGTATCACTTGTTAATGTGATTCTATTCGTTATTTTTCCGACAACACCAAATTTCAAAGGTGTTTCAATATAAAGTACGTAAGGTTCTTCAATGGAATCAAATCCTAAATCAATATTTCCATTTTGATCAAACACCTGATTACTAATTGAAACCTCATCACCTTCTGTGATTTCTCCTTTTAAATTAACTTTGGCTTTTTTCATTTTGGTAATTCTAATTTCTTTAGCTGCTTCTACATCTGAATTATAATAGCGATAAGTTGTCTCTTCATTTAGTTTTAGATGATTCATTTTTAACGAGTTCGGATTAATCAATACTTTCCATTCTGGCACATCTCCATTTAATCCCATATATTGTTTTTGAATATATGATTTGATATTACTAGTCACATAAATCATTTCACTACTATCATTAGAGACAAAAGGGATTTCTATTTCGTAACCACCGGGTATCGTTACTTTATGTTCATCCACTTTCATTGAAAACATTAATTTACCATCAACATCATCATTTTTTCTAACTTCCTCATTAAAAACCATTCTGACATCGCCGTTTGTATAACCATAATACTTCCCATAAATGACACCATTATCAGGATCAATCAAATCACCTGATTGCTCTCTTGTTAAACTAATCACATCTGAGCTTGGCAGTTTAAACTGATAGTAATCTTCATCTAGCATTTTTTTACCAAAAGCATCAGGAATCCTAAATGTATAGTTTATTTGAAATTCATCACCAATACTTAAAGGATTGACTTCTGTTATAGTTTTTCCGTTTAAGGTCATTTCAGTATCAGTTAGAATAGTCGGATTGCCATCTTTATCTTTAGGTAGCATGTAAGCTTCATCCAGACTTGTAATATCACGGCCTCCCGCTCTTGCTAGTTCTTTTGTTTCAGCATCTTCGTTTTCTAGACCTTCACTTGTCAATGTATCTGTCAGTTCTTCATTTTCTCTAGTAGTAGATTCCGCTTCATTAGTTTCACTTGATATTTCAGTTGTGCTTGATTGGCTAGTAGATTCCTCTATAGCATTATTTGGTTCTGAGGATGCTATCTTTGCCACTTCTTGTTTGTCTGTCTCTGCATATGCTTGTATTGTTCCGATTGATGTTGCTAATTGTGTAAAGGTACTCATTAGCATAACAATTAACATAAAGACTGATTTTTTCATTTTCACGATATTTTCCTCCTTTTACGCTTCCATACTTTTTTATTTAAACCTCTATTAAAAAAACATTAAAAAACTTACCATAAATTTAACCCAAGCACAACCTTTTTCATATTAACCACTCCTTATTTTAATTATTTATTATATTTTAGGTATTTAGAAATAACACAATATTATTTTTTTTATGTTTTAAAACAAAAAAAGTTGCTTCTTATATCCAAATACTGAATGTTTTCAATTTAGTTGTTATCATTTCCATTTTAGCATTATTCCTTGGTTACTAATAATAATATCCCTCCTCATACGTTATTTTTTTTACATATTGTCTGTTAAAAAGACATTTTTTATTATTTATCAGAAAAATAAATGTGTATAAATAACTAACAATTCAATTTATCACATAAAAAAACTCAAACTAATCATTAAATTAGTTTGAGTCCGTTGTAAATATTTAATAACAAAACCAAAATTATTACTGCTTGATATAACACATTAACACTTTTATCTGAGGCTTTTTTACTAATAAAAGCACCTAATAAACCACCTATAATTGCTGCAGGAATAATGTAGTATAAAATTGCCAAATCAAACCTTGTTATATCTGATACGATAAATATACTAGTTACCTTTGTTAATTGTGAAAACAAAATGGTGATAATCGAGTAAACAGTTGCCCTTTTAATCGGAATATCAAATAAAAACATTAAAAGTGCAACATTAATCGGTCCACCACCAATTCCTAAAAGACTTGCTAGAAAGCCTAATACTAATCCTGAAATCAAGGTAAGTCCTTTTCCTTGATAGGCTCGATTTTCTATAAGATCATAGCTATGGATAATCGAAAGAAGTAACGTTATCACAGTTAGTATAATTTGAATCAGTTGGACTTCTCGTCCCTCTGGATACAATTTCAAAATCCATTCAAACAGATAATTGCCTAATAATCCTCCTAATACAGCTCCAAGTGACAATCTGATTGCAAAAGGCCATTTAACCTCAATCCCATTTTTTACTTGCCTATAAGTAGAAACAAAAGACATAGTTAATACTGCGACACTTGAATAAAATGAAATGGCCGCTACTGGATGAACATGAATTAAATCTAGCATCGGTTTGATTAAAACGCCGCCTCCCATTCCTGAGACAGCCCCTATCGTATTCGCAAAAACAATAATGAAAAAATAAATAATTCCAACACTCAAATGCTTTTCCTCCTTAGTAAAGAGTTCCTATCTACATTGTAAAGATACAAACTAGATATAGCTAATTTTTCGTCCAAAAAAACCCTAAAAGGGTTCTCCTCTTAGGGTTGTAATAGTGTTTGAACAGTTCTCTATAATGGATCTATTTCATAGGAATCTTTAACTTTTCAGAATGGAAGACATTCATCTCTTTATCATAAACTGATAGATAAACCTCTTTATCTTCTGGCAAAGCATAAAGACCGCCTATTTTTACTCGTTGATTTGCCTTCAATTCTTTACTCATGTTATCTATCGCCGTTTTATACTCCGAACCATCTAAATCTTTCTTAGGTAGTACGTGGGGATATAAACTTTCTGTTCCCTTTTCTTCATCAGAAAACCTGATATAGGTATTCCATTCCGTTTCCGGTAAGATGGTTTCCTTAGACTTGTTTTCCATTTCAGCATAGATAAACCAACTATCTTTTCCATCAATATCTTTTTTCAACTCCGTTGTTAGTAAGGTTAACTCAAAAGTTGGTGTGATTAATTGATGATTTTTAGGCTGAAAAGAAACGTCTTTCGCCTTAACTACTTCAGAAGAAGTAGCCTTTGACGAAGAATCAGATGTTTCTTTTTTTTCGTTAGATGCGCACGCTCCTAACAGAAACAAGCTCATTACTAAAATTGATAATAGTTTGGATAGGTTGAACTTAGACACTAATTGCTCCCACCATTACCAGGTTCGCTTCCACCTGCTCGGAAGACAACACGTCCATAGTCAGCTGCTTGGAAATTGTCACGTGTTTCTTCAATAGGACCAAATACTTCCGCAGATACATCATTATTTTTTGCATCTCCACCTAATCCAACATAAGTATTGAAATATTCATTATCTCTAAACTTATCTTTAATAGTTTCATTAGGATAGTTGCCACCATCTTTATTCCAAGTATAAATTGCATCTAAACCATATCCTTGGATAAATGTACGGTCACCTCTAAATAATGGTGCATTCGCTTTTTTATTGGCAATATCTAAATTACCGGCTTGGTAAAGGTTAAAGC
This sequence comes from Vagococcus carniphilus, assembly GCF_014397115.1. Taxonomy (NCBI): domain Bacteria; kingdom Bacillati; phylum Bacillota; class Bacilli; order Lactobacillales; family Enterococcaceae; genus Vagococcus; species Vagococcus carniphilus. The sequence continues at coordinate 2,317,393 of NZ_CP060720.1, forward strand.
CTGCATATTCGTAAATACTTTCGATAACTCCATTAGCACTATTACCATAAATAACTAATTCAGAAGACTCATCTTGGTTAATTTGAGTACCATATTGTTGTAATTTCATCGCTTGGTATTTACCACCACCACGACCATTAAATTTAACTTTTGAATTATAAGCTAGATTTAATGATGGAATATTTTTATAGTCCGCACGTGGAATAAATTGGAAAGCAACACCAGCTGCATCTACGTCAAGTTTAGCATCTTCACCAACATTAACTTGGTAAACTTTATCATAAAAGACAGGATAGTAATAGTTAACATCACTTTGTGGTGAAATTTTTACATTTACTTTAGCATCTCTACCGATATCAACTTTACCAGTTGCTTCTCCGTCTACTAAACGACCATTGAAATAAAAGGCTGAGAATTGACCATGGTCTTTCATAGCTGCTTGTCCGTTATACTCACTACCTTCTTTAAACTCTAAATCGTGAACCCACGCATTTTCAGCACGCGTGTTGATTTCATTTTTGCCGTCAAAGATTAATTTACCTTCTGAAAGGTGAACAAAACGAGCACCTTCATATTTTACATCTTTTGCATAAACATCCCAGCCGTAGCTAGATGGTCCATTACCAGAACCACCAGTAAAGAAACGGCCGTCAGTTTGTGCACCAACGATATCAGCATTAACAATACTAAATGTATTGTTTTCGCCAGCGTTAGCAGCTTTTAATGAACTATTTTTTCCGTAAATTGAGAAGCGACCTGAGTCAATTGTATACCCATCTTCTTTATTACCATTAATAGTTAAATCTCTAGCAGGAATATTAGTGATATTTTTAGTAAATTTGATATTACCTTTTACACTAATTTCTGTTACAGAAGCATTTTGTAAAGCCTCTTCAAATTGTGCGATATTTTTTACTTCTTTAGCGTTTGTTGCAGCTTCCACCTCAATACCAGCAGTTTGTGGTAAACCAAAGATTGCTGTACTATTTAAGCCAATTCCTCCTAATAGAGAAACTGATAAACCTGCTACAACTAATTTTTTTGTTATATTAGATTTCAAATTATATACCCTCTTCCTTTTTTTATTTTAAGACAAATCAATTAAAGTAAAAGAATTGTCAAACACATATTCTTATAAATTTTAAAAATCAGCTATGATTGGAATATATTCAATACTGTACCAAACAATTATTTCATTTGGATTTGTTTGAGTATCAATCGCTCTTTGAGTCGTTCTATAGTTGCTAAAACCAACTAAATACTCAATTGCCGTTTTCGCTTGAATTCCATTATCCCCACTTTTAGCTAATGATTCTTCTTCTTTCCCATCTTTATCAGTAAAATACAGATTTATAGGAATTTCCTTTGGTAATAGATTGACGTTTAGTGTATTTTTTAGTGTTACATCTTCTAACACTGTTCCTTGGTTTAACTTTTTATCTTTGTCAATGTAAGGCATTTTGTAATAGTAGCTATCTAGATTAGTAAATTCTTTTAACAAAACACCATCGCCGAAAGTTTTTAAGTCTTCTAATTTAGCAGGTACATCATGGCTATCTGAACCATCTTGCTTTTTATAAAACTTGATTCTAATAGGTTTTGATTTAGCATTTATCTGATTAAAATCATTTAAAACATAATCCCAATTATAAAATAGTGGAATTTTGGTTTCTTTTGGTTCTAGAACAACCGTTAGATACCTTCCATTCTTTTTCGACAAATCAATTGTTGCTAAACCTGTTTTTAATTGATTCAAATCAATCGTATTATCTGTATCAGATAATACATATCCTTTGTAGTTATACATTTCCGGTACGATTGGTTCAAAACGATAATTTGGATTAGCCAGTTTAGGCGATAAATTAACTTTTTTATATGATGGTAATTTATCAAATTCGTTTGATGGTGCTGTTATATTGACTGTACTATAAATACTTGCTTCATTTTGAGAATCAATATTACTTGCTTTTACATAGCCTCTATTCTCTTTAGTTGTATCTTTTGGTATAGCCAAATTGCCATTCTTATTTACTACTACTTGTCTTATCCAAATTGGATCAGATAAATGATTTTTAACTTCGTTAGTTGTCTCAGTTGGAGTCTGTTCTTCATTCTTATCATTGAATCCAAATCCAGTAAGAGTCGCTTTATTTTTGACTTCTAATCCAGCTGTTTTTCGTACCTTTACATTAAACATAAATGTTAATGTTTCTTTCTCAACGAGAGCTAAATTTTGGATAGACTCTGTATTCAATACAAACTGTCCGTCTGGTGTTGTCTTCCAAACTTGCGTATCTGGTATATTAGTTGCTGCTTCTGCATTCTTTTTAATAAAAGTTGTATTTGGAACAAGCTCTAAGCCTTTATCTAACGTATCATTTAAAACAATTTTAGCTACTTCCGTTGGCTTATTACTATCTTTTATATTAGCCGTTATTTCATAAGTTAGAATTTCATCATACGCAACTAGTTGCCCGTCTATATTTTCACGGTCCTGATTTTTTACTGATTTTTCTACTTTATCAAACTCACCAACTAACATAGATCTAGTATCTGCAATCTTGTATTGATTCTCTTGATGGTCATAAGGGAAAACTGTAATTTCTTTTTCTTGAATTGGTCGATAGCCGGTTGGAGCTTTCGTTTCATATAACCAAACTTTTCCAACAGGTATATTCGAAAGTTTTAATCGGCCATTCCCATCTGTTTCTCCAGTAGCTAGCACTGTTTTTTTATCTGTATCACGAACTTCGAAGACCGCTCCTTTTAGACGTTTATTATTATCTTCTTCAGCTACTTTTTCGATGTTAACATTTCCAAATAGTTTGATATTAGCATTTGTTGGAACGCCTTCTTTATCATCATAAGTAGGTCTTGTAAACATTTCATGATTCGGTTTACCAACTTCATCTTCTCTTGCTGCCATCAATACTTTACCTACGTTAGGAACTTTAATCATTCCTTTTTTATTTGGATCACTTTCACTAATAATTTTTTCAAATTCCTCTTTAGAAATTTTTTCTGCGTATTCCTTATTTACAGTAGCTTTGATAGTTACTTTAAAATGTCGGTTGTTAAAACTAGTTTCATTTAACAACTCCCTTGGTGCAGAAACTATTAATGTATTATTTTGAACTGATATATTCCATTTGGCTGTCTCATTTTTTCCACTTGTCATATCAATTACTGATACATCTTCTTTTCTGACTTTAAGCAGTGGGTTAATCTCATCCACAATATCATATTGAGGTTCAGAGTTATTCAACACTCTTGGTGGTACTGATTGAATAATCTCCCATTCAACAATGTTTTCGATTTTACTTGTCTCAGCATCCGTATCATCCTTCGTAGTAACTTTAAGAGGTGCTGGGAAAGAGATAGGTAATAGAGTATCTGATGTGAAATAGACATTAGATCCTCTAGCTCTTACATTCTGTACTGCCCTTGAAGTTGCATTGTTGGTATTTTCCCCATATTTTCTTCTTAACAAATTAAATGAGCCTGCTATATCACCATTTTCAGCCGGGTAATTTTTTAAATTTCTTTCAAAAATAGTTGATGAAAAGAAATATGCTGAAATATTTGGATTTTGTGTTGAGGCCTTTGTTGCAATCTCTTTCTGTTTGGATGGTCTCATATCATCTTTCAAATAAAAATTGCTAATATTATCTTCATTAAAACCATATGGTGAATATTTAGCCTTAGAATCTATACTCTTATCAACAGTCGTCAACTTCGTATAGAAAAACTCTAACAGTTGTTCTTGACGATTAGTTTCAACTTTTTGCGTTTTGTACTTCAAATATATTTCTGTATAGTAATCAGCTAAGTACTCTTTTATTTTGTCATCAGTATTCAATTTAGCTTCTTTAACCGGATAATCATAACGAGGATTAAATCCAATAGTTACTTTACTCGGGTCAATATTTGGGTCTGTTGTGGCTCTTGAATTAAAAAATTCGAATATACTTCTAATCTCGTTTTTATTAGTGGTATCAGCATAACCTTTTTGTTCTAATTTCTTCTCAATTATTTTAAAGAACATCAGTTCATTCTCAAAAGTTATGTAATCACCAGCACTAGTTGGATTAAAGACATGACCTGCCTTATTATTTTTCGCCAAATTTTCATCATAATCTACTCTTCCAAATGTAACAGGATTACCAAATATTGAAAAACTTTCCATAGCCGAAACATTAATTCTTAAATCAAATGATTTAGTTTCTTCATAAGTAAAAGATAACCAATTTGAAATCCGATATTCATTAACATTACTACGACTTCCTCGATTAAAATAGCGGTATCCATCATCTGTTGTCGTAAAACTTAGTTGACTAATCCAATCACTATCTTCAAAATAATATTGATTTAAATACTTATGAAAAGGATTTATTTTTTCAGCATGTAAATCTCCTTCTCTTAAACCAAGTGGGTCTTTAGCATGTTGTTTAACTAACGCCTCATCCACTTTTTTATTTCCTGAAGCATCTGTTTCAGTGTAATAATTTTCTAAAAACTTATCTGGATTAAAAGGATCAGACACATGTGGTTGCATTGGTTTACTATCACCTTTTTGTCCACCTTGTAATACATATAGATTACTAATATTAATATCTTTGTTAAACCCAATGCTTTCCTCATAGTCAAAGTCAGCATAAGTAAAGAAACCTCTAACTTTCATTTCTGCATTTTTGTTATCTGCTAATTTCTCTTTCCATTCAGCATCTTTTTTAGAATTATAAAATTTATAGGATACTTCAACGTAATTAGCACCATAATGATTTTCGTCCCCAATTTCTTCTTGTTTTTGATTTCCAATACCAGACCCACTAACAGACATAAAACTCGTGCTAGACTCTATTCCTTCAGCTGGTCTCATCAAACCAATAGAAACTTGATTTTTTAAAACCTTTGTATCCATTACAACACTTATTGGTTCGCCCTTATAAAAACCTAAATTAGTAAATTTGACATAGGCATGTTCGCCTTTTTTTACCATGTATTTTCCCATATCATTTACTTTTTCAGTTTCAGCAGCTCCTGTATTTTTGTAGATTTCTATTTTTTCATATGAGCCATTTGATTTTTCTTTATAGACTGTCACTTCTGTTCTTGGGCTAAAAGTCGGAACAAAGCCGTATTCCCCTTCAATACTCCACTGATTACTTAAAGGTCCACTTGAATGGCTTCCTTCCAGGGTTTCCCCTTGTTGAATCGCTCTATTTCTTGGAACAGCAACAATATTTCCTGAAATTCCTAATTCTTTTTTGACTGATTTCATTGTTTCTTCGTCATATAAGTTATAATCAGAGAAATTTTTCGCTGCAGGAACAATATGTGTGTCATTATTTGAAAATAATCCTGTAAAATTAAAGACTCTTCTGGCTTTAGGGACTGAGCTATCCATAATCTTTTGCTCATTACCTTCACCCATTAAGGTATTCCCCTCTTCAGAAGCAGCTACTGCTGTAACAGTCGCCAATGTCATAATTGAAATTAGTCCAAGAAATAAGGACATCATTACTTGATAAAATTTCTTATTTAACACCTTTTGTTTCATAACGATTTCCTCACTCCTTTTCTTTGTCTAATGCTTTAGCAACATTTTCTAAGCTAGTTGATTTAAATGCACCTGTTTCATCTTTCATATTCCACGCAGTTTGATAGTTATCGCCATCTGTTGTAATGGTTTCAGCTTTAATAGCGATCTTTAAAGAGCCTCCATCATAAACTTCATAATAAAATTCATTAGGATTAGATGGTTTAGCCTGTCCAGTTAAGACACTCTCATCTAATTTAATGCCTGTAAACAAACTAGTAGAACTTTTTTCAGGAGCTATTTTTTTTGTGTAGTAATAGTAATCATCGCCACCATCAATCCACTCAGCAGCATTATAATTTAACAATTCAATTTGTCCTGCTGTTGTTCCTGTATCTGTCGTCTTTTTAATATTAGCTGGTAACTGAATGCCATCTTTTGAAACCATTTCTGGTAGAACCATGACACGAACAAACAGATTGGTGTTTCCTGTATTGGCTACTTTTACCTCTTTTTTTATTTCTTTATTAACAGCAGTTTCTGTTCCTGGTTCAAATGTTTCATCTAATTTTCCTTCAAGATGAGACACAGTAAAATCATTTGTCACCAAGTCTGATTTGCGGTTATTTGCTGCATTTACTAATACGAACCCTAATGTAAAAATTGCAACGATCCCTAATGAGACGACCCCTTTTCTTTTAAGAGAGAGAAAGGTTTTACGACTCATTTTAGCTGGTTGTTTCATTTTCTTTTTCATTCTTTTCTCCTCTCACCTATTTTTCAAATTTGTCATCTGCTTCGTACATTTGAACAACTGATTGGCTAGGTGTCCACTTAGCTAGAGAATCTGAATTTGCTCTCACACCATAAGCACTTACATCAATTTTGTAAAGTTTATTTTTAGATGGATTAACTAGATTTTCTTTTAACACATTAACTGCTTCTAATACGCTAACACCTGATTGAGTTCCTCCTTCTAATACTTTTGAATAATAGAAGAAACCATCATCATATAACCAATAAGGATCAGTACTCGTCACATCTGGTACTGTTTTAACGCCATTAGAAAATACTAAAGAGAAGGGTTTTAATAAATCTGGTCGAGTATCTGTCTCTTGAAATTTATATTGGTAATTAATCTTTGAATCACCAATCACATAAAATTTTTCTTTTTCAAGCTTTCCTTGGTAAATGTTACCTTTTTCCCAACTATTCACATCAGAAGTAGTGGCAACTTTATCAGAAGACTCCTTTTTCTTCTTTTGAAGCATGCCTGTACTGTCATCCACTTTAAAAGTTGCAGTAGATTCTTCAAACTGAACTCTAACTATCGCTGGATTTTTTGAAATATTCTTCACATCTACTTTTTTAGTTATCTTTTTACCCTGTTCAAAGACACTATCTTGTTCGAACTCTTCAATAATTTTCACATCCAATGTACCAACTTCAGATTGCATGTGATTTTTTACCCAGCTTGAGTAACTTGACCAAGCAAATGTCGAACCAATCACAAGGACAAGAACAAATCCTGTACCAAACGCAGCAAACAACGGTTTATTCTCTTTTAATACCAGTTTAATTGCCTTTGATGTTGACATTTTTTTAGAGGGGTTATTTCTATTTCTACTCTTTTTCATTTTTCTCCTCCTATTTTCTATATTGATTAATTTCATAAAAAGATTATTACTAACACTTGCTTATGAAATTAATCAAGATTTCTTGATTAATTCCTTTGTTTTTCTCTGTTTTGGATAAATACTCTAAGCGCTAGTATTATCAGTAGAAAGCCAATTGCAATGCCTAATAATAAAAATGCGAGTTCTTCACCAGTTTTAGGTAAAATTCCTGCTAACCCAGGTTTCTTAGTTTCTTCTGGTTCAGTGATTTTTGACGGATCTCGCCTAGCACTAAATTCTAGTACAAACTCAACTGAATTTGGTGTTAGCCATTTTGATTCATCCACATCTTCAGGAATTTCAAAATCTGCTGTAAGGGTGGCAGATTCACCTGCTTTAAGTGAACTAATCTTAATTGGTTTTGTTTTATCACGCTTTTCTTTTACACCACTAAAATCAAGTGAACCTTGATAAACTTCTTTTGAGTTCACTTTAAATTTTACCTGTGTTACTTTGAGCAAATTCTCTTTCCCTTTAATAATAGGTTTGTATTTATCATAATTCATCTTCATATCAATCAGCATAGGCCCCGTATCCTTTTCAGAATAGTTACCTACTGAGATTGTTCGAGTAAATTTTGATCCTGGACGAAGATTTTTAGCTTCTATCAAATAGTTTCCGTCTTTTTCAACTCTAAACCCTTTATCGTCACCAATCAAAACTCCAGAAGGAAGATTATCATTAGCAGCATATACGGGTTTCACAAATAAGCATACAACGGCTAATGATAAAATAGAAATTAGGCACACCCTAGGTAGCTTATATTTCATTTGGAATCTTCCCTTCTAAACGTTTTTAAAGATTATTATTTTTCAGTAACTGGTGTTTCTGAATCTTCAATAGTTGCTTGACCTGATAAGTAGTTTAATAAATTTTCATGTTTATCTACAGTTAAACCAAATCCAGCACCATTTGATTCTGTAACTTTATTATCTTTGTCATATTTGGCTTTATTCTCTGGAGTAATATTACCACCCTGTGTTTTAGTTGTTAACATAATACGTGATGCTGGGATTGCTTCTGAACCAACATGTAAATCATAAGCTACTAAGTTAAATGTAGGGTCTTTAGCAAATGTAATTGAGTTAATCACTGAAGCACTAGTTTGAGTTCCTGAATTTAATGGAGTCATGTAGTAGAAGTAACCATCATCTTCATTGTAGAACCATTTTGCATTACCTAAGTTAGCTTTAAAATCAAATGATTTACCACTACCTGCAACTACACCAGCTGTAGAGTAATTAATCGTAATTTTATCACTTACTAATGAACCAACTTTTCCATTATCAAAAGCAGTTCCTTTTTGAGGTGTTACTTGAGTACCTGCTTTAACAAATACATTTTGGCCAGCCCAATCAGCTTCTTTTAGAGCGTTGTTAACTTTTGTTTTGTAACCCCAATAGCCAAGGTTTTTATCGGCTGCACTACCGTCTACATGAGTAGTTTTCACATCATAAGTATCGTTAGCTGTATTACGTTCAACTAAACCTGAAACTTTTTGAGCAACTTTAACTTCACTTTTTCCATCTTTAGCTTTTAATTTATCTAATTCATCATTTTGATACTTTTTATAATTTCCTGTAAAGTTCATTTCCGGTCTTACTGGAATAAGGAATTTTTCATCTTTGAAATTAAAATTAGCTGGGAAACTATCACTTTTTACAGTTGTTTCAAAAACAAGTGCAGATTCAGCGTTAGCACCAGTTCCTTTAACAAATAATTTTAATCCTGCAGGAGCAGCAGCGCCGTCAAGTCTAAGTTTAGCTGACATGTCTTTCCATTCTCTTGAAGCTTCAGTACCTAAATAATACTCTTTAGCATCAAAAATAACTGGGAATCCAGCCTCTTCAGGTGTTTTATAAGCTGCAGAATCTGTAGCACCATCTGCTAATTTAGAGATTTGCTCTTCCATAGATACACGAACAAATGAAGCTACTGGTGTTGAGTTAAGAACGTCAACTTTTTTCGTAATTGTTCCACCTTCACCTGTAATTACTGGTGGAGTAAATTCTTCGACGATTGTTACTTTACCACTGTCAAAACCTAATGATTGCATGTGGTTACGTACCCAATCTGTATAACTTTTCCATGCATATGTTCCTGAAAGAGCTAAAATCAAGATTAATGCAGCCAAAATACTAAGTAATTTTTTCTTTTGGCCATCTTTGCCTTTAGTGCTAAATTGAATTTTTTTCACTTTTTTTTCCTCCTAAATAAATTAAATATATGTGAACACACATAGGTTAGTACGTGTGGCTCAACCAATTATCAGTTGATTCTCCCCTTTTTAATAAGCTACTCTTAAGTATTTAAGAGTCACGATAATACCAAACAACGTAGATAATAAAATAGCAACCACTACGATATGTTTTTTCAAGAAGCTCAAAATAAATCCAGCATTAGGAATAGATTTAACAACCTTTCCTTGTACCTGACTAGCTCCTATTGGCACATCATTACCTGTATTGGCATCCCCTTTTGTTGTTATAAAAGCTTGACGTTTTTCTTTTTTCTCTTTGTCTATTCCGACAACCCTATGCGTTAAGTACACCGATTTATTACCTCTAACCGGATTAAACGTGATAATATCACCTTTCTTCAACTCATAAGGATCTTGGGATTTAACAAAAATTAAAGAACCTTTTTCAAAACCATTTTTGTATTCCGTTTTTTTATTAGGCTTCATCGATTCAGTTAAAACTGTCATTATTTTATAACCAAAAATATTAGCATCCTTATCCCCAAAGTAAACTAGTCCAGCTCCAGCAATTACAGCAATTAAAGTCACATAAAAAATGAGATTGCCTATCGTACCAATTAATTTTGATTTGGTACTTCTTGGCACTGCTTGAGCAACTTGTACTTGCTCTAAAGTTTGATTATTCACATGTTTTTTGCCTTTATTGCTACCTTTTTTGGACTTTTTACTACTAGAACTTTTTTTAGTTTTAGTCTTATTTCTACTATCTTTAGCTGAAGAACTACTAGATTTACTTTTAGTTCTTTTACTACCCGACTTACTATTTGTTCCTGAAGAAGACTTCTTTTTCTTTACTTTCTTTCTTTTGATTTCTTCTTTATTTTCAACTTCCACATGATTCCCCCAAAATAACAGCATTTTATATAAATAACAATATATATAACAGATTATACGTGTATATAATCGAACCGTCAACGTCACTTTTTGTATAAACAAAACCAAGAAGTTCCATATAACGTTTTAGATATTGTGTTAAATATACAAAAAAACTTGAATATTCCTTAACAATTAATAAAATCTTTTAATTTCACTATTATCAAAAATAAGAACCATAAGCAGTTTTACGATTAAAAAGAAATACACTTTATATTTTATATGTTTATTTTCTTTTAGTCAATAAACTTTTTGTATTAAATTACTTCAAAAACTTAACTTTTCGAAGTATTTATATATATACATATACTAACGCCTATAAATGACAGCTTTTATGTCACTAACTACTATTAAAAGGAAATAAAAAAAGAAAAAACGTTCAATTTTAGTTATTGAACGTTCTTTTTTTTCTTTCGTTTGCTCTTTTTCTTTTTTTTAGATGACGTTTTTCTTTTCTTTTTCTTACTGGTTTTTACTTTAATTAATTTTCCACTTAGAATAACAGCAACTATAGCTATAATTAACAGTAAAAATAAGCTAATTTTCACCCAATGCCAAAAATTTTCATTACTTTTTGTCTTATTTGGTACTTCTTCTATAGAAGAATCTGTGCTTTCGATTTGTATTGTCTTTTTTTTGGAAATAGTTGTCTGATCTTTTTTTTCTATACTTGATGCTTCTTCTTTTTTTTCTGTATTACTTGTTTCCTTTTTCTTTTCTTTATTATCTTCTTTTTGTTCTTTTGGTTTCTGATTCTCTTTCTTTTCTTGCTTTTTCTCCTTAATGTTAGGGGCATTAGGTGGTGGTGTTTCTTCTCCATCTGATAAAAGTCGATTCTCTGCTAAGTCAAACATAATACTATTAGGCTCTAGTCCCTCTTGATTTATAGCATTTATAATCACCATTTGGATATCTTTAGGCACTTCAAAACTAAACTCTCCTGATTCTGGTACTTCCATATTTTCACCAAAGTCAGTGGTTATAAGAGCTCCTGGTGCGGAATAGCCATTTAATTTTCTGCCTTCTTTTTCAAATGCCACTTGTTCAATAGGTGTTTTTTCATAACTATTCAATGCATCTAGTTCTGCTGGTCCATCATCTTCCGCCCAAACACTTACTGGAAATAATATCAGAAGTAAAAATACTATTATTTTTTTCATTTCAACCTCCTATGATATAAATTTAACATAAAAATGATTTTTGACAATAAAATTATTAATTATCCCTGAAAGTAATCAATTTTAACAAAAAAACCAGACATTCAATTAAGAATATCCGGTAGTAATTAAATTTGTTTCTTCTATATTATAAATAATTTACTTTACTGCAATTGCTTCTATTTCTACTTTTGCGTCTTTTGGTAATCTTGCTACTTCAATTGTACTTCTACTTGGAAATGGTTCTTTAAAAAAGCTTCCATATACTTCATTCACAACAGCAAAATCTTCCATATTTGATAGAAAGATTGTCGTCTTTACGACATTATCCATTGTTAAGCCAGTTTCTTCTAAGATGGCTTTCATATTTTCTAAGCTTTGTTTTGTTTGTTCTGCTACATCTTCAGACATTTCACCTGTTGTTGCATTAATCGGTAGTTGTCCTGAAACAAAACTGAAATCTCCTGTCACGTTGACACCTTGTGAGTATGGTCCAATCGCTTGAGGTGCTTTGTCTGTTGCAATTTGTTTTTTCATTCTACATCCTACTTTCTTTATATTCTTATGTAAGGGCTTTAATAAAATGATTATAACATAAGTCATTTTTTGATAAGTAAAATGTGATAAGTCTTTAATGAAAGATTAAGGAGCAATAAATCTAAATGACTTATTGCTCCTTTCTAATTAAGCTAAATAGCCATTTCTAGGTTCTACTTCAAATGCTTGTGCTAACTCTTTTAACTGTGTGTCAGATATTTCTTGTTTAATTCCTCCCTGACTCATGACATGTGTATACACTTTAGCAGCTTTTTCTGCTGTTTCAATCAAGCCAAAAACGTCATCTAAACTTTCTCCCGAACCATAAATACCATGAAACGGCCATAGAACTAAGCGATATTCTTCCATTTTTTTAGCTGTTTCTTTTCCAATTTCAACAGTACCCGGTACAAGCCAAGGAATAATGCCTACTCCTTCTGGAAAAACAACTAGACATTCTGTACACATTTTCCAAAGGGCTTTAGTAAACGCTTTCTCAGATAGTGGATGAGTAAACGTCATTGCTAACAAGTGTGTAGCATGATTATGCATAACTACTCGATGCTTAGAATCAACTTTTAGTCGTGCTATATGAGTCATTAAATGGGTCGGTAATTCACTTGTTGGTAAAGTATCGTTAGAAAAGCCCCACATTAATTCGAGTTTAGTTCCTGATTCATGAATTCGAACTATTCCTAACGATTCTTCAGGGAATTTCTCTATATTTTTAAAATAAATACCTGAGCCTGTTACTAAAAAATAATGACCTTTTAAAAAACTAGCATCAAAATCAATTGGAATTACGTTGAGTACCTCATCCACATTCAAAAAGTCTCTAATTTCTTCTTCATCTAATAAGATACTTATGTTACCACCATTTCGTTCATCCCAACCTAATCGATACAGATTAGTCGTCGTACTAGTTAGCTCTTTCATTAAATACCAATTTAATATCTTTTTTTGCATTTTTTTCTCCTATAATAAACTTTCGTATAAAGAGATTATTTCTTCTATTGTTACTTCTCTTGGATTACCAGGTGTACAAACATCATTTAAAGCATCTTTAGCTATTGCTGGTAAATCTTCTTTTCTTACTCCTAGTTCTGAGATGGTTGATGGTATTCCAACATCTGTACTTAATTTTTGAATTGCTTCAACAGCTCTATCTCTAACCTCGTCTAATAACATGGTCTCTGCACCATTAATTCCCAAGACTTTTGCTATCTCTCTGTATTTTTCACCAGTGTATTCTTTATTAAAAGCCATAACAGTCGGAAGTAACGACGCGCATGCTACTCCATGAGGAACATCATACCAAGCACTTAATGGATGAGCCATTCCATGTACTAAACCTAGTCCCACATTCGAAAAGCCCATTCCGGCTAAGTATTGAGCTAATGCCATTTTTTCACGGTTATCTTGATTTCCATTCACTGAACCTCTTAATGATGAACCTATTATTTCAATTGCTTTCAGATGAAGCATATCACTCATTTCCCAAGCTCCTGGTGTAACAAAGCCTTCAATAGCATGAGTCATTGCATCCATTCCAGTCGCAGCACATAGACTTTTTGGCATTCCCATCATCATATCACTATCCACAAACGAAACAACTGGTATATCATGAGGGTCTACACATACAAACTTACGATTATTTTTTTTATCAGTAATCACATAATTAATAGTAACTTCAGCTGCTGTTCCTGATGTTGTGGGAATAGCCAATATTGGTAATGCAGGTTTTTTGGTATCAGCAACTCCTTCTAAACTGATAACATCTTCAAATTCTGGATTTGTGATGATAATTCCAATCGCTTTTGCTGTATCAATTGGTGAACCTCCTCCAATTGCGATAAGACAATCTGCCTTTGATTCTTTTGCAAAAGCCACTCCTGCCTGTACATCTTCAATAGAAGGATTTGGAACAATACCATCAAAAACATTATATGCAATCTTTTCTTGATCAAAAAGTTGTGTCACTTTTTTGGTTAAACCAATCTTGACTAATTCTTTATCTGTAACAACTAAAATATTTTTAAAGCCACGTTTATTTATTTCTCGTGTCACTTCATTGATTGCACCTTTACCAAAATAGGATGTTTCATTTAAAATCATTCGATTTACTGTCATTTTTTACTATCTCCTTTTTTGTTTTATAGTCTGTAGCCTTGCCATTAAATCTGTCTGTCGTCCAAATTGATTGACTAACTTCTCATAAACATCAAATAACTCATCATAGACAGCGGCATTTTCTTGATTAACCTCATACTTTTCTGAATAGTCATCCAGTGACATACTATGAATAATAGTTTCTAACGTTTTTTCTTCATCTCTTGCTAATAAAGAGAAAATTGCTGCACTCTTAGCTCCTGTCTCTAGTTCATTGGATATTAAAACTGGTTTTTTTATAACATCGCTATAAATTTGGTTTAATAATTTATTTTTATGAGGTAATCCTCCACAAAATACTAAATTATCAATTGGAATATCATTACTTTCAAAATTTTCAACAATCATCCGTTTACCAAAAGCTGTCGCTTCAATTAAAGCTCGGTATATCTCTTCTGGTTTTGTCTTTAATGTCATTCCAACCACTAAACCTGTTAATTGGGCATTCATTAAAGTTGATCGATTACCATTCCACCAATCTAAAGCTATCAATCCAGATTGGCCTGGTTGTAACTTAGCTGCTAAACTCTCTAAATATTGATAAATTGTTTGATTATTTTCTTTTGCCTGGCTAAAGTAATTCTTTGGAACTTGTGTTTCAACAAACCAAGAAAAAATATCACCTACTGCATTCTGACCTGTTTCATACGCTTGAAGCCCTTTAACCGCTCCATCTTTTACAAGTCCTGCAATACCTGGAATCACTTTTTTTTCATTGGTTAATAGGATATCACAACTTGAAGTGCCAATAATGTTTAACATGACATTGGCTTTTGTTACTCCAGTAGAAGCTACGCAGACATGAGCATCTATGTTATTGACAGCAATAACTGTCTCTTCGGATAAGCCTAACGTTTTGGCCATCTCTTTTTTCAAGTGACCAGCTTTTGTTCCTATATCATAAACATCAGGATGTATTTTTTCTGAAATAACATCTTTAAAATCTGGATGGACCGATTCAAAAAAATCTACTGAAGGATAACCTCCCAATTCTTCTTGATAGAGTGCTTTATAACCGGCACACGACTTACTTCTCTTTTGTTGTCCAGTAAGTTGCCAAACAAGCCAGTCACCAGCCTCGATGAAATAGTCCATCTCTTGATACACTGCTGGAGCTTCTTCTAAAATTTGTAATAATTTTGGAAATAGCCATTCTGAAGAAATTTTCCCTCCATAATAAGGTAACCATGGCTCCTTTCTGTCCAGAGCAACTTGATTAATATGATCTGCTTGTTTTTGAGCAGCGTGATGTTTCCATAATTTTACCCACGCATGTGGTTCCTTTTTAAAGGCTTCCTTCTTTAACAAGGGTTCACCACTCTCATCTACTGGTAACACTGTACAACAGGTAAAATCTATTCCTAAACTTTTGATATCTTTCCTTGATATTTGCTTCTGTTCTCCTTGGCTTATCAAACTTTTAACAACATATTCTAAGCCTTCCAAATAATCATCTGTATGTTGTAGACACCAATAATCATCTAAGAATTTCTGCGTTTCTGGTAATTTATCCGTTATAACACTATGAGGATACTCATAAGTTTCTACCCCAAAAACATTTCCCTTTTTACTATCAATTAAAATGCCTCTAACTGATAAGGTTCCGTAATCTAAACCAATAGCATAATCTACCATTTAAATTCTCCTTTACTGTTTAAAATAAAAGAGGGAACCGATTTTTTCGGCGCCCTCTTTATATACGAACCTTATTTAAGTGAAAGATTTTTTTATTTTACGCCATGTCTTACACCGTTCATCTATTTATATAAAGGGCCAAACGTTTCGCAAGCTTTAAAATCTACATATTCTATATCTTTTGTGCCAAATCCTGTAAAGGCATGTGGTCTGAAAATTCTTTCTGACTCTACATTATGGAGTGCTACTGGAATTCTTAACATACTCGCTAAAGTAATCACTTCATGTCCAACATGACCATGAACTGTAGCGCCGTGATTTGCTCCCCAATGATCCATTACATTATAAACATTTTCAAATCCTGGTTCCCCTAGTCGAGGAGCAAACCAAGTTGTTGGCCATGTTTTATCTGTTCTTTTATCTAATGCCGTATGAATGTCTTCATCTAAAACGCATGTATGTCCTTCTGCTATTTGTAAAGTTGGGCCAACGCCGTCAACGATATTTAATCGAATCATTGTGACTGGCATTTCAGCATCAGTGTAGAAATGGGATGAGTATCCTCCTCCACGGAAATACTCATAGTTTGCCCGACACCAATCAGTTTTATTTAGACAAGCCATTATGTCATCTTCTGTCATCTGCCAAAATTCTTTCATAACTGGCTCCTCGTTCTCATCTCTTAAAGGAACACTCCAATCAAGAGCAGAAGCTCCTGAATTGATTAAATGTAAAACTCCATTTTCTGCTTTACCTGTTAATTTTTTCCCAGTTACTCGTTCTACTGATTCCGGGCTCCAATAGGTTCTTACATCAGAGAAAATAGGTGATTTGTTAGTTAATAGGGTACCAAATAACATAGATACTGCATTTAGTGTGTCATTTTCCGTTGCAAAGGCAGTAACTGGTCTAGGGCCATTCCAATCAAATGTTGAAGCCATAATAGCTTCTGTAAAATCTCCATTTGGTAACCAATCTGTCCATTGGCGTTGACCTTGAAAACCACCTGAAATTGCATTACGACCTCTTGCTTCTTCATGCCAACCAATATCTGCTAATTTTTCATTACCAAATAAAATATCACGAATAACGAGTGCTTGTTTAGCAATAAATTCCCAATCTTCATTAGCAGGAACTACTTTAGATTTCGTAATAATCTCAGGGAAATCTTTCCCTTCATTGATATCAATACCTTCTTTACAATAATCTTTAATCCATTGTAAAGCTTTTTCATATTCTTCTTTATCGTAAATTTCCAATGTAATTCGACGAAGAATTTCTGTCATGTCAACATATTCTAAAGTCATTCCTAAATATTTAGTAAATAATTGACTATCTGCTTGAGAACCTGCAATTCCCATACAAGATGAACCTAAGTTAACATAAGATTTACCTTTCATTTGACCTATTGCAAATACACCTTTTGCAAATGAGAGAATTTTTTCCTGAACATCTTCTGGAATACTATTATCATCTAATTCTTGAACTTCTTTTCCATATATCTTAAAAGCAGGGTATCCTTTTTGTGCGTATCCTGCCATAGCCGCAGCTAGATAAACAGCTCCTGGTCTTTCTGTTCCGTTGAATCCCCAAACAGCTTTAATTGTCTGGTTATTTAAATCCATTGTTTCTGTTCCGTAACACCAACTTGGTGTAACAGATAATGTTCCAATGATATTTTCGCCTAGAAATTGCTCTTCTACAATTCCTGCGTCACCACGTCCTCCGATTGTACGATCTGCAACCACACATTGAACCTTAGTACCATCTGCATATCTAAGACTTGATTCAATCAGCTCTTTTGCAGCCAGTGCCATCGCCATTGTTTTTTCCTCAAGACTTTCACGGACTCCGCCTTGTCTGCCATCAATAATTGGTCTAATTCCTAGCTTTGGATAATTCGTCATTTTTTTGCCTCCTTATTATTTAAAAAAACTAATTTTTATTCATATAATAATTCTTGAATATCGTCTTTATCAATGTTTTCTTTTGTATACCATTCAACTCCAGTATCAACATCAGTTACTTTCTCTCCCTTTGATGCCTTCACTGCTAATTTAACTGATTCATATCCAATCTTAACTGGATTTTGAGTGACAGAACCTAAGAATTTACCATTGCGAATTGCATCTTGTTGCAATGCACCTGAATCAAATCCGACAGCTAAAATTTTGTCATCTTCCACTCCGATACGATCACCTAATCCATCATTAGCATTAATAATTGATTTAGCGCCATATTCATTTGATCCATAAATAGCTAGTAAATCTTTCTTTTCTAATAAAGCTGATGCTTCTGTTTTTCCAGCAGCATCTGTTACTTCTGCAGGAACACGAAGTTCGATAATGGCTTTAGCATCTTTTCCCTTAACATCATTTTTAAATTTATCATGACCGGTTACTTGAACTTTTCCTTTACCAATCTTCTCGTTAGATTCTAACAATTCAACCATCTTTTCAATAAAACCGCCTGTACGTTGAGAAATTGAAAGTGAATTAACCTCTTGAGAAACAACACCAATTCTGAAAGTTTTATCTTCAATTCGTTTTTCTAATTCTTTGTATAAGTTTTCAGCTGCAATTGCTCCAGCCTTATTGTTATCTGTTGAAGCAGTTGCTTTTACAGCACCTTCTGGAGCATCTGGTACACCTGAGTCAAACCCAATAATTGGAATATCTTTAGATTTAGCTGTTTCAATCGCATCTAATTCAGCTTCCGTATCTAATGCAGCTAGAGCGATAGCATCTGGGTTTTTATTGATAGCATTATTCAACATTTCTAATTGTTCAGCAATAGCGGTTTCATCTTTTGGCCCAACAAAGTTCATTGTGACATTATCTTCCTCTGCTGCTTTTTTAGCACCTGATTGTACAGCTTTCCAAAAGTCATGTTGAAATCCTTTTGCAACAACTTCTACTTTTGCTCCACCATCTTTGGATTCTTTAGAGCCTTCTTCTTTTCCTTTTTCTCCAGAACAAGCAGCTAGTAGAGTAATTGCTACCGTTGACATTAATAAAATTCCCATCGTTTTTTTCTTCATTTTATTCTCTCCTATTTGTTAAGTTTTTTATTTCGATAAATATCAATATAAACCGCTAAAATGACAACGAATCCAGTTATAAAAATTTGATAATGTGGTTGTAAATCAATATAAGGCAAGCCAACCTTTAAAACGGTCATAATAAAGACCCCAATAACAGTTCCTAAAATAGAACCAACACCACCGGCAAGAGATGTTCCACCTACCACAACTGCGGCTATAGCATCTAATTCAAATCCTGAGCCTCCACCTGGCATAACTGTTGTATAAGTTGCTGCATAAGCAATAGCTGCTAAACCTGCAAAGAAACCTGCTATAACATAGGTTGAAGCCTCTACCTTAACAATATTGATTCCTGATAACCTCGTTGCTTCTCTATTACTACCGATTGCAAAGATATAACGACCTAATTTAGTTTTCATTAAGATAACAGTTGCAAGAATTGCCATAACAATTAACAAGATAACTCCTGTTGGAAAATTACCAGCTGTTCTAAAAATTGATTTGTACCAACCATCTGGACCACCTCTTAAAGGAAAGGTTTCAGTTTGAACATTAGAGACTATTGAACTTAGTCCCCTTGTAATCATCATGGTGCCGAGTGTTGCAATAAATGCGGGAAGTCTTAATTTAGCAACTAAAATACCATTTACTAAACCGAAAAACGTTGCCACAGCTAATATAGCTAGCAGTGCTACCCAAAGTGGTGCTCTTAATTGGTTATAAATCACTCCACCAGTAATTGCAGCACACATCATATTGGTTCCGATAGATAAATCAATGCCTCCTGTTATAATGACAAATGTTACTCCTAATGCTAAAAATCCTACATAGTAAGAGGCATCCAAAATACTAGTCAGAGTAGAAGTACTCCTAAAAGCTGGACTCATCATAGAAAAGAAGCCATAAATTAAAAATAAAACAATTAAAATGATAAGTTGTTGTAACCCGATTTTATCAACTAGCTTTTTTAAGCCACTTTTATTTTGATGCTCTAAACTATTTTTCTCCAAAGTATTCTCCATTACACTACCGCCTCTCTCATTGTTGCAAAGTGTAATATTTTCTCCTGAGTTGCCTCTGAAATATCAACTTCACCTGTTTTTTTACCTTCACACATTACCATGACCCGATCACTCATTCTTAAAATTTCAGTTAACTCTGATGAAATCATAATGATAGATTTCCCCATCTTAGTTAACTCAGTCATTAGTTCATAAATTTCACTTTTTGCACCAACATCAATTCCTCTAGTCGGCTCATCAAAAATTAAAATGTCACTATCTTGTTCCAACCATTTAGCAATAACTACCTTTTGCTGATTACCACCTGAAAGATTACGAATCAATTGGTGTGCAGATGGTGTTTTTATACCTAACATCTTGATAAATTTATTACTTGTTTCGTTGATTTTTTTATCATTAATTAGTCCACCACTAACGTAATTTCCAACGTTTGTCATAACAATGTTATTTTCTACAGACATGCCTACAACGACACCATATTGTTTTCTATCTTCAGACAAATAGCCGATTCCATTCTCAACAGCATCTTTTGGTTGGTTGATTTCAACTTTTTTATCATGAACATAAATTTCTCCAGAGTCTTTCTGGTCAGCTCCAAAAATCAAACGGGCCATCTCTGTTCTACCTGCCCCCATTAATCCAGAAACACCTAATATCTCACCCTGTTTCAAATCAAAGCTAAGATTTTTCACTTTATTTCCCAAAGATAAATTTTTAACCGATAACACAACTTTTGCATCATCTGAAACTTCAGAATGTTGTTTTGGTTCCTCGTAAATGACTCGACCAACCATCATATCTATGATTTCATCTTTAGTTGAACTAGCTGTATCAATAGTTCCTACATATTCACCATCCCGCATTACCGTGACACGATCAGTGATTCTTTTAATCTCATCCATTCGATGTGAAATATAAACAATTCCTATATCCTTTTGCTTTAAATCCTCGATAATATTAAACAATTCATTTATCTCAGATTCTGTTAAAGCTGCTGTTGGTTCATCAAAAACGATAATTTTAGCATTCATTGAGATAGCCTTAGCAATTTCAACCATCTGCATCTTACCAACTGTCAGATGTCCTACTTGTTCTTTCGGATTGACTGTCATATTTAAGCGATTAAATAACTCTTCGGTTTTACGATTAATATCAGAGTCATCTGTAAAAATGCCTTTCATAGATTCTCTACCAATAAAAATATTTTGAGCAACTGATAAATGATTAATCATATTTAATTCTTGATGAACAATAACAATTCCATCATCCATTGCTTCTTTGGGATTTTTATAATTAATTTCACGACCATTATAGTTAATTGTTCCAGCATCTTTTTCATAGATTCCTGTTAAAATTTTCATCAATGTCGATTTTCCAGCGCCATTCTCACCCATTAGAGCATGAACTTCACCTTTTTTTAACGTAAGGTTTACATTATCTAAAGCTTGTACAGCACCAAAACTCTTAGAAATTTGATTCATTTCTAAAATAACTTCACTCATGTGTTAATACCTCCTTTTTAGTGAACAACACCTTTTTTCAAAAGGATATTGGCGTAGATCGCTTCCTCTCCTGTGGCAACAATTGCATATGCTTCTTTTCCTCGATTATAGAATTCTTGACGTGTTAGAAGTTCTATTTTGTCATTTTCAACCACAGCTTCTTTTATTATTTTTTTGTAGTCATCCCAAATCACTGGAATCGTCGGGTCTCCCTCAGCCACCTGCATCAATCCGATTGAATACTCCTGATAAGTATCCATTGGAAATAGTTTCAATATACTATCTAATAACTCTGGAACACCCAAACCGTCACATCTAACAAGTTTCTTAGCATTAGAAGCAGCTGGATAATTACCATCAGCAATAACTATTTCATCTCCATGTCCCATTTCCATTAAAACCTTCACTAATTCAGGCGATAAATTTTTCGGAATATTTTTTAACATATTTACTCACCTCTATTCTTTATCTAATAGCTTTTGATATTTTGGAAATTGATTTTCCCATGCTTCTTTTCTTTCTGGAAAATAATAGGTCACATTTGATATTTTTTTTATCCACTCTCTTGCTTCATAAACACTATCAATCACTTGGTGTGCCATTAATTGCTGTATAATATTTCCTATCGCAGTTGCCTCTACCGGTCCTGCACAAACTCTCATCCCTGTTGCATCAGCAACCATTTGACAAAGTAAGGCTGATTGAGAGCCTCCACCAACAATATTTAAAGTATCAAATTCGTTTCCTACAGCATCAATAATTTCTAGTGTCGTGTATTTATACTTAAAGGCTAAACTTTCGTAAACACATCTAAATAATTCTCCAGGTTCTTCTGGTAACTCTTGATTTGTTTCTTTTGCGTATGCCTGAATTTTCTCTTTCATCTTTCCAGGTGACGTAAATCTAGGATCATCTGTATCTATTAGACAGCGAAATGCTTTTTTCTTTTCAGTCATATCCGTTATTTCATCATAAGAATAATCCATTCCCTGCTCTCTAAAATTGCGTTTTAGTTCTTGAATAATCCAAAGTCCAGTACAATTTTTTAGAAATCGAGTTGTTTTATTATTTCCACTTTCATTCGTTAAATTATAGTTTTGAGCTTTTTGAGTGACTATTGGCTCTTCTAACTCAGTTCCAACAAGTGACCAAGTACCACAAGAAATAAATAGAAAATTTTGATTAGATGGAACACTTAAAACAGCACTTGCTGTATCATGTTCACAAACATTAATTACCTCAATTGCTGGTAGTCCAAAACTACTTTTTAACTTACCTAGTTGATTCCCTTCTGTCACAATGTCAGGAAAAAGACTAGCGGGTAATTGAAATAAATCCATCAATTCTTTATTCCAATCTTTTGTATAAGGGTTCGTTAATTGAGTTGTTGACGCAATACTCTGCTCTGTTTTCATATTTCCAGTTAATAAGTAATTTAGTAAATCAGGCATTAAAAGTACTTTATCGATTCTCTCAAACAAATCAGGTCTTTCATTTTTTACAGTGAGCAATTGAAATAATGTATTAATTTCCATTAACTGGTTCCCTGTTTGTTGATACAATTCTTCTTTTGATATTATCTTTTTCAAATACGTGAGACTTCCTTTAGTTCGACTATCACGATAGTGAACTGAATTTTCTAACAACTCACCAGATTTATCTAGTAAACCAAAATCAACTCCCCATGTATCAATTCCCAAGCTTTCGATTGGATATTTATCTGTCGCTTTTTTTATTCCAATTAAAATATTTTCTAATAAATAGTCAATGTTCCAAAATAAAGTATTTTCTTTTTCTAAGATTTGATTATCAAATCGATGAACTTCCTCAAGATTTAAGTTGCCATTTTTATATTTCCCAACAATAGCTCTTCCTGACGAAGCCCCAAAATCAAATGCCAAAACATTTAAATTCATCTTAAAAACCCCTTTATTTTAGTGATACTTCTTATAACCAGGATGTTTTCCTGTTACTTTATAATTTTCGCGCATCGCAAATAATTTATCTAATGTATCACGGTCAATCTCATCTTCTTCTTTTCCACCAAGCAACATTCTAGCGTGAAACACTGTGTTAGCTACTAATTCCAACGTTTCCATACGATAATAAGCTGTTATTAAATCTGAACCAACAGATAACGCTCCGTGATTTTCTAATAATAAAACATCATGCTCTGGTAAAAAAGGAGCGATACTTTCAGGAACTTCTTCTGTTGATGGAATACCAAATGGAGCAATTGGTATTGAGCCGACAGCAATTGCATTTTCAATTAAAGAATAACTATCTAAGGGTATTTTAGCTAAAGCAAATGCTGTTGCTACTGGTGGATGTGCATGAACAACCCCATTGACATCTTTCCTATCTTGGTAAACGCGTAAATGCATTTTAACTTCACTTGAAGGACGATAACCTTCACCTGCTTCTAAAATCTCATAATCAGAATTGATTCTGACCAACTTATCAGGCGTGATAAAACTTTTACTAATTCCTGTCGGTGTACATAAAAAAGTACCATCTTCTAAGCGTACTGAGACATTCCCATCATTTGCTGCTACCCATCCTTTTTGCCACATTTTATTACAGACATCACATATTTGATTTTTGATTATTTCTAAATCCATTTTAAAATCCTCTTTTCTCATTGATTTAAATCCGCTTTCATTCTAATATAAAAAAAGGGAATAAATTTATTTGAATGATATGATGAATTTTTTACTATTTTTAATAGCAAATTCGTTCACAACTATTCAAAATAATTCATAAGGGGAAATTTAATATGATGCAAGAAGAACGGCTGACACAAATTTTAACTATTCTAAAAAGACGTAAAAAGATATCTAACGAAGAACTTGCTGCTATGCTGTTCTGTAGTATTTCTACATTAAGACGAGACTTAATAAAGCTTGAATCTCAGCAATTAATTCGCCGGGTTCATGGCGGTGTTGTTTTAAATCTAGCGACCACTAACGAACCCTCTCTTTACTATCGAGAAACTAATTTTATAAAAGAGAAAAAAGAAATCTGTGAAATTGCTCAAGACTTTATTGGAGATGGTATGTGCGTTTTCCTAGATTCAAGTAGTACTGTTCAACAACTCGTACCATTATTAAAAACTGTTTCAAATTTAGTTGTCTTAACAAATGGAATTAAATTAGCATTGAACATTAGTGATATGAATGACGAATCAATTAAAGCGTTCATGTTTGGGGGAGAAATTAAAAAAAATTCAAGTTCGATTGTTGGAACTGACTTCACTACCTCTTTTATCAATCAATTTAATATCGACTTGGCTGTCTTTTCTTGCAGAGGTTTAGATATCAACGGAGTTTATGAATCTAGCCTTAGTCAGGCTAGAATTAAGCAACAAGTTATTGATAAATCAAAAAACTCCATTCTCTTAGCAGATGAATCAAAATTTGATTCACCCCATTTTTTTAAAGTATCAAACTTAAAAACCTATTCTGCTATCATTAGTAATAAGAAACCAGAAAAAGAATATACAAAACTCTTTAACAAACATGGTATTGATTGTCTTTACTAAAAAAACTAACCACGACAAATCTTCTTCATGATTAGTCGTGGTTAGTTTTTTTATGGGTAACTTATTCTATTATCTCCTCAACGCTCTCAGACAACTCAGCCCAATGATTGGTTGGTCCATGTCCGTGCCCAACAAACAATCCTTCTTCGATTGCACCTTGGATGAACTGTTTCCCTATATAGATAGCTTCTTTTATGGATGTTCCTTTAGCTAGTTCTGCTGCAATACAAGACGAGAAGGTATCCCCTGTTCCATGAGTTTTAATGGTTTTTATTCGCTTAGTTTTTAACCAATAGTCTTCTCCTGTCTCAAGTAAGACATAATCTTTAGCTTCTTTTGTTTCTAAATGTCCTCCTTTAATAATCACATGATTAACACCTAGTTTTTGCAAGTCAACTGCTGCTTGTTTCATCTCTTCTTCTGTTGTCACTGGATAACCAACTAAGACTTCTGCTTCTGGCAGATTAGGAGTCACTAAAAAAGCGAATGGTAATAACTTAGTTTTGATGGTCTCTATTGCGTCTTCTTTTAGTAACGCATGCCCACCTTTAGCAATCATCACCGGATCAACCACCAAGGGTCCGAAATCAACTTTTTTTAGATTTTCAACAACGCATTCAACATGTTCTCTATCTGCTAGCATGCCTGTTTTAGCAGCTTTAATCTTAAAATCTTCAGCAAGTGAGTTAAACTGGTCATTGATAAAATCACAAGGAACTGGGAAGCTATTTTGAACGCCTAGTGTATTTTGAGCAGTTAGTGCTACCACGATGCTCATTCCAAAGGCTTTTCTTGCTTGAAAGGTTTTTAAATCAGCTTGAACGCCTGCTCCACCTCCAGAATCAGTTCCAGCAATAGTCACAACTTGGGGTGTTTGATTAATTGTCATAACTTACTACATCCTTCATTTTCATTTTTTCAACTAATTCTTTTAATTTAAGAACTTTAGTCGGTACTTCTTTTGCTTGCATAATCTCACTAACAATCGATACACCAGAAACACCACTACCACTAAAAGATAAAATGTTCTCTTCTTTAATACCACCAATGGCTACTACTGGTGACTTCACTTCATCTACTATTTGTTTTAACTCTTCCATAGAAGTTAGTTTTGTTTGAACTTTAGTAGTTGTCGGATAAATAGCGCCTACACCTAAATAATCAGCTCCTTCAAATTTAGCCTCAATACCTCTTATTACGGTCTTAGCAGAGACTCCAAGAATTTTATCAGGGCCAATTAGTTCCCTTGTTTTCCAAACAGGAAGCTCGTCATCTCCAATATGAACACCATCAGCATCAATCGCTAGACAAATATCCACACGATCATTAATGATTAAAGGAACGCTATAAGAATCCGTTATTTTTTTAACTTTTAAAGCTAATTCATAGAACTCATTAGTCGATGCTTCTTTTTCTCTTAGTTGAAGCATCGTGATACCACCTTCACAGGCTTCTAAAACAATGTCTAAAAATCTATCATCAGACAAATTGTCTCTATTGGTTACTAAATATAAAGCTAATGCCTCTTCAATCATATCCTTTCTCCTTTTACTTGTTGCCACCAGTCATCTTTTTTATAAAGACGTGATAGTTCATTAAATAATTCATGTCTAAAATCAGCCATGCCTAATGGTTTTTTGCAATGAGTTAAAGCTGATTCTCCGCAGAGATTAAAATAGCTAACAGCCCCAACCAAACTCATTTCACTCTCTATTCCTTGACCTAATAGTGAAGCTATTAAAGCGCCAACTATATCTCCTGTTCCTGTCATTTGATCTAATTCAGCTACACCATTTTTCAAATAATAACTGGTATGAGGTGTAACGATAATATCAGTTTCTCCTGTTGCTAAAAATGACGTTGCCGGATATTGCTGCGTCCATTTTTTTAATGTTTCACTTAACTCTTGTAATGAGGCTTTTTCTTGATCAGAAGAGTCTCCATCTACTCCTCTACCTGAACTTTTCAAGCCACAAAGGTTTCTCATCTCTGACGTGTTTCCTTTAACCACCGTTGGCTTATTCTCTAAAAGGGTTAAAGCTAGTTTTTTTCTAAGACTTGAAGCAGATACACCCACTACATCAATCACAGTCGGTTTATTTGTATGGAGTGCCTCTTGGCTAGCAGCCAGTAATTGCTCTTGTCTATTAATAGATAAGTGACCTAAGTTCAAAAGTAAGCCATCTGTTTGTTCGAATAATTCTTTAAATTCTCTTTCGTCAACTGCCATAATCGGCTTACTATTAACATAAAGTAAAGCATTTGCCATGCTCTCACACGTTACCTCATTGGTGATGCAGTGAACCAATGGTGACTTTTTAAAAAAATTATTTGCTTGTTTATTCATTAATAGGTCTTTTTGACTCGTAACCATCTAGTTCCTCTCCTTTAAAAAGAGTTTGAATTCTTTTAAATTTTGTTATTTTTTCTAATTTCATGAAACCCAAGTAGCCAATCAATGAACCTGAAATGGCACCTCCAAAAAAACGCGGCGTATAAATAAACCAGTACATATTTGTAGCACTTCCCGTAAACCAAACCATCACCGGGTAAGAAAGGAGAGAGCCTATCAGACCTGTTCCAATAATCTCACCAAGCATTGCCACATAAATATTTTTAGAATACTTATAGCCTATTCCTGCCAAAAACGCTCCAAAAACAGCCCCTGTTAACGCAAGTGGGGGAACACCTAATAACAGCATTCTTAGTAGTCCGCAGGTCAGTGCCATTATGGTTCCGTAAAAGGGACCCATCAACGTCACGCCTATGATATTCATGACACTAGACATTGGTGCCATTCCTTCGATTCGAAATAAAGGTGACAAGACCACATCAAGCGCAACCATGAGAGACAAAATAATTAGTTTTTGTAATTTAGTATTTGCTTGTGGCATCTAGATCACCTTCAGGCCAAGTTTGTAAAGTATACGCCATCTCCCAGAATAAATATTCCATCCGAGAACTAATCACAAAAGCTTGAATCATTTGCTTTTGCTCTATTTCATCAGCTTTTTCAAATAAACGGTTCAATACATCACATTGATGAGCAACTTCGCTAGCTGACTCTTCTCCTGAATAAGTTTCAATCCAACGTTGATATAAAGAATCTGGAGAACCTGTTTTAATCAGTTCTGTTCCTATTTCTTGATATAACCAAGCACAAGGTAATAAGCCCGCCACAGCACTGTTTAAAGTACCATCTGATAGCTGGCGATACATATGAGAAACATAGTTATAAGCAGTTGGGGCAATTGGGGTCGTCTTGATTTCTTCTTCTGTGATATTTAACTCTTTAAAGAAACCATCTCGAATAGCGATTTCTCCTTCTGCTAAATGCTTCGCTCCTAGCATCAACATCTCTTTTACTTCTTCATCTTCTATTTTTTCAGCAATCAATAGATGGATTTGGCTAAAATGTTCTAAGTAATAACGGTCTTGAAGTAAATAATAACGAAATTCTTTTTCTCCTAACGTTCCTTCTTGTAATCCTTTGACAAAAGGATGAGTAAAACTTCCTTCCCAATGTGGTATTGTTAAAGCTCTTGCTTGTTTTGTAAACATGTCATTTCCTCCTAAATAGTAATAAACATTAATGTATTTCCAATGATAAAAATCATAGCTGAGGCCAGTATGTAACGTTTTGGTGTAACGTATTCTTTTGAAGGTTTTCTTTTAACATTATCCTCGTATCCTCTTGATTTGATTGCCTCTGTATAGTGATTACGCCAATTAAAAGCAACAAAAATAGTCTTTAAATAAAGTAAAGGTGAAAAGACTGTGAGACGTTTTCCTCTTAAGAGGCTGGCATTTTTTAAATCCTGTATTTCATTTTTGATTTCTGGTACAGCATTTAAAACAACTAAAATACCGTAAATAAAACTAGTTGGCACTTTTTTTTGCTCAAGGATTAAAAGCAGTTCTTCTAATTCAATTCCAAAGGCAAACATCATCCCTAATGCTGCAAAAGCAAAGGTTCGACTAAACAAAAGCCACGCATCAGCACTCCCTGAGCCATGTACCATAACAGACCAATAGGTGGAGACAGCAGGTATTAAAGGTAGTAAAAACAACCCAATTAGCCCTATCCATTTTTTTCTTTTTATTAAATAAAACAACGTTAAAAGAACTATAAAAGCATTTAACAAAAGAGATTTCGTAAATGAAATTTCTAAAGTAAATAAAAAAATAAGAGCTGTTAAATTAAGCGTATTGGTTTTGATAAGATTCACGGAAAGCTCCTTTCCACTCCAAACTCTCTTGTGTATCATGGAGTTCTTGATTAGCTAAAATCACATGATGATCACTATTTCCAGAAAGTGGTGCTAATCGGTGGGAAACAATTACAAAATGTTGTTCTTTTTCCTTCATCCAATCCATAAAAATCTGACAAGCTTTTTCATCAAGGCCTGTAAAAGGTTCGTCTAATAGTAAAAGTTCTTTTTCTAAGCTCAACATAGCAGTTAATTGAATCATTTTTTTCTGACCTTCACTTAAATGAAATAAGCTTCCCTTTAACTTATCTATTAAACCTAAAGATTCGAGTACTTCTCTTTGTTTTAATTGTTGCTCCTCATTCAACTTCACATTAAATGTCAGTTCCTCTTCTGGCGTCAAACAAACAAACTGTTGTGAAGCATCTTGAACGGCCATTGTCATTTTTTGATACCATTTTCTTCGACTTCGTATCCGCTCATTTTGATAATACATCTTTCCTCGATATTTCTTTTGTTGAGCCATCGCTTTTAATAAAGTTGATTTACCTGTCCCGTTATCTCCAGTTAAAGTTGTAATACCTTCAAAAAAAGAGAAGTCTGTTGGTCTTAATAATTCTCTTTGACCTTGAGAATATCCTACATCTTTTAAGGTCAGTAAACTGGTCTTACTTGTCACGTGTTTAGAGAGTATCGGATCTGGTAGTTTGTTTAAGATGCTCAGAGGTTCTTCTACTAAGCCTACCTGTGTCAAAGTAACCACTTTATCTACTCTGTTTTGATAATTTGCCAAGTCATGGTCACATAGTAAAATGGTCTTTCCTTTATTCTTAAGTTTTACTAGTAGTTGGATTAACTCATCTCGTGACTTAGGATCAACACTTGCGAAAGGTTCATCTAGTAACAAAATAGGGGTATCCATTGCCAGTAAAACAGCTAAAGAAGCTCGTTGCTTTTCTCCACCTGAAAGGCTAGAAAGTTCTCGGTCCAGTAAATGATTGGTTTGAGTTAGTTGAGCAGCTTCTTGTATTCTTTCTTGAATACCATCAAACCCTATCAATAGGTTCTCTAAAGCAAATGTTATTTCTCTTCTTAAGGTCCCCATCGTAAATTGCTGATTGGGATTTTGAAAAACCATGCCTACTTTTGAGGCACGTTCTAAAACAGGGAGGTCTTTTTGATTTTTTCCTAATACTAAAGCATCACCTTCATAAGGCAACTCTGCAAAACCTGCTATTAGTTTTAATAAAGTCGATTTGCCACTACCACTATCGCCACGAAGTAAGGTAAACGTTCCTTCGCTAAATTCATAATCGAGATGTTTAAAAATAATGGTTTCATTTCGCTTAAAAGAAACTTGGTCTAAAACGATTGGTCTCATGATTTCGCTCCAGCTAATTGCTGAACTCGGTTATAGCTTTTCATAATGAGTGAAACCATCACAACTCCAAAGAATAGAACTGACAATAAGCGAACAACGAACAAACTTAAAATCATTCCAATTCCAAATGTGCCATAACCAAATTTGAAAAACTCATACCCAAAACTCAGAACCGTTGTACCAATTGCTCCATAAATAAGGGGTAGCGTATCAAATCGTTTATATTGGGTTGCTATAAAACCTAGCTCTGTCCCAAATCCTTGGAAAAATCCTGAGACTAAAACCCCTGGTCCAAAGTAAGAACCATAAAGCATTTCTGCTAATGCTGCTAATAACTCTCCTAGTAGAGAACTTCCCTTTTTGGGAATTAGCACACCTGCAACAGGTGCTGCCATTGTCCACATACCAAATAAAATCTCGTTAGCAAACGGCGCTAATCCTAGTGGTGTTAATGCTGCTGAAAGAATGGCGTAGAGAAATCCCGCCCCCATAAAAACACCACCAAATAAAAATGCTAAAAAAGCAAGTAATATAATGTCTTGTACTGTCCATTTTGTCTCCAAAAAAAGCCCTCCTCTTATTTCCTTAAAGTTAAGAAACAAAAGAAGGGCAAACGCCGAGACTCTCCCTATTTAATTTTTTTCATAAAAAAAGCCCGACCAAATAAATGGTTGGGCATAAATTACGAGTTGTTCATTAAATAGGTCAAATTTTCTATTTGACAGTCATTGAATACATTTCTCTTCGCCAGTACTAACTGGAGCAGATTCAATGGGTATTATCTCAGCTTTTACGCACCCCAAATGTTTCTATCTATTAAGTTGTAATTGAAGTCTAACACGCTTTCATTTTTTTGGCTAGTTGAATGCTTACCTAATAAATAACAGTAAAGCATCTATTAATCAGTTTCTTCATATTTTTCATATAGATGAGCAATTAATGATTTTAACAACAAATAGAAGCCTTATATATATAAATCTTTGTAAAAATTAACATTTTTTAATCAATTCTCTTTCTAAGTTCACTTAATTAAAGTACATTTTTAAAATTTGATTGATAGAGAATCTTTATTCATTACTTTTCATGCATTATACTATACATTAGTTAGTATAAATCAATTATTAGCTAACCAAATCTAATGAAAAGATGGTGGTTAAAATGCTTTCTATTCTAGATACGACATCCAAACGATTAGTCGATACTCTTGAACTTTTACTTAAATCCGAAAATTGGTTAACAGTTCGACAAATTGCTGATTTACTTAATGTTTCTGAAAAAACAATTCACGAGGATTTAAACTATATTCAAGATAATTTAAATGACAAAGTGGGCCTTGAGTTTCTATCCCCATATGGGATTCGAGCGTCAAAACTTTCAGTCAACGTTTTCCTAAATATTCAATCACAAATTTTATTAAACTCTATCCCCATTCAGTTTATTTTAGCCTTAGCCAAAAATCCCAATCAAACATTAAATGACTATGCTGAAATATTACATATTAGCCGTTCAACTCTTTATCGTTATCTGCCTAAAATTAGTGATTACTTTAAACAATATGATTTAGAAGTAAAAAAGAGTGGCTCTCTTTACTCAATCACTAGTAAAAATGAATATCTTTATCGGCGCTTTTTTTCAACCTTTTTATTTGAAATACATGGATATAATGTAAAACCTATTATTTCTGAACAATGGCAGTCCTTTTTTAAAGAACGCTTAACTCGAATGTACTCTTTTAACCAAGAAGAAATATCGGATTTACAAATTTCTTACTATTCCATTTTTTATCAACTTTCCATCGAAAGAGAAAAACAAAATCATCGATTAGCGTATATACAAACATTTGTTGGACAAGATACACCTTTTACAAAAGAAGAAGAACATTTCTTATTTTGTAATGAACCTGATCTCTCATTAGGTTGTTTTACTAAAATTGAATCCGCTATTTATATTCATCGTCATACTCAATTTTCTTTAACAGATACTGAATTTATCAAAGAAGTATCACTTTTTTTAGATAAGCTCTTCCAGACTTTTCAAATAAAAAAGATGGACGTTGAAAAGAAACGACTTTTAGATTTTGTCGTAGATCTCTGTATCAATGTTAAATACTTCAAAATTCCTTATCATTTTTTCTATGACCGATTCGAATCTTTTTCAAAACAGGTAGAACTTAATAACACAGCAGCCTTTAATCTGATGACTCATTTGATTAAAGAACTTAGTCTTAAGACTGAATTGGATTTTTCTATTTATGTGGATCACTTGATTTATCTTTTAGTCGTGACACTTCCTCAGATTATTCAAGCACAATTGAATCAACCTATTCTAATTGTGAGCAGTTATTCTGTTGATCATGGTTACTTTTTACTCAAAATGATTGAAGGTCAATTAAATATTGAATCTACCTACTTTGAAAGTGTCATTTGTATTCATGAAAGTGATTTAAAACATTATGATTTAGATAACTTTCAGTTAATTATTTCAAATTTAGCACTTCCACTTGAATCAACTAAGTATATCTTAATTCAAGATTTTCCAAGTAAAAACAATATTACATCCATTAAGAATATTTTACTTAGTAATACAAAAGTAGAGTAAAAAAAACATCAAACCAGTTCTAATCTCGGTTTGATGTTTTTCATTTTTAAAACGTAACTGTTTTATCTGCCCATGTAACTAATTCGACACAATCAACCATTGTTGAGATAGGACATGAGGTTGTATCATCTAGTTTTCTTGAAATCAGACAAGTACCACAAGCTAATAATTCGCCATTAGCATCTCTAAACTGATTCAGTTGATCCATGACATCATAGGTTTCATCAACAATGCTCTCAATCTCAACTGCTTCACCCATTAAAAATAATTTTACTTCATGTTTTAATTTTAAAGCTGTTACACCAAATCGAATAGCATTCCATGCTTTTTCATGTTCTTTGGTTTCTAAGATAATGCCAATTTTCATCTCTCATTCTCCTTTAGATTTCTTCTACTACTTCTTGTTTTTCCATATATTTATTATATAACTGCTCTAAGAATAACACTTCTGTCGTGTTTTGGTAAGGGAGTGTATAAAGACCTGAAAGACCAAAAGTAAAAGCACTCAACATATTCCAAAAGAAGAAAGAGAATCTTAAAATTAAAAACTCTAATTTGTAGCCTTTCATAATGACACGACTTAAATTAATAGCTTCACTAGCAGATAATTCCGGATCTTTTTCCAATAAAATATTCGTCATAATATATGACGCTTGCTTAATGATACCAGGAATGATGAATAATAAACTCCAAAAGAAAACATATAAATTCATCAATATATTAGCTTTTAATACTCGATTTTTCTGAGCTTTTACTAAGTACTCAAAAATTTTCACACCGTTAGCTTCTTTTCCTCTTAAAGAATAAATCGCCATCCATTGAAGAACCGCATTAAACAACACTGCAATCACAAACATCGCTACAAACGTGATTAACCAAATAATAAACCAAAAGAATCTTGAAAAACCAGATACTGCATTATATGAGTAATAATAATCAATTTCTGTCATTTTACCTGAAGCAATTCCCATCAGAATAGCTACAATAAAAATGCCTACAAAATACCAAACAATACTCTTTAACCACTCACCGTATCGACCAGATAATTTCTTTTGTGCTTCATTTTTTAATTCAGTTCTTGACGCATCAAGCCCTTCTGCTGATTCTAGTTTTAACTCAAATACTTCATCTGTTTGTAATTTATCAAATGAGGTTTTCATTTTTTCTGAGAAGGTTGCCTCTTCATGTTCCTGATTAACAGGTGTTCCACACTTTCCACAAAATTTTGAATTTGGACTTAACTCATTACCACAATTTGGACAATATTTCATCTCTGTCACCCTATTTTCCTTTTTTTTATTTTTTTATTAACGTTTGACCCATCATATCTTCTAAAACAATCTCATCTGAGGTAGATTTCACCTTATAAATGAATGGTTGTGGACCAGGTCCAGCACTTCTTGGTCCATATTTTTCCTCAAATTTTTCAATATCCCAAGTAATAGTTACTTGGTCATTAATCGTCACTTGATCGATTGGGTAATCTTTTTCTGATTGAATATCTCTATAAAATGAATCATCTATTGAAAAAACAGCTTCATTTGTTGATTCGTTGTAGTAAGTTCCGTTTAAACGTTCTCTTAGAGACGTTTTGGTTGTTGAAGATTCTTTTGTTGCTTCTGAATTATTCTTTTTTTGCTGGCTAAGAAGATTAGCAAAACCTGTTTTTAATGCTTGATTTTCAGTTTCTTTAAAGTAAAGAACATTCTCTGGGTTTCCTTGATTTTGTTGCGTCACGTAGACACGGCCTTCTCCATTTTTAAAAGCAAAGAAATAGACATGTTTTTTAAGGTACGGCTGAGTGTCCGCATCTGAGTAGACCTCAACTAACTGATAATCTGCACTTCCAGAACCATCCTCTGACCATTCAATGGTAACTTTTTCTCCGTCAACCCCCATTCCCATTTGTCCATCAAGAACTCCTTGTGGTAGTTGAATCCCATATAAATCAACATTTTTTTGAGGGTTATAAGCTTGATATTCTTGATCCATTGTTTGGCCCCATGAAGCCATAAAATCTGCTAATTTAGCTGATTGCTCTTTGGTCCATAGTTTTGTTTCTTCTTTTTTCTTGTTTTCTTTCTTATTTTTTGAGTCCTTTTCTGTTTCCTTCGTTAAATCTGCCAGTTCTTTTTTTGCATACTCAACTAATTTTTCAGAACCCACTTTAACTTTTGTCACTTCTGTAAATTTGGCCTTAGCTTCATCTAATTTTTTTGCTTTTTTTAACTTCAATCCCTCTTGGTAAGCTTTCAATT
Organism: Vagococcus carniphilus; assembly: GCF_014397115.1. Lineage (NCBI taxonomy): Bacteria > Bacillati > Bacillota > Bacilli > Lactobacillales > Enterococcaceae > Vagococcus > Vagococcus carniphilus. Next base: position 2,352,795 of record NZ_CP060720.1, read on the forward strand.
GAACTTGATAATTCTTAGCTAGTGTATCAGCTTCTTTACTTTCAATTGCTAAAGCAACAAAATCCTCAGCCTGATCAAATTTCTTTTCTATAATTGCTTCTTTGGCTTTATGCATAGATTGTTCATATTGATTGTTTCTATTTTGACAACCAACCAGTAGGACTAAACCTACAATCATTGCTAAAAAGATTCCTTTTCTTTTCAACAGAGGCACCTCCTTTTTCTCTTAATTAGCATAACACAAACAAAAGAGACATATTATACTTTTTAGAGTTTTTACATCAAAAAAATAGCCAATAAAAGAAATTCTATCTTCTCTTACTAGCTATTTATATTAAATTCTTCTTTATTGAGCTTTAGTTGCTTTAATAAATTTTTTAGGTACTTTAGAAGTAAATTTCATTCTTTTCTTAGTTGTTGGATGAACAAAAATTAAACTAGTTGCATGAAGTCCAAGTCGTTTCAAGGGATTTGAGCTTGCTCCATATTTTTTATCTCCCACAATTGGATGTCCTATCTCTTCCATATGAACACGAATTTGGTTTTTTCTTCCTGTTTCTAAGTTAACTTCTAACAAGCTATAGTTTCTGTTTGAACGAATTTTTTTATAATGCGTAACGGCTTTTTTTCCACCATTATCAAATGGACAAGAATGAATTTTAAAGGTTTTACTTTCTGTTAACCAAGACGTAATCGTTCCTTTTTCTTTCTTCACTTCTCCTTCCACTAAAGCCGTATACATTCTTTCAATAACAACATTCTTCCAATTTTCTTGTAAATACTGTTTCGTTTTTTCATTTTTAGCAAACAACATAACCCCAGATGTATCTCGGTCTAATCGATGAACGATAAAAACACGATCTTGAGGATTTGATTGTCTAACGTAATGTCTTAGTTGAGAATAAACTGTCACTTCTTGACCGTTGTCTGTCGCCATCGATAGCATCCCTGCTTCTTTTTCAACAACTAAGATATCTTCGTCTTCGTGTATAATTTCTAAACCAATCAAGGCTCTTTCTTTCATAGCAGATTGATTGCCTTGAATACTTATTTTAGTTCCTGATGTAAGAGGATGGTTATGTTTTGTTATTACTTTCCCATCAACACTTACTTGTCCTCTTGTTAAGATGGATTTAACTGAATTTCTACTTTGGTTGTTCAATGTTTGTAAAAGAAAAGGGAGTAACTCAATATCTTCTTTGACAATATATTCTGTTTCGCGAAATGTCTTATTTTTATTAGTTGCATTAGGTCTTTTGTTCTTCATGAATGATAACTCTTTTCTAATTTTTTTATGATTAGCTTTACTTTACCATGTTTCTTATTAAATTCATAAAATTTTTTAGTTAAAACAAAAAAATTAGAACTAACAAGTCTGATAAGTTCTAATTTCTAATTTATTTTCAATTGATAAATTCCATAAATTTTTTAAAAATAGTCGCATTGACGCATCTCTTTTTGATAGATTCTGCAACAGGCGAGATTTTTTTTATGATTGAGTCTTTTGCTTTTACAAAGAAACATCCTATTTTTTTTAATCCTGTTAATAAGCTTTCTTGCCATTTATCTAGCTTATCTCTTTTGTCTGAGCCATGAACTTGTCTACTGCTTGATAATCCAAGCTGGTCATTAGTAGGTGCTATCTCATTTTTAGTTGGATAAACAACTATATCTAAAGTAGGTTCTTCGATTTTTTCTTTTTTGGTTTCTTCAGGAATTTCTAATACTTTTTCATCATTTAAATATCTTTCCTGTTCTTCATTCAGATAATAACCAAACTCTTTAAAAACTGATAAAATAGTTTTTTCGAAATGTCTATGCCAGTTTTCAGAAGAAAAATAAGGATCTTTATCTAAAAAAGGAGGTCCTTCATATTTGATCGAGCCATTGCGGTCTTTTTGGAAAGTTCCCTCTTCATATCTAAGTTCCGCGTTTTTAGCATGAGGTTTAGTTTGTCTATTCGTCTTTTTATCATACCAAAAATCTCTTGTATAGATTTTTGGCGTTCTACCAACATTTTTTTTTCGCTCACTAAATAACAAATGAAGTGTTGCAAGCTTGTTGTTCCACCGTATGACGTATTCATAATCTCGGCTTTCACCTATTCCTCGCTTAGCTAACGCATCACAAGTTTTCTTTAATTGAATTAAGTCACCTAACATTTCTTCTGGTAGTAGTACAATAATTTCTCTACCCTCAGCCCGATGATTTTTTTCAAAATCAGCATACTGTTTCCATTCAAATTTCATTGCTTTAACCTGTAGAAGGATAACTTCATTACGATTGGGTTTATCAATAATTTTTGAACGTTTTTCAAGGTTCAAGACTTCAATATTTTGAAAATTTTCAATCAATCCATTACACCTTCCTTTATTAAGCATTATAATGACCTATTATTCTTCATTATACCTCACTTATTTAAAAATAGAAGCTGTTTTTTATTAAAAGTTTTAAATATAACGTTTTAAATCTCATTAAAAGGTTTTAACGTCTATAAAACTCTTTACTTAAAAGTAGCATATAAAACAAAAGTTTCGGTATTCTTTTTGAAATCTTTAGGACTAAATTCCCCATTCTTTATTGTTTTGACCGAAACCCCATCTTCACCATAAGCCCATATTGCCAATTGATAATCAGTGTTCTTTTCTAATTGATACTCTTCTTCTGATAAACCAACTCCAACACCACTTAATAGATTATCTGGATCATCACTTTTAATTTTGATTGTGTAGTCACTGGTACTTATAATACCTTCGCTTTCTATAGCCACTCTTAATTGATTTTCAAGTAAACCATAATCCATAATTCCCCACTGAATAGTTCCGTCCATTTGATTAGTTGTACCTGTTTTAGCCGATACAGACAGCATTTCTTTTTCTTCTTCTAACTTATCTCGTTTATAATGAGCCATTGTCACAGTGACTTGGTTAGCTTTTACCTTAAAATCAATTATTTCTTGAGAATCAAATAATAATGACTGATTGCTTTCATTAAGACGAAGTGTATTATTCTTTAGGTGAGGTTTAACTTGTTCATCAGTTACATGATTAGTCTGATACACACTATAGAAAAACATTCCCATTCCTATGATAAAAATAGTAAAAATAGAACTAAAAATACCAATACTTATTCTAGATTTCCCTTGATTCTTCTTATTCATGCCTATCCCTTTCCTTTCTCATCACCCTCATTATACAACAAAAAAACCAACTATCATGAGATGATGTTGGTTTCATTTAACTACTACTGACTTTGGGTTGTTCCATTAGATATCCCATTCCAATTTTAGTTACAATATATTGGCTTCCTATTTTCCTTCTTAAACGCTTGACGTGGGTATCAACTGTTCTAACATCTCCATCGTAGTTCATTCCCCAAACTTGATTAAGTAATTGGTCTCGACTCAAAACAATATTAATATTTTTCATAAAACAATGTAGTAAATCATATTCTTTTTTTGTAAGAGAAAGAATTTCTTCGTTTTTTTTCACTTCACACGTTTCTGAATTTAGCGTGATATCTTGATAAAACAAATATGTGTCTGACTTTAATGGTTTATTAAACTGAATGACTAAGGAAGCTGTTCCTACTGACATTTCTTTTGTATCTATAAAAGTTTCCACTAAATCTCCTAATTCATTTACGGTTGTATTTTTAGGTGCTAGTAGTAGCATTTTGAGTGGTAAATTTAATTTTTTTATTTCCTGACAAAGTACCATACTATCTTTTTGACATTTTAACCAATTAAAAATAATTAAATCAAAGTTTTGAGTAGTAACACATTGTAATGCTTCATCCCTTTTTGAAGCTATTAATTTAGCTTCTGTACCATCACCCAAATAATTTCTAATAATTCCTTCTATTTCTTCTTTATCTTCTACTAATAATATTCTCATAGGGCCCCACTCCTTAAATATTATTCCTATGTTTTTATGTTTTTATTTTTTCTTTCTTTTTTTCTTCTTTGTCATTTTCTTCTGTTTCTTCTTATTTTTAGTTAATAGTAAAATAATTAAAATTAACACTAAAATTGCGATAGATAAACCAATAATGATTAGTTTATTATTATCTTTTGGCAATGTAACATCTGCTTCATTAAATTTTCTAGCCTCTTTTTCTCCAATAGAAAAATCTTTTACAAATTCCCATTTTTTGTCAGAACTTTTAGCAGTCATTTTTAACGTATAAGTTCCTGGTTTCATTTTGTCTTCAATCGGAATTGGTAATTGAAAAGAAGAATTTGGAGCCATCTGCATATTCTTTTTCTCAGATGTATATAATACTTGGCTCTCTCCTTTTTTAGTTACAGTCGAATTAGTTTCTAATTCATTTAAGAAATCCGGTACTGGATTTTTTAATTTGGTTAAAATTACATTTCGGTAATTCTGCTGCCCGACTTTTACATTTTCTAGTTCTAACTCAGGTGTGTAATCTTTTTTTTCTTCCCTAACTAAAACTGCTATCGTATAAGCATGATAATTTTTTATCGTCATTCCTTTATTTTCATCTTCATCTGTTTTTTCTTCTTTTTTCTCTTGAAGAGTTATACCTCCTGCTACAATTCCGTCAAACTTTTCTTTAGGCATCTTCAGATTTAGTATTAACTGACTTTGAACATTTTTAGGCACTTTTACTTCCTTCTGATTCTCTGGTAAAGTAAGAATTTCCTCTATTTCAACAGGAGTTCCTTTATTCAATTTATCTTTAGATAGTGTGTATTCAACCACACCATTTAAATTCGTTGTTGCATTACTTATAGTAGGTATAACTGTTATCTCTTTATTTGATGTATTATTAATCTCTATGGCTATCTTTTGCTCTTCGTTTGGCTTCACCATTAAATCAAAATACGTTTTACTTTTGTCTACTTGATTTTCCGGAATAACAGATGCCACACTAAAGTTAAGTTCTGATGCCTCTGTTCTAATCCCTATTAAAAAAAGTAAAATAATTCCTATCGTAGTTAAATATCTTTTACTCATTTCAGTATCCCTTCTTTTAAAAAATGCGGAGAATATCATTTATTCTCCACATCTATACTTAATCCGTACTTCTAGTTTCCTGGTACATCTGATAGAACCCAAGTTAAGCTTGTTTTATAAACATCATTAACTTTTTCTGAAATTCCAGGTACTGATAATTGAACGTTTTTAGTTACAGTACGTCCATTTTCTTCTAATAAGCTACTGTCATCACCATAAACTGTAGACCAAGCTCCAGCTCCTTGATCTTTTTTAAATGACATAACTACTTGAGACGCGCCAGTTGGATCTAATTTGAATGTTTCTGTTGCTACTCCTAGTTGACTCAGAGATTCTGTCACCAATTGACCTTCTTTAAACTCAATAGAAGCTCCTTTTAATTCATGAGCTTTCTGACTTGATTTAAATTGACCATCTTGTTTTACGGATAATCTCCAGCCTTCTAATGAACCACGATTATCTGTTACTTGTGTATAAAGTGAACTATTTTTGTCTCCTACTTTTTGAGCAGATGCATGATACACTTGATCTTCTGTACTAATTTCATTATTCCCAAAATCTAACGTTGGCACATGATTTAAACTTAATGGTCCCTCTGGATCAGTTGATGGTTGAAATTTTACAACGCCATCTGTGTCTTTAGTTTTCACATCTGCTGCTGAAACTGATACATTTACTCCAATTACAAATAAACTACTTAATAATATTGTTCCTAAAATTGTTTTTTTCATCATAAATCATCCATTCTTTTTTATTTTTTTTACATATAAAATACTGATAAAAATAATCATAAATCCAATTAAAGAGAGTTGAGTATTCTTTATTACTTCATTTGTTTGAGGTAATTGTTTCTTCTCACCTATTCGACTGCTTTCTTTTATTTCAATTGGTTTACTACCATCTGGTTTACTTGGGCCTGGTTTAACTGGTTTAACATACTCACCATAAAATCCCACCTGCCCTGTTGTTTCTACCATGTCTTTACCTTCTAAATTATCTGCATGGGTCGTGTTCCCTATTCCAAATAGAAGAAAGAAAGCGAAAAGAAAGAAAGTTGTTACTACATTTATTCGTTTCATATGTTTCTCCTAATTTTTATTTTCTGGAACATCTTGTAAATTCCACTGCATTTTAGCTTGATATTCTTTACTTTTAGCCACACCTGGTGGAACAGAAATCATTAATCCTTCCTCAGCATTCCATCCCTGACTAAGGTTTACTAACTCACTCATTTCACTATTTCTTTCAACGATAACTGTTTCAGCAGAGGTTGTTATAGGATTTTCTACTTCTTTTGTTTTAAATAGAAATGTTTCTTTTAATTTTTCATTTTCAGTTGTCTTAAAGTCACTTATTAAACGAGCCGTCATTCGCCAATTCTTTTTACCTGCTCGATTATCTTGAACTTGTAAATCTTCATCTTTTGAAAAGACAGAATACGTTTCTTTTTGACTGCTAATTGATAAGTTGTTTCCAAAAGAAAGATGTGTTGGTGACGTAACAAATTCCAAATGACCTTCTTTTATCTTAACTGTCACTTCATTCGAATTAGATTTCTCTAAGGATATTCCACCAGCAACACCATCTTTGAATACAACAGTAAACTTTAATTGACTTCCTATATTAGCTTCTATTTTTATGTTAGCTTTGAATGAAAAATGCAATGTTTCTTGAGGAGAGACTGGTTGAGTTAATTCTGCTTTTACTCGTTTAGTTTCCTTATCATAAACTCCGGTTCCTACTTCTATCCCCTCTTTAGTAGTTAACTTTACATCTGTTACCTTCTCCAGATTCTCATCTAAAATGGTCTCAACAGACATTTTTTCATACTCTTTTTCTCTCAACATTTCATTAGGTTTTAGTTCTCCTGAAAAAATTAACTTTTCTCCAAGAATTCCACTCTCCGCAAGTGTCCCATCTTCATGATGAACTTTCGCTTCAACCTTACTTTTTACAGGAATAATTTCAGTCTCAAATGAATTAGAACTTGCTTTAGAAATAGAGAGTCCGTCATCTGTCGTTCCTTCTAATTGGGTTAAAGAATTAATTTTAGTACCTACTGGTGTTTCTTGTTTAATATTTGCAAAGAATTCTAATATTATTTTTTGAGATAATGGAACCCTTTCATCAGTTGTTAGAGATAATTTTTTATCTTTTATTTCTGAAGAATTAATTTTTAATTCTCTACCATCCTCAGTAGTTAATTTAAACTCAGATAGATTCTCCAAGTATTTATCTATTGGAGAAATAAATTTTAAACTATTATAAGTTGCTGAAACATCATTAATAGAAGCTAGCTCTATTTTAAATTTTAATTTTTCACCTGGATAAGCTTGATTAGCTAACTCACTATCTTCTCGGAAAACTGTTTCTTTTAATTTCGGCTTAATCACATAGGAGAGATTAACTGTTCTCTCTTTAGATTTTTCTTGATTGGAACTAATTAAATAAACCTTTACCTTATGGTTATTTTTTGAAAGATTTGGAATAGTTGTTTTCCATTCATAAGCTTCACCTGGATTTATATTCGACAGGTTCTCTGCAAATCTTATAGGTTTACCATCATCCACCGAATAGTACAAATTAACAAGATCAGACTTATTATCAAACCACTCACCTGATATCTCAAAATCTCCACCTTCAAAAGTTTGATCATTTTCATTTAACGTAATAACAGGGTCTCCATCATCTTTTTGGATACCGACGATATACCCCATATCAAAATTTTGACCGACTTTTAAGTTTAGTGGTTGGCTTTTCATTGAAATACCAGTATCGATATTATCAGCTGCAATTTCTCCGTAGTTTTTGTTTGAATTCTCCATTCCGATAGAATCCATTGAATTGAACCCCTTATCCATACTTCCTTGTTGTTTAATGAAAGTAGCTGGTGTTAAAAATTCTCCACCCATCCAGTTAGTTGGTCCATCTGGTACATTGAATCGATATTCTAATTTATATTCGCCGACTTCAATATAAAGTCCTTTATTTTTTCCCAAAAATTTAATCGGAACATCATCATTTCCATTAAGCATTGTGTCATAAGCAGCCCCAACAACAATGTTTTCTTGTGTTTTTCCACCTATATTCGTGTATCTTGTATTAACACGAACAAAACCACTTTGCATTCCATAAACAATTGTTGAACTTCTCATATTTACTACATCATCATCAATTATTACTAAGTACGCAGGTAATCCATTTAACATTGTCTTTTTATAATAATGCGTATTTTCCCCACTCATACTAGGCATAATTGCTCGAAAATTTCCTGGTCTATCACCAACAATTGAAGCTCTAGAAGTTTGTAATGTATATTGAGCTTGATAGTAAGCAAAAACATTAGCTCCATCATTTTCGAAATAAATATTGGGCAGACCGAGGTTAACTGGAATGTCCTTATTTTGACTTAAATACATCTCTGGTCCAAATAAATAAGCTAATTTTTGATTATTACCTAGGTCAACTGCTCCTCTTTCAATTGTTGATATTTCAATCCACTCATTATCAGGATCGAAATCTTGATATTGTTCGATATCTTCGTCTACCAATGAGGTTTTTACGTTATGATTGTCTTCAACTGTCTCAGAAAAACAAATAGTAGAAAAACTTATTGAAGCTAATATTGCTATTACAATATGACCAATTTTTTTTCTCATGGCATAACCTCCTTTCATTTAGATAGATTTTTCTACCTCTACCCTTTTATTTCAAATTTAACTATCTTAGTTTTCTAAGTCACGTTTGTTAAATTCTTTTAATAAGAATAACCTCCTTTGTTTAAAATTTAATCCCTTACACAACACATTCTAAAAAATTGATGTGACACATCAGTGACATTAAAGTGACATCCCTTAAAATTTTAAAAACTAAGATAGTTAATTAGTCCTATTTTCTACCAAATTGCACTCTCTTAAGATAAAATATTTATATAGCAACTTTTTAGTAAAAAAAGTTTTTTCATCCCCCGAAAAAAACTATATAGTCTCACACGGGTGTAGAGTCAATAAAAAAATTTATATTTTTTTACAAGGAGGATTTTATAATGAATTTGATGAGTATTGGAGAACTTGCTAAAGCTTCTGGTATTTCTATCAGAGCACTCAGATATTATGATAAAAAAGGATACTTAAAACCTGACTATATCAACCCCGAAACTAACTACCGATATTATTCAAGTGATCAATTTAGTACACTTAATATACTCCAAATGTTTTCTGAATTTGACATACCTTTAAGTGAAATTGAACAATTAGAGATAAAAGACAATTATTACAACATTGAAGAACTAATAAAAAAAATTGAACAACAAATTCAAGAAAAATTAGCCTACTACCAAACACAACAAATGAGAATTGATGCATTAAAAGAAAATATCAAACGACTAAATTATCTAAAATCAGTTAACAATAAACATAGTTATCAAGATTTTTTTTTATTGCGACATGTTGTTATTAAAGAATTCACTTTAGAAAATCCTTCTTATTTTGATTTTACGGAGATGACTGTTAATCTTTATGATATTGCAATTGAAAATGAACTAACTTCTCTCTTCAATAGAGGGATTTTTAAGATAAATATTAACGGTGAGGAAAAACGTTTTGGCTTTTTGGAGGTTGAAACAACTTCATTTACTGAAAAACAAAAGCAGTTTGTTCATTCTTTTCCTGAGGGAAAATATAACTGTACTCTATACAAATTCGATACGTTTTATTCTAATATTAATATTCTTTGGAATGAAAAATTAGCTCCAAATACTTTACTTATTTTTAATGGTTTATACGATATTGTACATCAATCCACCGCTAGCAATATCGAAAGTCAACGGTTATCTTTCTAAAAAAACTTTCCAAATTAGCTGGAAAGTTTTTTTATACATTAAAAATCATATATATTTGCATCATAGGACAGGCTTTGTATTTCTATATGGGAAGCAGATTTTTGATAATTCTTATCATAGAGACTCGAATAAATAATAAGCTGATTTTCTTCTAGTTCTTTACCCCAAAAAGATTTAAAATCTTGGTAAAATTTATGAAAAGGATAGATAATACAGTCATAATTACCTCTAGGGATTTTTACTACTTGCTTTTGTTGTTCTTCAGATAAATCTTTGGGTAAAATTTCTAAAAATACAAATCTTTTTTCTCCAGATACTGTTTTTACTTTTAAAACACCTCTGTTGAACATCGTAATAAATTTTTCAGCTCGTACCTTCTCATAAACTCTATTTGTCATCTCAGTAAAATCGAGATATAAAGGATTTTCCCCTGTAAATTCTTGTAAAATAAATGTCCTTTCAGGAAAATAATCTTTGTAATGGCCCTTTAGCTTCTTTTTAGCTTGAAGACGTGCTATATTTTTCTCCAACTCCTCTAAACTCTGTTTTAGAATAGTCAAACGTAACTGTTTCTTTTCAATATCAAATTCCATTTCTTTTATCAATTTGAAGAGGTCGAAACTACTGTCTTCTTCTTCAAATTCTTTTACTCGGCTTATAGGAAAATCGAAATCTGAACACAAAAGAATCATGGTCAGTGTTCCAAATTGCTCCTGAGAGTAATATCGGTAGTTAGTTTCGGGGTTGATATAGTCAGGTTTCAAATAACCTTTTTTATCATAATAGCGTAATGCTCTAATAGAGACTCCTGATGCTTTTGAAAATTCACCAATACTGTATAATCTCATTAAAATCAGTCCTCTTATTTTTTAATCATATTAATTTTATTATACGTTATTTAGGAGCTTAATAAAAAAAATTGAGACAAAAGCTATTAACTTGAGTCTCAATTCTTTTAATATTACTTGACTTTTATTTAACACCATTAGCATTTATGTAGCCTTGCCAATTTCCTTTATTATCAAATAAAGAATAATAAGTTGAGCCATTGGCATGGTAATATTTTCCTCTTGCTACAAATGTTTTGCCAACTAATTTATTACTACTTTGACGTTTTTTCCAAGAAAAGTTTTGCCATAACTGGTAGTTTTTCTTAGTCACTTTAACTTTACGACCATCAGCAACGTAAGCTCCTTGTTGACCGTTTCCTATTTTAGTTGCTTTTTCATTGATGTAACCAAACCATTTTCCCTTGTTATCATATAAAGATAAGTAAGTTGAGCCATTAATGTGGTTGTATTTTCCTTTTGCTTGATACGTTTTATTCACTAAACTTGCGCCTGAATGACGATATTTCCAGCCAAAATTGGACCAAGAATTATAATTTTTGTTAGTTAGTGTCACATAGCGACCGTCTTTTATATAAGCGCCCTGTTGACCACCACCTACTTTGACAGCTTTTTCATTTACATACCCGTACCATGTTCCTTTATTATCATAAAGTGATAAATATGTTGACCCATTTTGATGGTTGTATTTTCCTCTTGCTTGGAATGTTTTATTCTGTAAACTTGAGCCAGATTGACGGTGTTTCCAACCAAAATTAGAATAAGTATTATAATTTTTATTAGAGTATGTAACGTAACGACCATCTTTAATGTAGTTTCCTTCAGGCTTAGCTTTAGAAACTTCTACTAAAACTGTTTTAAATGCACTACTTAATGAGTTAGCCATTTTATCTACTTCAGCTTGAGTAGCTTTCTCATTTTTCATTACTTTTTCAGCTTTTTGACGCTCAATCACTAATTTATCCCGTGACTCTTTTGTGTAACGATCATCTTTTTCATAAATTTTAGCGTCATGGATGACCTTGCCTAAACCGATTTTATCAATAGATTCAGAAGGTTTTTCTGATTTTTTTAACTTATTAAAGGCATTAGTTAAAGTCTTGTCTGCAGCATCTACCTGAGCTTGAGTTGCAGAAGAATCATTCAACACTTGAGTTGCCTGATCAAAAGCTTTTTTAAATACATCAAATGTTTCTTTTGTATACAGACTTGGGTTTTCTAAAGCTAAACGTGTGTGGCTAACTGTTTCTCCTAAGAAACCTTTTTCTGCTACAGTTTCTTCGCCTTTAACCGGTTTTAACAGTTCTTTTGTAGCAGATTCTGGTATATTGTTTTTGATTAAAAATTTACCTTCAGTAGTTGTTTGAAGCTCTATTTTAGAAGATGTTACATATTTTTCTGGTACTTCACCCAAAGCTTGATACATAAATACACCATCATATAAAACTAAATAATAAGATCCTGAAATTGATTTTTTCATACGACTTGCACGAGCAACTGATGTTCCTTTTTCAATAATAGAACCATCAATTGTTTCTAAATCTATGTTTGTTTTCCCATACTCAACATAAGACTTACCCAAGGTTGATTCACTCGCATATGCAGTTTCTTTTTCGTTAATAAATGGTATTCCTGTCATACTTGTTCCAACTGTTACTAATGCAATCGTTAATGTTATAAATTTTGAATATTTCATTACCATTCTCCTTTTTCCAACATATTAAATAACAACCGTTTTAATTATACCCTATAAAAACTATAAAATGAACACTTATAAAAAAATAATGTACTAAGCAATTTATTAATCAATTGCCTAATACATCATTTCTTTATTTCTTTTTCAAAAACTCTTTAACTTCCAACAAGTCATCAAACTGATATGTTGGTTTATACAATCTCTCTTCATTAATAGGTAAATTTTGTTGCAATAAATATTTCCCTGAGACAGGTTCTAAATCAGTAATATCATCTTCTACTAAAACAGAAGGTATTCCTGCTCTACTTGCTGCCTCTATTCCAGCTAATGAATCTTCTAGTACTAAAGCATCACTTGGTGCGATATTTAGTTTCTCACAAGCTTTCAAAAAGATATCTGGATGAGGTTTCCCTTTGGTAATTTCATCTCCTGCCACAATCACATCAAAAACATCTGGAATTTCTTCAATCTCCAAATAAAAGGAAATAATTTCTCTCTTAGATCCTGAAGCTAAAGCAATCAAGTAGTCATTCGCTTTTAAATAGGCTAATAGCTCTAACAAACCTTTTTTCTTAAACACTCGTCTTTCACTGTAAATAATTTCTTTTTTAGTTTTTGTCATAAAATCACGCCACGTATCTGTTGGTTGCTCATGGCCATATAGATCTTTTAAAGCGGCTCTAAAACCTGCTTCATTTCTACCTGTTAGATGGTAGTAAACATTAGGATTTAATTCAAAATCAAATTCTTTGGCCGTTTTTGTATAGACTCGGTAAGCAAGCCTTCCCGTATCAAACATTAAACCATCCATATCAAAAATTACTAGTTTCAATTTTCCTTCCTCCATCACGTTTCAATTGTTTCATTATAACATAACTAATTCTCATAATTTTTCGCTTCAAACAAGTTGACTTTTTTGGCGCTCAAGTCTAATGTTAAAGTAAGCAAACCTGAGAAAAGGAGGGAGTTTATGACTGATAAATCAAGTATTTTTAGTATGCTTAAATTCATGTTCTCCAAAATAAAAAACGAGAAAAAAATGTTAATTATTAGTTTTACTTTTTTACTTGGTATTTCCTTTTTTGAATTTAAAATTCCTCAAATAACTCAGCAAATGATAGATGTTTCTATTCCAGCTAAATCCTTTTATCAAATTGGTATGAATGTTTTATCTATTCTCGCCTTTGCTCTTTGTTTAAGTTTTTTAACTTATTACTCGAATATTGTCATGAGTCGTGTCAGTCAACACATGATTGCTAACTTACGAGATGAATTATATGAACATGTTTTAAAACAAGACTTTGCTTATTTCGAAAATTCTAAAACTGGTGACTTGATGACTCGCCTAACAGGAGACGTTAAAGCTCTTCAAGATTTAATTTCTGCTCAAAGTTTAAAATTAATTTCTAATTTATTTACTTTTGTCTTCATTTATATTTTTATGCTCATGCAAGATGTTAAATTAACTCTACTCATTACAATCACTTTTCCGCTGCTTTATTTTTTAAATACTTTTTTCAGTAAACATATCAAACAAGCATTTAAAAAGGTACGTGCCTCTACCTCAGAAATTAATAACCATCTTCAAACAAGCCTGACTTCTATTTTGCTTATTAAGACATTTGTTAATGAGGAAAAAGAAGCAGAAGATTTTCATCAATTAAATATTAAAACACGTGATAATTTCCTTGAAGCTATGAAGTATCAAACGGTTTTCTCTCCTACAATTGAATTAGTTAATTACATGGGAATGGCTATTGTTCTTCTTTATTCTGGATATGGCATTATTCACGGTAAGCAAACCGTTGGTGAACTGGTTGCTTATCTGTCGTATTTAAAAATGCTGCAAAATCCTATTAGATCTTTCACTCAAATGGTTAGTAGATTCCAACAAGCAGTAGTTTCTTATCAACGTATTTTAGATATCTATGAAGCTGAACCACTTGTCGTTGATTGTGAGAATCCTATCGTTTTATCTGATTTAAAAGAAAATATTTCATTTGATAAGGTATCATTTCATTACCCAACATACGAAAAAAATATCCTAAACGAACTTGATTTTACACTTGAAAAAGGTAAGATGCTGGCACTTGTTGGTGTCTCTGGTTCTGGTAAAACAACTATAACCAAATTAATCACCCGTTTATATGATGTTTCTTCTGGCGAAATAAGAATCGATAATGAGAATATTCAGCATTTTTCTCTAGGTTCACTTCGTCAAAATATTGGGATGGTGACTCAGGAAATTGAATTAGTTGATGGCACTATTTTAGATAATATTTTATATGGTTCAAAAGAAAAAACGGAAGAAGACATTAGACAAGCGCTAAAAGCTGCAAAGCTAGCTGATTTTATCGACTCTTTACCTAAAGGTCTTCATACAGAAATTGGCGAAAGAGGCATTAAGCTTTCAGGAGGACAAAAGCAACGTGTTGCCATTGCTCGTATTTTTCTAAAAAATGCACCGATTTTAATTCTGGATGAAGCAACAGCTGCTCTTGATAATGAATCAGAAAAATATATCCAAGAATCATTAAATCAGCTACTAAATGACAGAACCTCTCTTGTTATTGCTCACCGATTATCCACTATCCAAAAGGCAGATGATATTATTGTTTTAGAGGATGGTAAGATTTTAGAGCGTGGGACTCATAAAGAATTACTTGCAAGCAGTGGTCGTTATAAAGAGCTTTATGAAGCACAATTCAATTAAAAAAATCCTAAAAATGCCGTTCCAAGAACTCATTTTTAGGATTTTTATTTTATTCTTCTAATGTCCATTCAAGATAACCATCTTGAGCAATCTCAACAGACCAAAAATCTTGTTTAGGATCCAAGTAAGTTATCAATACTCTAATAACGCCTAAATGGCTTACTATCGCAATGTCATCCGCTTGTTTATAATCTTCTAAAATACCTTTAAATGCCTCTATCACACGCTTTTTGAAAGTTAAAAAGGCTTCTGCTTCTGGAGGTATATAATCAAACGGAGCATTTAGCCAAGCTTGCCATTCTTTTGGAAAAGCCGCTTCTATTTCATCAGCAACTAATCCTTCCCATAAGCCAAATCCTTTTTCGTTGAAACCAACTTCAAGTTTTTTAGACTTATCTGGAAAGACAATATCAGCAGTCATTTGAGCTCGTTTTAATCCGCTCGTAAACACGGCATCAACTTTTTTTTCAGCCATTTTTTCTCTTAAATGAGTTGCTTGCTTTATACCTGTTTCATTAATGGGGACATCTAAACTACCATAAAAAGCTCTTTTTTTATTCAGGTCAGTTTCCCCGTGCCGAATTAAATATATTTTTTTTACCATTTAAATCACCATTGAAACAAATAACATAAATATCATTTGACTTAATGGAGAAGCAGCTCCTAACGTATCACCATTTAATCCTTCTATCTTTCGATAAACCATTTTGCGATACAACAGAATGAATAAAAAGACAATACCATAAACAATCAAAATTTTAATACCAAACATTAAATAAAGAGTCATTAAGCCAACTAATTGAGCAATTAAAATATTAATAGGTTTTACTCCAACAAACGTTGTTCCTAACCCTTGAGGATTACTTCCTGAATATGTCATATTATAAAACATTAAACTAATACCCATTTTACCTACCATGTTCATAGCCACAACAATATAAAGAGCTGTTTTCATCGTTAAATCAGAAGACATCTCAAAAAAAGGAACTAACAACATTAAATAGTAAAAAATTAATATTAAAACACCATTACTCCCAACTCGACTATCTTTCATTATTTCTAACATTCGTTCTTTTTTTCTAGATGAAAAAAGGCCATCTGCCATATCTGATATTGCATCTAGGTGAAAACCGCCTGTTAAAACTAAATCAACAAATAAAACAATAATCCAAGCAATATTAAAACTAACTAATTGGGCTGCTCCAAAGAAAAAAAGAGCTTCAATTAAACCAACTAACAAACCAAAAACAGAAAAATATTTTACCCCTGTCTTCATTTTCTCCATTGGTTCATCAACTGGAATTGGGATCGGAATCTGAGTGAAAAATTGAAAATACAGAATTATACTTTTCATTTTTTTATCTCCAATGGAATACCTGCGACAACTAGGTACACCTCATCTGATTCTTTTCCTAAGTATTGATTAACTCGTCCGTAGATATCTCTAAACCATCTCGTAAATGGGTTCTCAGGTACAATACCTAATCCAACCTCATTTGAGACAATAATCAAATCTCCTGATAACTTACGGGCATTTTCAATTATTTTATGCCATTCCACCATAATTTTGGCTTCAATTTTATTCTTTTCATCTTCTGTAAAACCTGCTATTTTCTCATCAATTAAGGCGTAGTCTTCTCCGTACTCATCTACCATTAACGAGTAGAAATAATTAATAGAAAGTAGTGTGGCACAATCTAATAAATATCCCTTGTATTGATGATGTTCGCTTAAAAATTGACCAACATCTCTAAATCGTTCTTCAGTTACCCATTTTTTCGAACGTTGCTCTTGATGTTTTTTTACGCGATCAGCCATTTCTGTATCACCTGGTTGAACAATACTTGTGGCTAAATAACAAACAGAAGGTTCCTCTTTTAATAAATTCTCTGCAAAAGTTGATTTCCCACTTCTTGCACCACCTGTAACGAGAATAATTTTCCCCATCTTAAACACATCCTTTTACTTATTTTTAAATTGACCTAACTCAATTAATTGAGGATGTTTTTTAATAAATTCTTCTTTATGCTCATTTGAAACAGCTACTAGCACAACAGTTGAAGGACCCGCAGATTTTTTTAATTCCGAATTTTCCGGTTCATAAAAATCAAGTGTTAATCCATTTTCTTCTGCCATCAAGTCACCTTCATATTTGATTCCCTTTGAGCCGACTGGCAACAAATCAACAACAGAAACTTCCTGCTTTAATTCATATAAGTCTTGATAGTCACACAGCGTTGAAAGATTTTCAATTACTTCATTTCCAACGTAGGGTGAACCTAGTTGAAATAAGTAATCTGTTGCTTTAATAACTGGTTTAACAAATTTTTCGTTAAACTTCCCTGTCACCGTAATACCTAAAGAACTCATAGTAGTTACCATATTTTCTTCCGTACTACCATTTAAAGGTAACTCTGACAAACCAGCCTTTTTCATTTCACTCTTAATTCCTGCAATCATTCTTTTACCTGTTGGTTCGTACTCATTTCCAATCACATCAACAATTGAAATAGGTTCTGCTCCTACACATAAAAGCTCAAACAAAGGAACTCTGAGGCAGCAAGCCGCTACTACCTCAGGGTCTATTTGAACTGAATCATTGTTTTTTCGTCCAATGCTTGCACTACTGTCACAAGCAATAGCTAACATCACATCAGAAGTAATTTCTAAAAGAGTTAAATCGCGGTATTGATTATTTGTCATGCTTAATACCTTTTTCTTCTAGTACTCTAAAAGTTTCTTTAAATCCATTAATTGTTTTGTCAATGTCTTCATCCGTATGTGCTGTTGACATAAAGTTCGTTTCAAATTGAGAAGGTGATAAGTAAACACCTTGGTTTAATAATTCTTTATGGAAATGACCGAAGTAAGTTTGAGCACTTTCTTTCGATGTTTTAAAATCAATAACAGGATGTTCATTGAAGAAGAAGCCCCACATTGTTCCACGACAAGTTGTTTGAATTGGCACATTGTATTCTTTAGCTGCTTTTTCAATACCATCTGTTAAGCGAAGTGCTTTTTGATTCATCTTGTCATAATCTTCACGTGTTAATTGTTTCAATGTAGCAATTCCTGCAGCCATTGCTAAAGGATTACCTGAAAGCGTACCTGCTTGGTAAACAGAACCAACTGGTGCGATGCCATCCATGTATTTTTTCTTTCCACCAAAAACAGCTGCTGGCAATCCGCCGCCCACTACTTTTCCTAAAGTAGTTAAATCTGGATCGATTCCATATAAGCCTTGAGCAGAATCATAATCACATCTAAATCCTGTCATAACCTCATCTAAAATGAGTAAAGCTCCGTACTGTTTCGTTAATTCTCTGATACCTTTAAGAAACTCTGGTTTAGCAGGAATTAAGCCCATATTACCTGCAATTGGTTCAATGATAACTGCTGCAATTTCATCTGGATAGCGTTTAAAAGCTTCCTCAACTGCCTCTAAATCATTATAATCTAAACTTAAAGTAGCTTTTATTAAATCTTTTGGAACTCCTGGTGAATCATTTAATTCAAATGTTGCAACACCAGAACCGGCATTAACTAAGAAAGAGTCACTATGTCCATGGTAACAACCATTAAATTTAATGAATTTTTCACGATTTGTATAGCCTCTAGCTAAACGAATTGCACTCATTGTTGCTTCTGTTCCAGAGTTAACCATACGCATCGTTTCAATGGATGGAACTCTTTTTTTAACCCAAGTAGCTAATTCTGTCTCTAAAGGAGATGGTGCACCAAAACTAGTTCCTTTTTTAGCTGTTTCAATAACTGCTTCTAGTACTTGTTCTTCGGCATGACCTAAAATCATAGGTCCCCAAGATAATACGTAATCCACATATTCGTTACCATCTACATCATAAATATGAGAACCTTTTGCTTTATCGATAAATAAAGGCGTTCCTCCAACTGATCCAAAAGCACGAACTGGGCTATTAACGCCGCCTGGGAAATAGCTATTAGATTCTTTAAAAGCTTGTTCAGATTTTACTGTTTCTCTCATGGTTATTTATTTCCCTTCTTTCATTTTTTTAGCAATATCTTTAGCAAAATAAGTCATAATCATATCTGCTCCTGCACGTTTCATTGAAACAAGCATCTCATTAACAACACGTTCTTCATCAATCCAACCATTTTGAGCTGCTGCTTTTACCATTGAATACTCTCCACTTACGTTATAACAAATAATCGGAGCATCTGTTTTAGTTTTAGCTTCTTTTACCACATCAAGGAAAGACATACTTGGTTTAATAATAAACATGTCTGCTCCTTCTAAAATATCACTTTCCAATTCACGCATTGCTTCACGTCCATTAGCTGGATCCATTTGATATGTTTTTCTATCACCAAATTTAGGTGCACTATCAGCTGCTTCTCTAAATGGTCCATAAAAACTTGAAGCATATTTAACTGCATAAGACATAATCGGGATATCAGAAAAACCTGCTTCATTTAATCCTTCTCTTATCGCATAAACAAAACCGTCCATTGCATTTGATGGTGCAATAATATCAGCACCACTTTCAGCTTGACTGACAGCTGTTTTTACTAGTAACTCTAAACTTTCATCATTTTTAATCACGCCATCTTCAACAACTCCACAATGACCATGATCTGTGTATTCACAAAGACAAGTATCCGCAATGACTAAAATATCTGGGTATTTTGCTTTACTAATACGAATGGCTTCTTGAACGATTCCGTGATTGTGATACGCCTGTGTTCCTACTTCATCTTTATGATCTGGAATACCAAATAGGAGAATTGACTTAATTCCCAACTCATTTAATTCATCCAATTCTTTACTAAAATCTTCTAGAGTATATTGAAAGATACCAGGCATTGAGCTAATCTCTTTTGTTTCTCCTGATTCAACAACAAACATCGGATAAATTAAATCAGTTAATAATAAATGATTCTCTCTAACCATATCTCTCATATATTCTGATCTTCTTAGTCTTCTATGACGCATAAATTTTTCCATTTTACTCTATCTCCTTCATTACTTCTTGATACAAGTGAGCCATATCATAGACTTCCGCTTGTTTAAAAACTTGTTCATTTGAGGCTTCAACCGCTTTTGTTGTAATTGGTCCGATTGAGTAGATTTGCCACTGTGACAAATCAACTTGTTCTTCTTTTGCCACTTCATAAAAATGATGCCAAATACTCGGGCTTGAAACCATCACATCTTTAATTCTATTCTCTTGAAAGACTAATTTCAATGCCTTTCTAGATTGTTCTGGAAAGATGGTTTGATAAATATGTTTTTCAATAACATGATGATGATGATTCTCTAGCTCTTTTGGAATAATATTTCTTGCTAGTACACTATTAGGTAAAAAAATAGTTTGATCTTTTTTTTCCTGATTCAGCTCTAGCCATTCCTGACTCATACATTCTGCAACCGCATGAGTTGGTTGAAAATCAACTTTGAGTCCTCTTTTAAGTAATGCCTCTGTTGTTTTATTTCCAATCGAAGCAATCTTATACTTAGTTAAATCGAACCGGTTATCTAAAAATTTGACCGTATTAGCACTTGTAAAAAAGACCCAATCAAAAGACTCCTCCTCCAATTGCCATTCTACAGGAACAGTGGTAATAAGAGGAATCTCTTTAATCAACATCTCTTTTTTTAAAAATTGTTGCTTAATAACTTCCGGGCATGAGTGTTCCCGTGTGTAAAGGATTGTTTTTAACATAAGTTTGACACTCCTTAATTAATCTGTCAGCACCCTTTTCCTTCAGTAATTCACCTAATTGTTTTCCAGCTTGAATTGGGTCTTGATCTTGACAAATTTCTCGAATCATTTCAGTCCCGTTGTAGTTAGAAATCATGCCTTCAACAACGACATTTCCTTCTTCCACTTTAGCAAATCCACCAATTGGGAAAGTACAACTACCATCCATCGTCCGTAGAAAAGCTCTTTCAGCTTCTACAGCTATTCTAGTGTCTGAGTCATCTAGTGAATTCAGAATATCTAAAACTTCTGTATCCTCTTTACGACACTCAAGAGCAAGTGCGCCTTGACCAATTGCTGGTAAGCATTCTTTATCTGATAAGACATGGAAAAAGACGTCATCTTGAGCAACTTCTAATCTTTGAATACCTGCATGAGCTAATAAGATAGCATCATATCTACCTTCAACTAAGCGTTTAATTCGTGTATCAATGTTTCCACGAAGAGGTAGTATTTCTAAATCTGGTCTTATTTTAAGTAGTTGAGCTTGTCGTCTTAAACTACTTGTTCCAACTTTAGCTCCTTTAGGTAAATTCTCTAATGTTTGATCCTTAACTCGAGTAATCAAACAGTCATGTGGGCTTTTTCTTTTTAACGTACAGCCTATGACTAACTCTTCTGGTATTACAGTTGGTAAATCTTTAAGACTATGGATAGCAATATCAATTTCATTTTCCATTAGTTGATATTCTATTTCTTTTACAAAAGCTCCCTGTCCACCAATTGAAGTTAGACTTTGATCTCTTAAACGGTCTCCCTTTGTTACTATTTCAATTAATTCTAATTCTCTGTCAGGGTATTTTGCTTGAATTTCTGCCATAGCTTGTTTTGTTTGTGTTGTTGCTAACTGACTTCCTCTTGTTCCTACTCGAATCTTACGCTTCACGCTCATTCTCCTCTTCTAACTGAATACCAAAAATTCGTTTAAATAACGCAATATCATAAGCAGCATTTTCTTCTGTTGATAGTTCTTTAATTTCTCGAATTGGTGTTCTTAATGCTTGATTCACAATACTCTTCATGTGTTTTCTAATAATTTTAACTTCACGATCAGATAAGTCTGGTAACTTACTTTGTAAACTATTAAGAGCATTTTCTTCTGCTTCTAACGTTGTACGGCGAAGTTCCTTAATCGCTGGAATAATTCCTAATTGTTTTTCCCACTCTTCAAATTCAGACACAGCAGTATTAACTTCATCTGCAACTTGAAGCATGATTTCTTCACGTCTTTTAGCATTTTGATTAATTCTTTCACTGATGCTATCAACATTATACAAGGTAACTTCTTCAATCAATTGACAGTGAGGATTAATGTTACGTGGAACCCCTAAATCAAATAATAATAATGATTTTTCAAAAGTCACTTCTGACAACAAATCTTTTGTAATAAAAGAATGTTCCGTTGAAACAGCAGATATTAATATATCCGCTTGATCCAAATGATTTGTCAATTCACTTAAGGGATGACAATTAGTTGTAAGAGATGATAAAGACGCTATTTTTTCAGCATTTTCTACTGTTCGATTAAAAATAGTTACTTCTCCGACATTAAAATTATCTAGATTTTTAAGAACCAATTGACTCATTTGACCTGCACCAACTACAAATAAATGCTTGTCTGACAAATCTTGACATTCTTCTTTAGCAATCTGCAAAGCAGAATGACTTAATGAGGCAGATGAATCATTAAATTTATATAAATGATGCATTTTTTTTGAAAAACTAATCATCTCATTAAATAACTTATTGAAAATTGTTCCCGTTGTTCCTGCTTGTTGTGCTTCAAGAAAACTTGTTTTTAATTGACCTAGAATTTGAGTTTCTCCAAGAACGGCTGAATCTAATCCACAGCCTAATCTAAAACAATGAGTCAAGGCTTCATGACCTTCTTTAAATTCTAAATAATTCGATAGTTCTTCTGCTTCTACTCCAAAAAAATCGGCTAAAAAGTGTTTAGTATAATATTTACCAGTATGTAACTGGTCCACAACTACATAAATTTCAGTTCGATTACAGGTACTAATAATGACATTTTCTAAAACACTTTTTGTTTGAAATAATTCTTTATTCGCTGCTGTGATATCTTGATTAAGAAAAGTAACTTTTTCTCTTAATCTCACTGGCGTATTTTTATAAGTTAATCCGACATATAAAACGTGCATAACTTTTGACTCCTTATTTGTTTTCCAACCATTCTTGCAATTCAATTCTTGTTTTTTTAGCAACTAGAGGCGATGCCCCTTCTGTTGATATCCCGATTTTTAACCCATCGTGTTTAATCATCGACATATTATAAAACTCAGATATTTCTTTATTACTTACAACATTTACAATTTGAGAAGGTAGTGCTTCTTCTAATATTTGTTCATTTAATGGTTTATCATCTGTACAGGCAAAAATTAATGAAGCTGAAGGAAAAATATCTCCTGTTTCATATTTTTTTTGAATCCACGTGACTTTTGTCGCATCAATTCCTTCATCAAGAGTTGGACTAATAATGGTAATGATAGCTTCTTCGCTAATTAGTCCTTTGACTTTTCTAGCAGCAATCTTTCCTCCCCCAACGATTAATACTTCTTTATTCTTTAGATTTACTGTTATTGGATACACGTTTTTCACCTCTTGAAAAGACTTTTGGACTATTTTGATAATCAATTTCTACTTCACCTGACTGAGAGTTTATCCATCTTGCTAGAACAAAAAAATAATCAGATAAACGGTTTAAAGCAATCAACACTTCTTGGTTGACGTCTTCCTGTTCATCAACCAGAAAAACCACGCAACGTTCTGCTCTTCTTGTAACGGTTCTAGCCATTTGAATACAACTAGCAAATGGAGTGCCTCCTGGTAAAATGAATTTATTGATTTTTGGACACTCTGCCCAATACGCATCAATTCGTTGTTCTAACCATGTTGCTTTATCCCCTGTTACTTTATAAGGTCTCATCTCTTTTTTTGGAACTGCTAAGTCACTAGAGCAATCAAAAATCAATTGTTGTACTTCAATCAATTCAGGTTTTAAGTCTTGATGAGCTTCATCAAGTAAAGAAATGGCATGTCCAAGTAAAGAACATAATTCATCTGTTGTTCCATAAGCTTCAACACGAGGATGGTATTTTTTTACCTTTTCACCACCAACAAGCTTAGTCATTCCTCTATCTCCGCCTCGAGTGTAAACTGCCATTTTATTCCTCCTCAGATTGATTCACAATCTCATAAATTTTTTCCATATCTAAGCTTTCTCTTAATGAGTCTGCTAATTTATCATATTGCTCAGCTTTAAAATCTTTATATTCCTGAGTGATATGATTTAAAGGTTCTAACCCTTTATTTTTTCTGACTTTATTTAAGAAATCACGTCTAAACTCACTGCCATCAAACACGCCGTGCAAGTAAGTTCCGTATACTTTACCATCTTCACTAACGGCACCGTCTAAACGATCAACTTCTTTATTATTCTCTGTTGTGATGTGAGCAAATGGTTCCACGCCTTTTAAAGTCGTTTCTCCCATATGTATTTCATACCCTGTTACTTCAAGCACATCTCGTTTTCCTTTAACTTGAGCAGTCACTTTTGTTTCCAGCATCGTTGTTTCAACTGGTAGAAGACCTAATCCTTTCGTTGAACCTGTTGAAGATTCGACTTGATTTGGATCAAATAATTCTTCTCCTAGTAATTGATAGCCGCCACAAATACCAAAAATATAAGTACCCTTTTGTCTTAGCAACTTGATTTCATTAGCTAAGCCGCTTTCTTCTAAGTAAAGACTATCTTCAAGTGTGTTTTTACTTCCAGGAATAAGTAGAACATCTGGATTTCCAATCACATCCCCTGGAAACACATATCTTAATGACACATCAGGTTCTAACTCTAGACTATTAAAGTCAGTGAAATTAGAAATTTTACTTAAAGAAACAACTGCCACATCAAGCTCTTTATTATTATCATAATGACGATTAACATTTTTTAAAGCGACGCTATCTTCGTCTTCAATTTTGAAATCACCATAAGGAATCACACCTAAAACTGGTACATTGGTTAATTTTTCAATCATCTCTAAACCAGGTGTTAATAAAGCTTTATCGCCTCTGAATTTGTTAATAATAACGCCTTTAACACGAGCTCTTTCTTCCGGCTCTAACAACTCGATTGTGCCATAAATTGATGCAAACACACCACCGCGATCAATATCAGCGACTAAAACAACAGGTGCATCAGCTATTCTAGCCATTCCCATATTAGCAATATCACGGCTATTTAAATTAATTTCTGCTGGACTACCAGCACCTTCAATGACAATTACATCGTTTTCTGCCCCTAATTCTTGATACAACTCAGAAATTTTTCCACTTAATGTCGGTTTAAATTCATGGTATTCAACAGCGTCCATGTTATCTAAAACTTTTCCATTAAAAATAACTTGAGATTTTCTATCTGAAGTTGGTTTTAATAGCACTGGATTCATTCTTACATCAGGTTCTTTTCCCGCTGCTTCAGACTGAAAAACTTGTGCTCTTCCCATCTCATGTCCCGTTAAGGTGATATAGGAATTAAGTGCCATATTTTGTGACTTAAAAGGAACAACTTCTAATCCATCTTGATAAAAAATTCGGCATAGACCTGCCACTAAAATACTCTTACCAACATCTGACGCTGTTCCTTGAATCATAATACTTTTAACCATTAACTTATCCCCCAACTCTTGAATTTTTATAGAATGAGTCCTCATCTTTATAAAGAGGAATATCTAATTGTTGATGCATTTTAACCAACCAAGGTTGTTCCAACTTAGCATCAAGTAATAATTCTCTATCTAAAAATATTTTATCTTTCGTTCCTTCTAAAATAAGGGAACCTTGTTTAATGACATAAAAGTACTCACATACTTCATACATTAAATCCATATCATGACTTGATAGGATTACTTTTTTATTTTCTGAAATTAATCGCTTAATAATTTCAATCATATGTCCTCTACCAGCAGGATCTAGTCCTGCGGTTGGCTCATCTAACAAAATCCATTCTGTCTCTAGAACAATCACACTTGCAATGGCTACACGTTTTTTTTGACCATAGCTCAAATATTGAATTGGTTTATTTCTTAAATGTTGAATGTCTAACAAGTCAAATGCTTTATTCATCCTCCTAGCAATCTCATCTTCTGAAACAGCTAAGTTCTTCAAGGCAAATGCCACATCATCTTCAACGATTGAATAAAACATTTGCTGTTCAGGTTCCTGAAAAACCATTCCTACATTTTTACGAAATTCAGTTAAACTTTTCTTCTTATAATCTAACTCTTTTTCATTAAAAATAATCTTTCCTTTTGTTGGCTTTAATAGACCAACAATCGTTTGAAATAAAGTAGATTTTCCTGAACCATTGGCTCCTATGATACCGATTGGTGTATTCGTATCAAACGTCATACAAATATCATTTAATACCTGATTTTTCTTATCATAAGAAACACAAACATTTTCAATTTTTAACATAATTAAACCTTCTTTCAATCTAGAGGAAAATCGCCATTAAAAAACTTCATCTCAAGAGCTATCATCATTTGTTTATACCTAGCCATACTTTGAACAAATAACACTCTAAATAATAATCCAAGAGATTGATAACTTGTTCTTAACGTTTGATAACCAAATCGAATGTTTTGAGACTGATGAATTAGAAGCATCTCATCCAGTAAAATAAAAATAAAACGATACATCAACATAGTAATTTCAATTAAGTAGCTTGGCAGATGACACTTTCTCAATACCAGTAAAATTTGATTGAAAGGCACACTCATTGAATAAAAATAGGTACAAGCTAAACAACCAAACGACCTAAAAAAGAGTTTATATCCCATCATTAAAGAGGCTTCATTAGCTCCAATATATCTCCCAAATAAGTGAGCTGAAAAAATCAGCTCACTTTTTGAGTTTGATATTGTTAAAATAATTGTTATGAAACTAACTAGTAAAAAAGGTAATGGAACTAATAACCACTTTAAGTATCGTCTAACTGATATTTGTGCCGTATAAATGGTTGCAATTCCGATAACTATAATACCTATCATTTGAAAAATAGGCGGCAGAGCAAACATATAAACAAGCAAAAGCAGATAGCAAATTGACTTAGCAACTGGTGAAACATCCCTTAATTTACTTTCATAAGCAATCTTATCAATCAATAACATTTTTATTTTTACCTTTATTAAAGCCTATAACATAAGCGATAATAGCTGCTCCAATACTTCCTTGAAGCGTAAATAATAAACTTTCTATTTCCCCACTTTTTGGTTCGATTAATGGCTCAAACCAAGGTTCATAATCTGGTTGAATTTCAGTAATCATTTCTTCTGCTGCACCATCTGAACCTTCAAATTCACCTTTTGGTTGTAGTAAAAGTGCTCCAATCACTAATACAACAATAGCAAGAAGCATGATAATGTTAGCTTTAGTTTTACTATTTTTTTTCATCGTAAAATTCCTCCTTGTTCTTTCAGGCTAGAAGTTAATAAGTTATAGATAACAACAGTTAATAAGCCTTCAGCAATACCAATTGGAATTTGAGTAAATAAGAATACTCCCATGAATTTAACAACAGCTCCCATAATACCTGTACTTGGATCTGGGAAGACAATACCTAATTGAATAGAAGTCATCAAGTAAGTTGCGATATCAGCAATAAATGCACACATGAACAAACTAACTGATTTACTAGTATTCATTTTTTTACAAAGTTGATAAACACCATAACCGACAAAGGGTCCAACAACTGCCATAGAAAATGCATTAGCACCTAATGTTGTAATTCCCCCATGAGCTAAGAACAAAGCTTGGAAAAGTAAACAAATAGTTCCTAAAACACTAATAACAGCTGGCCCAAAAATAGCAGTTCCTAAACCAACACCAGTTGGATGAGAAGTTGATCCTGTTACTGATGGAATTTTTAAAGCGGATAAGACAAAAATAAGTGCACCACTCAAGGCTAATAAAACTTTGTTTTGTTTATCAGCTTGAACAATTTTTTTCATTTGCATCAATCCATAAATGAAGAATGGTGCAAAAGCAACATACCAAAAAATACTCCAACCAACTGGTAAAAAACCTTCCATAATATGCATTGCATGTGCTTCTTGCGGTAATATCGTTACTAACATGGCAACAAGAACTAGTCCCATTGCTAACTTTTTCATTAATTTTTTCATCGTACTAATCTCCTTTATATTTTTCTTGTTTTATAGACAATAATTGTTGAAAAATATGAAATTCGCTCAGTTTCATCAAGGTCTTCTAAGCCCATTATTATTTTTTCATCTTCCATTGATGCATTACTAATTAATACAGAAGAAGCTAATAAACCTTTTTCTTCCAATAATTTTTTGATTTTTGGAAGTTCAATTGATACTTTCATAATAATGACTGTAGAAAAAGTTTCTAAAGCTGTGTTTATAACATTTTCACTTGCGGTTGCTGGAACAACTGAATAGGTTTCTTCATCCATGACAAGAGGAATCTGTAAAGCATTTGACATACTACAGAATGAAGAAATGCCAGGAATTGTTTCCGTTTCAATATGATCTGATAATCTTTCTAGTAAATAACTATAAGTGCTATACACCATAGGATCTCCTAAAGTTATAAAACCAACGTTTTTGCCAGCTTTAACTTCCTCTAAGATTTCATTTGCAATATCATTCCAAGCATTCTCTTTTTCAGATAAATCATTGACCATTGGAAAATGACGTTGCTTGATTTCTAATGTTTCGGGTAAATAAGGAGAAACGATTGATAATGCCAAACTCTTCCCTTTTTTCTTTGGTTCTGGTGTATACAGACAATCAATCATCTCTAAAGTTTTTTTACCTTTGACGGTCAAAAGTTCTGAATCACCAGGCCCTGTTCCGATTCCATAAAATTTAGCCATTTATTCACCACCTTCAATAACTTTTTCAGCATGTGCTAAAAACATATTTTGGATTTTAGGATATTCTCCCATTCCTTTAAGAATTGGTTCAACCACAAAACCTTCCTTAGTTAATTGTGATTTCCAAGAATCCTCTTCATCTGAGGCCATATCATTTGTTGCATGGTCTCCTGCTACTAACATAAATGGATGTAAGTAGACTTTTTCAATGTTTGCTTCTTTTAATTTTTCAACCACTGTATCTACACCTGGGTAACTTTCTACTGCACAGATATAAACTGGGTCTTTATATAGCATATGGTCAAGACAAGCATATGCAGTAAATGCTGCATGATGTGTGCCGTGTCCCATTAAAACAACTGCTTCATTTTCTTTTAATGGTTGTGCTAAATCACGTAACCATTCAACAATTTCTTCATAATCTTCAAATTCAGTCATTAAAGGTTTTCCAACTTTAATCACATCAAAATCATTTTTAAAGTGTTGCGCTTGATGGAAAGCTTTTGAATATTCACTACCATTAATCACGTGTAAAGGTTGCATAAATACTTCTTTGTAACCTTTTTCTTTTAATTCAATCATTAACTGATTAACAGTCGGAATTTTAACGCCTTCATTTTCTTTAATTTTTTTGATAACCATGTTAGATGTGAAAGCTCTAAAGACATCACATTCAGGGAATCTTTCTGCCATTCTTTTTTCAACAGCTTCGATTGTTTTTTCTCTTGTTTCTTTGTAACTTGTTCCAAAACTTACTACGATTAATGCTTTTTTCATTACATTTCCTCCTCAATAATTTTGTCCAATACACTCTCAAAGCTTGGGTTTTCAGATTGAATAACTGGTATTTCTTGTGTTTCAAAAATCTTAGCTGTAATAGCACCCATCACAATGATTTTTTTATTTTTAAGCATATCTTTATTTTCTTTTCCTAAGTCTTTAAGGAAATAGTGAGCTGCCTTAGAACTTGGTAAAAAGAAATAGTCAGCTTCTGAAAATTCATTTTCTGGAATGACTGGTGAAGTTACTTCAAAAGGCACATAAGAATCAATAGTTGGATTTAGTTGTTCCAATTGATTCACATAGCTCTTCTCACCGATAAATAACGTTTTTTCTAAGTTATCTTTTTCAAGTTGATAGTCACTTAAAACAGCGTATGTTTCTATTGGTAGTATCCCTAATTTTTTTACAGCTAGTTCTGTGTGATGACCTATTGTGACAAAATCCACATGTTGTAATTGACGGATATCTTGATTCATCTCTTGCAACTTACCAACAAAAAATGACACACTATCAGCATCTAGGAACACTAATCTTTCTTTATTTTCTAAAGAAAATATATCAGTCATTTCCTTTTTAATTAATTTAGGTAATTCAAAAACTGAAGCTCCCGCATCAATTAAACGATGATACATATTTTTCTTACATGTATGTGGTAAAACGATTCGTTTGCCAAATAGCGGTCTACTTTCGTAAAAGTTCAAATAATCTCTTTGAGTTACGACATCACCCATAACAATCAAACTTGGTGAAGTCATTTTTTCTTCTTCAGCAATTTGACAGATAGTTTCAAGTGTTCCTGTAACTGTTTTTTGATCTTTTCTAGTTGCCCAACGAACAATCGCTACTGGTGTTTCTTTATTTTTTTCATGTTTCATTAATTCTGACGTAATTGTTTGGAGTTCAGACATTCCCATTAAAAAAACTAATGTTCCTTCTGTCTTAGCTAAAACATCCCAATCCAATTGATTATCTTCAGATTTCAAATGACCTGTAATCACATGAAAACTTGAAGCAAAATCACGATGAGTAATTGGAATTCCCGCATAAGCCAGACCTCCAATAGCAGAAGTAATACCAGGAATCACTTCAAAGATTAACTCTTCTTCAATGATTCTCTTGCCTTCTTCACCACCACGACCAAAGACATAAGGGTCGCCACTTTTTAAGCGAACAACTCTTTTTCCTTCCTTGGCTTTTTCAATAATTAAATTTTCAATTTCTGATTGTGGGACTTTATGATGTTTAGGTTTTTTACCCACATCAATTAATTCACACTCATCAGAACAATAATTAAGTAAATCTTGATTGATTAATCGGTCATAAAAAACAGCATCTGCTTCTTGTAATTTTCTGACAGCTTTGACTGTTAGTAACTCTGGTTCACCAGGTCCTGCGCCAATTAATGTTATTTGACCTCTCACTTATATTCCTCCAAGCATTTATAAAGTTCCGCTGTATCATTAAAGAGTTTTGGATAATCAATATCCTCTCTTGCGATTACTACACAAGGAATTCCCATTTGATGACATGCTTCAATTTTTT
The DNA here is from genome assembly GCF_014397115.1 of Vagococcus carniphilus. Lineage (NCBI taxonomy): Bacteria > Bacillati > Bacillota > Bacilli > Lactobacillales > Enterococcaceae > Vagococcus > Vagococcus carniphilus. Next base: position 2,383,861 of record NZ_CP060720.1, read on the forward strand.
CTAAAATACCGCCAGCGATACCACTTTCTTTTGTGATCATCACTTTAGCACCGTTTTTAGTCATCAATGCCTTATTCATTTCAACTGAAAAAGGACCTTTGATTCCTTCAATTTGATGAGCTTGAAAGCCTAATTTTTCAGTTTCAATTAGCACTTCAGCCGTTGGTAAAATACGAGCAACAATATCTTCAAAAGAAACGTTATCTCTGAAAAACTTCAGCGTTTTACTTCCAGTTGTTAGATAAATCGTTCCAGAGATATTTTCATTTACCCACTGGCAAGCTTCTTCATTACTAGAAACTTTTACCGCATGTTCTAAATTCACACGAGGTCTTTCATATCGAACATAAGCTACACCGGCTTCTTTTGAAGCAGCAATTGCTGTTTTTGATACGATAGCTGCAAATGGATGTGTTCCGTCTAGAATAAGTGACACGTTATGGTCAAGAACAAATTGCTTCATTTGTTCTTGATCCATACGTCCCTTAGTTATTTTTTTTACTTTTTTTTCAGCTAATTGCTCTCCATAATCAGTAACAACTGAGAAACAAACATCGTAGCCACTGCCTTCAAGCGTTTCAGCAATTTTTAAACTATCAGATGTGCCACCTAAAACTAAAATCATAAAGAATAACCTCTAGGTGTTAACATACGTCCATTAGAAACATAAGTCTCTTTATTTCCAACAATAACTACAGTTGTCATATCAACTAAAGTTTCGTCTAAATCTTTAATTGTTGTGATGATCATCTCTTCTTTAGGACGACCAACATCTTTAGCAAGACCAACAACCGTATCTTCACTCTTGTATTGTTTCATAATATCTAAAGCTGTTTTCAAATGATGAGGTCTACCTTTACTTCTTGGGTTATAAAGACAAATAACAAAGTCAGCAGATGAAGCTGCGTGTAATCTTTTTTCAATCATTTCCCAAGGTGTCATTAAGTCACTTAAACTAATGTGACAAAAATCATTCATTAAAGGGGCACCTAAAAGTGCTGCTCCACCAATACTTGCTGTGATTCCAGGAACAACTTTCACCGGAATATCAATATTTTGTTTATGCATTAATTCTAAAATTAAACCAGCCATGCCATAAACGCCTGCATCTCCACTAGAAATAACAGCAACATCTTTTCCTTCTACTGCAATATCAATTGCTTTTTGACATCTTTCAACTTCTTGGCGCATGCCATTATGTACTAGCTCTTTGCCTTTAACTAAATCTTTTACTAATTTCATATAAGTAACGTAACCTACAATCACTTCTGAATTAATAATAGCTTCTTTAGCCTCATAAGATAATTGCTCATGTCCACCTGGTCCTAATCCTACTACGTATAACATATTGTCATTCCTTTCCTAATGCGAACGTCACACCATTATGCCCATATCTTTCTGTTAAGACATTACCACCTGTTGCGTAATCTGCTGATGATACTGCAACATTACCAATTCCAACAATGGATTTAACAAACTCAGATTGAGGATATTTCAATGATGATGGTTCTAACTCTTCTTTAGTATATGTATCAAAAGGAACTTCTAGCTCTTGAGAAAATTCGATAATCCCTTTTTCATTCTTCTTTAAATCTATGCTTACAATTTGTTTAATACTTCGTTCATGAATTTGATGCATCTGGCTAAAAACTTTAAACTCTTCACTGATCGTTGACAAAGGCGTATCTCTTTTAGCGCCCATTCCTAAAATAAACTCTTTAGGAACCACTTGATAGCAATTACTTGGAAGTTTGTCAAACTGTTTAGTTGAAACCACAATGACTGCTTCAAAACTATTCGTTACCTCACTCGTTAATTGGGTGATTTTTTCCAAACCTCTTAAGTCGGTTACCCGATTATCTTCATCATATAAACCAACTTTTTTATGAGTCGCTAATAAGTAGTTGATATGTTTAGTTGTCTTTTTAAAATCGTCATACCATCCATTTATTTTTTTTGCCATCACATCAATTGCTGTCACATTTTGAACATCCGTTGCAGTTGTAATAACTGCCTGAGCATTCATCACCTGAGCTAATTTTTCAGTCAATTCATTACCACCACCGATATGTCCAGACAATAAACTAATCGCAAATTGTCCTTTTTCATCCATGACAACAACTGCTGGATCATAGCGTTTATCTTGAATTAACGGAGCTAAATGTCTTACCACAATTCCCGTTGCCATAATACAAATTAACGCATCATAAGTTTCAAACAACTCCTTAAATCCTAATTTAAACTGTTGTTCTTTATAACTTTCTGATTCATTCTCAATATTTTTTTCTAGCCCGTATAAATCTACTGAAGTGTCATTCAAATGATGTTTAATTTTTTTACCAAGTTCATAACTTCCTTTGGTAAGTGTTAAAACAGCAATTTTTTGCTCCATTACTCTGCATCACGAAATTCATGTTGGAATTCTGCATCATATAATTTTGAATAATAAAATTCTTCTCCTAAGAAATCTCCAACCATGATTAAAGCAGTTTTAGTAATATCAGCTTCATTAACTTTATCCGCAATATTTTCTAATGTGCCAACCACTTTTTTCTCTTCTGGCCATGTTGCTTTAAAGATAACTGCAGCTGGTGTTGTTTCAGGATAGCCACCTGCAACAAGCTCCTCAACCACTTTATCAACTGATTGAACTGATAAGAAAATAACCATTGATGTTCTATGTTGTGCGTAAGAACGAATGCTTTCTCTATCTGGTACTGGTGTTCTACCAGCCATTCGAGTAATAATCACACTTTGAGAAACTTCTGGTACAGTATATTCAGCACCTAAACTTGACGCTGCACCTAGGAATGAACTAACACCTGGTGTACAAGTAAATGGTAAATCACGTTTATTCATCTCTTCAATTTGCTCACGAATAGATCCATAAATTGAGAAATCTCCTGTTTGAAGGCGGACAACTTCTTTACCAGCTTTAATACCGCGCTCCATTGCATCAATAATTTCTTTTAACGTCATTGAGGCACTATCTAGAATTTCGCAATCTTCGTTACAATAAGTTAATAATTCTGGGTTTACTAATGAGCCTGCATAAATAACCATGCCAGCCTCTTGTAATAAACGATACCCTTTTAATGTAATCAAATCTGTTGCTCCTGGACCTGCTCCGACAAAATGTACTTTAACCATTTACTTTCCTTCTTTCTTTGCTTCTATAATAATAACTGGGTTTAGAGGTTTAAAATAATGCCCTGACCCTAGTTTTGTTCCATTGCCTACTTGAACTTGAACCGTTTCATAAGATATGTCATTGTCTTCAAACCATTTAAAGGCAACTGTGGCATTTTCAAGTAAGATAAAATTCAAGACCAAAGAACCACCTGGTTTTAAATGGTCAAAACTCCAACTTAAAATATCTTCTAAATTACCGCCACTACCGCCAACAAAAATACTGTCAAAGATTTCATCCATATCTAGTGGTGCTTTTCCTTGAATGACTTCTAGATTTTCTACGCCAAATTTGGCTTTGTTTTCCAAAATCAACTCAACAGCAATATCCTTGGTTTCGATTGCTGTGACTTGAAGATTTGGATACTCAACACACGCTTCAATGGAGATACTACCTGTTCCTGCTCCAATATCTAAAAATCGTGTTGCTTCTTTTAAATTTAATTTAGCCAAACTAATCGTTCTTATCTCTTCTTTTGTCATAGGAACTTTTGATCTGACAAATAAACTATCCTTCATCTAATAACACCACCACATTCATATTAAACGCTTCATCTGGCACATTGGACTCATTAAATTTTCTAATGCGTTCCTCGGGATAACTTAAATTCTCCCCAATAAAAATTGTACGCTTTAGTCCGCGTTTCTTTATTTCCTCTGCTAATTGATATGGTCCAATTTTACTATCTGTTACTAAAGCAACTTTTGGTAACAAAAGAATCACATCATAGTTTGGCTCTTTTCCATGACTACTTGTAAAAAAAGTGTCATTCATGGAGAGTTTTAATTGACTAAACATATATTGCATTGAACTAATACCTGGAATAATACGCACATCTTGTTTATCAAACTTTGCGGTCATCCAATTACCTATTCCGTAAAGAAGTGGCTCTCCTGACGCTAATACAACGATTCTTTTTTCCATATTAGACGTTAAAAAGATTTCCAATTCACTTAATTTTTTAGGTAAAACTTTTTTTTCACCTTGAAACTCTTCCGGAACTATTTCTAATTGACGACTGCTTCCTATCACAATATCTGATTGATTAATTTCTTCCAATACACGATTGAGCAATAGAGACGTCTCTCCTGGTCCGATTCCTGTAACAGTAATCATTTCCATTCCTCCATTAACTCTTTAATTGGTTTAGTAGAAGATAAGAGGCCTGTTTTAGAAGAAAATAAAACAACATCTACTTTTACTTTAGGATCTCGGTATTTTAATAATTTTTCACTACGGAATTTTATTTTGTCTGCAATGATTTGGTATACACCTTCATAACCTGTTTCACTGATAATGTCTCCAGCAGCCTCTGTTGTTAGACATTTTGAAACACGCTCTAAATCAGGTATTGGCATTCCCATTAAGGCAAGATTAGCTACTAAGATTTCTGCTCTAGCATCTGCATCTTTACTGTGGGTTGAAAAAATACCCGCAGAAACTTTAATTAATTTACCTAAATGACCAATCATGAGTACTTCTTCAAATCCAATTCGTTGGACTTCTTTTAGGACATAACCAACAAAATTACTCATCGAAACTATTTTAGTTTCATCAATCATCATTTTGTTAACGGCAAAATCTTCACCATAATTACCTGGGCTTAAAACGATTTTTTCAAATCCTTGTTTTTTCTTCATTTCAAGTTCAATTGAAATAGCTGCTTTCCAACTATCCTCAGACATTGGCGTAACAATTCCCGTTGTTCCTAAAATCGAGATACCACCAATAATACCTAAATTTCGATTCATCGTTTGTTTGGCTATTTCATAACCTTCTGGTGCAAATATCAAAATATCCGCACCTCGAGATTCTCCTAACATTTTACGAATATTATCACCAATCATTTTTCTTGGCTTAGGATTAATCGCAGGCTTTCCAATTGGTACTAATAATCCTTCTTGAGTCACTCGGCCAATTCCTTCGCCACCTTCTATCGTAACTTCAGTATCGTCTCTTAAAGTTACTTTTGAATAAATCAGCATGCCATGAGTTGCATCGGCATCATCGCCACCATTTTTTCTAACAGAAGCAATAGCTGTTTTATCATCCACTCGTTCGATTGATTCGATTGGAATTCTAATTTCTTTATCTACAGGAGATAAGACAACAACTTCTTCACACTCTTCTTCATTCAACAAAAGATGTGTCGCTGCAACAGATGCTGCCGTTGCGCAAGAACCAGTTGTATAGCCTTTTCTCATTTTTTTACCATTAACATAAACAAATTCTTCCATTTTTATTCCACATCCAATTGATAAAGAATCGCATTAATAATAGCTGCTGCGACGTTACTTCCGCCTTTTCTTCCTCTAGCAACAATTGCTGGAATGTCACTTTCAAATAATTCTTCTTTTGATTCTGCTGCTCCAACAAATCCAACTGGAGCACCTACTACTGCTTTTACTTCTAATTCTTTACTACTAACCATCTCTAGAATTTTGTAGATAGCAGTTGGTGCATTACCAATAACAAATATTTTATCTCCTTCTAGAGTACTAGCGTGCTCAACAGCTGCCATTGAACGAGTAATTTGTTTTTCTTTTGCAATCTTAACTACCTCAGGATCAGAAATGAAACATTTATAAGAGATATTTAGTTTATCCAATACACGTTTATTAATACCACTTAATGCCATTGTTGTATCTGTATAGATAGTTCCTCCTCCATTTTTAAAGAAAGATGTCATAGCATCAATCACATCATGTGTAAATTGTAGATTTTCTAAATAGTCAAAATCTGCACTTGTATGAATAGCGCGTTTAATAATCATTTCTTCCATTTTATTATTAAATTGATAATCAGGATTAATTTCATCAATCGTATCTTGGATAATCACAAAACTTTCTACTTCAATTCCTTTTGGATCTTTCATATAATTCATCATACATATCACTTTCCTTTTTTTTAATTTTTAAAAGCCTTTTATTACAAGTGAAACTATTGAAAATATAATCAATCCGATACTAGAAGAACCATACAATAATAAATTCATTCTTAAAATATCGTGACCATCTACTTCTTTTAACGGTTCTCCAATGGTTGGTTTATAAATTTCTACACCATGATAAACATGGCTGCCACCCAACTGAATACCTAGAGCACCTGAAGCCGGAGCTTCCAAATAACCACCATTTGGACTTTTATGATTTTTTCGATCTCGCCAGCCGATTAAAAATGTTTGCTTAGGATTCATATTAAGTAAAATACTGCTAAGTCCTAAGAGTAAAAAACTAATTCGAGCTGGAAATAAATTCCATAAATCATCCATTTTAGCTGATACATAACCTATTTCTTTATAATCAGGTGTCAAATAGCCCACCATCGAATCTAATGTGTTAACTGCTTTATATGCCATTGCTAATGCCGGACCACCTATAAATAAAAAGAGCATCGGTGCAATCACACCATCTGATGTATTTTCAGCAATCGTTTCGATAGTTGCCTTAGCAATTTCTTCTTCAGTTAATTGGCTGGTATCTCTACCAACAATCATTGCCACTTGTCCTCTTGCTTCTTCAAGTGTTCCTTCTTCTAACGTTTTAGCAATTTTCTTTCCTTCTGTTGCTAAACTCTTAGTCGCAAGAGTCGTATAGGCTAGATAAATAAAAACAATATGTCCGATGTACGTATTAAGTCCATAGGCTATTTTTAAAATGGCCCAGGTGGTTCCATAAGCAAGTAATACTGTACTTAGCCACAGAACACCACCCATCACATATTTCTTTTTTGAACTTAAGGTTTTTGGTATCCATTTTTTTTGAAAAAAACTAATGTAATTTCCAATAGCCTTAATAGGATGAGGCCAATGATACGGGTCTCCAAGTATTAAATCTAAGATAAAAGCGAGTAATATCAACACAAGCTTCATTACTTGTCACCCTCAGTAGCAATTGTTTCTAACAAATGATGAACAAACTCTTCACTTTGGAAAAAGTGCAAATGTAGGTAACTAGCAAACGTATTGCGTTTTTGATAGCCACCTTCCCAAGAGGAAACGACTTCACCATCTCTATTTTTTTCCATAGTCATCATGGTAGGTTCTTTTGTTTCAAAAGTTGAATGATGAAATTCATGTCCATAGATTTTTTCACCTTTTTTACCAACCAAAGTGTCCTCTTTTAAAATGCCGTAACAATAACCAAATCTTTTTAAACGAGACGTCATCTGACTTTCACCTTCAAAGACTCCAACCATCGGAAACGCTTTCTCTTCAATTTTTAACGTTTCGCCCAGATACATTAATCCGCCACACTCAGCAAGAATAAATTTGTTGTTTTCAAAAGCTTCAAAAATAGCTTCCCTCATGACGCTATTTTGTGATAGTTCATCAGCAAATTCTTCTGGATAACCTCCACCAAAATAATAAGCATCTGCTTCAGGTAATTGCTTATCTGTCATCGGACTAAAATAAGTTATTTGTACGCCACAATCTTCTAATAGTTCTAAATTATCTGGATAATAAAAATGAAAAGCATCGTCTTTAGCAATAGCTAATTTAATTGGTTTCTCTTTTCTATTTTGTTTAAAAGGATAAATTGGTTTTTCCATTTGAACGTCTTCTAAGTCATTTAGTAAACTTTCAATGTCTACTGTTTTCTCAATTGAATCAGCAATCAAATGAATCTTTTCCATCACATCATCTATTTCATTATCAGGTACTAAACCTAGTTGTCTTGATGGTAAAGCAAACGCTGGATTTTTAGGAATATAACCATAAACCTTTGTTCTCGTGTATTTTTCAATAGCGCCTTTTACTAAAGAATAATGATTTTCAGAAGCAATATTATTAATAACAACTCCCATAATATTTAACTCTTCATCAAACTCTTCAAAACCTTTAACAACAGCAGCAATTGAAGTCGAAGCAGATTTCCCATTAACCACTAGGATTACTGGACAGTCTAGTTGTTTGGCTACTGACGAACTAGAACAAGAATCCTTGTCAATACCAAAGCCATCAAATAATCCCATAACTCCTTCAATGACTGATACATCTGATTCATATGCTGCCTTTTCAAATAAATAATTCAAAACTTTTTTATCTCTAACTAAAAAGCTGTCTAAATTCCTAGATGGATTTTTAGTTATGCGGCTATGATACTTGGTATCAACATAATCAGGTCCTACCTTGAAAGGTTGAACATTAAGACCTCTTCTTTTTAAAATTTCAAGTAAGCCTAAAGTAAATGTTGTTTTCCCTGAACCACTAGAAGCAGCTCCAATTAATATTTTTTTCATTCTAACCACCCTTTTGCTGTTGGAGTCCTTTATAACAAGAGCTATATACCTTCAATTTTTGATAATAAGTTGTCACTTGATTATCTTCCAATACCCGTTTAATTGTTTCTACCTCAGTTAAATCTCTTAGTAAAATACCGATTACTGTTCCACTATGAGCAACATTTACACCAATACAAGAGTTGAACGTGCCACTTAATTCAACTATTGTTTCAAAGAAAGGTTTAGGTAAAATTTCTTGATTTAACTTGGCACTTTTTAGTGCGGCTTGTCCTAATTTTTCTAGACTTTTTTCTTTGACTGCTACTCTATAAAGGTTATGAACTCTACTAAAAGATTTAGCTTGTTTTTTTAAAAGCTCGTCATTTGCTTTAGTATGAAAAGCCTCTGTATTCAATTCTTCTTTTGGTTCTAACATCAAAACATAAAAGTTTGGCTGCCAGCCTGTTTGTTCAATGAAGTTGGCACCTCTTGAGTCAAACATCGTTAAAGAATTAAAAAAACTACTGTCAGTTGCTTCAATTGACGTGCATATTCCAGCTATTTTTTCTAACGTCATTGGTTTTTTATAATATAAACTTGCTGCATATATGCTAGCTGCCATATCTGCCGTACTACTTGCCATGCCTTTTGACACAGATAAAGATGAAGAGATACTTAGTTTTACTTCATCCTCACTAGATATCTCTAAATCAGCTAGTGTTGCCTCAAGTGCTTTTCTTGATTTCTCACCTGCTTGATTAACTGCTCCTTGATCACTTGTGATTGTCGCTACAGAAAACATATTTATGCCACAACTAACTAGACGAAACTCATCTTCAACATACCCTTGAATTAATTCACCACATGTTCCAGGACAACTAACTATGACTTTTGCCATAAAAATACCTCTCTAGAGCTTCTACTAATTTTTCATTTTCCTCACGCGTTCTAACAGCTATTCGGTAATAGTTACCATCAAGCCCTTTATAATTAGAACAATCTCGAATTAAAATATTCATTTCTATCAATGCTTTTTGTAAATCCACAGTTGATAGATATTCAAAAAAGATAAAATTGGCTGAACTTTTAACTAGTTTTAATTCGGTAAATTTAGTTAATGAAGACTCTAAAAACAAGCGTTCCTTTTCTACATAGCTCAATGTTTCAGCTAAATATTGTTTATCTTTAAGTGACTCTCTACCAGCCATATCAGCAAAGCAATTAATTCGCCAAGGAATAGCATTACTTTCTAAGTCATCCATCATATGAGAATTATCCGTTAATAGATAGCCTAACCGAAGACCTGGAATGGCAAATATTTTTGTTAATGAGCGTAAAATAACTAAATACTCATTTCCTCTCAACTCAGTTGTTAGAGATTCTTTTTCATCCACAAAATCCATAAAAGCTTCATCTATAATCAAATAAATCTGATTGTTTTGACAAAATTTTGCAAGTTTGATCATTTCTTCTTTTTCAATTATCGTACCAGTAGGATTATTAGGATTACATATACAAAGTGTATCTACCTTTTCTTCTTGGATTTTTATCATTAAATCAGTTGTATTTACTTTAAAATCATTGTCTTTTGTTTTAAAATACACAATATTTGTTTTTTGGTGAGCAAATGCATCTTCGTATTCTGAAAAAGTTGGAGCCAACACTAGAAGCTGCTGACTTTTTAAAATATTAGCCAAAGAATAGATAACTTCAGCTGCTCCATTTCCTAAAAAAATATTCTCTGGCGTTAATGAATGATAGTTAGCAATTTCTTTTTTTAATTCTGTGTATCTTAAATCTGGATAATGTAGAATTTGATCTGTATTTTCTTTCAACACTTTTAATAAGTTCTCTGATAACCCTAACGGATTAATGTTGGCGCTAAAATCAATAATTGACTTTTCAGATAAATGATAGATTTCAGCTATTTCTTTAATGTTTCCCCCATGAAGTCCTGCCATAACTTAATTCCCCTTACCACTGTTTTGAACAATAGAAAAATTTTTGATTTTTTCTGGTAAAACAGCATAAACAATTTCTGTTAAAAATAAGTTAACTAATGTTGCTATAGTCAACGGTACAAACAAAACGAAAACCAATTGTTTCAAAATTGGGTAAAGGATTAGTAAATCTAAAGGAACATTAATTAGATATGCCGCTATAATCGAAGCGACTTTTGATAGTACCGGTCTGTCGCTCCATTTGTTCCTTATGTAACCGTATACAAACATACAAACCATCATTAAGGTTGCTATAATCAAATGGACAGGTAGTGTGCTTGGAAAGCCAGCAAAAAGTGCAGAAAACATGTGTCCAAAGAAAGCTACTACCATCCCCATCGCAGGACCTAAAATAATAGTTGATAAAAATGCAGGAAATGAGTCCAGGGCAATCGATCCAAGTATCTTAATGTTTCCTCCTAGAATACTAAGTGCGATCATTAGTGCTACGATTGTTAATTTTCTTGTTTTTGTTGTCATTTTTCTTACTCCTTTTTTAATAAATTAAAAAAAACACAAACCATCATTCAATCGATTGATGTTTTGTGTTTTTGTATGGTTAAACCAGCAAGAATAAGTTTTAATATAAAACTAGCTGATAACAAAAAACAATTTCCCGATAGAATCATTTTTTCTTTTCAGCTTGGATATCCTGACTTAGCATCACCCATATCTTCTTACCTTCCCAAAACAATTACAGTTTTAACAGTGGTATAACAAGAAGTATGTCCGCTTTACAGTAGAATGGGTCTGTCGAGGTTTTTCACCTCATTCCCCAATGCTGAAAAATTAATAATTAAAATGTGAACATTAATAATTTCTACATTATCAATGGTATAACAATTAGGCAAGTTTTTCAATAATAAATTAGAACTTTGTGAAATTTTTTCTCAATTATTATCAAACTCCAATCAAAAAACCTAATTATCTATTTTTTTCATCATAATATATTCAGCAATTGTTGGCATATAGGCAGACTCGACTTTTCCAATCTCTTTATACCCAACACTTTCATATAACTCTTTTGCTCGATAATTAAAATCGCCAACCATTAAAGTGATTTTTGATTTGTTTAAACTTCGACCAATTGCTTCATAAACTCTTAGTAAAAAGGAGCCTAGCCCTTGACCTTGATATTCTTTTTTAACACCAATTAAGGCTAAATAAGGGTATTCGTGAAAGAATCCATTCTCTTCAATCCACATAACAGCAATAATTTCCCCGGATTGTGAGATGGCTCCCCAAAGCTCATTCTTTCTAATACCAGTTTTTACCCAATCAAGAACTTGACCATTATAAGCTTTGTTCAATTCGTCGTCTTTAAAAATCGCCAAACATTCTTCTAATCGAGAAGCAGGAATTTTTTTTACTTCTGAAATCATCCATGCTCACCTTTTTCTCTTATCTTATTGTTTGCTTGCTATAGCAATACCAATAGGTGTAACAAACTGTGGATAATCCGGACGTTTAACGTCTTTTCCTAAATACTTAGAAAAAACCGCAGCAAATTCATCAAAATAACTAGCTCCTCCTACAACAAACAAAGGTTCAACTGGATATTCTGATAAGAATTGTTTTGTAATATCAGCCATCTTATCAACAACTGGTTTAATAATCATGAAAGTCGTCTTTTCTTGTTCACGATCTCGTTTAATCAGTTCCGCTTCTTTAACAGATACCTTATGATATCCTGCAAGAACAAGAGACATATGTGTGCCTCCTGTTGGTTCATCCATGGTCTCAACAGCTTTGAAATTTTCAATAATACTAATTCCCGTTGTGCCGCCTCCCACATCAATAACTGCGCCTTTATCAAGATTAAGCAGACAAGCTGCTGCTGATGGCTCATCAACAACAGTTGTCACTGTTAATCCTGCTGATTCTAAAACGTTAGAGACTACTTTATAATCGTTTCCCAGAGTTCCTGGTGGTACTGCTGTTGCTGCCTCAGTTAATTCAACACCTAAAACCTCTTCAGCTTCTTGAACTAATCGAGTCACAATCTGAACTGCCTCAATATAATTGACTACAAGTCCATCTCGAACAACCTCAGCAAATTCAAAACTTCCATATACTGGATTATTTTCTTCATCTAGGATAGCTAAAACGATTGAAGACGTTCCTAAATCGACTCCTACTTTCAAAGATCCTTTCTTATCAAATGGGTTATGCTTTTTAGTATTTACAATATCATTAAATGCTTTTAATGTTTTGTTTACGTCTTTTAAATCAACCATAATATCCTCCTAAAATCTTCTTATTGTGATGCCCAGTCAGCTGGGTAGGTAACGTAGACGAATCTAGCGTCTCCTTCAACTGAGAATTGGATACTACTGCTTTTTGGAATAAATAAAATTTCTCCAGGTCCAGCAGATATTTTACGGCCATCAACAATAACAGTTAATGTTCCTTCTATAATATAGTCTACTTCATCATACTCTAAAGTCCAATCAAAAGTTGTATCTTTCATTACCATTAGGCCACAACCTAAACGAGGACTTTCTTCTAAAGTAACTAAATCTTTACAGTAAACCACATCAGATGGTGTACCCGTATCTAAACGATCATTTTCATCTACTTCAAGTAATGGCAATTTTACAGATAAAACACCACTTGGGTCAACATTTTTAGTAAATTGTGATAATGAAGACATTTTTTCCATTAATACTTGACGAACTACATCTTCAATAATATTTTTTTGATTTTCATCCATTATTTACTCACCTCAGCAACAACTTCTTCTTTTTTAGTTGTTTTATTTGAAATAAAGATTGCTACAAAAATAGCTGTAATACCTCCAACTAATTTACCAACAATCATTGGGAAGATCATTTCTTTAGCCACTCCAGCTGTAAATCCTAAGTGGTCTCCTAATACGAATGATGCTGATACAGCAAATGCCACGTTAATGATTTTTCCACGTGCATCCATGTCTTTCATTGTTTGGAACATAGCAATATTGTTTGCTAAAGTAGCAATTAAACCAGCAGCTGCTGTCTCGTTAATTCCTAATACTTTACCTAAGCCTAATAATGGTTTTTTGAAGACTCTTGTAATAACTTCAACCAATACAAATGCTCCAGCAAGTGTTAAAGCAATACCACCGACAACTTCAATACCTTCAGAAACTGGTGCAATTCCTTCAATAACTGTGATACCTACTAATTGTTGTAAAGCACCTAAAATTAAACCAATAATAGCAACAATGACAATACCTTTACCAAAGTAAGTAAAACCTTTAATCATTTTTTCTGGAGCTAGCAGTAATCCCACCATAACTAATACAGCAACGATTACGATTGGAATCAAGTTTTTAACAATCATCATCACATCAAAACCAGCAATAAGACCACTAACAAATGCCCCAACAGGAATTGTAACCATACCTGATAAAACACCCGTTGCTAAATATTTGTGATCTTCTTTTTGAATAATTCCTAATGATACTGGAATTGTAAATACAATAGTAGCACCCATCATAGCACCTAAAATAGTTCCGGCAAAAAGACCAGCTTCTGGTGTTTGAGCCATTTCCATTGCTAACGTGTAACCACCCATATCATTTGCTAAAAGTGTTGTAGCAAACATAGCAGGGTCAGCACCTAATGCTGTATAAAGTGGTACAACAATTGGTTGTAATACTTTAGCTAAAATCGGTGCTAATGTGATAATCCCGACCATAGATAGAGCTAGAGAACCCATTGCCATGATTCCTTCTTCAAACTGGTGTCCAATTTTAAACTTGTTTCCTAAACAGTAGTCAATTCCCCCGACAACCATGAAGAACGCAATAATATACATAATAATTTCATTAATACTCATCAATTGCTACCTCCTAATATCCCTCTAACTTTTTAATGTTTTTCATTATTGATTGTTTCTTTCGACAGAATCAATAATTCCAACAATCGCAGCATCAACTGGAGTGCCAGGAGATTCAAGTGCAATTCGGGCTGATCCACCTGTTGTCACCAATACTAAGTCACCAAAACCAGCACCTTCAGTATCTGCTGCAACAATTGTTTTAATAGTTTCTTCATTGGTTTCATCTTCAATATCTACCAAAAGAAACTTCAAACCATTTAAATGTTCATTTTTACGGGTTGCCCAAAGACTTCCTGACACTTTTCCAATTAACATAATTACTCCTCTTTTCTCGCATAATTTAGCTGCAATTGTTGTTCTCTTATATAATCTTTAGCTAATGGTGTAATAATCGTTCCTTTTTCAACTTCAAAAACGGTCACACCTTTAGCAACTTCTTTTTGTAAGTACTCCATAGTCCAAGCTTTGGAAGTTGTCTTAGTTTTAGTTGATTTAGTTTCGATGGTAATAAATTGTGCACCAAATCTTACCCATTGTTCTTCACACGACTTGACATGAGCTTTCATACCGTAGGGACTATCCTGCAAAAGAGTCGCGTATTCTTTTGCTCCATTTAGTACAAAGACTGGTTTCTTATTTAATAACGCATCTAAAATTTCACGGTCTTCATCTGTAGTAGGTAACATATTGGAGATCCCGATTAATCTCTCTAGAGTTAATTCAGTTAGTACAACACCTGAACTCGCTTCGATTGAAGCTCCTTCTACATAATCATATTCTTTCAAAAAGAGAGCTAGTTCTTCTGTTTTCTTACCGTAAACTTTTATTTGTTTGGCTAAATCATCAAAAATTTCAGGAACTTCACCAAGTTTTTCTAAAACCTTTTGAGTAACTAATTTTACTAATTCTTCAATGTTATCCATGGTTATCACCTGTTTTTTTAATAATTGTTCCTCTAATACCTTTTCTGTAACCACATGCATTTGCTTCATCGTAATCAATATGCATAAATGTTGCAAAATTAGAGTGGATACGAATAACCACATCATCAAAAATCAGAGGTCTTTCACCATTGATTTTTACTTGAACAATTTCTCCATGGGTTACACAAAAACGTTCCGCATCTTCTAAAGTTAGATGAACATGACGTTTAGCTATGATTAAACCTTTTGAAATTCTCAAGCTTTTTACACCATTCATTATCAAAATACCTGGTGTCTCAGAAATATGACCACTCTGTCGAACAGGAACTTTAATTCCTAACGTTAGAGCATCTGTTCCAGATACCTCAACTTGAGTTTCTTGACGTTCTGGTCCAAGTATTATCACATTTTTTAAGGTGCCTTTAGGTCCAACTAGATTAATTCGTTCTTTACATATAAATTGACTTGGTTGTGATAAATCTTTAGCTTTTGTTAATTGGTAGCCTTTTCCAAATAGAGCATCGATATCTTGTCGAGATAGATGAACATGTCTTTCAATAGCTTCAACTTCAACACCAAGTTGGGATTGAACTCTTCTAACTACTTCTCTAACAATATCGTTTATATCTCCAGTTGCTATTTCCACTCTGAATCCCTCCCTTATTTATTTAATCATGAAATACTACTTATTCATTAGTGATTGAATATATAAAGGAAGCTTGGTTTCAAGCTCTACTAAGTCTTCTCTTAAACTAACACCAAAACCATTACTAAAACGAGTAACTGTTTCACAACAAACATCTTCACATAAAAGAGATAAACGAGATAATTCTAAATAACTTTCTTCCATTTCAAAATTAATCTCTATTTCTTCAGTTTCTGTTACGTGAGATAGATAACTTGTATTCACCCAATTACCCTGGGATAAACTTTCCAACACATCATCGATTGTTTTCAAAACAATTTGAAGATCATCTTTTAAGTTTTCTTTTTCAAGTTTTTCTAACGCTTTTTGTGTTTTTATAACTTCTAGTTTAAAAAGAGACCATTGAATACGAATTTTTTTAAGTGGATAAGTTTCAACCGGTTGACTATCTTTTTCAGTCACTTTAGTTACCTCATCAACTGGTAATTCATCTTCGCTAGTTGTTGTATCTTCTTGATGTAGCTTAGGGGAACCTTCGATGATAACGTTAATGCCTCGATCAGTTAAAAAACCTTTTGCAGAGGGCGTTACAATAGTTCCTTTAGCTATTATCATTTCCGTTAGATGCTCTTTTTTTAGTAATCGTCGAACATCACTTTCAGTTAAAACGGCCACGATAACACACCCTTTTCTTTGATAAAAGGGTATATTCATACAGACATATACCCTTTCACACTCTTTATTTTTAAACTAGTTTGTTAATTAACCAATTTTTGGTAAGATTTCGTCAACTTCTGAATGAGGACGAGGAATTACGTGAACTGATAATAATTCTCCAACACGTTCAGCAGCTGCTGCTCCAGCGTCTGTTGCAGCTTTAACCGCACCAACATCACCACGAACCATAACTGTTACTAATCCGCCACCTACTTGTTCTTTACCAATTAAAGTAACGTTAGCAGCTTTAACCATAGCGTCTGCTGCTTCGATAGCTCCTACTAAACCTTTTGTTTCGATCATTCCTAATGCATTTGCGTTCATAATAATGTTCCTCCTAATATTTTATGTATAATTTATTTTAATATAATTAAAACCAAGTTTAAAGTTTTTCTAATACGGCTTCAACAATTTTATTGATTAAGTCGTCTTTAGAAGCTGATGTTGCTGTTGGTGTTGATACTGAACAAGCTGTTGAAGAATTTTCAACTAAGTTAATATCTTCACCACGTAATTCGTCTAACTCACGCATACCGTAAGCAACACGACGAACGTTGAATAAGTTTTCTGGGCTGATGTTATCAGATGTTGAACTTCCACCAACAGCTCCACAACCTAATGTTAAGGCTGGGTTAATGTTAGTTGAAGCACCGATACCACCTAAAGTACCAGGAGTGTTAACTAATAGACGAGAAACAGGTTTTCTTAAACCAAATTCTCTTACAATGTTTTCATCTTCTGTATGAATTACCATTGTGTGTCCTGCACCTTCATTTGTCAAGATTTCAATACATAACTCGCAAGCTTCTTGCCAAGTTTTTGTTGTATAGAAAGCTAAGATTGGTGCTAATTTTTCTCTAGAATAAGGAACTTTCATTCCAACACGTTCTTCTTCAGCGATTAATACGCGAGTGCCTTGTGGGAATGTTAATCCTGTTAATTTGCTAATTGCTTCAATTGATTTACCAACAATTTGTGGGTTCATTGTTCCATTAGCACGCATGATGAATTTTTCTAAAATTTGAGCTTCATCTTTTGTTAAGAAGTAAGCATTTTGTTTTTTGAATTCTTCAACAACAGCTTGTCTACTTGCTTCTTCAACTACTACAGATTGTTCTGAAGCACAGATTGTTCCGTTATCAAATGTTTTTGAATCCATAATATGTTTAACAGCTTTTGAAATGTTTGCTGTTTTTTCGATAAATGCTGGACCGTTACCAGGACCTACACCAATTGCAGGTGTACCAGAAGAATAAGCAGATTTAACCATTGCAGATCCACCAGTAGCTAAAATTAATTTAGTCATATCATGTTTCATTAATTCAGCAGTTCCTTGCATAGTTGGTTTTGTCATAACGCTAATTGCGCCAGCAGGACAACCTTCTCTAACTGCAGCATTTCTAATAATATCAACTGTTTCTTTAATACATTTTAAAGCAGTTGGATGTGGAGAAAATACAATACTGTTACCAGCTTTGATTGAAATTAAAGCTTTATAGATAACTGTTGAAGTTGGGTTTGTTGAAGGAATAATCCCTGCAACTACACCAACTGGTACAGCGATGTCTGTTACTTTGTTTACTGTATCGTCTTTTACAACACCTACAGTTTTCATATCTTTAATACTATCCCAAACAGCTTTAGAAGCGAATGAATTTTTGACTACTTTATCTTGCCAAATTCCGAATCCTGTTTCTTCATTTGCCATTTTTGCTAATTTAATTCTGTTATCGTATGCTGCAGCCATCATTGCTTTACAGATATTGTCAATTTTTTCTTGAGAAAAAGTTGCTAATTCTTTTTGAGCTTCAGTTGCATCATTTAATAAATTACGTACCTCTTGAATCGATACTAGATCTTTATCTACTACGTTTACCAAAATTTATTCCCTCCTATTTTTTATTTGTTTTCGGTTTTTTTTTCGTATTTTTTTCTTTTTTAACGTCTGAGTTTTTCTTCTCAGTTTTAGCTGGTTCAGGTTTTACTTCTTTAACTTCAGTTACTTCTTCTTTTACTGGTTCTGGCTTAATTTCTTCAACTTTATTCGGTTTTGACGCTTGTTTTTTCTTTACGCTTTCCATAACCATTTTAGCTGTATCTTCAGCCATACGAGGAATAACGTGACTAGAAAGTAAACAATTAAGATTTTCAGCAACAGCTGTAGCTGAGTCAACAGCTACTTTAACTGCAGCAACATCTCCAGTTAATTGAATAGTTGTTTGACCACCTTTAATAACTTCAGCATTTAAAAGAACGACATCAGCAGTTTTTAAAGCGGCATCAGCAGCAGCTACTGCCCCTAAAAAACCTTTGATTTCGACTAAACCTAGTGCTTCAATTTTCAATTCGGCTACCTCCTTTTAAATATTAATTAATGACTAATATGATTTTGGATTAGCCGCCACTGATTGAACAGCTTGAGCAAATGCATCACATGCTGCTTGACAAGCTGATTGACTACCTGTTAATAACCCACCAGCAAAGTTTGTTTCTGATGGAGGACCATAAAAGGCTGCAACTTCAACATCAGCTGCTTTAATTGCTGCATCAAGTGCATACATTGCTTCAATCGGTGGTGCGATTAAGTAAGCTAATGATTCGCCTTCTTTAATACCAGCTTCTTTTGATAAATGAGTACCTGTTCTAGACACTAAATGTGCATAGTAAGGAATGCTATCATCTTCATTAGCACTGATAAATCCTGGGCTGTTTTCAATTTCATAAACGATTACGTCTAAGCCGCTTTTAACTTCAGCAGGGTTTGGTCCAGCAATAATACCGATAACTTCACCAGCTAATTTTGTACTAGCACTTCCAGCACCAGCGTAAAGACTACGAGCATAAACAACATCAACAACAGCTTTTTTAGTTGCTTCATCTAAAGCAACATAAGTAACATCATCGCAATCCCCAGTTACTAAACCTAAACTGCGGTGCTTTGTTGGATCTAAGTTTAACGCTTTAGCCATTCCAGCATCAACGTTGGAAATAATTTTAACGCTAAGTACATTAGCTCCTAATGCATCATTAATCATGAATATTTCCTCCTATTTTTTAAAAATTACTCAGATTCTTTTAAATCGATACCTGATTTTTTCTTATCAATGATATTTTTAATAATTTCAGCGATATAAGCACCCGCTTCAACAGCTGGTGTACCACCTTTATGAATGTTAGAAATAACTGTACGTCTAGCTTCTGGCATTCCAACAGTTGGTTTGTAAGCTAAGTAAGCACTCATAGATTCAGCAGTAACTAAACCAGGTCTTTCACCGATTAACATACATACACAATCAGCATCAGTTAACTCACCGATTTCATCCATTGCTCCAACACGACAGTATTTAACAAAGATTGGTGTATCAAAATCAAGATCAAACATTTTTAAACCTTGTTTAATTGAAGGAAGAATTTCTTTAATGTTAGCCCCAACTGCAGCTGAACTTAATCCGTCACCAACGATAATTTGAACTTTAGCACCACGAGTTGTGTTATTTTTAATAATCGCTTGATTTTCTTCGTCAAATTGACGTCCTAAATCTGGGCGTGTCACATACTCATCTTTATCAGTACATTTAGTAACGACTGATGTGAATCCCATTTCTTCTACTAATTCTTCAGGAACATCAGAGAATACAGCATCTTGTGCAGCTGCATGGTCTGCTCTAAAACGTAGCATTGATTGTGTTTTATAACGAGGTCCTGAACGCCATAAACCTAAACGAGCAGGTGTAAATGACTTCATTCTCAAATACCCTTCTTCGTCTTTAGCATTTGGAATTAAAAATTGTTTTCTGATATCCACTTCTGTAATATCAGGAATAAATCCTTCTTCAATGTCAGAGTTTGACATTTCTTGTGTTACTTGGTTTTGAACATTAGCAACGACTTCAGCAGGTGTTGCTTGACCTTCTTTTCCAGCCATTTCAGCTAAGACAGATTCAATAAGTGTCTTTAGATTTTTTTCATCCATTGTTATGTTTGACCTCCTTTACTTTTTAAAGAAAATTGATGCGTCACCAGCGATTTCAGTTAAGCGACCATCTTCCATAAGTCCCATTTTTTCCATCCATTTTTCAAATTCTCTTGTTGGACGTTTGTTCATTAAATGACGTAATGTTGCTGTTTCATGGTAACCAGTTGTTTGGTAGTTTAACATGATATCATCACCATGAGGAATACCCATGATAAAGTTAACATTAGCCATGTTTAATAATGCAGCTAAGTTTTCAGCATCATTTTGGTCAGCTTTCATATGGTTTGTGTAACATACGTCACATCCCATTGAAATTCCTGAAAGTTTACCCATGAAGTGGTCTTCTAAACCAGCTCTGATAACTTGTTTTGAATCATATAAATACTCAGGTCCGATGAATCCAACCACTGTATTAACCATAAATGGATCAAAGCGTTTAGCAAATCCATAACAACGAGCTTCCATTGTTACTTGGTCAGCACCGTAGTGAGCATCAGATGATAACTCAGAACCTTGTCCAGTTTCAAAGTACATAACGTTTGGTCCAGCAACCGCACCAGTTTCTAAAGCTAAAGCTTTAGCTTCTGCAATATCAGTTCCATTAAAACCAAAAGCTGTATTCCCTTTTTCAGAACCAGCAATAGATTGGAATACTAAACCAGTTGGTGTTCCTTTTTTCATTGCTTCAATCTGAGTTTTAACGTGAGCTAGCACACATGTTTGAGTTGGAATTTCCCACTCATTTTTAACTTCTTCAAATTTATTTAAAATACGCATAACACTTTCAGTTGAATCATCTACTGGGTTAAGTCCTAATACCGCATCCCCAATACCATATGATAAACCTTCTAATAAAGAAGCAGTAATACCATCGATATCATCAGTTGTATGGTTAGGTTGTAAACGTACAGATAAACGACCAGGTTCACCGATTGTAGTGTTTGCTGTTTTGATAACAATAATTTTTTGAGCTGCATAGATTAAGTCCATATTAGACATTAATTTAGTAACAGCAGCGATCATTTCAGATGTTAAACCACGACCAATTTGTTTAATCTCATAGTCATTTGTTTTGAAGTCTAAGATGTATTCTCTTAGTTCTTCAACTGTCCAGTTTTTGATTTGCTCGTACATTCTCTTATTGACATCATCAATAATAATACGAGTAACCTCATCTTCTTCGTAAGGCACTACTGGGTTGTTGTACAAATCTTTTAATTGTAGTTGTGCAAGAACAACTTTTGCAGCAACTCTTTCTTCAGCAGATGTTGCGGCAACGCCAGCTAACGTGTCTCCTGATTTTACTTCGTTGGCTTTAGCAAGTACTTCTTTAACAGATTTAAATTCGTACGCTTTACCAAAAAGTCTGGTTTTTAAAATCATCTTTATTTTTCCTCCTTAAAGGGATATTTATTTACCTTAGTTTCAGCACTAAGCGCCTCCGCTAATTAAAAATCAATGTTTTTACTACAACTGGTAGAACACTACCATTAGCTACTGGCATTCCAATATCGATGTAATCTCCATTTTCAACTTTAACACTGTCAATACAAACAAATGGATAATCTTTTGGTAGAACACTGTGTAAACATTGTCCTAATGCTTTCGCCATATCTTGTTGGACACTTACAACTAAAGGTTCATTTCTTTTTATAATTGGTTCTAAACCTTTAGCGATTGCTTCTGCGTAGTCCAACACACGTTGAAATGTCGGGTTTTTCTCCCCTTCAATTCCTAAAGCAATATTTTGAAATTCTTGTTCCAATTGATACCATTGCATTTTCTTCTCAATAGCATCTGCCAATTCATCCCTAGAGCCTTGTTCATCTTGACTTGATAGTTTTAAAATTGGCATATTTTTAATTGGTAAGATTTCTTCTTTATAGGTAATCGTACTACCACTAATATCAGCTGTATGAGAACCTGCTCCTACTACTGTAGCTCGAATCGTTTCAACCGACTCTATCACTTCAATTTCGGAAACTAATTTAGAATTAGCAATACCATTTCCTAGTAATAAACCAATGTCTCCATATTGGAATGGATCCATATAAAGATCTGAATGAATACAATCTGCCACTCCACCTGAAAATGAAATAGCTTCTATTTTTCGATTGAAAGATAAACCTTTATTAGTAATAATCTCTTCATAATAAGGACTTGGTTCACCGAGTCCAACACTATTTTCAAGAACGTTTACCATAATTTTAATGATAGGTGTCAACTCTTCAACACTTGTTCTTTGACCTAATGATATTGGAAGATTTTCCTTACGAATAATTTCTTTAATCTTAGGTGCTATATATTTAATTTCTTTAGTTGTTTGATCAACTTTAATTAATCTTCCACCAATATCTAGACAACCTGTATCAAATACTTCATCATCATAGAACAAGGCTAAGTTAGTTGTTCCCCCACCTATATCTAAGTTAACTACTGTTGTGTGTTTTTCTTTTGAATAGGTTTGAGCACCTGCACCACGCCCAGCAATTATACTTTCTAAATCAGGACCTGCTGTTGCTACAACGAAATCCCCAGCATAACCACTTAAAGCTTGTAACACATTGCTTGAATTTTCTTTTCTTGCTGTTTCTCCAGTAATAATGACAGCCCCAATTTGAATATCCTCTTTGGAGATACCTGCCTTTTCATACTGATTTTTAACAAAATTTTCGATGGCTTTTACATCAATTAAATTATTTTCCAAAATTGGTGTAAAAATAATGTCACTTTTAAAGACAACTTCTTTATCAGTAATTGTAATTCTTGGAATTGTAAAAGAAGATGCCATGTTTTTAATATATAACTTAGAAATAATCATTTGAGTTGTTGATGTTCCTAAGTCAATTCCGACACTTAATACTACTTCTTCCGACATTCAGTCACTCCTTCCTCACAAAATTATATAAAAAGACACTTAAAATAACCCTGATACTCAGGATTCTTTTAAGCGTCTTTGCTTTTTTTATTCAAACTACCTTGTTTGAAATCTATTAAATTTTAAAAGAAAAATAAGTTGATGTTCCTGTTCGACTTGAGATAATTTTTAACTTACCTCGCAATTTATCTTTAACATAACTTGTAACGATTTTTAATCCTAAACTATTACTCTCAGATTTTTCTGTGTTATAGCCAGATCCATTATCCTTAATAACAACAGACACCATGTTATCTTCAAGTTTTTCAACATCGACTTTAATTTGGTTGTCTTGATTTTCTGTTAAAAAACCATGTTCAAAACTGTTTTGAATTAACTCATTAACAATCAAGGCAACTGTTACTGTCTTATCACTATCCATTCGAATAGTCGGGTCAATATTTTTTTCAATTTGGACTTTTTTATTATCTAAAAAAGCTCGATTACAGTTAGAAATAGTTAAATCCAAAACCTCGATTAAGGAGACATCATTATCCACTTTCCTCGATAATAATTCATGAGTTGCTGAGATTGCTAAAATTCTATTTTCACTTTCTCTCAACAATTTAACGACTTCTTGATTACTTGACCTTCTTGATTGTATTCTCAGTAAAGAAACAATACTTTGAAGATTATTTTTTACACGATGATGAATTTCTTTGATTGCCACCGATTTTTCTACAATCTCAACTTCACGATTATAAATTTCGGTTTTATCATGCAGAATCATAGTAAACATGCCAGTTTTTTTATCAAAGAAACGTTTCATTTGAAAGTGAGAACTTCCAAATACTATTTCTTTTTTACTAACATTTTTCCATTTTTCTGTATCTTTTAAATAAATCAATTGTTCAAATGTTGTTGTGTCTAATGAAAGATTGTCATAGTGAAGACCAATTATTTTTTCAATATAACCAAAATGGAAATAGTAACTATTTGCCACATCGTTATTCATAATCAAGTAACCATCTTCATCAAATATTAAAATCGCTTCATCAAGATTATCCATCAATGTACTATAGAACAATGAAGTTGTATCAACAACTTTCATGTTATTCGCAGCAACATTGTTTGATCCTTCGCTTCTAATTTCTTTTACTGGAAATTCCACAATTAATACTCCAATTGTTTTTTGATTATTTCGTAACGGAAAAACTTTTTGCCTAATCCACTGGTTCTCTTGCGTCTTTGCAAGAAGCCCTTCAGTAATTAGAGCTGTTTCAAACGTTCGATAAACACCTGGTTCATTCAATCGTTTAGCAATTTTTCCTACTACATTATCTTTATAAATGGAGTCATTATCTTTTGGTGGACGATGGTAAACAACAACTGCTTCATCTGTTACATCAGATAAGATATCAATAAAAACATCTTCTTCTTGATACCGATTTGTTTCTTCGATTTTTCTAGCTTCTTTTATCAGCTCATCAATATCAGAATCACTTAAACTTGAATACTTATGGCTTAACTCGTAAATATTCTTATCAATCATTAGCCATCACTAGCATTTCTGCTACATCAATCATCGGACAACGTTTATCCATACTTAATTTTCGAATTTGCTTGTAAGCAGCTTCTTCATCAATCGATTGATTCGCCATTAAAATTCCTTTGGCCTTTTCAATCACTTTTCGCTGCTCTAATTTTTCGGATAATTTATCTACATTTTTTTCGAGTTTACTAACTTCTTTTCCCTTAGTGATTGCGACTTCCACCATAGGAATAAAAGATTTTTCATCTAAAGGTTTGACTAAGTACCCTGAAGCTCCAAAGCCCATTGCTTTTTCACGATGATTAACATCGCTATATGCTGTAAGCATTAATATTGAATTAGCTAATTTTTCTGACATAATTTTTTTACCGGCATTCAAACCATCTAATAATGGCATTTGAATGTCCATAATAACTAAATCTGGTTGATGTTTTTTAGCTAGTTCAATTGCTTCAAAACCATCTGCAGCTTCGCCAACTACATCATAATTTTCCAATTCTAGCATATCTCTCAAGTCAACTCTTGTAAGAGGTTCATCATCCACAATGATAATTTTTCCTTTCACGAGCCTCACTCCCACCTTTTTTAATTTCACTTTTTCAAAACGTCTATGTTTTGGTAACTTTAGTGATAGAAAAACCTAACGTTTCTTCTAAAAACCGAAGAACAGCTATAAATGCTTCTTCCATTGCTGATAAATCTCCTGTTAAAACCACTGTTCCACTAAATCGGTCAACAAAGCCTACTTCAACATCACCGGCTTTAAGAGCTGTATCAACAGCAATAATAGTTGCTTCACTAGGTGTAATGGTTAGAATCCCTATAGCACTCTGTCCATCATTGATAATACCTAATTTATCGTAGCTATCTTGATTAGGATTAGCTAAAATGTGGGCCATCGTGACTTGTTTTCCTGGAACATATTCTTGGATTAATCGTTGTTTCTCTTCCAAGCTGCTCCCCCTTTCACTCACTCAATTTAATAGAACTTAATGTTCTACCTCAATTATAGCGTAAAAACTAATCTAGTTTAAAATAATTTTGAAACAATTTGTCTAACATCTTCTTTAGTAGGTGTTTTTGGATTAGTTTTAGTTGTTGGATCTAATAATGCTTCCTCACTAATTGTTGCTAAATGAGGAGTTACATCATCTTTTGTAAATCCAGCATCTATAAAGTTAGCTGGCATATTTAACTTCGCTCTTAATTCAGTGATGCGATTAACTAAACTTCTAACTGCCACTTTACCTTTAGAGTTAGATAAACCTTGTTTTCTAGCTAACGTTGCGTATCTTTCTAGAGCTCTTTGATTCTCATTACTATTATATTGTACGATAGATGGTAACAAGATACCATTAATTCGACCATGTGCTAAATGTAATTTACCACCTACAGTATGTGCAATTCCGTGACATAAACCAAGAGAAACTTGATTAAATGCAAGACCTGCTAGACATGAAGCATAATGAACTTTTTCTCTTGCTTCGCTATCTTTTCCATCAACATAGGCTCTTTCTAAATACTCAAAGATTAACTCCACAGCTTTTTCTGCTAAAGCATCAGAGAAGTCAGTTGCTTCTGTTGATACATAAGCTTCAAGGGCATGTGTTAAAACATCCATACCAGTATCAGCTGTAATAGTTGGAGGTACTGTTTCAACAAGACGTGAATCTAAAATAGCAATATCTGGTTGTAACAAGTCATCCACTAATGGATATTTTAAATTTTCTTTTTTATTTGTGATAACTGAAAAGTCTGTTACTTCTGAACCAGTACCACTTGTTGTTGGAATGATAACTAAAGTTACTTCTTTAATAATATCTAATTTCATTCCCATTAATTTAATCGCTTTGGCTGCGTCAATCGCAGAACCTCCACCAAGAGCAACCATAACACTTGGATTAAACTTGCTTAGCTCTTCTACTCCACTAACAACGTTTTCAATTGTTGGATCAGGAACGATGTCCGTGAAGATAGCGTGTTCGTTTGAATCGTTTATGTTACTTGTTACGAAATTAATCATGCCTGATTCAACCATGAAATTATCAGTAACAACACATATACGTTCGTTTTGAAAATCGTTTAATTTTGTTAAAGCATCTGTACCAATATAAATATCTGTACCGAATTTTACTTGCTTCATTTTTCCACCTCCGATAATAAAAAAAGCCACCAAAAAAAATTCCTTAAATAAGGATTCATTCGGTAGCGTCATTGCCAACTATTATATTTTAGAAAACAAAAAAGGCAAGGACAGCACCCCTTTGTGCTACAACCTACCAGAAGTAAGTATCTCCATTTGCCATTTGTTTTATCAAAACACAAATCGTTGTGTTTATTCAGTATCCAATTATGGTGATTACTGTTAAATAAAACAATAGGTTAAATGTTAGAACTTCTTACTGTATTTATTCTCTAACTACCACTGTTTTGCCTCGAAACAGTAATTACCATGTCGTTAATTATTAGAAAGACCTGACTTAAAGCTTACGCTTATTACAGTGGCGGGACCGTCTTGGAATTTCACCAAAGTTCCATCTAAAAAATAACATTTCTCAATCTATAGCCCGATTCTATCATACTTATTTTTTTATTTCAATGTTTTTTTTAATCATTGTAAAAAACTTGGCTATTTCTTCTGTAGCTTACATCCATTCTGTTTTCTCGATAGTTAACTAATCTTGCAGCAGCAAAGAAATAATCAGATAATCGATTTAAAAATTTTAAAACTTCAGGATTGATTTCGCCTTCTAAACTCGCTGCTACAACAATTCGTTCAGCTCTTCTTGCGATTGTTCTTGCAAAATGAAGTTCACTTGCAACTGGATCTCCACCAGGGATAATAAATTCAGTAATTGGTGGTGGTGAAGCTAAGTATTTATCAATACAACTTTCTAACCACTCAATAGATTCTGCACTTGTTCGATATCCTTTTGTGCTATTTGGTGTCGCCATATCAGTTCCACAATCAAATAGAATTTGTTGAATTTCACCTAAATCTTTTTTGACATCAATGCTACTTTTCATATGACTAACAATAATCCCAATAAAAGAATTTAATTCATCAATTGTTCCGTATGCTTCCACACGGTTAGAACATTTCTTTACTTTTTCGCCACCAATAATACTAGTTTCACCTTTATCTCCTGTTTTAGTATAAATCTTTGCCATTATTCATCCTCCTCTTTTCCTAAAAATTTAAGCAATTCTTCTATTCCTTTATCATCATAAGAAGACACATGAAAAATCTCTCTTGCTCCAGCATTTTTTAATGCATGTGCCGCACGATTAACCTCTTCTTCACTGTTTGCTTTATCAATTTTCGTTACAACACCAATAACGGGTTTTGAAAACATGGAAGCAAATGCTGGTGGAAATGTATTAAATGACTCATCAACACTTTGAAGAAGACCAATATAGTCCACACTGCTTGAGGTAACTTGTAGCGCGCTATAAAACTGGCGTCTTTGGATAAACTCTCCTGGTGTATCTACTATAAAACGATTGGATTCAATCGCTTGGGTTTTTGAATAGACAATTTCGTGTCCTTCTAAACGTTGGGTTAATGTTGTTTTCCCTGTTCCAACAGCACCAACAAACATTATTTTTTTCAATCAATTCACCTGCTTATTTTATTACTTACGATTTGGTTATTTTTGCTGTAGAGACATTCAACATATTTCTTAGTGTATCACTAACAGCTTCAATTGCTGCTTCCACTGCCATCACATCACCGGCAATAACTAAAGTTCCACTAAATCTATCCATGAAAGCCACTCTAACATCTGCTGCTTTGACAGCAACATCTGAAGCCACAATAGCTGCTTCTCCTGGCGTAATAGTCAGAATTCCCAATGCTTGTTTATCATAGTCATGTAAACCAACTTTAGCGTAAACACGGTCATCTGGGTTCGCAATAATATGTGCAATCGTTATCTGACGACCTGGCACCGATTCTTGAATAATTCTATTTTTTTCATTCATTTTTATGACCTCTATTTTCTTAATTTAAAATTTATATAAATACCAATCTGGAGAAGATTCAATTCCCTTCCAAAGATTTCTTGGTATGTTCAACTTTTGTCTTAACTGCCAGTCAATTCCTGTACTTGGAAGTTCAATCAATTCTCCCTGTTGTATCTTTTTTGCCCAATCAGGAGTAAAAACAAAGGGTCTACAAGCTGATACTAAATCAGAAAACTCTAACGCTTCTTCCACTTCTTCAGATTGTAGTAAGTTACCACAACCAACTAGAGGTGTTTTTTCAGCAAATCTCTTCAATAATCTCAACAATTCGATTTTTTGTCCGTTAATCTCTTTTTTTTCTAAGGCATTAGAGCTCGTTATGTGAAGATAATCCAAACCTTTATCATCCAACATTTTTAAAACACCAAGCGCTTCTTTGAATGAAGCATCTCTTTCTTCTTGAGTTCCTAAAAAAGCGTCTTCTAAAGAAATACGAACACCTAAAGCGAAAGGCTTTACTTGATTCATTGCAACAACTTCTTTTATTTGATCAATTAATACTTCTAAAAAACGTAATCGATTCTCAAGAGGTCCACCCCATTTATCCTCTCTTAAATTCCAAGTTGGCATTAAAAATTGATTGGGTAAGTAGGAGTTAGCTGCATGAATCTCTACTCCATCAAATCCTGCTTTCATCGCACGTAAAGTTGCCTCTTTATAAGCCAAAATAATTTGTTCGATTTCTGAATCTGTCAACTCACGATATTCTTTTCCTTCTGTTAAACGACTGGAAGTTTGGCTCACGCACACAGGTTTAAAATGTTCAACCTGACCTTCTGCCATTGCCCCTCCATGGTAAAGCTGTAAAAATATTTTAGTATCGTTTTGCTGAATGACGCGAGGTAACTCTTTTAAACTTTCAATATAATGATCATGGCTAACGCTTAAATTATTTCCATAAGATTTGCCCTCTTGATCAACATAAGCTGATGCTATAACAATAGCCCCTACATCCCCAGTTCTTTGGGCAAAAAAAGACAACTCATCTTTTGTTACTTTACCATCTGGCGCGTCTTCCATTGTAGAGATAGGAGCAAACACTAATCTATTTTTCAGTGTTACACCCGATTGTAATTGAATAGGTTCACTAGCTCGCATGTTACTCCTCCTTAAATAAAAAAAGGCACAAAAAGATGAATGTCTTTTTTGCGCCCTTGCAATTAAACCCACTTCATCGTGAGTATTTGGTCAATTTTTCACCATTATATCAAAAATTAAAGATATCGTCCACCTTCCATCTTTCAGACTTTGTTAAATATGAGGTTGATAATCATTATCAACTATGTTCATTTTTTAACATTTTAATTGATTTCACAGTAGATAAGGCTTACAATTGGACATGACAATGGCGTCTACATTACAAAATTTATAATTGTAGGTGATAAAATGTTATTAGAAAAAATTCACAAATCTGGAATTGTCGGTGCTGGTGGTGCCGGTTTTCCAACCGCTAAAAAAATGAATGCAAAGGCTGAGTATCTAATCATCAATGCCGCTGAATGCGAACCTTTGCTAAAAACTGACCACTATGTCATGAAACATTTTGCCGAAGAATGTATCAAGGCCATTACTGAAGTTGGAAAAATGGTAGAATGCGAAAAAATTGTTATCGCAACAAAAGACTACTACCACGAAGAAATTGCTTGCTTAGAGTCTGCAATAGAAAATCAAAACGCTCCTATCACAATTCACAAGATGAATAATTTTTATCCTGCTGGTGATGAGCAAGTTATGGTTTTTGAAGTAACCGGAAGAACTGTTCCGCCAACTGGTATTCCGCTACAAGTTGGTTGTGTTGTTTCAAACATTACAACAATGCTTAATGTTTACGAAGCAATGGAACATGACAAACCTGTTACTGAAAAATTAGTTACAATTACTGGAGCTGTTAATAAACCAACTATGGTTTTAGTTCCTGTTGGGACTCCTTTTTCTACTTGTTTAGAATTAGCAGGCGGTACTCCTCTTAAGCAGTTCATCTTTTTAAATGGTGGACCAATGATGGGTAAGATTGGTAACCATAACAACTTTAACGATCAAGTCGTAACTAAAACTACTTCTGGAATCATTATCCTAGAAGAAAAAGAGTATCTCTATCAATTACACGAACGTCAAATCAATCAAATCATTACTCAAGCTAAAGCTGCCTGTATTCAATGTCGATTATGTACGCAACTTTGTCCAAGATATCAGATTGGGATTCCGCTACATCCTCATCAGGTTATGAGACATTTAGCTACTAGTGATGTCCCTGATGATATTGATGATGATCCAGTTTGGAAACAAGCTATCCTATGTTGTGAATGTGGTATCTGTGAGGTTATTGCTTGTCCGATGTCTCTATCACCTCGTCAAGTTAACATTTATGTTAAACAACGATTGGCTGAAAAAGGCATTCGCTACCAATATAATGGTGAAGAATTAATCCCACAACCAATGAGAGAATATCAAAAAACGCCACCTAAAAATATCTTACTTAAAATGGGACTAGAAAAATATGTTAACAATGATCTTTCTGAGTTAATTACTCATGAAACGGAAGAAGTATTTATTCCATTAAAAATGCATATTGGCGCTCCTTGTAAGTCTGTTGTTAAAAAAGGCGACAGAGTTGAAAAAGGACAATTAATTGCTGATATTGATGAAGGTAGTTTAGGCGCACCAATACACGCAAGTATTTCAGGTGAAGTCCTATGTGTGAGTGACTCTCTAATTCAAATTAAAAAGGATGTGGCTTAATCATGGAAATAGATACATTAGGATTTTTAGAATTAAATAGTATTGCTAAAGGAATTGAAGCAGTTGACTATATGTTAAAAGTCGCAGAGTGTCAGTTGATTTCAGCTAAAGCTAGCTGTCCTGGTAAATACTACATTATTATTTCAGGTCGCGTGGATGCTGTGACGCAATCTATTGAAGAAGGAACACGAATTGGTGGTATGCATATTGTAGGAAAACTAATCATTCCTCGTATCGACCCTCAAGTTGTTCGTGCTATCAATATGACTCATGTACCAGATAACGCTCGAGCAATTGGGGCGATTGAATACTATTCAGCAGCAGGCTCTATCGTTGCCGCAGATTTTGCGGTTAAAGCTGCTAGTGTTGACTTAATTAGTTTACAATTAGCAACTGGAATTGCTGGAAAATCTTTTGTTGTTCTTACTGGTGACGTGGATGCGGTTAAAGCTGCCGTTGAAGCTGGTGTTGAAGGGGCAAAAGATGAAGCGATGATTATTAATCATATCGTTTTACCAAACCCTAGAAAAGAATTAATTGATAGTTTAGTCTTTTAAAATAAAAATGACATAACCGAAAAAATCGGTTATGTCATTTTTTTAATATCTATTTGGTATTGATAAAGCATTGAAGTTGGAGACAAGCTCTTTGGTATAAGAGTGGGAGGGTTGATTGAATATTATATCTCATTGTTAAGTAACTGCTCTATTTCCTCTAAATAAATTAAAGTTTGAGGTAAATTCAGACAATTTTCTATAACATAGTTAACTTGTATATCAAAAGGTAGCAGTTTCTGATATTTAATATTAGACATATGTTTATTGACCAAAGTAGGGTTATTTATTAAATAATCTACTAATACTTTTTTACTCCATACAAATTCTTTTGTTCTTTGAACTATTCTTTTTAAAGAATCTGGAATAATGTCAATAAATAGGGACATCTTGTTATCGTTATATTCAATTAGTTCATTAGCATAAATTATACTAAATAAAATCTGTAGGGTATAATTTATTTTAGTTCCTGCAAAAGTCCGAAAAGCTATTCTGTCATTTAAATAAATAACAAACGGATTTGTTAAAGATAGTTGCTGTGCCCTCAACTGAGTGAGTCCTTCTTGAACTTCACTATT